>NZ_JAHBYG010000014.1 GCF_019636075.1 Ferrovibrio sp.
GGTGGTGCCCTTGCGGAGCGAGAGCAGCTCCAGCATCTGGTATTCCTTGCCCGTCAGGTGCACGCGCTGGCCGCCGACCTCGACCGTCTTGGTGTCGAGATTGACCACGAGGTCGCCGGTCTTGATGACCGACTGGGCGTGACCCTTGGAGCGGCGCACGATCGCGTGGATGCGCGCGACCAGCTCGTCCTTGTGGAACGGCTTGGTCATGTAGTCGTCGGCGCCGAAGCCGAGACCCTTGACCTTGTCCTCGATGCCGGCGAGGCCGGAAAGGATCAGAATGGGGGTCTTGATCTTGGAGACCCGGAGCTGCTTGAGCACGTCATAGCCGGACATGTCGGGCAGGTTCAGGTCGAGAATGATGATGTCGTAATCATAAAGCTTGCCGAGATCGAGGCCTTCCTCGCCATACTCGGTCTTGTAGACATTGAAGCCCTCATGGCCCAGCATCAATTCGATGCTCTTGGCAGTGGCGGCATCGTCTTCGATCAGCAATACGCGCATGGCATCCCCCTATGGATGTCGGCCCCGGATCGGCCCCGGTTAAGCCCTTTGGATTTGCGCCTGATTCGGGCGGATTATGACGAAACCCGAGACGACCTTGCGGAATTGGCGGATTTCAAGCTTTCTGCGATTCGCGATAATTTACCATGGTTAACGAATAAAGTTAACAACCTATATTTAGACGGAGGTCTTAACCCGGTTTAAGGGATTCGGCGTTACCCTAAAGCGCCGGAAAGAAAGGATTATGCCAGCATGCAAAGCCTGATGATGGAACTCGACCGGATCAAGGACATGACCTTCACCGGCCGTGTGGTGTCGATCCAGGGCCTGCTGGTGGAAGTGGCCGGGGTGGAGCGCTACCTGTCCATCGGCTCCCGCGTGCGGCTGCTGGCCCGCGACAACCGCGTGGTGGAAGGCGAGGTGGTGGGCTTCCGGCAGAACCGCGCCCTGCTGATGCCCTATGGCTCGCTGGAGGGCGTGGGGCTGGGCACCCGGGCCGTGGTGGCCGAGGAACAGCCGGTGGTCTACCCCGATGTGAGCTGGCTGGGCCGGGTGATCGATGGCCAGGGCCGGCCACTGGATGGCGGCCCGCCGCTGGTGAACGGCATGCGGCCCTATCCGCTGCGCAACAATCCGCCGCCGGCCAATTCGCGCAAGCGCGTGGGCGGCAAGATCGATCTGGGCATCCGCTCGATCAACACCTTCATTTCCTGCTGCCGCGGTCAGCGCATGGGCATCTTCGCCGGCTCGGGCGTGGGCAAATCCGTGCTGCTCTCGATGATGGCGCGTTATACCGAAGCCGATGTGAACGTGGTGGGGCTGATCGGCGAGCGCGGCCGCGAGGTGCAGGAATTCATCGAGGACGATCTGGGCCCCGCTGGCCTGGCCCGCACCATCGTGGTGGTGGCAACCTCCGATGAAAGCGCGCTGGTGCGCCGCCAGGCGGCTTACATGACGCTCACCCTGTCGGAATTCTTCCGCGATCTCGGCCTGCAGGTGCTGTGCCTGATGGATTCGGTCACACGCTTCGCCATGGCGCAACGCGAGATCGGGCTTTCCGGCGGCGAACCGCCAACCACCAAGGGCTATCCGCCCACCGCATTTGCGGAATTGCCGCGCCTCTTGGAACGTGCCGGCCCCGGCACCGGCGATGGCGGCATCACCGGCTTGTTCACCGTACTGGTGGATGGCGACGATCATAACGAGCCCATCGCCGATGCGGTGCGCGGCATTCTAGACGGCCATATCGTGATGGAGCGCCGCATCGCCGAACGCGGCCGCTATCCCGCCATCAACATCCTGCGTTCGATCTCGCGCACCATGCCGGGCTGCAACACCGAAACCGAAAACGCGCTGGTGAATCGCGCGCGGCAATTGATGGCGGCCTATGAGGATATGTCGGAACTGATCCGGCTGGGCGCCTATCGCATGGGATCGGACCCCAAGGTGGACGAGGCGATCCGCTATCAGCCGGCGCTGGAGGCTTTTCTCAAGCAGTTGAAAAGCGAACGCGCCGATCTGGAATCCTGCTATATGCAACTGGCGGAAATCTTCGCCGCCGGCGATGCGAAACAATAGGCGGACCTGACCCATGCGCGGCATTGATGGCCTGATCCGCCTGTCGAAATGGACGTTGGACGAAAAGCGCCGGGTGATCGTGGATCTCGAGGTTCTGCGATCCGGCCTGGAACGCCAGATCCAAGCCCTGGACGAGGAGTTGGAACGCGAACGCAAATTCGCCGCCACCTCGATGGAAGCCGGCTACAGCTTTGCCAATTACCGGCGGGTGAACCGCGAGCGGGTGGACCGCCTGATGGCATCGCGCGAAGAAGTGATCGCCAAGATCGCCATCGCCCAGGACGATGTGAACGAAGCCTTCCGCGAATTGAAGAAATACGAATTGGTGAAGGAAACCCGGCTTGCCGCCGCCGCCCGCGAACAGGCAAAGCGCGAACAGGCAGAGCTGGACGAAGCCGGCCTGCAGGGCTTTTTGCGCCAGCAGCAGAGTGACGCAAATCAGAATAACGGGCAGCCCGGCAACACCGAACCTGCCGGCAGCCGGCACTGAGGATCAAGCCGCCTTGAGCGGCCGAATCTCTTTGCGCAAAAATCGGCCAGAGATCGCGGCGCGCGATTTTCAGATCATAGCGCGATTGCAGATTCAGCCGGAATTCCGCTGTGGTGCCGAAATACGCGGCGAGGCGCAACAGGATCAAGTTTCTCGCATTTTTTCTTCACATTTTTGACGATAGAACGGCCACCCGGTTTAAGGCCCAAAAAAAAATAGTGGTAGGAACTCTAAACGCGTCACCCTCGGATTTATTCCGAGGGTCCATGCCTGACCCAGCAAAGCCGCTGAACCATGGACCACCGGAACAAGTCCGGTGGTGACGACAGGATTTGAAATCAACACCGCGAATTTAAACCGGACAGCCGCGCGGCAACTGCGAGGGTGCCGGGGTGGTGGGCATCACCGCAAGCGGATTCACGCCGTCAACGCATTGCCGCCGGATTTGGTTTCCAGTTCCGGGCTGGGCCAGGGGATCGGCGGCTCCCGATCATGGAACTGGATCGTGCCGGTCATGCCGCCGATGGCAATCGCATCGTCGAATATCCTTTGCACATCCAGCCGGAAGGCCGGGCCGAATTCGCTGTCCGCGCGCAGGATCAGATCGAAGCGTTTGTCGTTGAGAAAGCCATCGAATTGCAGCGGCCCGGTGCTTTCCAACGTAAAGTCGATGATGAAACGGGTCTGGCCCTGCTGCTTCTTCTTGTCGCGCCGGCGCCGCATGAAAATCTGAACCGGCTCCACCTTGCCCTGCACCAGCATCGGCATGGTCAGCGCCTGCCAGTCGCTGTCGCCGCCGCGCTGATTGAGCTTGCCGAGATCGCGGAAATCCTCATCCAGCCGGCTCAACAAATCCTGCCGACCGGCTTCGCGCAACACACGGCTGGCCTCTGTGCCCAACCAGGCCTGGGCATTGCCCAGCGCGGATGCCGCCATGAATTGCAGAGCATTCGCAGCCAGCCGCGCATTGGGCTGCGGCAATGCCTGGGCCAGACGATCGGCCAGACCGGGATTGAGGCCGCGCAGCACATCGAGGGTTTGCTGCATAGCGGGCCAGCCGGCCTGCAAGCGCTGCATCACGCCGATGCTGGGCGACGCCACCGACGCAGCGGCCGTACCCGGGCGCGTGAGGCCGGCAAGCTCCAGCGCCAATTGCGTACCCGCGGGCAAGGGCTGCGGCAAATCCAACGCGAGCAAGCCTTGCGGCAAACGCAGCAAGGTCTGCCCCGCTGCATTCTGGCCCAACGCCACGGCGATCTGCGCGGCTGCGGCCACCGGCGGCAGCGGCTGGCCCGGCATGGCGGCGGCGCGCACCACAAGCTGGGCCTGGGCGCCGGCCGGCAGGCCTTGCGCGGCACTGCTTTGCAAGGCAGTGCCCTGCAATGCTGCGCCCTGCAATGCGGCAGGCGAATTTTGCACCGGCAGCGTCTGGCCCGGCATGGCTGATGCCTGAGTCTGACCCTGGGCCGGCAAGGGCAGCACGCTGGCTTGCAGCATCTGGCCAGCCTGGGGCAACAGCAGCGGCGTTTGCGCCTGGCCCGGCTGGGGCACGGCGAGCGCGAGTTGCGTGGGTGTGGGATTGCCGAGCAAAGCCGAAAGCGGCGGCTGCAAGGCCACGCCATTGGCACTGAGCAGCGTAACGCCAGGCGGCGTGCCGGGCTTCACCTGCAAGCTCAGCGTGGCGCCGGGCACCAGAAAATCCACCAGTTTGGGATTGCCGCTGAGCACCAGTACGCTGCCGCCTTGGCTGCGCAGCACCAATGCATTGCCATCGCGGGCGGCGACCTGGGCATCCAGCGCGCGGCCGGATTTGGCCGCATCGGCCACTTCGCTGGTGCGCACGGCATCGGCGGTTTGCGGCTTGCTTGAAGTTTGCTGCGGCGTGTTGCTGCCGCTATCGAGAATCTTGTTGGCGCCATCGGCGGCGGATGGCTGTGCAGGCGCTGGTTGCGCTTGCCCGGAAACAGCGGCCGGGGGCGGAGTACCGACCCGGCCGACCTCGCTCATGGCACCTAGTACCGCGCCCTGGCGATGGCGCCGGTGAGGCCGGAAGCGATAGCTTCCACATCCTCGGCCGCATCGCACATCGGATGACGGGTGAGCAGCGGCATCTGGTTGCGGATGGCGTCGCGCACCTTTTCGTCGCGGCGGATCACGCCGGCCAGCGGCGGCGAGAATTTCAGGAAATTCTCGGCTGCCTTGTTGAGCTTGCCATAAGTGCGTTCGCCTTCCCGCGTGGTGGCGGCGATATTCACCACCACCCGCACATCGGCGGTCTTGTCGGCCATGCGCGCCAGCTTGATGAAGGCATAGGCATCGGTGAGCGCGGTGGGTTCGTCATTCGTAACGACCAGGATCGTGCCGGCGGCCTGCGACAGCGTGCGCACCACGCCATCCACACCGGCGCCGAGATCGATCACCACCTTGTCGTAACTGCGGGCCAGTTGGCACAGTTCGTCGCGCAAACCATTCAGCGCGGCCTGATCCAGCGTGGCCAGGCTGGCCGAGCCGGATTTGCCGGCGATGATATCGAAGCCGGCTTCAGACGGCATCACGGCATCGGCCAGGCCGAAACGGCCGGCGATCACGCTGCCCAGATCACGATCCGGCATCAGGCCAAGCTGGATATCCACGTTGGCCAGACCGATATCGCCATCGAACAGCAGCGTGCGAATGCCCTGGCGGGCGAAATACTGCGCCAGCGTGATCGACAGCCAGGTTTTGCCCACGCCGCCCTTGCCCGATGCAACGGCAACGATATTGGCCTGGCGGATCGGCGCCGATGGATGCCGCGTTGGCCGCTGCGGCATGTTGGTTGCCTGGCCGGTGGATTGGCCGGGTGTTTGCGCGGAGCCGGGTGTTTGCGCGGCGCCGGGGGTGTGCGCGGAGGAAGCGGCGGGCGAAGTCGGTTGCATGGCGATCACGTTCATTCGGCAGCCTTCGAAGTCTGATGCGCGCCAACCCCGGTATCGGGATCACGCAGAAGCCAATGGGCGAGTTGCAGCGGATCGAGTCGTTCAAAACCCTTGCCCACGAAGGGCGAGCAGCCGGCATCGGCAAAGGCCAGGCCGGCGGCATCGGCGGCGGCCAGCAATCCACCGATGCGGCGGGTGGCATCCAGCCGCGTGGGCATGAAACGGCGCGCGCCGAGCGTGGCGAATACACGGGCGATATCGGCAGCCTCGCCGGCATCGCCGCCGGCCGAAAGCACCAGCATGGGCTCGGCGCCGGATGCGCGGATCAAGGCCTGCAGGCTATCGCGCTCCTTCTGCCGATAGGGATTGATGCCGGCAGTATCGATGATCACCTTGGCATCGCCGGCCTGGGCCATCAGCGCCTGCAATTCCTGTGCATCGCCGGCCTCGACGAACGGCACACTCATCACACGGCAAAGCGCTGCAAGCTGTTCGCCAGCGGCGGCGCGCGACAGATCGCAGGAAATCACCTGCACGGCACGCTGATCCAGCACCGACCGCGCGGCCAGTTTGGCCACCGCCACCGATTTGCCGCAACCGGCCGGACCGATCACCAGCATCGGACGGTTATCGGAGGAAAGGCCGGGGAAACGGAAGGCTTCGTCCAGCGCTTCGGCCAGCGCGCCAGGCGCATCATCAAGGCCCACATTCAGCGCATGCTGGATCAACCGGTCGGCCAGGCGCGCCGGCACGCCATGCCAGGCCAAGGCGCCTTGCAGCAATTCGGAGAATTCCTGGGCATACTCATCCGCACCAGGGCCGAAATCCTCCGCCGGCACATAGCCGCGCGCATTGGCGCCATAGCGCGCCGTCTCGCGCAGCGCACGCGCCTCCGGCGTTGCGTAATCGTCTTCGCTGTCGCTGTCGATCGCCGCGGTGATTTCCACATGGCCATCGGCGCGATTCTGGTGCGTGGATACGATGATCGCATCCTCGCCCAACTGGCTGCGCACCATGTCCATGGCCTCGGCCATGCTGATCGCGGAGAAGGTCTTCAGGCGCATCGCTCAAACCTCCCGCATCAGATTTGCGCCAATGTACGCAGCTTGGCCCGGGGATGGACCTCCTGCTGCGACATGATGATGGTGGACGGCCGGAAACGCTCGATGATCGAGCGCACATAAGGCCGCACGCCCGGGCTGACCAGCAGCACCGGCACATAACCTTCGCCGCTCAGCCGCTCGAAGGTCTGGCGCACGGCGGCGATGAAATCCTGCAGCTTCGACGGCGCCATGGAAAGCTGGCGTTCCTCGCCCTGGCCGATCAGCGATTCGGCGAAGGCCTGCTCCCAATTGGGCGACAGCGTAACCAGCGGGATGAAGCCATCGGGGCCCACATTGGCATTGCAGATCTGCCGCGCCAGGCGGGCCCGCACATGTTCGGTGATCTGCGTGATGCTCTGGGTATAGCCGGTGGCCTCGGCCACGGCTTCCAGGATGGTGGCAAGATCGCGGATCGAGACGCGCTCGGACAGCAGATTCTGCAGCACGCGCTGCACGCCGTTGACATTGATGCGGCTGGGGATCACTTCGGTCACCAGCTTTTCGTTGGTCTTCTTCAACTCGTCGATCAGCTTCTGCGTTTCCGCGAACGACAGCAGATCGGCCATGTTGTCTTTCACCACCTCGGTGAGATGGGTGGTGATCACCGTGCCGGGATCCACCACGGTATAGCCACGGAACATGGCTTCGTCGCGCAAGCTGTCATCCACCCACATGGCCGGCAGGCCGAAGGTAGGCTCGATGGTTTCTTCGCCCTGCAACGCAATGCGTTCGCCGCGCGGATCCATCACCAGCAGCATGGTGGCGCGCACTTCGCCGCGCGCGGCTTCCACTTCCTTCACGCGGATCACGTAGGAATTGCCGGGCAATTGCATGTTATCCAGGATGCGCACGCTGGGCATGATGAAGCCCATGTCGATGGCCACCTGGCGGCGCAGCGCCTTGATCTGGTCGGTGAGGCGATAGCCGCGGGCATCGTTGATCAACGGCAACAGGCTGAAGCCCAGCTCAAGCCGCAAATCGTCGATAGCCAATGCATTGGTGACCGGTTCATCCAGCGGGCTGACCGGCTTGGGCGGTTCGGGCGGCGGCACGATGGCCGCGATCCGGCGCCGCTTGGTTTCCTGCCGTGCGGCATAGGCCAGGCCGCCGAATATCAATGCCAGCACCAGGAAAGGCAGGAACGGCATGCCCGGAATCACCGCGAAGGCCAGCGACAAGGCAGCAGACATGCCCAGCGCCTTCTCGCCGGAAAGCTGGGTAGCCAGGGCCTGATCGGTGGTGCCGGTGGCCGTGCCCTTCGACACCATCAAACCAGCCGCCACGGAAATGATCAGCGCCGGAATCTGCGACACCAGACCATCGCCCACGGTCAGGATCGAATAGGTGGCGACCGCCTGCTGGAAGGTAAGGCCTTTATCCAGAATGCCGATCAGGATGCCGCCGATCAGATTGATGAACGTGATGATGATGCCGGCAATGGCATCGCCGCGCACGAATTTCGATGCACCGTCCATGGCGCCGAAGAAGCTGGATTCGTCTTCCAGTTCCTTGCGCCGGGTACGTGCGGAAGCTTCATCGATCAGGCCGGCGGAGAGATCGGCGTCGATCGCCATCTGCTTGCCGGGCATGGCATCCAGGGTGAAACGCGCCGACACTTCGGCGATACGGCCCGAACCTTTGGTGATGACCACGAAGTTCACCAACACCAGGATCGAGAACACGATGATGCCGATCACCAGGTTGCCGCCCATCACGAACTGGCCGAAAGCCTCGATCACATGGCCGGCGGCATCGGTGCCCTCATGGCCATTGCCCAGGATCAGGCGCGTGGAAGCCAGGTTGAGCGACAGGCGCAGCATGGTGGTGATCAGCAGCACCGTGGGGAAGGCCCCGAATTCCAGCGGCTTGGTAACGAACAGGCAGGTCATCAGCACCAGCACGGCCGACGTGACCGACACCGCCAGCGCGAAATCGAGCAGCCAGGTGGGCATCGGCAGGATGAGCATGGCCAGCACGGCCATGACGCCCACGGCGAGGAAAATCTCGCCATGCTGGGTCATGCGCTTCAGCCGATCAGTGAAGCTGGGGCCGCCGCCGCCTGCTACTGCCGGTTTATCCGCTGGAACCAGTTCGGTCATACCTTAGCTCTGCATCCTGCCTTGATTCTGTATTCCGTGACGCGCGCCGCCATCAGGCGGTGGCGCGGGGCCCTTCATTGGCGGCCGGCACCGGCACGCCTTCGTCGGTATATTGCTTCAGCTTGTTGCGCAAAGTGCGGATCGAGATGCCGAGGATATTGGCGGCATGGGTGCGATTGCCTAGGCAATGCTTCAGCGTATCGATGATCAGGTCGCGTTCCACATCGGCCAGCGCGCGGCCGACCAGCGAACCTGCCGCAGCAACCGGCATGGCGGCTTCGGCACCAGCGGCGGTGGAACCCGGCGCCGGACCGGCCTCGCCGCCCACCAATTCGGCCAGCGCTGTGCCATCGGGCAGCCGCACGGCTTCGATCTCGATCTTGTCGCCCAGCGCCAGCAGCACCGCGCGATGCATGGCGTTTTCCAACTCGCGCACATTGCCGCGCCAGGGGGCTTTTTTAAGCGCCACCAGCGTTTCGGCAGCCAGCGGACGCACCGGCACGGCATTCACCTCGGCGTATTTCTTGGCGAAATGCGTGGCCAGCAATTCGATATCGGCCGGGCGCGAACGCAGCGGCGGCAGCTTGAGATTCACCACATTCAGGCGGAACAGCAAATCTTCGCGGAACGTGCCGCGCGCCACTTCGGCCGCCAGATCGCGGTTGGATGTGGCCAGCACGCGGATATCCACCTTCACCGGTTTGGAGCCGCCGATACGGTCGATTTCGCGTTCCTGGATGGCGCGCAGCAGCTTGGCCTGCAGGCGGATATCCATTTCGCTGATTTCATCCAGCAGCAGCGTGCCGCCGTTGGCCTCTTCGAATTTGCCGATACGGCGCGCCACGGCGCCGGTGAAAGCGCCTTTCTCATGGCCGAACAATTCCGATTCCAGCAATTGCTCGGGGATCGCCGCGCAATTCACGCTGACGAATGGCTTGTCGGATCGCGGGCTGCGCGCATGAACATAGCGCGCCATCACTTCCTTGCCGGTGCCGCTTTCGCCGGTGATCATCACGCTGGCAGACGACGGCGCGATCTGTTCGGCCAGCTTGACCACCTGGGCCATGGCCGGATCGCGGAACAGCATCTGGTGGTTTTCTTCCGCCACGGCTTCAAGCACGGCAGCGATCAGATCGGCATCGGGCGGCAGCGGCAGATATTCCTTGGCGCCGGCACGGATGGCCGCCACGGCGGCGCGCGCATCATTGCCGATTCCGCAGGCCACCACCGGCAGGTTGATACGCTCGTCCTTCAGGCTTTCGACCAACGCCTTCACATCCAGGGTTACGTCCACCATCGCCAGATCGGCGCCCTTGCCGGAACGCAGCAGATTGAGCGCGGCAGAGATATCCTCCACCTGCGCCACCTTGGCGCCGCGCTGCAGCGCGATGCGGGTGGCGGCCCCGATCTGCCCGTTCAGCGTTCCGATGATGAGTAACCGCATCGTTCTTATCCCTGCCTGCCGCCCTTGATGATTTCCGTCATCGTCACGCCCAGACGATCTTCCACCACCACCACTTCGCCGCGCGCCACCAGCCGGTTGTTCACATAGATGTCGATCGCCTCGCCCACCTTGCGGTCGAGCTCGATCACCGCGCCGCGCCCCAGCTTGAGCAGCTGGCTCACCTGCATGTTGGCCTTGCCCAGCACTGCCGAGACATGCACCGGAATATCGAACACCGCCTGCAGATCGGCTGCCGTGCGTGCCGCATTGGGATCATCTTCCTCGGGCAGCGCGCCCTGGCCGATATCCTTCAGTTCGAGATCGTCGCCGCCTTCAGCCATGATCCGTCATCCCCTTTGTTTCGCGCCGCCTCAGGCTTCCGCCTGCGGTTCGCGTGCCTCGGCCATCAGGCCTTGCAGATAGCGTTGCACCGCCTGGTCCACATCGCGTTCCAGCGCGGCCTGATTGCGTTCGGCCGAACCATCGGCCCAATCCACGCGGCAATCGGTGGCCGGCAGACTGTCGTCGGGCACCAGCATCACCTTGCCGCCGAAGCCCGATTGCGCCACCAGCGCATCGATGCGTTCGTCCAAAAGCTTGGCCACGGCCTCGGCGGCCCGCACCACCAGGCGCGGTTCGTCGCGCATGTCGTCCATGCAGCGCAGCACCAGGGCCTCGATCTCGCGCAGCGGCTCGCGCGCCATGGCATGCGAAGCCAGCTTGCGGGCGATGGCCGCCGCAGCCGATACCGCCTCGGCACGGGCGGCGGCCTGGGCCTGATTCTGCCCCTCGGCCAACTGGCCCAGCCGCGCTTCGATGGCGCCGAGCGCTTGCTCAACAGCCCGCGCATGCTCGGCCTCGATGCTGGTGCGGCCTGCCTGTTCGCCTTCGTCGTAAGCCTGCTTCTTGGCGGCCTCGAGATCATCGAGGCTGAATTTCGGCGGCGGCCCCTTCGGACGATACATCGGCTCCGACGACGATTTCGGCTTCGTGCCGTCGAAGGGATGGTCGAAAAGAAATTTGGCCTTGCCCACCATGTCAGTAGATCAACTCGTCGTCGCCCTTGTTGTCGGCCAGCATGATTTCGCCCTTGGCCGCCAACTCCTTGGCAGTGTTGACCATGATCATCTGCGCCTCGTCCACATCCTTCAGGCGGACCGGGCCCATGCTTTCCATTTCCTCGCGCAGCAGCTTGGAGGCGCGTTCGGACATATTTGAGAAGAACAGGTCGCGCAGGGTTTCCGAAGCGCCCTTCAGCGCCAGACCCAGCTTGTCCTTCTCCACCGCCTTGAGCAGGGCCTGAACGCCGCTGGGATCCAGCTTGATCAGATCCTCGAAGGTGAACATCAACGCCTTGATGCGCTCGGCGGCATCGCGGCTGCGTTCTTCCAGCGCGGCCAGGAAACGCGCCTCGGTGTTGCGATCCAGGCTGTTGAAGATTTCCGCCATCATTTCGTGGCTGTCGCGGCGATTGGTACGCGCCAGGTTCGACATGAATTCGGTGCGCAGCGTCTGCTCCACCTTGTCGAGCACTTCCTTCTGCACGGATTCCATGCGCAGCATGCGCATCACCACTTCCATGGAGAATTCTTCCGGCAACGCCGCCAGCACGCGGGCGGCATGCTCTGGCCGGATCTTGGACAGCACCACGGCAACGGTTTGCGGATATTCGTTCTTGAGATAATTCGCCAACACGTTTTCGTTCACGTTGGCAAGCTTGTCCCACATGGTGCGACCCGCAGGACCGCGGATTTCCTCCATGATCTGCGTAACGCGATCGGCCGGCAGGGCCTTCATCAGCAAACGCTCGGTGCTGTCGAAGGTGCCCGACAGCGAGCCGGTGGAGGAGAAGTTGTTGACGAATTCCAGGAATAGCTTTTCCACCAGTTCGGAATTCACCGAACCGAGATTGGCCATGTTCTGCGAGATTTCCTTGATCTCTTCATCATCCAGCAGCGGCCAGAGCTTGGAGGAATGCTCCTCGCCCAAGGCAAGCATCAGGATGGCGGCCTTATCGGGCCCCTTGAGCTGGCGGAAATCCTTATCGGCCATGAATCATGCCTCCTGGAACTATGCCGCCTGATACAGCCAATTGCGGATGATGGAGATGGCTTCTTCCGGATGCTTATCGACGATCTCGCCGATCTTCTTCAAGCTGGAAGCCTTCACCTGGCCTTCGATGCGGGCGATATCGATCATCGATTCGATGCCGGGCGTTGCCATCGGCGACATACCATCGGGCGCAGCCGGCAATTCGGCTATCGGCGCGGAACCCACCACGGAGGGCACACCCGGCATGCTGGGCGTCAGCATGCCCGGCGGTACATCGTCGGGATTCTGCGAAGCCTCGATGATGCGGCGCACGATCGGGCGCACCACCAGCAGCAGGGCCAGCAAGGCGGCCAGCAGGTAGCCGGCGATTTCGCCGATGCGGAACAGGTCGCGTTTGTTCAGCCCCATGAAAATCGGCTGCAGGTCGGGGTCGAGCTCTTCGGGAATGTCGCCCGGCTCGGCGAAGCGCATCGACACCACTTCCACATTGTCGCCGCGCCCCTGGTCGAAACCGATGGCGTTGCGCACCAGCGCGGTGAGCTGCTGCAATTCCTCAGGGCTGCGCGGCTGATAGGCGCGTTTGCCCTCGCCATCCACCAGCACGATGTGGTTCACCAGCACGGCGGCGGATACTTTGCGCATCACGCCGCCTTCGCGCACCTGGGTGCGGATGGTCTTGGAGATTTCGTAGTTGACCAGCTCTTCGTTGCGCTGGCCGCGCTGCGTGGCCTGATTGGCACCCTGGGCCTGGGCTTCGGGCAGGTTGTTCTGCACCGTAACGGCCTGCTGGCCTTCCTGGCTCTGGTTCTGCTCCGAGATGGTTTGCGTGGAGCGCACCACCTGCTGCTCGGGATCGAACAATTCCTGATTGGTGGTGATGCGGTCGAAATCCATATCGACCGAAACCTCGGCACGCACATTTCCGATGCCGACCGAACGTTCTAGCAAGGCCTCGATGGATTTGCGCAGGCGATCCTCGGCCTGGCGGCGCACTTCCACCATCTTGGTGGCGCCGGCAGCAACCGGATCGGCGGATTCCTCGCTGGTGCCGGCCAGCAGATTGCCGCGATCATCGATGATGGCAACACGGCTGGCTTTCAGATCGGGCACCGCGCCGGCAACCAGGTTCTGGATGGCGCGCACCTGCGGCTGGTCGATACGGCCGCCGCGCGTCTTGATCACGATAGAAGCCGAGGGTTCGCGCTGCTCACGGCTGAACACCTCGCGCTTGGGCAGCACCAGATGCACGCGCGCCGATTGCACCTGGTCGATGGCGCGAATCGTGCGGGCCAGCTCGCCTTCCATGGCGCGCAGGTGATTCAGGTTCTGCATGAAATTGGTGGCCGACAAGGCATTCGCCTTATCGAACAATTCATAGCCGACGGAACCGCCCGAAGGCACCCCGGCTTCGGCCATCTGCATGCGCAGGCGCAGCACGCGATCTTCCGGCACCAGCACCTGCGCGCCATTGGCGGCGATCTGGTATGGGATCTTCTGCTGTTCGAGTCGGGCGACGATACTGGCCGAATCCTGCAGATCGAGGTTGCCATACAGCAGCGCCATGCGCGGCTGCGTCACCTTCATTCCGATAAACAGGAAAAAACCGATCAGGGCCGCAGCCGTCACGCCAAGGATGGCGAGGCGGGCAGCCCCAAGATTACGCAGCATTTGCATCAGACCGTTCACGGCATCACCCCATGCGTTTCCACGCACCTGGACATCTGCTTGCCAGGGTAGGGAGCGGGGATGAAGAAGAGGTTAACACCCCGGCAAATTTTGCCTAGTGGATTGTTAACCTTTTTTCGTCCGCCGCGTATGCCGGGATGGGGCGGGGAGATCGGACCGAATATCAGGCCCCCAAGGGGCAGGAAGGCTATTCTAAAAGCGGTTGCGCATTCCGACTTTCAGGCTGCCTGCCTTCAGGGTACCGGGGCGGTATTCCTGCAGGCGGGTGGTGCGCAGGCCGGCCAGGCCATGTTTTTCGATGGCCCGCTGCCAGGACAGGAATTCCTCGGTGGTAAGGCTATAACGTTCGCAGGCTTCGTCCAGCGTGAGCAATCCGCCGCGCACAGCCGCCACCACCTCCGCCTTGCGGCGAATCACCCAGCGCTTGGTGTTGGGCGCAGGCAGGCTGTCGCGGGTCAGTTGCTGACCCTCGGGACCGATAATGCTGGCTATACTACGGTCGCGCGTGAACATCCGAACCGGCTGGGGGTGATAATCGGGCTGTCGCATTCTCTGACTCCGGCTTTAAGAAACCCCTAAACGCTTTGGTTAAGCAGCGGTTAACACACTGCCAAGGCAAAAACTCAGGCCAAAGCGGGTTATTTTTGAATTCACTGCTGGGCTGCACGCACAGCCACAATGTCGGCCGGCAGCACCTTCACATTGCCCACCACCAGGTATTGATCGCCATTATCGTATTCCAGGCTGTCCACCCGGCCCGTGGTGTAAACCTTGGCATCGGTCAAAGCCTTGCCATTGCCATCCTTGGCAACGACTTCCATCTTGTAATTGCCCGGCTTGGGGATCACGCCGTCGCTGCGGGTGCCATCCCAGCTGAAATCGGCGCGACCGGCTTTCGGCGTCAGATTGGTGCTGTAAACCAGCTTGCCGGCCTCGTCATACACATTGGCCTTGGCCGTGGTGACGCCGGCGGGCAGGTTATACATCCAGTCGATCTTGCCATCCTGGGCCAGCGTGCCGCCGCCGCCATTCACCACCACATCCTTGCCGATATAGCCAAGATTGGCGTTGGCGGTCTGGGCGCCGATCATCGAGATCAGCTTTTCCAGGTTCTTGTTCTGATTGATCTGCTGCTCCACCTGGCTGAACTGCACCAGCTGCTGCGTGAATTCCTTGGAATCCATCGGCGAGGTGGGATCCTGGTTCTTCAGCTGCGTGGTCAGCAGCTTCAGGAAGGTGTCGAAATTCTTCGCCAGTGATACGCCAGCGGTGCCGGCGGCCGAGGTGGCGGTGGTGGCGGTGTTATTCGTTACGGAGGTGACCATGTTCTATGCTCCTTCCCTCTGTTAACTTTCAAATACGGATATCGAGCCCGCCGCGCGCAGCCGCGCGCTGGGCATTGGCAGCCTGGGCCACGGCACGCGGATCGGCGCCAAGCTGGCCGGCATCGGCCATGTCATCGCCGCCGCGACCGCCGCGCTGGCCACGGCCATTGCCATCGCCCTGGCCATTCTGGCCCTGCTCGCGCAGCATGAAGTTCAGGCTGTCCTGATTGGTTTTCAGGCCGGAATCCCGCAGGCTCTGTTCCAGCACCTGGGCATCCTTCTGCAGCATGGCCAGGGTTTCCGGCTTGTCGGCGGCGATCACCGCCAACAGGCGGCCATCGGAGGAGACTTCCATCGTCACCTCCACCTTGCCCAGATTGCCCGGATCCAGCTTGATCGAAATGGTATCCAGCCCTTCGGAGGCCGCGCGCTTGATCTGCACAGCCACCTGCTCGCCCGGCGGCACCAGGGCCTGCGGATGGCGGGCAGCCTGGGCATGGGCGGTATGATGGGCAGCCTGGGTAGAGATATTCGCGGCACTTCCGGCCACCGCGGCGATACCGCCGGGCTGCTGGCTGCTATTGCCGGCAGCGGCCTGGTTCTGGCTCGCCAGATCGAAAACCATGGCGCCGCCCGCCAGCGGATTCTGCAGCTGCATGGCATGGTCGCCCAGCAATTCGGCGGCCAATTCCGGCGGCAGGCCTTCCTCGCCTTCCACCTTCAGCATCTCGGCGAACAACGACGATGTATCGACCAGCGAAAGCTGGGCGCTAGCATCGCTGCTGGTCTGCACGCTCAACTTGGCGGCTTTGCCTTCGGTCTTGCCCTGGCCGGCATTCTGCGCGGCATTCTTGGCGGCTTCCAAGGCAGCCTGCTGCGCTTCCGGCGACAGGCCTTCTGCCTGCAGGGCGCGCAAAGCGGCATCCGCCGGGGTTTCGGCAGTGCCTGCGCCAGCCGCCTGAGCACCGGCATGGGCGGCAGCGGCATGGGCGGTGGTGGCAACCGCGGCTGTTGCGGGGGCAGCCACCAGCAATAACGGATCTACCTGGGTTTCGGCCTTCTTGTCCTTGCCTTCGGCATCGGCGGCAGCCTCTTCGCCCTTGGCCGCCGCATCGGCGGCCGGCTTGGCGGGCGTTTCGGCCTTGTTATCAACGGGCTTGTCGGAGGCCGCATCGGCGGTCTGTTCGGCGGGTTTGTCGGCCTGCTTGGGCCGCTCACGATCAGACGGCTTGGCCGATGCAGAGCTGTCATCGGCGCGGTCGCAGCGCTTATCGGCAGGCTCGGAGGAGCGGGTTTCGGATGCACGGTCGGCGCGGTCGTTGCCGCCGCGGTCGGAAGCCGAACGATCGGCCTGGCGAATCTGGGAGACTTCCGGGCCCTTCAGATCGGGCGCCCCGGCTTCAGACCGGCGCGCCGCCTTGGCGGCATAGCTGCCAGCCAGCAGGTTGGCGAAATCCGGCGCACCGGTATCGTCGGCGGCAAAAGCCGGAGCGGCCTGACTTGCGGCGCTGGAGGAAGTGGCGGAACCGATCTGCATGGATGCCTCTATTCGCAGGACGGACGAATGTGTTCGGCGGGGTATTTGCAAAGCCCGGGCCAAGTCCAAAAATAGAGGTAATATATTGATTTATATTGGATTTATTCGGATGGCCGAAGCGCCCATGATTGCCGGGCGGCAGCTTTTGCCGAGGCCGTCCTTGCTACCGGGTGGCGTTTTCTGCCGGCCCGATACGCCTGGCAGCAGCCTGGAATCGCCGGCGGATCAGGCGGCGTCCTTACGGGTTGTGGCCTTGGCGGCCGGCCGGCCGGCGCCGGGTTTGTCGGCTGCCTTGAGGTCGCCGCTCTTATGTTCGGCCACGGTGAGCTGCTTGAGCAGATGGCCCTCGATCTGTTTCAGCCGGGCGGCATCCTCGATCTTCTGGCCGGTGAGATCCTGCACATAGAATACGTCCACCGCACGTTCGCCATAGGTGGCGATATGCGCCGAGCGGATCGACAGGTTGAGATCATAGAGGCCGCGCGTCACGTCGTAGAGGAAGCCGGGCCGGTCGCGGCCGTTCACCTCCACCACGGTATGGCGGTTGGAAGCGGTGTTGTCGATCAGCACCGCCGGCGCCACCTTGAACACACGGGTACGGCTGGGCAGACCCGGCTTGTCGGCGCCCAGAACCAGGCGCGGCCGCAGATCGCCCGACAGCGTGCGCTGGATGGCGGTAGACAATTTGGCCAGCTTGTCGGAACGGTCGAACGCCTTGCCCTCCATGTCCTGGATGAAGAACGTGTCGAGCGCCATGCCGTCGGTGGTGGTGAAAATCTTGGCATCCACGATATTGCCGCCAGAGGCCGCAATCGCCCCGGCCACGCGCGCGAACAGGCCGGGATGATCCGGCGCGTAGAGCGTGATTTCGGTGACGGCACGGAAGCCATCCACCCGGGTTTCGAGCGTGAGGCCGCGCTTTTCCTTATCGGCCACCCGCATCAGCCGGGCATGGCGGGCGATGGTATCGGCGTCGTTAGAGAACCAGTAAGTCTCGTAATGGCGCTTGAGCAGCGCGTTGCGCTCGGCCGCCGGCCAATCGGGCAACTGGGCTGCCACCTGTTTCTTGGTTTCCGCCACGCGCTGTTCGCGGCCGCGCACGCTGAAACCGCCCGACAGATATTCCTCGGCGCGATAATACAATTCGCGCAGCAGCTGGCCCTTCCAGCCATTCCACACATTCGGCCCCACGGCGCGGATATCGGCAACCGTGAGCACCAGCAACAGCCGCAAACGCTCGGGGCTTTGCACCAGCTTGGAAAAGTCCACCACGGTTTTCGGATCGGCGATATCGCGCTTGAAGGCGGTGGCCGACATCGCCAGATGCCAGCGCACCAGCCAGGCCACGGTTTCGGTTTCGGCATCCGACAAGCCGAAACGCGGACCGAGCTTCCAGGCCACCTTCTCGCCCAAAATGGAATGATCGCCGCCGCGCCCCTTGGCGATATCATGCAGCAACACCGCCACATACAGCGCGCGCCGCGACACCACCTGCGGCATCACCTTCACGCTGAGCGGATGTTCCTCGGCCAGTTGCCCGGCCTCGATGCGCGAGAGAATGCCGATGGCGCGGATGGTATGCTCGTCCACCGTATAGACGTGATACATGTCGTGCTGCATCTGCGCGACGACGCGGCCGAAATCCGGCACGAAGCGACCGAATACGCCGGCTTCGTTGAGGCGGCGCAAGGTGGTCTCGGGATCGTTCTTCGAGGTCAGCATCTCGACGAACAGACGATTGGCTTCCGCGTTGTTGCGCAGTTCGGCGTTGATCGCCTTCAGGCTGCGGCTGACCTGGCGCAGCGCATCGGGATGGATATCCAGCCCCTGCTCCTGCGCCAGATGGAACAGGCGCAGCAGCTTTACCGGCTCACGTTCGAACAATGCCGGATCGGCCAGATCCAGCCGGCCGCCTTCCACCACGAAGCCATCGGTGGTTTTGGGCCGGCGGATTTTCGATTTCAGCACCGCCAGCGGCTTTTTCTTCTTATGGCGCTCTTCCAACGCGGCGGCGAAAATGCGGGTGAGATCGCCCACCTCCTTGGCCACCAGGTAATAGCGCTTCATGAAGCGCTCGACATCCTTGCGGCCCGGCCGGTCGGCATAGCCCATGGCGCGCGCAATCTCGGTCTGCATGTCGAAGGTGAGGCGCTCTTCCGGGCGGCCGGTGAGGTAATGCAGATGGCAGCGCACCGTCCACAAGAATTCGCTGGCCTGATTGTAGCGCTTGTATTCATCGGGCGCCAAAAGCCCGAGATCGATCAGCGCAGCGAGATCCTCCACGCCATACACATAACGCGAAATCCACAGCAGCGTGTGCAGATCGCGCAGGCCGCCCTTGCCTTCCTTGATATTGGGTTCCACCAGATAGCGGGAATCACCCATGCGGCGATGACGATCATCGCGTTCGCCCAGCTTCTTCTCGATGAAATCCGGCCCGGTCTTGGCCATCACCTCGGCGGCGAAACGCGTGCGCAATTGCTGCGCCAGCGGTTGGTCGCCCCAGATCCAGCGCATTTCCAGCAAAGCCGTGCGGATGGTGAGATCGCCCATGGCCAAGCGCAGGCAATCCTCCACCGAGCGGGTGGAATGGCCCACCTTCAGGCCCATATCCCAGAACAGATACAGCAGGTATTCCACCACCTGCTCGCCCCAGGGGGTCTGCTTGTAGGGAAACAGGAACAGCAGATCCACATCCGAGAAAGGCGCCATCTCACCGCGGCCATAGCCGCCGACTGCCACCACCGACAGCCGCTCGGCCGCCGTGGGGTTGGGCAGCGGATAGACCCGCCCGGTGGTGAAATCGAAAGCCAGGCGGATGATCTGGTCGGTCAGATAGGCAATCGATTGCCGGGTCACCAAGGCGCTTTCGCCGGCCTCGAACCGCGTGCGGATGGTTTCGCGGCCATGGGCCAGCGCCGCCTTGAGCAGCGCCAGGGCCTGGTTGCGCTGGTCCTGGGCTGCATTCTTGCCGCCGTCATTGCCAAGCGCCTCGAGCTGCAAGGTGAGGCTCTTGCGGTCGATGATGGCGCGGCGATTGGGGATGGTGGCAAGCATGATGGGTTATATATACCGCGCCAGACAGCAATAGTCAGGATCAGACGGACTGGAAATTCACCATGCCGCCGCCGTCGATCACCATGGTCTGGCCGGTCATGAAGCTGCCGGCCCGGCTGGCCAGGAATACGGCGGCGCCGGCAATCTCGTCGGGATCGCCCACCCGTTTCAGGGCATAGCCCTGGGTGGCCTTCTTGGAGATCGTGGGGTCTTCCCACAAGGCGCGGGCGAAGTCGGTCTTGATCAAGCCGGGTGCGATGCAATTGGTGCGGATATTCGCCTCGCCCCATTCGACCGCCAGATTGCGCGCCAGTTGCATGTCGGCGGCCTTGGAGATGTTGTAGGCACCGATCAGGTTGGTGCCGATCAGCCCGCCCACAGACGACACGATGATCATCGCCCCGCCCTGTTTGCGTGCCGCCATATGCGGTGCCACCATCTCGCAGAGCCAATGGTTGCTCTTGATGTTGCAGGCCATGATCTTGTCGAAGGCGTCGTCGGGGATATCCTTGTTGGGGCCGAAATACGGATTCACCGCCGCGTTGCAGACCAGGGCATCGATGGCGCCCCATTGCTTCAGCGTGGCCTCCACCAGCGCCTGCAATTGCGCCTTTTCGGCGATATTGCAGGGCACCACGATAGCCTCGCCGCCAGCAGTGCGGATTTCGGCCGCCACCTTTTCGCAGGCCTCCGCCTTGCGGCTGGATACCACCACGCGCGCACCATGCTGGGCCATGCGCAACGCGATGGCACGGCCGATGCCGCGGCTGGAGCCGGTGATCAAGGCCACTTTCCCGGTCAGGTCGAACAGGCTGTCCATGGGTTCCTCCCCTTCTATGCGTTTCTTATACAGGCAAACCGCATTATGCTTGCCAGTATGACGTTGCGGCAATTTTTTCCGGCAATAATGTTTCTGCTGGCGGCCTGCTCCAGCCCGGCTGAGCCGCCGCTGGCAGCCTCCGCCGAATTGCAGCCGCCAGACAAGCTGATTCTGCGGGTGAGTGCCGCAACCGCCCTTGAGCAAGCCGAGCTGACCGCCCCCGATGGCCGCGCCTTTCCCGCCCAGCGCCTGGTGCTGCGCGAACCGCCGCAGCCGGAACAGGATAATCGACGGCCCGGCGTGATCCTGGGCGGCAGCGGCGGCTCGTCTAGCGGCATGGATGCCGGCATCGGCCTCAGCCTGCCGCTGAAAAACCCGTTCGCCGCCGAACGCAAACGGCCCATCGCCGCGCAGGCCGAATTCCGCCTGCCGCCCGATCTGCTGGACCGTTACCGCGCCGATCCCAAGGCCTGGATGGTCTATCTCACCTTCGGCAACGCCACCCGGGGCATTCCGGGGCCCGCCCCAGAGTAACTGGCCAGAGTAACTGGCCAGAATAATCGGCGGGAGCAATCGGCAAATTAAACCATGGCCGGCGAAGCCTGCCTGGGAAGATTCTGCCTCCAGTCAATCCGAGCCCCACAAATATAACCAGAAAACCAGTAAATATTCAGTTGGCACGCTCCCTGCAATTAGCGTTAACGATCCAGCCGAGAAGCGGCCGTTATCGTTAAGACACAGGAGATCGACATGGCTTTAGCATTGCTTTCCTTGCGCCAGGCACAGAAGGTCGAGCCGCAACTGAAAGCCGCGCTGATGCCAGAGGGAGAAACCCTCACGGCACGTGAGCGCCTCGCGAAACGCGATGGCCTTGCCGCCACCCCGCTCACCGCCCGGCAATATGTGCAGAAGCTCAATGGCCGGGCGCGCGAGCTTGCGCAGGAACAGGTTTCCTGGGCCTTGGGCCGCGTTGAGCCCGAGGAATTGGACGGCCTGTTGCGCCATATCGCCAAGCTGCGGGGGCGTTATGCCACCCTGGTGCTGGAACATGCGCAATCCGACCGCCCGCTGCGCCGCGAACAGCTGAACGAGTTGAAGCTGATGCGCGAGCAGATCGAGGAACTGAACCACGGCCTGGAATTGCTGAAGGAAGTGATCCTGGACGGCACCGCCGAAGTGCGCGGCGTGAAGGTGGTGGACTGATCAGCGAAGGCGTTGTTCGCCGCACAAATCAAAATTCACATTTCTGATCGGCTTTATTCCATCGCCCGCCAGCATCAAGACAGCGGTCGATTGCAATCTCGTGATACAGCCACGAGATCAAAATAATTGTACCCAGCAATCCGATTGCCCATCGCCATTTCAATTTCAGATGCCGCCTATCGCCTGGCATCCAGCACCAGCCGCACAGCCAGGCCGGTAAAGACCAGGCCGAGAAACCGATTCTGCCAGGCCAGGAAACCCGGCTTACGGCCGAGCCATTCGCCGAACCGGCCAGCCATCAGCGCAATCGGCGTCAACACCAGCGCACCCGCGATATTGAGAATGCTGGCCAGTAGCAAAGCCTGCGGCAAGGCCGTGCCCGGATCGGGCAGCATGAATTGCGGAAACAGCGCCAGAAAAAACAACGCCACTTTCGGATTCAGCACATTGCACAGAAAGCCCTGCGCGAACACGCTGCGCAAATGCGTTTTCGGCAGAGTCTGCGCGGGCAATTGCACGCCGCCATGGCCGCGAAAACACTGGAGGCCGAGCCAGAGCAGATAGGCCGCACCGGCCCAGCGGATGATCTCGAAAACCAGCGGCCCCAGCAGCAGCGCGCCGCTCAAGGACAATCCCGCCACCAGCGCATGCACATAACAGCCCAGCGATATGCCCAGCATCGCCACCAGGCCGTCGGCGCGGCCCTGAGCCAGCGAGCGCGTGAGCACCATCAGCATGTCCGGCCCCGGCGTGATGGCAAGCGCCAGGGCGGCAAGGGCGAAGGTGAGCAAGGTGGCGGCGGTCATGCCGCCAGCTTATCTCAGCTCAGCACGAAATCGTAGCGCCCGAGCAGCCCCTCGCCGCGTTGTTCCAGTTGCAGCAGCAAACGCGGATCGTAGATGCCGTCGCGCGCATTGCCGGGATCGTTGGGGAAATAGAGCTGCGTAGTGAGCAGGCGCGTGGTCGGCCCCTTCACCTTCACATGGATATGCGGCGTGCGGCCGGGATAGCGACCCGGGCGGATGGTGTCGATCATCCAGCCGCCGGCCTCGTCGGCAAAGACATGGCCACGCAGGCGATAGCCGCGATTGTCGTATACGCCATCCGCATCGGCCTGCCAGACTTCGAGCAGCGCCCGCGAGACCGGGCGGCAATGGCTATCCAGCACCCGGCCGGCCATGCGCAGCTGTTCGCCCTTCATGCCGGGCTCATGCAGATCGGTTTTCAGCGGCGCATTCGGGGTGAAATACGGACCTTCGGTCTGCTCCGGGGTGGCAGCCCCGCAGGCTGGCGTCACCTCGGCCCTGGCCTGGCCGGCGGCAACGAAAAGACTGCCCGTCGGCAACAACAAGCCGGCCGCGAAGCCGGCGGTAAGAAGGGTACGGCGCTTCATGTATGTCATGGGAAACACTCTATGCTTTCCAGAGAGGAGGCCTTGTTCACGATCAGGCTAGTCCCATTCACGCTTCGGCGAGGGCGGGCCTGCGCTGATATATGTTGACAATTAGTACGACCGTTCGTATTTTATGGGTATGAGCAAAGGCGCGGAAACCAAGGAAGCCATCATCCGCGAGGCGCTGAAAACCGCCTCAGTGGAGGGCATTGATGGCCTGACCATCGGCAATCTGGCCACGAAGCTGAAGATGTCGAAAAGCGGCCTGTTTGCCCATTTCGGCTCGAAGGAAGCCTTGCAGGAAGCGGTGATGGACACTGCTGCCCGGCGGTTCCTGGATGCGGTTTGGGTGCCGGCCAAGGCCGAGCCGCGCGGCCTGCCCCGGCTGCGGGCGCTGTATCGCAATTGGCAGGAATGGATGCTGCACAATCCCGACCTGCCGGGCGGCTGCGTGCTGACCTCGGCGGCCACGGCGCTGGACGACAAGCCCGGCCCGGTGCGCGACCGCCTGGTGAGCATGCAGAAGGAATGGCAGGCCACCATCGCCAAGGCCATCGAACTGGCGGTGCGTGAAGGCCATTTCCGCGCCGATCTGGATTGCGAGCAGTTTGCCTTCGAATTGAACGGTATCCTGCTGAACCTGACCTTCCATCAACGGCTTTTGCGCGACCGGCAGGCCGCCGAGCGTTGCAGCACCGCTTTCGAAGCCCTGGTCAGCAGGGCCGCAAGTAGGACAGCCCAGGCCGCCTGACTCAACTGAATCCTGACTCAACCGAATACCCCAAACACCCCTCTCAGGAGCATGTCATGACCTACCCAATCCATCCTAAGCAGGTTGCCCGAATTAAAAAGCACGAACGTTCGATATATCAGCGACAAATCGCCCCCGATCTTGGCCTGTTATCCGGCTTTGCCGGCGCCGAGCGGGTTTTCAGCGGCCTGTATCAGCCGGCCTGGAAACTGGCCCTGGCAGCACTGCGGATACAATGGCTGCAATGGCGCGAGCGGGCGGCCAGGCACCGGCAATTGGCCAGCCTGGCGGATCTTGAACGTCGCGCCCTGGCCGATCTGGGCATCAGCCGGGCACAGGCAGGCTACATCGCCATCCGACCGAACGCCGCTATCGCACAACAGGCGCCGGGCGCCGCTGCGGAATGATTGCGCCGCAGCCACGGCATCCGCCATGCTGATGCCATGAGCCTGCTGCACGCCATTCCGATTCTACCCTGCCGCAACCTGGACAGGACGCAGGGTTTTTTCGCCGCATTGGGTTTTGCCTTGCGCGGCCGCTATCCGGATTACCTGATCCTGAGCCGCAACGGCCAGGAATTGCATTTCGCTCTGTCGGAAACCCCCGAATACACATTCGATGTGGCGGCCAATTGCGCCGGCGCCTATCTGCGCGTGGCGGATGCCGATGCATTACATGCGGCATGGATCGGCCAAACCCGGTTATGGCAGCAGGATGCCCGCATTGCCGGAAGCGTGGAAAACAAACCCTGGGGACAGCGGGAGTTCCATTTCCTGGATCCGGACCGTAACCTGTTCCGCATCGGACAGGCCATAACACCCTGATAATGTACCGCGACAATATAGCACTGGCGGAAAGCGATAACGGCGCTAACCTTGTCGGCAAATCAAAAGGACGCCCCCGATGACGATCTCGCCGCTGTTGCTGCATGTCCACCGCATGGCCGACTACAATGCCTGGGCCAATCGCCGGCTCTACGAGGCCAGCCTGGCCTTGCCGCCGCATGATTACTACGCCGAACGGCCGAGCTTTTTCGGCAGCATCCACAACACGCTGAATCATATCATACTGGGCGATACCGTGTGGTGGGCGCGCTTCACCGGCAAGCCTGCCAGGCATATCACCCGGCTGAATCAGATTCTGTATGCCGATCTGCCCTCGTTGCATGAAGCGCGCGTGGCGAAGGATGACGAGATCGTCGCCTTTGCCTATGGGCTGGATGAAGCCCAACTGAATATCACGCTGCATTACACCAATGTGAGCGGCGCGACATTCGATCACCCGCTATTTCCGCTGCTGATGCATGCGCATAATCATCAGGCGCATCATCGCGGCCAGGTGCATCAGATGCTATCGGAAGCCGGCGTGGCCGAGCCGCCGGAACTCGACCTGATCCATTACCTGCGCGAAATCGGGCTTTAAACCTCGAAATCCAGGATCGCCGCAGCGCCCTCTTCGCCGCCGGCCATCAGGAAACGGCCATCAGGGCTCCAGGCCAAAGCCGCGATGGGCTGATGGCCCACCTGCTCCAGCTTCACGCTGCGCTGATCGCCCAACCGGCCCAGGATCACAGCGCCATCGGCATGGCCGCTGGCCAAAATGGCATGACGCGGATGGAACGCCACGGCTGTGACCATGGCGCCGGCATTCATCTCCACCGGCGTGCTGCCCATCGGCCCCTTGCCCGCACATTCCCAGCAAACCGCCACTTCGGCACCCGCCGTGGCCAACCATTTGCTATCATGGCTCCAGGCCATGGCGCGCGGCTTGGAGGGATAGCCGCTCATGCGCATGTCAGCGAAATCCTCCACCCGCCAGCCATGCAATTCGTTTTCCTGGGTGGCGGTCATGATGAAACGGCTATCGGGACTCCAGCTCAGGCCAACATGGCTGCCGCGCCAGTTGAGCCGCTTGGGTTTCTGCTCGGATGATTTCACCCACCACAACGACACACCGTTGTAATGCGCCGTGGCCAGCCGTTTGCCGCGCGCATTGAAGGCCAGGCCGCTAAGCGTGCTGGGATGATCGGCCAGCATGGCCAGGCGCGTGCCATCGGGCTGCAGCAGCACGGCTTCCTTGCCGACGGCATAGGCAATCAAATCCGCATCCGCCGAAATCGCCAGATGCTCGATCCATTTGCGCGGCGCCTCCGCCAGCAATTTCGGTTCGGCATCGCGGCGGCACAGCATCAACCGGCCATCGGCGCCGCCGGAAACCAGGCCGCCGTCTTTCAACACACCCAGGCAGAGCAAAGCATCCGCATGCGCGGGGAAACGCTCGGCCGGCCGGTCGGGCGCGGCAAGATCGCGCAAGGCCAGGCTGCCATCGCCCAAACCAAATGCCGCGACATCGGGGACGGCCCAGGCAATGGCCGTTACCGGCGCATCGAACTGCCAGAAAAAGCCGCGAAAGCCCGGCCCACTCGTTGCGGCCTCAGGCACAGCAGGCCTCGAAACCCTTCTGCAAGGCATCGCGATCCAGCTTGCGGCCGATGAACACGGCGCGGCTGATGCGCGGTTCATTATCTTTCCAGGGCCGCTGGAAATCCCCCTCGCGGATCATATGCACGGCCTGGAACACGAAACGCTGCTCATCATCGGCAAAGGCCAGAATGCCCTTGGCGCGCAGGATATCCGGCCCCTGTTCGGCCAGCAGCTTGGACAGCCAGGCATCGAATTTATTCGAATCCAGCGGCTTCAGGCTGCTCAGCGAAACGCTGGCCACCGTACTGTCATGCTCGTGGTCGTGATGATGATGGTGATGATCATGCCCGTGATCATGGCCATGGTCATGGTCGTGATGCCCGTGATCATGGTCGTGATGATGATCATGCGGCAGATGATCCTCACCCAGGTCGCGCTTCAGGAAATCCGGCTCCAGGCTGAGGATGCGCTCGAGATCGAAGCCGCCGCGATCCAACACCTTATCCAGCGGCAAGGCACAACGGCTGGTGCGATGAATCGGCGCCAGCGGATTGATGGCGCGGATGCGACGCTCGATATCGGCCAGTTCCGCCGGCGATACCAGATCGGTCTTGTTAAGGATGATGATATCGGCGAACGCGATCTGCTCTTCAGCCTCGCGGCTATCGGCCAGCCGCAGCGGCAGATGGCGGGCATCCACCACGGTGACGATGGAATCCAGACGTGCCCGGCGCGAAACGTCGTCATCGACGAAAAATGTCTGCGCCACCGGGCCGGGATCGGCCAGGCCGGTGGTTTCCACCAGGATGGCATCGAACTTGCCCTTGCGCTTCCACAGACCCTCGATGATGCGGATCAGGTCGCCGCGCACGGTGCAGCAGATGCAGCCGTTATTCATCTCGAACACTTCTTCGTCGGCATCCACCACCAGATCGTTGTCGATGCCGATCTCGCCGAACTCGTTCACGATCACGGCGTAACGCTTGCCATGCTGCTCGGTAAGGATGCGGTTGAGCAACGTGGTCTTGCCGGCGCCGAGATAGCCGGTGAGCACGGTAACGGGCACGGGAGCGGACATGATGCGGGCCTTCCAGGAAAATCGCGCCGAGAAAATCGAGGCTGTATATAGGCCGCCAGGCCGGCAGGGAAAAGGGCGCAACTGCCTCCGGCGAACCGGCTTCCGGATGGAAAAGCCGATAATCGCTGGCTTTTTTGCCGATTCGAGGCCAGAATCGGCGCAATGGACCAGCCGATTCGCCGTATTGTCGTTCCTTCGCCCTTTGGGCCGCTCAGCGTGACCGAACGCGACGATGCCATCGTGTCGCTGGATTGGGGCCGCCTGCCCGGCGAAGGCCCCTCGCTGCTGCTGGAAACCGCCGCCGAGCAGCTAGATGCCTATTTCGATGGCCGGCTGAAGCTGTTCGACCTGCCGCTGGCGCCGCAAGGCAGCGAACATCAGCAGAAGGTGTGGCGGGCCATGCAGGCCATACCCTATGGCGAAACCATGACCTACGGCGAATTGGCGCTGGGCATCAAAAGCATCGCGCGCGCGGTGGGCACCGCCTGCGGCGCCAATCCGATTCCGATCATCATTCCCTGCCACCGCGTGGTGGGCGAAAAAAGCCTGGGCGGTTTTTCCGGCCTGGGCGGCATTGCCAGCAAGCGCCGCCTGCTGGCGCTGGAAAACGACGGCGCATTGCCGCGCCGCCAGCCCAGCCTGTTCGACCTGCCGCTCTTCTCGTATTCGGCGCCGCAGCCGGTCGCCTAGCCAAGCTCCGTTGCCTTCAGGGCAGCGGCAAAGCGGCGCAGATGCGGCAATGCCATGTTTTCCGGCTTGGCCAGGAAAAGCAGCGGACTGAGCGCCATGGGATGATCCGGCCGCAACGCCCGCACCAGCCCCAATCCGGCGTAATAATTCACCGCGGAACTGGGCGCCACGGTGATCAATGCCGTGCCGGCCAACAGGCGCAGATTGGTGTGGAATGACAGCGATTCGATCATCGCCTGCGGCGCAGGCACGCCATGCTGCAAAAAATGCTGCTCCAGCGCCGTGCGCGTGAAGCTGCCGCGCGGCGCCAGAATCCAGGGTGCGGCCACCAGTTCGACCAACGGCACTTTGCGCCGACGCGCCAGCGGATTATCAGCCGCGACGGCGAAACCCAGCCCCTCCTCGCGCAACCGCACCGCATGCAAGGCTGCATTATCCGTACCATGCAGCAGACCCGCATCGACGCGGCCGATGAAGGCGTCGATCTCGCGCCGCTCCAAGGCCTGCAACAGCACGGGCACGGTCTGCTCCACGATCTCCAGCCGGAAATCCATGGCATCCGCCAGCAAAGCCCGCACCGCCTGCGGCAATGGATCGACAGCCGCCAGCGGCAACACGCCGATGCGCAGGCGCCGCAATGGCGCACCGCCGCCCTGGCGGGCATCCTGCAAAGCACGATCCAACATGGTGAGGCCGAGCTTCAGCCGCTCGATGGCGGCCTCGCCGGCCTCGGTCAACTTCACGCCGCGCGGCATACGATGCAGCAGGCGATGGCCGAACAGGCTTTCCAGTTCGCGCAGAATCTTCGTGGCGGCAGGTTGGGTGAAGCCGAGCTCGGCAGCCGCCGCGCTGAGCGATCCCAGCCGCTGCACCGCCAGCAGCAGTTTGAGATTGCGTATGCGCAGGCGGTCGAGCGCGTCCATCCCGATATTCCCTAGAGTTATGAATAGATCAATAATCGATAATTTACCGATAAAAGGAAAGCCCATAGCCTGGGCCTAACGATAAAATCCAGGAGGAAACCATCATGCGTGTTTCGCGGCGCGGCTTTCTATTTGGCGCGGCAGCCCTGCCGGCACTGACCGGCCTGCCATCGGCGGCAAAGGCGCAAGCGCATTTCCCCAGCAAGCCGGTGAAGCTGATCCTGCCCTATGCACCGGGTGGCGGCCCCGATCTGCTGACCCGCGCCATGGCCGAGCGCATGAGCGAACATCTGGGCCAGCGCGTGGTGGTGGATAACCGCGTGGGCGCCGGCGGCATGCTGGCCGGCCAGGTGGCGGCCAATGCCGATCCGGATGGCTATACCATCGTGCTGGGCTCTTCCACGCACATCACCCAGAAACTGATCCAGCCCAGCCTGCAATTCGATCCGCTGACCAGCTTCGTGCATATCACCCGGCTGAGCATCAGCCCGTCGCTGCTGGTGGTGGCGGAAGGCTCGCCCTATCGCAGCGTGAAAGACCTGGTCGCCGCCGCCAAGGCGCAGCCCGGCAAGTTCAACTATGCCTCGGGCGGCGTCGGCTCGGCCGCGCATCTTTCCGGCGCGGCGTTCGCCACCCATACCGGCATCGATGTGGTGCATGTGCCCTACAAGGGTTCGGTGGAAATCGTGCCCTCGATCATGAGCGGCACCACCGAATACGGCTTTCCCATCGCCTCCACGGCGATTCCGCAAATCAATACCGGCAAGGTGCGGGCGCTGGCCACCACGGCCGCCAAACGCCAGGAACAATTGCCCGATGTGCCCACGCTGAAGGAAGCATTCGGCAGCGAGGATCTGGTGCTGGAAGCCTGGAGCGGCCTGTGGGCACCGGCCAAGACGCCTGCAGAGGCCGTGCGCATCCTGTATATGGCGGCCTCGCGCGCAGCACAGGAAGCGGAGATCGTGGCGTTGAACAGCCGCATGGGCGCGGATACCGCAGTGACCGCATCGCCGGCGGACTTCACCGCCTTCATGCGCAGCGAGACCGAAAAATACACCCGTATCGTGGCATCGGCGAAGATCAAGGCGGAGTAGGCATGACGGCTTTCCAAGGCAAGCGGGCAGAAGCATTCGCACCGCTTTCGGGTGTGCAGGTGCTGGATTTTTCCCATGTGATTGCCGGCCCGCTGGCCAGTTTCTATCTGGCGCAGCTCGGCGCCACGGTGATCAAGGTGGAAGGCCGCGAGGGCGATGTAATGCGCAATACGCCGCGCGGAGCCCAGGCCTATGCCGCGCTCAATCACGGTAAGCAAAGCCTGCGGCTGGATCTGAACGATGCCGCGCAAAAGCAGGAAGCGCTGAAGCTGGCGGCCAAGGCCGACATCCTGCTGGATAACCTGCGCCCCGGCGCGCTGGAAAAGCATGGCCTCGGGCCCGGCGCCCTGCTGGCTACCAATCCAAAGCTGATCTACTGCTCGGTTTCCGGTTTCGGCCGCGCCGGTAGCGGACCTGGCAGCGATCCTGGCGCCAATCCCTGGGCGGGACGGCCGGCCTATGATCATGTGGTGCAGGCCGCCACCGGCATGGCGCTGATGGCCGGCAACGAGGGCGATCCGCCGATCAAGGTTGGCTTTCCCGCCATCGACGCCGCCACCGGCCTGCTGGCGGCGTTTGCCATGCTGGCCGGCCTGCGCGAGCGCGACCGCAGCGGCCGCGGCATGCTGCTGGATGTATCCATGAGCAATGCCGCGCTGCAATTGATGTATCCCTTCACCTGCGACGCATTGACCACCGGCAACACGCCGCCGCGCGTGGGCAACCAGGGCTATTCCGGTAGCCCGGCCGCCGACCTGTTTGAAACCAGCGACGGCTGGATCGCCATCGGCGCCAACAAGCCCAAACATGTGGCGGCCTTGCTGCGCGCGCTGAAGCTGGACGATATCGCCGCCGACCGCTCGATCTTTCCCGATGGCCTGGTCACCGATGGGCCGGCTGCCTTCGCGCGGGCGGCCGATCCAGCCAAGCTAAAAGCGGCCTTAGCCGCCGCTTTGCGTCAACATCCGGCCGCCGCATTGGAAGAGACCCTGGCCGCCCAAGGCGTTCCGGTGGCGCGGCTGCGCAGGCTGGGCGAATTCGCCAGCGAATTGCGCGCCATGCCGGGCTCCTGCGCCGTGCAATTGGGCGAGGGCGAAGCCAGTTCCTGGTCGCCAGGCCTCGGCTTCGGAGTGTTCCAGGCCTGAAGGCTTGCGGCCCACGCGCGGCATTCGATAGGCTGCCTCCCGATTTTCATAACGGGAGGATAAGCCATGCCGCGCATGTTGAGCATTCCCGCCGCCGATGGCGGCAGCTTCCAGGCCTATCTGGCCGAACCCGCCAGCCGCAAGGGCCCCGGCGTGCTGGTGATCCAGGAAATCTTCGGCATCAACACGGTGATGCGCGGCATCTGCGACGATCTCGCCCGCCAGGGTTATTTCGCGCTCTGCCCGGATCTGTTCTGGCGCATCGAACCGGGCATCATGCTGGACGACCGCATCGAGCCCGATCTGCAGCGCGCCTTTCAGCTGTTCGGCCAGTTCGATATCGACAAGGGCATCACCGATCTGAAAGCCGCGCTCGCCGTGCTGCGCAAGCTGGATGGCGCCACCGGCAAGGCCGGCAGCGTGGGCTATTGCCTGGGCGGCCGCCTGGCCTATCTGATGGCCACCCGCAGCGATGTGGATGCCAGTGTGGGCTTCTACGGTGTGTATCTGCAAAACCATCTGGATGAAGCCGCCACTATCAAAAAGCCGCTGCTGCTGCATTGCGCCACCGAAGACAAATTCGTGCCCAAGGAGGCGCAGGCACAGATCGCAGCCGGCCTGAAGGGCCATGCGCTGGTCACCCGCGAGGATTATGTGGGCCAGGACCATGCTTTCGCCCGCATCGGTGGCGAACATTACAACAAGGAAGCCGCCGATCTGGCCAATGGCCGCACCCGCGACTTCTTCAAGAAGCATCTCGGCTGAGGCAGCCGCACAGGAGCAGACATCATGGCAAAGGCATTCCGTTTCCACCGCACCGGCGGCCCCGAAGTGATGCAATGGGAAGATGTCGAGGTCGGCTTGCCCGGCCCCGGCCAGGTGAAGCTGAAGGCCACCGCCGTGGGGCTGAACTATCTCGACACCTATCACCGCACCGGCCTCTATCCGATGCCGCTGCCCAGCCCGATCGGCATGGAAGGCGCCGGCGAAGTGATCGCCGTGGGCGAAGGCGTGGGCGACTTAAAGCCCGGCGACCATGTAGCCTATAGCTCGATCCTCGGCGCCTATGCCGAGGAAAGGCTGGCACCGGCAGATAAGCTGGTGAAGCTGCCGGCGGGCGTGAGCGACAAGGTGGCCGCCGCCATCATGCTGAAAGGCATGACCGCCGAATATCTGCTGAACCGCACCTACAAGGTGAAGCCCGGCGATACGATCCTGTTCCATGCCGCAGCCGGCGGCGTGGGGTTGATCGCCTGCCAATGGGCCAAGCATCTGGGCGCCACGGTGATCGGCACGGTGGGCAGCGATGAAAAGGCGGCGCTGGCCAAGGCGCATGGCTGCGACCATGTGATCAATTACAGCCGGGAGAATTTCGTCGAACGCGTGAAGCAGATCACCGGCGGCAAGGGCGTGCCGGTGGTTTACGATTCGGTGGGCAAGGATACCTGGCCGGCCTCGCTGGATTGCCTGCAGCCGTTAGGCATGATGGTCAGCTTCGGTAATTCGTCGGGTCCGATCCCGGCGGTGGAAGGCCAACTGCTCAGCGCCAAGGGCAGCCTGTTCTTCACCCGCCCGACCTTGATGACCTATATCGGCCGCCGCGACTGGCTGGAGGCTTCCGCCGCCGCCCTATTCGACGTAGTGGCCAAGGGCATTGTGAAGATCGAGATCAACCAGACCTACGCGCTGAAGGATGCCGTGCAGGCGCATATCGATCTGGAAGCCCGCAAGACCACCGGCTCGACGGTGTTGATTCCTTAGTCACGCAAAATGGTTGTGGGCTGATGCTCAGCCCGCAACCATCTTCCAATCAACGACGCGCACGCGACCATTCTCACGCTGCAACGTATATTGGAACAAGCGCGATTGCGTCATTGCTTGCGTAACTCCTGTCGGATGGGGCGCTGCCGTACCATCGACATCAAGGCGTGCCGAGATAATCAGTTTTGCGGATTGTTCTTGATTTTGTTCGTCCTGTTTTTTCACTCCAACCAACTGCATTGCACCAGAGCTATATGCCCCCAAATATGATGCATAGCTCGCACGATTGGCTTCAAAATGCTGTCTCAGAACGGGCTCGACCTCAATCCAATTGGGCGGCGAGGATGCCGAAGGCATACGATCAGCACGAATAGCCGCTGCTTCACTGCCTGTTTTTGGCGTAAAGGCCACAACGGTAACCGGATCGTATTTATTGTTGGCGCCGGAGGCCATATCGATGATCAGGCCAACGCCACCACCCAGGATGATGTTGCCGAACGTCGCAGCGGCGACATCCGACTTGATATGGGCGGATACATCCTCATAGCCCGCCAAGGTGCAGTTCAGGTCGATGCCCGAGCGGGTTTTATGCACCAGTACGGCACCAGGCGTGGTGGCCCTGCCGATCACGATGCCATCGCGGCGCAAAACGCATTCGCCACCCGGTGGATCGCTCTGAAAGGTCAGGGTTTGCGTGGTGCCTTCGGTGATCGACGAGCATGCCGGCAGCAACAGAAGCGCGCCGAAAACGCCGAATTTTTTTATCATTCGCCCCCCGAAACCACATATCTATTAGTGCTTATGAGAAATTTATAACACTAAAAACGAGAAATTTTCCAATCCCTTTTGGTTGCCGCCTTGCCTGACCTATGCTTGTCCAATCATTTGATCGTTGGAGAAAGCGCCCGCCATGTCCACCGCCAGTATCGATGCCGCCCAACAATGCCGCGCTGTGGCCCGTGCCTGCCGCACGGCAACGCTGGCGACCAATATGGCCGGCTCGCCTTATGCTTCGCTGGTGCTGGCGGCCTTCGATCTGGATGCCACGCCGTTGCTGCTGATCTCGCAATTGGCCGAGCATACGAAAAACCTGCTGGCCGATCCGCGCGTGTCGCTACTTTGCGACGGCACGGCGGGTTATGCCGAACCACTGACCGGGCCGCGCGCCACCCTGCTCGGCCGCGCGGTGCGCACGGATGAGCCGCGCCATCGCGAACGCTTCCTGGCCCGGCATCCGGGTGCTGCGATGTATGCCGATTTCAAGGATTTCGCTTTCTACACGCTGGCAATCGAGCGTGCCCATATCGTGGCCGGCTTCGGCCGCATCCATTGGTGCGAGGATTACCGGCTGGCGGGCGACATGCAGGCGCTGGCCGAGGCGGAAGCCAGCATCATCGCGCATATGAACAGCGACCATGCCGATGCCGTGGCATTGTATGCCAGCAAGCTGCTGGGCCGTGATGGCGAAGGCTGGCAGCTTTGCGGCATCGACCCGGAAGGCGCGGATCTGATTCACCCTGAGGGCCAGCTTGCCCGCCTGCCCTTCGATAAGACGGTCTGGGATGCGGAAGGCGCGCGGGTGGAACTGGTGCGCCTGGTAAAGCGTGCCCGGCAGGGGAGTTAGGCTCAAAAAAAAGCCGGGCCAAAAAAATGCCGGGGCGGTGTCGCCCCACAACACCGCCCCGGACCCCGTCGTCGCAACCAGCAGTGTGACGACGTTTCTCTGTGCTGGCTCCGATCTTATTGAGAATGATTTTCAAACACAAGTGCAATCGAGAAAGATTCTCAAAAAAAATTGGCCGCCTGATAGTTTTGCCCAGGCGGCCAAAGGAAATGTTGAATTTCCAGTCAATTACTTCTTTTTGCCATCCGGGGTGTATTGCGCCAGGAAGGCGGTGAGGTTGGCGATCTCGGTCTCGTTCTTGATACCGGGGAATACCATCTTGGTATTCGGAATCACGCCTCTGGGATCCTTGATGTAATTGGCGAAGCTTTCCGGGCTCCAGGCAATGCCGGAATTCTTGTTGGCGGCGGAATAGGCATAGCCCGGCACTTCGCCGGCCTTGCGGCTGAACAGCCCATTGAGATGCGGACCGGTGACATTCTTGGCACCCTCGCCGATCTGATGGCAGGCACGGCATTTGTTGAAGGATTTCTGCCCGGCTTCGACATCCTGCGCGGCGGCAAGGCCCGGCAGGGCGACGGCAAACAGTGCAAGGCTGGCACAAGCGGCAACGAAACGGATTTTCATGCTGGTATTCCTGGTGTTGCTTGAAAGCACCTGACGATAGCAAGACGGCCCGGCAAAGGCGCGGCGGTGGATTGCCGCAGGGGTGGATTGCCGCAGGGGTAGATTGCCGCAGGGAATACCCACCCGGCTCAGGTAACGGCGAGTTTGGCCTTGGTGCCGTAGACGGAACCATCGTCGTCGGTCCAGGTGAACTGGAATTCGCCGCTCTCGCGCGCCTTGAAATAAAAGCTCTGCTGCGGATTGGCAGCTACCGCCGGATGCCAATCCGCCTCGAAAATCACCGCGCCGTTGAAGCTGGCGGTAAACTTGCTGAGGATTTTGCGCGGCACCAGCCGGCCCGCATCGTCCTTGCGGAATCCGCTTTCCATGGCATGCGTGATCAGGGTGCGGATCTCGATCACCTCGCCGCGCTTGGCACTAGTGGGTACGCGCACGCGCGGCATGGATGCTGCTGTCATCGCCGCCTCCTATACGCTGCAGCCGCCGACGGTGACGCTGACCGCCGCCTTGGCGGTGAACAGCGAACCATCCGACATTTCGGCCACGCAGATGATGGTCTGGCTCTGCGCCAGGCGCATGCGGATGGCAATCGCCGCCCGCCCGCAGGCCGGCGTGAAACGATAGCTGGCCACCACCGGCAGCGGATTGCCATCGGCGAAAACATGCAGGGTCTTCACATGATCCTGCTCGCTCATCGGGCTATCCACGCTGACCGCCAGGGGAACCGACATGCCGTTTTCGGCAATCGCCGGCAAATCCAGCTTGATGCGGCCGGCTGCCATCGGCTTGTCGGCATAAAGCTGCTTCAGCGCCGCCGAAACGGCAGCGGCATCGGCAAAGGCCATGCGCGGCGCCAGGATGGCGGCAAAGCCGGCCAGCAAGGCGCTGCGGCGGGTATATTTCACAGAGCGGGGCTGCATGCTTGGAATATAGCGCAGTTGCGGCCCGGGAAAAGTCACAGGCCGGCTTCGTTGACCCTGCAACAGGATCAACAAACAGTGTTAACGGGTTGCCATGCCGGGCGGCATGGGCAAGCCTAGGCGCCATGATTCGCCTGTTGTTGCTCCTCACGTTTCTGGCTCTGCCCGCTGCGCCCATTTATGCGCAATCCGGGCCAGTGCAATCCAGACCTGTGCAGTCCTGGCCGAAATGGCCGGCCGTGGCCGCCAACAAGCCGCCCAGCGAGCAACCCTATCCCACCGGCATCGATCTGAGCTTTCCGGCCGGCACAGCGATTGCCTTCACCCGGCCAGCCACCCTGATCCGGGCCCAAGGGAAACTAACCGCCCAGGGTAAATCGCTTGTATGGCCCAGCCTGGTGGCCGAACTGACCGGTCCCGACGGCACAATCACGGTGCGCCTGGTGGGGGCCAGCGCCAATCTGCGGCCAGGCGAGAAACAGCAGGCCGGCATGCCGCTGGCAGTGGCGGCAGACCCCACGCCGCTCTGGCCCGGCCTGCCCGGCCATGTGACGCTGGAGGTCTATCGCGATGGCAAACGGGTGGATCCCACGCCCTGGGCGATCCGCCTGCTGCCCCAGGGTTTGCCGGTGCAACTGACCCTGCCTGCCGCTGCCGCCACGGCCTGGCCGCAATGGAAACTGCGCGGCGAAGCCTTTGCGATAGCAGCAAAAGAGCCGAAGACCGCCATATCGCGCCTGCGCGGCGCCATGCGCTATCCGGCTTTCAAGGCAAGCAATCTGGATCTGGCGGAAGATCTGGCGCTGGCCGCTGCGACTGCGGGCGACAAGCTGACCCAGGCCGCCGCCCTGCGCCGCACGATAAGCCTGGCCCGCGCCGAGATCGGCTATGCGGAAGGCGCGCTGCCGGAAAACCTACTGGGGCCAGTATCTGCTGCCCGCCATCCGGCGGCGCTGCAGGCCATCCTGAATCGCGCGGAAGCCGCCCTCACCGCCCTCGGGCCGGTGCAGGATGATGGCAGCGACAGCTACGATGAATAGCGGTTACAAACCAACCGAGCGATAGCGGTTAGAGACCAACCGAGCGATAGCGGTTACAAACCTACCGAGCGATAGCGGTTACAAACCTACCGAGCCGATATCGAGGAATTTGCGGCGCCGGGCCTCGCGCAGAGCGCCCGGCTCCTGGCCCTGCAGGCCGCGCAGCTGGATTTCCAGCGCATCGCCCAGGCTTTTGATGGCACCGTTGGGATCACGATGCGCACCGCCTACCGGTTCGGGCACGATCTCGTCCACCACCTTCAGCTTATGCAGATCGGCGGCGGTGAGCTTCAGCGCCTCGGCGGCATCCTGCGCCTTGTCGCCGGCATTCCATAGAATGGCCGCGCAGCCTTCCGGGCTGATCACCGAATAGACCGCATGCTCGAACATCAACACCTTGTTGGCCGCAGCCAGCGCCACGGCACCACCCGAACCGCCCTCGCCCACGATGGCGGCAACCAGCGGCACGCGGATATCCAGGCAGCAATCGATGGCCCGCGCGATGGCCTCGGCCTGGCCGCGCTCCTCGGCGGCAACGCCGGGATAGGCGCCAGACGTATCCACCAGGGTGATCACCGGCAGCCGGAACCGTTCGGCCAGACGCATCAGGCGGATCGCCTTGCGATAGCCTTCGGGCTTGGCCATGCCGAAATTGTGCTTCACGCGGCCTTCGGTGCCCCGGCCTTTCTCATGACCCATCACCATCACGGCGCGACCACGGAAACGGCCCAGGCCGCCCTGGATGGCGGCATCGTCGGCAAAAGCGCGGTCGCCGCAAAGCGGCGTATAATCCTGGATCAGGCCGGCCACGTATTCGGCGAAATGCGGCCGTTCCTGGTGGCGTGCCACCTGGGTTTTCTGCCAGGCGGAGAGCTTGGCATAGGTGGATTGCAGCTGCTGAGCCGCCTTGTTTTCCAGGCGGGTCAGCTCATCGGCCATATCGGCATTGCCATCGGCCGCCAGCTGCTTCAGCTCGGCGATCTTGGCTTCCAGCTCGGCGAGCGGCTTCTCGAATTCCAGATAAGAGCGCATGGCGGCCTCCTATAGCATCGAATGCGCCACGGCACAAATGCCGGCAACCACATGATATTTCGTGCTTTTCCGGGCTTGGCCGCAACCGCCGGGCATAGCGGCGGGTCGGCGGCGGTTAAGCCTTGGGCTGCCAGGGGCCGGCATGCTATAGCCTGCGCTTTCCCGCTGACCCGCCAGAGGCACCCGGTCCATGCCCGATATCGTACCCGTCCGCCGCGCTTTGCTCTCCGTTTCCGACAAGACCGGCCTGGTCGATTTCGGCCGCGCCCTCGCCAGCCAGGGCGTGGAGCTGCTGTCTACCGGCGGCACCTTCAAGGCCTTGCAGCAGGCCGGCGTGGCAGTGAAGGAAGTGGCCGAACATACCGGCTTTCCCGAAATGATGGATGGAAGGGTGAAAACCCTGCATCCCACCATCCATGGCGGCATCCTGGCCTTGCGCGACGAACCCAGCCATGCCCAGGCCATGCAGCAACACAACATTCCGCCGATCGACCTGGTGGTGGTTAACCTCTATCCCTTCGCCGCCACCGTGGCCAAGGGCGCGGATTTCCCCACCTGCATCGAGAATATCGATATCGGCGGTCCGGCCATGCTGCGCTCGGCAGCGAAGAATCACGGCTTCGTGGCCGTGGTGGTGGATGTGAACGATTATGCCGCCGTGCTGGACTCGATGAAGGCCAATGGCGGCGGCACCGATCTGATGCTGCGCCGCAAGCTGGCCGCCAAGGCCTATGCCCATACCGGCAGCTACGATTCGATGATCGCCACCTGGTTCGCCGGCCAGAATGGCGAGGAGTTTCCGCCCACCCTGCTGCTCTCGGCCGAGCGCAAACAGATTCTGCGCTATGGCGAGAATCCGCATCAGCGCGCGGCCTTCTATGTTTCCGGGCAAAGCCGCCCTGGCGTGGCCACCGCACGGCAATTGCAGGGCAAGGAACTCAGCTACAACAATCTGAACGACACCGATGCGGCTTTCGAGCTGGTATCGGAATTCTCCGACCGGCCGACGATTGCCATCATCAAGCATGCCAATCCCTGCGGCGTGGCCACGGCCGCCAGCCTGTCCGACGCCTGGGACGCCGCTTTGCGCTGCGATCCGGTTTCCGCGTTTGGCGGCATCGTGGCGATGAACCGCAAGCTGGATGCCGCCACCGCCGAGAAGATCGGCAAGATTTTCACCGAGGTGATCGTGGCGCCCGAAGCCGAGGCCGAGGCCATCGCGCTGCTGGAGAAGAAAAAGAATCTGCGCCTGCTGCTGACCGGCGGCATGGCCGATCCGGTGGCGACCGGTTGGAGCGTGAAAAGCGTGGCCGGCGGCTATCTGGTGCAGACCCGCGATGCCGGCCGCATCACCGAGGCCGAATTGAAGGTGGTGACCAAACGCGCCCCCAGCACGCAGGAACTGGCCGATATGCTGTTCGCCTTCCGGGTCGGCAAGCATGTGAAGTCCAACACCATCGTTTATGCCAAGAACGGCGCCACCGTGGGCATCGGCGCTGGCCAGATGAGCCGCGTGGATTCCGCCCGCATCGCCATGCGCAAAGCGGAGGATGCCGCCCGTGCCGCAGGCCTTGAGGGCCGGCTCACGCAAGGCTCGGTGGCGGCCTCGGATGCCTTCTTCCCGTTCGCCGATGGTTTGGAAGTGCTGGTGGAAGCCGGCACCACAGCCGTGATCCAGCCCGGCGGCTCGATCCGCGACCAGGAAGTGATCGATGCCGCCGACAAAGCCGGCCTGGCCATGGTGTTCACCGGCATGCGGCATTTCCGCCACTGACGGATTGTTCTATAAAACGCGTAGACCCGGCCCCAGGGAGAACGCCGATGCTGACACCGCCGCAAGAGGCACCGCATAATCCGCGCGTGGGCCTGTTCGTCACCTGCCTGGTGGATCTGTTCCGGCCCAGCGTGGGCTTTGCCAGCGTGAAACTGCTGGAAGAGGCCGGTTGTCGCCTTGAGGTGCCGGATGCGCAGGTCTGCTGCGGCCAGCCGGCCTATAACAGCGGCGACCGCAAGGACACCGCCGCCATTGCGCGCCAGGTGATCGAAGCGTTTGACGGCTATGATTACGTGGTGGCGCCATCGGGTTCCTGCGCCGGCATGCTGCGCGATCATTATCCCGCCCTGTTCGCCGGAGATCCCGAGATGAAGGCGCGCGCGGAGGCCTTTGCCGCGCGGGTATGGGAGCTCACCAGTTTTCTGGTGGATGTGCTGAAGCTTGAAACCATCCAGGCCACGCTGCCGGCCAAGGCGACGTATCACGACAGTTGCTCGGGCCTGCGCGAACTGGGCGTGAAGCGGCAGCCGCGCCAATTGCTCGCCGGCGTGAACGGCCTGGAATTGATCGAAAGCCCGGCGGCTGAAACCTGCTGCGGCTTCGGCGGCACCTTCTGCGTGAAATACGGCGAGGTATCGGCCGATATCGCCGGCCGCAAGACCCAGGCAATCAAGGAAACCGGCGCCGATCTGTTGCTGGCCGGCGATATGGGCTGCCTGATGAACATGGCCGGCAAGCTGCAACGCGAAGGTGCTGCCGTAACCGTGCGCCATGTGGCGGAAGTGCTGGCCGGGATGACCGATCAGCCCGGCATTGGAGAGCCAAACTGGGGTGGGAGTGAACCGCGATGAGCGCGCATATCACATCGCCGGCCTTCAAGGACAATGCCAAGGCCGCGCTGGCGGATCCCAATCTGCGCAAGGCGATGGCGATCATCGCCGGCCCGATGGCCGGGCGCCGCGTGGAATCCGCCAGCGAATTGCCGGAATTCGAAGCCCTGCGCGACGAAGCCGTGAAGATCAAGAACCATACGCTGGCGCATATGGATATCTACCTGGAGCGCTTCGAGGCGGCCGCCACCGCGCGCGGCGCCCATGTGCATTGGTGCCGCACGCCGCGCGAGGCGCGCGAGACCGTGCTGGCACTATGCCGCAGCCGCAATGCCCGCACCGTCACCAAGGGCAAGTCGATGGTGACGGAAGAGATCGGCCTCAACGCCTTTCTGGAACAGCACAGCATCCAGCCGGTGGAAACCGATCTGGGCGAATACATCATCCAGCTGGCCCATGAACCGCCGAGCCACATCATCGGCCCCGCCCTGCACAAGACCCGCGAACAAGTGGCGGAATTGTTCGAGGAACATCACCCCGATTACGCGCCCAATGGCATAAAGCCGGGGCCGCGTTCCACCGAGCCGCAAACCCTGGTGAGCGAGGCACGCGCGGTGTTGCGCGAACGCTATTTCCAGGCCGATGTGGGCATCACCGGCGCGAATTTCCTGGTGGCCGAAAACGGCGCCACCATGATCGTGACCAACGAAGGCAACGGCGATCTCACGCAAAGCCTGCCGAAGATGCATATCGTGGTGACCAGCATCGAGAAGGTGATCCCCACGCTGGAGGATGTATCCACCATCCTGCGGGTGCTGGCGCGCTCCGCCACCGGGCAGGAGATGAGCGTTTACACCACGGTGTCTTGCGGCCCGAAACGGCCGGACGATGCCGATGGCCCGGAAGAGATGCATATCGTGCTGCTGGATAACGGCCGCAGCGAAATGCTGGGCGGCGAGTTGCAGGAGTTGATGCGCTGCATCCGTTGCGGCGCCTGCATGAATAATTGCCCGGTCTATCAATCGGTGGGCGGCCATGCCTATGGCTGGGTCTATCCCGGCCCGATCGGCGCCGCGCTGGATCCGCATCTGATCGGCCTCGAAGCCGCCCAGCATCTGCCCAATGCCTCCACCTTCTGCGGCAAATGCCAGGAAGTCTGCCCGATGCGGATTCCGCTGCCCAAGATCATGCGGCATTGGCGCGAGCAGGCCCATGACAAGCGCATCACGCCGCCTATGCAGCGCTGGGGCATCGAGGCCTGGGCCTGGCTGGCGCAACGACCCGCGCTGTATCGCCTGGCAACGCGCATCGGCATGACCGCGCTGCGCGCCGTGGCCGGCAGCAAGGGCCGGCTGCGTTCGTTGCCACTGGCCGATGGCTGGACCGCGCAGCGCGATTTCCCCGCGCCGCAACCGGGCGGCAGCTTCATGGCGCAATGGAAAAGCGGGAGAAGGCGATGAGCAATTCCCGCGAACGCATTTTCAACAGCCTGCGGCGCGGCTTGGGCCGCGGGCCGGAAGACGCCAAGGCGCAGGCTGCGGTGAATGCCCGGCTATCGGCGATGGCCCGCAATCTGGTGCCGCAGCGGGCGCAATTGCCACATCCGCAACAGGTGAAGCTGTTCATCGAAAAGATCACCGCGCTGACCGTAACCGTGCAACGCGTGGCCAGCACGGCCGCCGTGCCCGATGCGGTGGCGGATTATCTGGTGCTGCATAACCTGCCCACCGAAATCCGCATGGCGCCGCATGATGAATTGCGCGCCCTGCCCTGGCAGAAGCGCCCCCTGCTGCAACTCAGCGAAGGCCCGGGCCGCGCCACCGATCTGGTAAGCCTGACTCCGGCCTTCGCCGGCATCGCCGAAACCGGCACGCTGATGCTGCATTCCGGGCCGCAGAATCCCACCACGCTGCATTTCACGCCCGACAATCATATCGTTGTGCTGCGCGCCAGCCAGATCAGCGGCAGTATGGAAGATGCCTTCGCCAAGCTGCGGGCGCAGGTTGGCGGCGCCGATCATTGGCCGCGCACGGTGAACATGGTGACCGGGCCTTCGCGCACCGCCGATATCGAAGGCGTGCCGGTGCTGGGCGCCCATGGGCCGCGCCGCCTGCATGTGGTGCTGATCGAGGATGTGCCGCAAGATGCCGCCCAAGCGCAGCAGCCTTAAGCCGCAGCCGCTGATACCGGGTGGCGCGGAACCGGATGGCGAAATCTGGCGCCATGTGGCCGCCGGCGCGAAGCCGCTGAGGCGAGACGATATCGCGCCACGGCCGCTCAGCCCACTGCCGAAAATCCATCGGCCCGAACGCCCAGGCCCGGCAGATTATCATCGCGCCGAGGCCGGCAAGCGCATGCCCTTGCCGGCGCATCGGGAAAAACCGCTGCCGCAGATGGATGCCCGGTTGAAGCAGAAGCTGATCCGTGGCGAATTGCCCATCGACCGCCGATTGGACCTGCATGGCCTGACGATTGCGGAGGCCGAGCGCGCCATGGACCGCATGCTGCGCGAGGCTGTGGCGCGTGGCCAGCGCGGTCTGCTGGTTATCACCGGCAAGGGAGAACGCCCAGACCATCCGCAGCCGATTTTCGAACGGCGCGGCGTGCTGCGCCATTGGCTGCCGGATTATCTGAAGCGTGGCCCCTGGCGGGACCATGTGCTGGGCATTGCCCCGGCGCGACGCGACCTGGGCGGCAGCGGTGCCTATTTCGTGCTGCTGCGGCGCCAGCGCGAATAACACAAGGTATTACGGCGTGGCTATCTGCACCGGTATGTCGTAGCGCGCCAACAGGCGCTCGTATTCGCCGCTGCGCTTGAAGCGCTCCAGCGCCTGATTGAAATCGTCGCGCAAGGATGCATCCGCGAATACCGCCCGGTAATAGGTGGGCGGAAATAATGCATGTTCGCGGATCGCCACGCCGCCCGCGCTGTCCTGCACCGAGCGAATCAATACCTGCAGGATGCGGCGCTCACCCACGATCAGATCGGCGCGCCCGGCAAACAGGGCGCGGACCTGCAGGGTCTGGTCGGCCACCTCCAGATAATCGGGGTTGCGTTCCTGGATATCCAGAAATCCCGGCAGCAGGCGGCGGGCATTCTGGAAAGCGACGATGCGCAGGCCACGCAGGCTATCCGCCCGATCCGCCATGATCCGGCGGGCCTGCAACGACAGGCCCACGTTGTTGTAGACCAACATTACATCGGAAAAGGCGCCCGACAGGTTCATCACCGGGTTTGCCGGCACGAAGGCCGGCAGGCGGCCACGGCGGAAATCCTCTATCAACCGGCTGAATGGCAGAATGCGCGCCTGCATGCCATGGCCGGTAAGCGCCAGTACTTCGCGCACCAATTCGTATTCCAGGCCATGCAATCCGCCATCCTCGGCTTCCATCACATAGGGCGGCACCAGGCGAAAGCCGATCACCACTTCGGCGGCATTGGCCGGTTTGCAAACCGGGCCCGGCAACAAAAACAGCAGCAATAGCAGCCCCAGGCCGAAACGGCGCAGATCGGAAAGGCAGCATGGTTGCAGGCTCACGGTTCGGGATTATAGGCTGGGCCGGCCATGTCGCCTAATCCGATTTCAACACAACCCGCATCATACCGGCCATGACCCCGTTCGGTGCCCGTATGCGTGCCCTGCGCAAGGCGCGCGGCCTTACGCTGCGCCAGATGGCCGAGGATCTGGGCGTTACCTCGGCCTATCTTTCGGCCCTGGAGCATGGCCATCGCGGCCGGCCGAGCTGGCTGTTCATCCAGCGCGTCTGCGGCTATTTCAACATTATCTGGGACGATGCCGAGGCCCTGGCCGATCTGGCCAAACTGTCGCATCCGCGCGTGACCATCGATACCGCCGGCCTGCATCCCAAAGCCACCCTGCTGGCCAATGAACTGGCCCGGCGGGTGAAAGACCTGGACGAGGCCCGGATCGCCCGGCTGCTGAAAATCCTGCAGGAGAAGGACGGCGCCTGACATCTCACGCCCACCCGTGAGCCGCATCCTAGCGCCCGCGTGGCTGCGCCAGCCGCATGCCGCTATCGATCAGCAGGGTTTCGCCGGTGACATTGGCGGCATCGACCAGGAAAAACACGATGCTGGCCGCCACATCCTCGGGCTGGTTGGTGCGCCCCAGCGGCGTGACCCGCTGCCAGTTCTCGCGGGCTGCCTCATAAGCCTTGTCGCCGATGCCATTGCGCAGCCATTCGCCTTCGATGAAACCGGGGCAAACCGCATTGATGCGGATTTCCGGCCCCAATACCCGGGCCAACGATAGCGTGATGCCGTTCAGCGCAGCCTTGGATGCCACATAGGCGATCGACGAGCCGGTGCCATATACCCCGGCAATCGAAGACACATTCACGATGGCAGCATCGCCCGCCTTGCGCAGATGCGGCTCGGCGGCACGGGTCATCTGATAGGGCCCGATGGTATTGACCGCATAAACCTGCTGGAAATCCTCCGCCGTCAGGCCGTCGAGATTACGATGGCTGACGAATTTGGTGGTACCGGCATTGTTGACCAGATAATCCAGCCGGCCGAAGGCAGCGACGGTTTCCGCCACCACGCGCCGGCAATCGGCATCCTTTGCCACATCGCCCGGCACCAGCAGGCTGCGCGCGCCGAGTTTTTCGCAGGCGGCCGCCACCGCAGCACCGGCGGCATGGCTGCGCGAAAAATTGATCGCCACGGCGCAACCGCGCGCCGCCAGGCGCTTTGCCGTGGCCGCGCCCACGCCCGCCGATGCGCCGGTGATCAACGCCACCTTGCCCGCCAGATCGCCTGCCATGTGCCCCTCCCTATAATCGTTATCTAGCTTTGGAGTAGACGCCGATCCGGATCAACGTGTCCAGGGGACCAGGCGCCATTTGCCGCCGCGCCCGGTCAGCACCGCCTCGCGCGGGCGCTCGCAGGCAACATCAGGTTTGCCGATGCAGCCGCGATAGCTGAGCCGTGCGGTATCGGCGGAGAACCAATCGGTGAAATCATAGCCGGCATCGTCTTTCTCCTCATGGAAGAAAACCAGCTCGGGGCCGGATGCGTCCAGCCGCCAAACTTCGATACCGTTGACCGTATCGCCTTGGAGACTTTTGTTGACGGCGGCGAGATGGCGGCCATCCGGACTGAAATAGGGTGGACCGATCAGCATGGTTTCGCGGCCATCGCGCTCGCTGACCAAGGCATAGGCCTCGCCTTCGCGCAGCCGCACGGCCAACAGCCAATAGCCGCGTTCGGCAAAGCGCGCGATGGCATGCTTGCGCACGCAATCGCGCAGGATATCGGCTGCGGATGGGATGCCCGAGCCTGCCCGGCAAGAGCGGTCCTCGGCCACCGTCACCCGCCGGCCATCTGCCAGCAACAGCTGCAGACCGCCCGCATCCCGGCTGGCCCGTGCCTCCGGCCGGCGCAGGAAATCCGCTTCCTCGCGCGCCATGGCGGCATCCCAGCCGGCCGCGCCGCGCCAATGCCGCTGGTTCAGCCGCGCCTCGTCGCCAGTATTGGCGCCCACGCAGCCGAACAGCAGAAGCCCGGCGGCAACACACCCCATGGTGGCTTTGAGCATCGATTCATACCCCCCTTGCCGTTACAGGCTAACCGCCCCTTATAATAGGTCAAGACTACGCCATTACCCCGTTTTCAATTTTGCAGCCGTGTTGGCCGCCTGTCGGCTCGCGGCTGGAAAGCCTGAGAAGAGGGCGACATGCTGCTGGTAGCTTTGCTTCGCACATTGATAAAAAAGGGCTCGCTCACCTATTACGACCCGACCGGCCGCCGCCATGATTTTGGCGACCCCGCCGAGGGCCCCGGGGTTACGATCCGCATCACCGACCGCCTGACCCCGCTGCGGATCGCCATCGACCCCCGTATGGCCCTGGGCGAAGCCTATATGGACGGCCATCTGCGGATCGAGCAGGGCACGATTTACGATTTTCTGGAACTGGCGGCCCGCAATCTCGGCATGAAGGGCAGCATCACCTCGGAAATGCTGGCGCGCTGGCGCGATTGGCTGCTGCGCAAATGGCAGCAATGGAATCCCATGGGTGCCGCCTCGGCCCATGTGCGCCACCATTACGATCTGGATGGCCGGCTATACGACCTGTTCCTGGATACCGACAAACAATATTCCTGCACCTATTTCGAAACGCCAGATGCCACGCTGGAACAGGCGCAACTGGCCAAGAAACGCCATATCGCCGCCAAGCTGCGGCTGCGGCCGGGCTTGCGCGTGCTGGATATCGGTTCGGGCTGGGGCGGCATGGCGCTGCATCTGGCGGAAAACCATGGCGTGGATGTGCTGGGCATTACGCTGTCGGTGGAACAGCATGCGGTGGCGACCCGGCGTGCGCAGGAACGCGGCCTGGCCGACCGGGTGAAATTCGAGATCCGCGACTACCGCACGCTGGACGGGCAGTTCGACCGCATCGTTTCGGTGGGCATGTTCGAGCATGTGGGCACACCGCATTACCCGGCGTATTTCGATACGCTGCGCCGGCTGCTGAAACCCGATGGCGTGGCATTGCTGCATGCCATCGGCCGCGCCGATGGGCCGGGCTCTACGGCCGGCTTTATCCGGCGCTACATCTTTCCCGGCGGCTACAGCCCGGCCTTGAGCGAGGTGCTGCCCGCCATCGAGCGTAGCGGCCTGTGGACCACCGATATCGAAATCCTGCGCCTGCATTACGCCGAAACCCTGCGCCATTGGCGCCAGCGTTTCATGGCGCGCTGGGATGCCGCCAAGGCGTTGTATGATGAACGCTTCTGCCGGATGTGGGAATTCTATCTGGCCGCCTCGGAAATCACCTTCCGCCATATGGGCCACATGGTGTTCCAGATTCAGCTGGCGCCGGATGTGGATGTGCTGCCGGTCACCCGCGATTACATGCTGGATGACGAACGCGGCATGTCGCTGAAGCCGGGGGCGTTCACTCCCGGGGTTCACGCACCTGCCAGAGCAGCCAGAAGCCCAGGGTAAGGAATACCAGCACCACCAGCGTGGCTATGCGCTGCACCTGAAACAACGTGGTGGCAAGGCCGATCATTGCCGGCGCCAGGAAACTGGTGGCACGGCCCGACAGCGAGAATATGCCATAGAATTCCGTGACCATGCCGGCGGGCGCCAGGCGCGCCACCATGGTGCGGCTGGCCGATTGCATCGGCCCCATGCCCAGCCCGAGCAATACGGCGCAGACGAAAAACACCTGCTCGCCGGCGGAGGAGAAGGCTGCAGCACCCGCTGCCTTAGGTGTGATGGCGAGGCCGAACAGCACGCTGTCGGCAGTGATCGAGGCGATGCCCAGGGTACCCAGCCCCACCAATATGATGGCGAGTTGCACGGTGCGCTTGGAACCCAGCCTGTCGTCCAGCCAACCGGCCGCCATCACCGAAGGTATCGCCACCACATTCAGCGCGATGCCGAAAATACCGAGTTCGGTGGTGCCCCAGCCGAACACCCCGGCCGCATAGATGCCGCCGAAACCGATCACTGCGTTGAGGCCATCGTAATACAGCATGTAGGCGATCAGAAACCGCAGCGTGTTGCCGTGCTGGCGCAACTGGCGCACGGTATGCACCACCTGGCGAAAGCCCTCGCGCGCCGCCTGCAGCGTGCTCTTGCCGGTGCCCGGACGATCCGGCGTGAATAGAAACATCGGCGTGACGAATAGCAGCAGCCACAGCGCGGCTACGGGGCCGATGATGCGCTCGGCCTCGTGGGTTGTGCGGTCCAGCCCGAACAGCGCCTCGCCTTCCGGCGGTGTGATGCCCAGCAATTCCGGACGCGAAACGATCAGGATGGCGAACAGCGCGATCAGGCCGCCGATATAGCCCATGCCCCAGCCGAAGCCGGATAGCCGGCCCATGCGGTTTTGCGGCACCAGGCCGGGCAGCAGCGAATTGTTGAACAGGATGGAATATTCCGCCGCGATATTGGCCAGCACCAGGCCCAGCAGCACCAGCGGCAGGGTTTGCGGCGTGTCGGGCCGGGCCAGCCAGAGCAGCATGCAGCCGCCGGCCAACACGATCTGAAACAGCAGCAGCCATGGTTTGCGCCGGCCGCCGATATCGGCGATGGCACCCAGAAGCGGCGCCCCCAGCGCCACGATGGTGGCGGCAAAGGCCGTGGTATAGCCCCACAGCGCCTGGCCCTGCACCGGATCGCCCACCACCACCGAGGTGAAATAAGGTGCGAAAATAAAGGTGGTTATGACAGTGAAATAGGGTTGGTTGGCCCAATCGAACAAGGCCCAGGAAAACCGGGCGCGCCAGGGCGCCATCTTGGGCATAGCGGGATTCCGATCCGCCTGCCCTGTTTCCGACCCACCCGCTGCCATGCCGTCTCCCCCTGCCATGAAGCTTACTCTACAGCCAACGCGGTTTTCCTGTAACCATCTCTTGTTACAGCCGCATGGCAGCCTATGATGGAATACCAACGATATTCTTATACATATGACCGCAAATACCGCCGATACCGATCCGCAGGGTCACGATGCCCTGGCCCATGAGATCAAGCGGGCCCGCCCCTTGCTGGCGGCGGCGTTGGATGCCGTGATCGTGGCCGATCTGCGCGGCAAGGTGCTGGAATTCAACCCGGCCGCCGAGCGTATGTTCGGCCTGGCCCGCGATGCCGCGCTGGGGCGCGGCGTGGGCGAGTTGTTGGTACCGCAGCATCTGCGCGCCGCCCATGATGAAGGTATCAAGCGCCATATGGCCGGCGAGCCGCCGCGCCTGCTGGGCCGCCGCATCGAGACCGAGGCCCTGCATGCCGATGGCCGCCGCTTTCCGGTGGAACTGACCGTAACCGAGATCGAGCGCGGCGGCGTGCGGTTCTTGACCGCCTATCTGCGCGATATCACCGACCGCAAGACCGCCGAGGCCGCGCTGCGGCGTAGCGAGGCACGTTACAGCCTGGCTGTGCGCGGTTCGGAAGACGGCATCTTCGAATGGGATCTGGAAAGCAACAGCACCTATTATTCCGAGCGGCTGGAGCGCATTGCCGGACGCAGCAAACGCGATCTGGGGCCGAACCTGAATGCCTGGCAGGCTTTTGTGCATGACGACGACAAGGAGATCGTGCGCAATGCCATCCGCGCCATGCTGCAGGGCGACAGCGACATCACCATGCTGGAATTCCGCATCCTGCGCCCCGATGGCAGCGAACGCTGGCTGCGCGCCACCGCCGCCATCGAACGCGACGATCTGGGCCGCGCGCTGCGTATCGCCGGCTCGCTGGGCGACATCACCGAACGCAAACGTTCGGAAGCCGAAATCGCCCGCCAGCGCGAGGCGCTGTATCAGAGCGAAAAACTCTCTGCGCAAGGCTCGCTCCTGGCAAGCGTGGCGCATGAATTGAACAATCCGCTTGCCATCGTGCTGGGGCAGGCGCAGTTGCTGCGCGACGCGGTACATAATGCCAGCCAGAAGACTGGTCAAAATACTGGCCAGAATACCGCGACCACGCATGCTGCATCGCAAGCATCGGCAGGCCTGGCCGAACGCGCCAACCGCATTGCCCAGGCAGCCGAACGCTGCGGCCGCATCGTGCGCGGCTTTCTGGCACTCGCCCGCCAGCGCCGACCGGAGGCCGCCAGCGAAACCGCCAAGCCGGTATATGTGGAAACGCTGCTGGATGAAGCGCTAAGCCTGCTGGATTACGGCCTGCGCAGTGCCGGCATCAGCCTGCAGCGCGCGCAGCTCGACCCATTGCCGGCCTTACGCGGCGATGCCGATCAATTGGGCCAGGTGCTGAGCAATCTGCTGGTGAATGCGCAGCAGGCCCTGCTGGAACGACCGGAACCGCGCCGCCTGAGCGTGCAGACCATGCTGAGCCTGGATCGCCGCTGGGCCGAGATCGTAGTGGCCGATAACGGCCCGGGCGTGAAGCCGGAATTGCGGCGGCGGATTTTCGAGCCATTCTTCACCACCAAGCCGGAAGGCAGCGGCACCGGCATCGGCCTGTCGGTATCGCTGGGTATCGTGGAAGCCCATGGCGGCAGTCTGACGGTGGAAGACAATCAGGGCGGCGGCGCCTGCTTCACCCTGCGGCTGCCACTGCCGGAACATGCCGATGAAGCAGCGCCGGAACCAATCGCCGCACCGGAATCGGCTGCCTTCGCAGCCTTGCCGGCTGGGGCCAGACTGCTGGTCGTGGACGACGATCCCGAAGTGGCGGAATTGCTGCGCGAAATCCTCAATCAAGCCGGCTATGGGGTGGACCTGGCGCGCCACGGCGCCGAGGCGCTGGAACGCATTGCCACCACCGAGTATGCCGCCATTTTAAGCGATATGCGCATGCCAGTGCTGGATGGCCGCGGACTTCTGCTGCGTTTGCAGGCGGAACGACCAGAGCTTGCGCAGCGGCTGATTTTCGTGAGCGGCGATACGCTGAATCTGACCGGTCAGGCCGGCAACGGCGAAGATCGGCCGGTGCTGGAAAAACCCTTCAACCGCCAAGCCGTGCTGAATGCCCTGGCGGCCCTGCGGCGCGGCTGAAGCCCTGCCCTGCGAATGAATCGCCGGCACGCCACGGCAAAGCTTGCCTTTATCGGCATACAAATGATTTACTACCCGCTTCGGTGCAAACGCACCGCCAAAAGCAGGGAGATCACAAACATGCTTCGTCGCACTTTGCTTGCCACCGCCGCTGTGCTGGCCGCCGGTTTCGCCGCCCCGGGCATGGCCCAGGCCCAGACCAAATGGGACCTGCCCGGCGCCTACCCGGCCGGCAATTTCCACACCAAGAATCTGGTTGCCTTCGCCGAGGACGTGAAGCGTCTGTCGGGCGGCAAGCTGGAGATCACCGTTCATCCGGGCGCATCGCTGTTCAAGGCCCCCGAGATCAAGCGCGCGGTGCAGACCGGCCAGGCGCAGATCGGCGAAGTGCTGATGGTGAACGTGGAAAACGAAATCGCGATCTTCGGCGCCGATGGCGTGCCCTTCCTGGCCACGTCGTTTGACGATGCCGCCAAGCTGTGGGCCGCGCAGAAGCCCTTCATCGCCAAGAAGCTGGCCGAGCAGGGCATGACCGCGCTTTATGCCGTGCCGTGGCCGCCGCAGGGCATCTACACCAAGCAGAAAGAACTCAACACCATCGATGACCTGAAGGGCCTGAAATACCGCGCCTACAGCCCGGCCACCTCGCGCATCGCCGAACTGGTGGGCGCCCAGCCGGTGACCGTGCAGCAGGCCGAACTGGCCCAGGCGATGGCCACCGGCGTGATCGTCACCATGATCACCTCGGGCTCCACCGGCCGCGACATCAAGGCCTGGGAAAGCATGACCCACTTCTACGACACCCAGGCCTGGTTGCCGAAGAATCTGGTCTTCGTGAATAACGATGCGCTGAAGAAGCTGGATGCCGCCACCCAGAAGGCGATCATGGATGCCGCCGCCGCCGCCGAGAAGCGGGGCTTCGACGCCGTGAAGGTGGAAACCGAAGAATCCAAGGCGGCCCTGGTGAAGGGCGGCATGAAGGTGCTGCCGCCGTCGCCGGCCTTGAAGGCCGGCTTCGAAAAGGTGGGCGCCACCATGACCGAAGAATGGATCAAGAAGGCCGGCGCCGATGGCAAGGCCATCGTGGACGCCTTCAAGAAGTAAGGCTTAAGCGTATCGGGCGGGGGCAACCCCGCCCGAAATGTTTTCGGGGGACAATAAAAAAGGTTGCTTGCGATGCGTTCGCCACTCGAACCGCTATACAGGGCCTGCGGCTGGGTCGCCGGCCTTTTCATGATCACCCTGCTGGTGACCATCCTGCTGAGCATTCTCGGTCGGCAGTTCAACTTCTACATCCGCGGCATCGATGCCTATGCCGGCTATTGCATGGGCGCGGCCACCTTCCTGGCCCTGGCGCATACCTTTTCCTACGGCGAACATATCCGCGTCACCCTGGTGCTGAAGCGCTTCACCGGCGGCATCCGGCGCGGGCTGGAATTGTGGTGCGTGGCACTTGGTATCGGGTTTTCCGGCTTCTTCGCCTTCTATTCCTGCAAGATGGTTTGGTGGAGCTGGAAGTTCAACGACATCTCCACCTCCAACGATGCCACGCCGCTGTGGATTCCCCAGCTTGGCATGGCGATCGGCACCAGTGTGCTGTTCATCGCCATGATCGAAGAATTCTTCCTCGTGCTGCGCGGCAAGCCGCTGGACGACACCCCCGCCGAACTGGCGCGCACGGAGTAGGCCGCCATGGATCAGATCCTGATTTCCGTCTTTCTCATCCTGGCGCTGTTCGCCATCCTGGCCACCGGCCTGTGGATCGGCCTGGGCCTGATCGCCTGCGGCTGGCTGGCGATGGAATTGTTCACCACCCGCCCGGTGGGCGATGCCATGGTGACCACCATCTTCGGCTCCAGCACCAGTTGGACCCTCACCGCCCTGCCGATGTTCATCTGGATGGGCGAAATCCTGTTCCGAACCCGATTGTCGGAAGACATGTTCCGTGGCCTGGCGCCATGGATGACACGCCTGCCCGGTCGCCTGGTGCATACCAACGTGATCGGCTGCACCATCTTCGCCGCCGTGTCGGGCTCGTCGGCCGCCACCTGCGCCACCATCGGCAAGATGAGCATCCCGGAACTGCGCCAGCGCGGATATCCGGAAACCATCGTGGTGGGCAGCCTCGCCGGCGCCGGCACGCTGGGCCTGCTGATTCCGCCCTCGCTGATCATGATCGTGTATGGCGTGGCCGCCGAAGTGTCGATCGCCAAGCTGTTCATCGCCGGCGTGTTTCCCGGCATCCTGCTGGCCGCTTTGTTCATGGGCTATATCATGGTCTGGTCGCTGCTCAACCGCGACAAGATCCCGGAGCCGACAGAGCGCTTCAGCTTTACCCAGAAAGTCTGGGCTTCGCGCCATCTGCTGCCCACGGTGGGCCTGATCCTCGCCGTGCTGGGCTCGATCTATACCGGCATCGCCACCGCCACCGAAGCCGCAGCGCTCGGCGTGGTGGGCGCATTGGTGATTTCGGCAGCGCAGCGCAGCCTGACCATCGGCACCTTCATCGAAAGCCTGCTGGGTGCCACCCGGCTTTCCTGCATGATCGGCCTGATCCTGGCCGGCGCGGCCTTCCTCACGCTCGCCATGGGCTTCACCGGCCTGCCACGGCATCTGGCGGATTGGATCGCCACGATGGGCTTCAGCCCGGCCATGTTGATCATCGTGCTGATGGTGTTCTACATCATGCTCGGCTGTTTCCTGGATGGCATCTCGATGGTGGTGCTCACCATGGCGGTGGTGCTGCCGATGATCGAGCGCGCCGGCATCGACCTGATCTGGTTCGGCATCTTCGTGGTGCTGGTGGTGGAGATGGCACAAATCACCCCGCCGGTGGGCTTCAACCTATTCGTGCTGCAAGGCATGACCGGCCATCAGATCACCTATATCGCCCGGGTTGCCCTGCCATTCTTCCTGCTGATGGTGGTGGCGGTGGCGTTGATCTTCATTTTCCCGGAGATCGTCACCTGGCTGCCGGACCAGATGCTCGGCCCGGCGCGTTGAACCGCACCGGCATCTGGGTATGGTGTTTGCGTAAAATTGCGCAGGAGTGAAGAATGCTTCCGATCAAACGCTTCCCGGGCAGCGCGCCGGGGCGCAGCAGCATCGTTGCCCATGCTGGATTGGTCTACACCGTGGTGACGGCCGACACCTATGAACTGGACATGACCCGGCAGACCCGGGAGGCCCTGGCCAACCTGGATCGGCAACTGGCGGAAGCCGGCACCGACAAATCCCGCCTGCTGCAAACCACGATCTATCTGGCCGACATGGCGCGCAAGCCGGAAATGAATGCGGTCTGGCTGGAATGGGTGGACCACGACAATCCGCCGCAACGCGCCTGCGTGGGTGCCGAACTGGAAGAAGGCGACCTGATCGAGATCATCGCCATCGCCGCCAGCAAGGAATGAGCTGCGTCAGAAACTGGGCGGTGTGCAGGCGCTGATCAATTCGCAAGGCTCGCTGCCGATCACGCGAAAGCGGTGCGGCTGCTGGCTTTCGAAATAATAGGCATCGCCGGGGCCGAGCACCCGGCTGTTGCCGGCCACCGTCACCTCCAGCCGGCCCTTCAGGATCACGCCGCCCTCTTCGCCGCGATGCTTCAGCGGCACGCGGCCGGTATCGGCGCCAGGTGCATAACGCTCCACCAGAATCTGCAGCGCACGTCCGCTGAGATCGCCGCCCACCTGGCGATAGCTGATCTTGCCTTTGCCCACCTCCAGCAATTCGTCGGCGCCATAGAAGGCCTGGCGCGGCGCCGGCAATTCCAGCGCAAAGAATTCCGCCAGGCTCATCGGCAGGCCATCCAGCACCCGCTTCAACGCGCCCACCGAGGGATTCACCCGGTTGGCCTCGATCAGCGAAATGGTGGCATTGGTAACGCCGGCCCGGCGCGACAATTCGCGCTGCGACAGCTTACGCATCTGACGCACCGCCTTCAGCCTGCCGCCAATATCGATCTCCATTGCCCGCTCCGCCTGTTTCGGGTGTTTATTATCTTTAACATTGTTCTATTTGCCACATCAATTTCAAGAGCTTAGCCCATGGCATAAAAGCGTTGTTTTGCCAGAGCCTGGCGCCCAGAATGCCGGCGCTTTATTGGAGGAGACGACCATGGCGCAAACTGCAGCGGTACCGAACGATCTGGATTCCTGGTGGATGCCGTTCACGGCCAACCGGCAATTCAAGGCCAATCCGCGCCTGCTGGTGGGCGCCAAGGACATGCATTACATCAGCCATGACGGTCGCCGCGTGCTGGATGGCTGCGCCGGGCTTTGGTGTGTGAATGCCGGCCATAACCGCGATTCGATCGTGAAGGCCGTACAGGCCCAGGCCGCCGAGATGGATTTCGCGCCCAGCTTCCAGATGGGCCATCCCAAGGCTTTCGAATTCGCTGCCCGGCTGGCCAATCTGGCGCCCGGCGACCTGAACCATGTGTTCTTCGCCAATTCCGGTTCGGAAGCAGTGGATACCGCGCTGAAGATCGCCCTGGCCTATCACCGCGCACGCGGCGATGGCGCCCGTACCCGGCTGATCGGCCGCGAACGCGGCTATCATGGCGTGGGCTTCGGCGGCATCAGCGTGGGCGGCATCGTGGCCAACCGCAAGGTGTTCGGCCCCATGCTGGCCGGCGTGGATCATCTGCCGCATACCCATTCGCTGAAGGACATGGCGTTTTCGCGCGGCCTGCCCGATTGGGGCGCGCATCTGGCGGAAGACCTGGAACGCATCGTCGCGCTGCATGACGCCAGCACCATCGCGGCCGTGATCGTGGAGCCGGTTGCGGGTTCCACCGGCGTGCTGCCGCCGCCCAAGGGCTATCTGAAACGCCTGCGCGAAATCTGCGACAAGCATGGCATCCTGCTGATCTTCGATGAAGTGATCACCGGCTTCGGTCGCCTCGGTTCGGCCTTTGCCGCCGAAACCTTCGGCGTGCTGCCGGATTTGATGACCACCGCCAAGGGCCTGACCAATGCAGCAGTGCCGGCAGCAGCGGTGTTCACCCGCAAGCATGTGCATGATGCCTTCATGCAGGGCCCGGAACACATGATCGAACTGTTCCACGGCTACACCTATTCGGCCCATCCGCTGGCCTGCGCCGCCGGCCTTGCCACGCTGGATGTGTATCGCGATGAAGGCCTGTTCGAGAATGCCAAGGCATTGAGCCCCTATTGGGAAGATGGCGTGCACAGCCTGAAGGGCACCCGCAATGTGATCGACCTGCGCAATGTGGGCATCATGGCGGCGGTGGAACTGGCGCCGCGCCCCGATGCCCCCACCAAGCGCGGCTACGACGTGTTCGTGAAATGCTTCGAACGCGGCCTGCTGGTGCGCCTGACCGGCGACACCATCGCGCTGTCGCCGCCGCTGATCCTCACCAAGGCGCATATCGACGAAGCCTTCGGGATTCTGCGCGAAGTCATCACAAGCGTGGACTAAACCGGGTTGGCGTGGACTAAACCAGGTTGGCGTAGACTAAGCTTGGCTGACGTGGATCGAACCACCACGCTGTTTGGCATGAATTCCGGGCGGACGGTAACATAGCACCGCATCGCCCGGAATTCCGCTTCGGCTGGCTGGACCCTGCCCTCCGCCCGGGGCAATATGCCTGGGTCTTTGATTGCAGCCATTCATCCCCTCCCCCACCACTCATGTCCGCTCCCTCACCATCGCCGCAGCCCGCTCCAGGGCCTGGGCTCGCGTCGTTTTTGGCGGTCTTTCCCTCGATCATGCTGCCGATGTTTCTGGCCATGGTCGACAGCACGATCGTAACCACCGCACTCTCCCAGATCGCCGCCGATCTGGGCGGCGTGGAACGCATTCCCTGGATCATCGTGTCGTATCTGATCTCGGCGGCCATCGTTACGCCGGTCTATGGCCGCTTGGGCGATGTGCTGGGCCGCCGCCGCCTGATGGCCGTGGCGCTGGTGATCGCCATGCTGGGCACGGTTTTATGCTCGATGGCGCAGAGCATGGAAATGCTGATCTTCTCGCGGATGCTGCACGGCCTGGGCAGCGGCGGGTTGATGACCCTGTCGCAGGCACTGATCGGCCAAGCCGTGCCGCCGCATGATCGCGCGCGCTATCAGGGCTATCTGGCCGGTGTGGCGGTTTGCGCCAGTGCCTTCGGGCCGGTGGCGGGTGGCTTTCTCACCGAGCATTTCGGCTGGCGTTCGATCTTCCTGGTGAACATCCCGCTGATCCTGCTGGCCATCGGCCTGGTATTCCGACTGCCGCCGCGCAGCACGCCGCGCGAACCTTTCCGCTTCGATTTTTTCGGCCTGCTGCTGTTTGCCGCCTTCATCAGTGCGCTGCTGATGCTGTTGGAGCAATTGCGGCGCTGGAACAACATCGAACCCTGGCTGCTGATCTGCCTGCTGGGCATCATCGCCAGCACATTTCCGCTATTGCTGTGGCAGGAGCGGCGGGTGAAGCATCCGTTGCTGCCGATCCCGCTGTTGAGCAACCCCACCATCTGGCGCAGCGATGTGCTGGCAATGTGCCATGGCGGATTGTTCGTATCGATGCTCACCTTCGTGCCGATCTATTTCAGCACGGTGCGCGGCATGTCGGCCGCCGAAATGGGCCTGCTGTTGCTGCCCACCACGATGGGGGTGGGGGTGGGATCGATCCTCACCGGACAAATCGTCAGTCGCACCCATCGCACCGCGATCATGCCTTCCATCGGCCTGATCTTCACAACCCTGCTGCTGCTCGGCCTGGCCTTGACCATCGACCAGATGGAAAGCCATACCGTCGGCCTGGCTTTCGGCCTGGTATCGCTCACGCTTGGTACGGTGATGGGCGTGGTGCAGGTGAGCGTGCAATCCGAGGCCACGCCCGGGATGATCGGCATTGCCGCCGCCAGCGTGCAGCTATCGCGTTCGGTGGGCGCCGCGATCGGCACGGCGCTGGCCGGCAGCTTGCTGTTTGCCCTGGTATCGGCCAGCGGCCTGGTGGATGCGGCAACCCTGCAGGCGATCCTGCAAGGCGGCACCAGCCTTTCGGCGATGGATGCCGCCAAGGTGGCAGCATTGCGTGCCGAAATCAGCGGCAGCTACCGCTATGTGTTTCTGCTGCTAGCGCTTTACGGCGCCCTCGGCTGCTTCATGGCATGGAGCCTGCCGCGCCGGCATGTATAGCCGGCGCGAAAATGGGGAACCTGCCGCGCCGACACGTGTAGCCAGCGCAAAAAAAATAACCGATCCTCAATCCTTCAGCGCGCGCGCCAGGAAATCCAGCCGGTCCTGGCCCCAGAAGACCTCTCCATCCAGCACATAGGAAGGCGCGCCGAACACGCCAGCCGCCAGCGCGGCCTCGGCATTGGCGGCATAGGCTGCCTTCACATCCTCGCGTTCAGCCGCCTGAGCAAGCGCTGCCGCATCCAGGCCGCAGGCCGTGGCCACCCGGGCCTGGGTTTCGGGGGCGGCGATATCGGCATCCTCTGCCCAGACCGCGCGCATGAAGCCATGCGCCAACGCCAAGGCGCCCTCCTGGCCAGCCAGTTGCGCGGCCACCACCATGCGGGCGGCCTGGGCCTCGGCGGTGGGAAAGAATTTCGGCTGCAGGTTCAAGGGCAGGCCGAGAAAACTGCGCCAACGCTTCAGCTCGGTCATGCGATAGGCCTGGCGCTGCGGCGCGCGCTTGGCCAGCGGCAGGCCACCACTGGCGGGAAATACCGTACCGGCATCCATCGGCCGCACATTCACCACAAGGTTATGCGCCCGCGCCAGATCGGCGAAACGCGCCGAGCCCAGATAGGCCCAGGGCGAGGCGAGAAAAATATAATAATCGATGGTTTGCGGCATCGGGATTTCCTCGGTTTTTGTTTATTGCAATCCACGCAGGCGCTGAAACTGCTTCAATGCGTAGGAATCGGTCATGCCGCTGACATGATCGGTCACATCCAGCAGCCAATCGTAGCGCGCAGCGGCCGGATCCGGCTGGCGCGGCATCAACCGCAGCAAAGCGCGGTCGCGCGGTGCCAGTTCGGCCTCATTGCCACCGGCACGCTCGAAAGCGGCATGAGCGGCACAGAAGGCTTCCAGCAGGCTGACCAGGATTTCGCCGCCCATCACTTCGGTCTGGAACCGATCGCGGGTTTCGAAAATACGCTCGCGCGTGAAGCCGGCAATCTCGGCCAGATGCGGCGCCGAGGGCGTGCGCGACAACAGATCGCCACTGAAGCTACCGGCGAGAATTTCCTGCTCATGCCGCAGGAAAACCTCCACTGCCTGGTCGATCAGGCCGCCGATCGCCTTGGCGCGCAGATAGGCGATGCGCCAGGGTTTATCCTCGATCTCGCCATAGCGCGGCGGCAGCATGGGCAGCAGGCGGCGCAGACGGCTTTCGGCATCATCGAACCCGATGCGGCCCAGCTTGAAGCCATCTTCCACATCCACCACCGAATAGCAGATGTCGTCGGCTGCCTCGACCAGATAGGTGAGCGGATGCCGCGCATGGCGGCCGCCGCCCAGCGCCAGCAGCCCCGCCGCATCGGCCACTTCGGCAAAGGCATCCGCCTCGGCCTGGAAGAAGCCGAATTTCGGGTGCGCCGGATCGGCGGCCAGGCTGCCATGGGGATATTTCATGAAGGTGCCGAGCGTGGCGCAGGTCAGCCGCAGGCCGCCGGCATCGCGCCAGTTCTGCAGGCGCGTGAGTACGCGAAAGCCCTGGGCATTGCCCTCGAATGCCAGCAGATCGGCGCGCTGTGCGGCGCTCAGGCCCTCCAGATAGACCGCGCCGGCGCCCGAGCGGAACCAATGCTGCACCGTGGCTTCGCCGAAATGGCCGAAAGGCGGATTGCCGATATCATGGCCGATACAGGCCGCCGCCACGATATGGCCGAACTCGGCCGCCGTGATGCCGCCCAGATCCTCGCGCAGCTCGGCGCGCTGGGCCACCACTTCGCCTACCTGCGCACCCAGCGAACGGCCGACCGACGACACTTCCAGCGAATGGGTGAGCCGGTTGCGCACATAATCGCTTTCCGGCAGCGAATGTACCTGGGTCTTGTCCTGCAAGCGGCGGAAAGCGGAGCAGAATACCACGCGATCCCAATCCTTCTGAAAAGGGTTGCGGGTGGGGGTAACCGGCTCGGCACCTGTATGGCCAAGCCGGCGCGGAGACAGCAATCGGCGCCAGGACATCATCCCGGCAGATTGCAGAATCCCCGTCCGGGCTACAAGCCTGCGGCGAAGCCCGGAGCGATTTTCGCATCGCTTCGAGGCGCGGCTATTCCTTTTTTCCGGCGCCGGTTCCACACTGGCCGCCGCAGGGAGCGTGGGAACGGCACGAGATGTTACATCTGGCAATCATGGCTATGCTGGCAACCGGCCTGGTTGCCGTGCTTTGCCTGGCAATACGCATCCTGTTTGCCCCCAGCGCCATTTCGTTGCTGTATTGGTCGCTCTCGCATTTCGCCTTGGCAATCGGCGGGGCGATTCTCACCCTGCATATCTATTGGCATCCGCTGCCGATCATCCTGCTGGGCGTGGCCGCACTGATGCAGCAGATTTTTGCCTGGTTTCTGCTCTATGGCGTGCGCTCGCAACTGGGCTTGAGCGCCGATTGGCGCCAGGCGGTGCTGTTCAGCCTGCTCTGCACCGTGGTTTCTTTCGGGTTTTATGCGAACCTGCCTTCGATGCGGGCAGCCCCGGCCTTCGGCATGCAGGCGGCCTTGTTGGCTTTTGCCGGATTGCTGATGATCCGCCTGCAGCGTTCGCGGCTATATGGCTTCATCGGCATTCTGCTGCTGCTGCGCGCCGCCAATTCTTTGGTATTTCTGGTTTTCGCCGTGATGCAGGGCGAATCGGCAACGCCGGTATGGCCGGTGCTGGCCTCCATGGTGGTGAACCTGCTTTCCGGCATCGGGCTGGCCCTGTTGCATCTGGATGAAATGCAACGCGCCAACCTTGCCGCCGAACGCGAGAAGCTGGATGCGCTTGCCTTGTTGCGCACGGTGATCGACACGATCCCGGCCATCGTGCATTTCAAAGATACCGAACTGCGCCATGTGATGATGAACAATTATGCGCGAACGATGTTCGCCGAATATACCAGCGATCCGATCGGCAAACGATTTAGCGACATCGCCGACACCCCGGCAGTGGCGATGGTTGAAACCTCCGACCGCCGGGTGCTGCGAAGCGGCATGCCGGAAGATTTCGCCGAATCGCCCTGGACCTATCCAAGCGGCCGGCAGGTGATCTGGTGGGTGACCAAGGTGCCGCTGCGCAGCGACGAAGGCATGGTGCGCGGCGTGGTGACCGTGGCGCTGGACATCACTCGGCTGAAGGAAGCCGAGGCGCGGCTGATCGAAGGCATGCAGGTTGCAGAGCGTGCCAACCGCGCCAAAAGCAGCTTCCTGGCCAATATGAGCCACGAATTACGCACGCCGCTGAATGCCATTATCGGCTTTGCCGAAATGCTGAGCGCCGGCTATGGCGGCGCCGTCAACGAGAAGCAGCAGGCTTATGTGCAAAATATCCATACATCGGGCCAGCATCTTCTGGCACTGGTGAACGATATCCTCGATCTCTCGCGAATCGATGCCGGGCGGCAAAAGCTGGAGCCGGAAACCCTGTCGTTGGACGAAATATTCACCGAGGCGGTTTCAATGACCCGCCCGGCTGCTGATGCCGAGCATGTGCAACTGATCTATTCGCCTACCAATCTGCAATGCCATGCCGATCGCCGCGCATTGATGCAGATCCTGCTGAACCTGTTGAGCAACGCGGTGAAGTTCAACCGCCCGGGCGGTTCGATCACGCTGGAAGCGCGCGCCGATGGCGATAGCGTGATGATCGCGGTGAGCGATACCGGCATCGGCATGAGCGAAAGCGAACAAGCGCGCGCCTTCCAGCCATTCGAACGCGGCGAAGCTTTCATGGTGAGAACCAAGGCCGGTGCGGGCCTTGGGCTTGCCATCGTCAAGAGCCTGGTGGAATTGCATAATGGCAAGCTGCGCCTGCAAAGCCGCCCCGGCCATGGCACGCGGATCGAAATCCATCTGCCAGGCAAGGCCTGACGCTGAAAAACGCGGCTTTTGGCAAAGCCTGCAACTTCGTGACAGCCATCACTGCATGGGTGACCGGGCCGGTTTATGTTGTCACCATCGAAAGCGGCGGTGGAGCTGGCTCCTGTCCCCCCTCCCCCCCTGATACCCGGCTCCGCCGCCGCCGAGATCCTGATGACCTCCCGCCGTAAAGATTTTTGATTGTCGTGCGTAGGTTAAGTTGATTCCTCCCCTGCCTTGAAGGGCGGCGCCTTCCCACGGTGCCGCCCTTTTTCTTTTTGCCACGCGCTTTTCGGCTGGCTGGCATGGCCCTTTACAAATCCCTGCGGATTGGCGAGGGATAGCTATGCCGATTGTCGTTTCTCCGCCCATTCCGCCCGGCTTTGTCCGCGCAAAATCCGCATCGCGTTTTTTTACCGGCCTGGGGCGTTTCTATATACGCGAACAGCCGGAGGGCCATTCGGTTCATAACCTGCCGGTTTATGGCCTGCATGTAAGGCCCAAACACAGCAATCGTCACGGCACCGGCCATGGCGGGTTTCTCGCCACGCTGGCCGATAGTTTCATGGCCGGCTTTGTCAGTCTGGGCTTCAACGGCCGCCGCATGGTGACCACCGATCTCAAGATCAAGTATCTGCGCCCGGCCAGGATCGGCCAATGGCTGGAAGGCCATTGCATCGCCATGGCGCAGAAGGGCGATTATGTGGTGGTAACCTGCGATCTGATGGCCGAAGGCAAACGCATCTGCCGCGCCGAAGCGCGCTTCAAGCTGCTGGCGCCCTGATCCCGTCTGGCAATACGGCAAAATACAGCGCGGGTTCCGCCGCCATACGGCTGCGATGCTCGCGGATGGTATCCAACAGCCGCCACTGCGCCGTACAGCCTTCCGCCGAAAGCGTGAGATCGAGATAGCCGCGCCGCCCGGTATCGCACCACAGCATGCCCGGGCTGGATGCACGCATCAATGCCGCCAGATCGGCAGGCGGCAACGGCACGGATGTTTCCATGCCCGGCGAGGTGACCGCCGGCGTGGCGCATTCGATGAAATGCGGGCCATGGGCAAAGGCCCAGGCATTATGGGTGTCGCCGCTGAGCATCACCACGCGGCGACCGGGCCTGCCGGCCTGATCCAGCAGCCAGCGCCGTTCGGCCACATAGCCGGGCCAGGAATCCCGCGAGGGGGAGATCCCGCGCATATGCAGATCGGCACTGCGGGCCAGGCCGCTACGCAGGGCCTGGCTGGCGCTTTCGGGCAATTTTTCCACCACGGCCGGCGGATAGCGCCGTTCGCCGAACACGATCTGCTGCGCCAGAATCTGCCATGTGGCGCCGCGCCGGGCCGAGGCTTCCAGCCCGGCGGCCAGCCAATCCTGCTGCCGGCTGCCCAGCAGATGGCGGTCGGGTTTTTCCAGCGCGGCGCGATAGCCATCCAGCGCTGCCAGATAGGCCGGGCTGCCGGGCGGATTGTCGATCAATCCGCGCGGCAATGCCGCCGGGGCATCGCGGCCCTCGATGCGGGTATCCAGCAGCAACAGATCGGCCAGATCGCCCAGCTTCACGCTGCGATAGAGATGCTCTGCATCGCGGATCGGCAGCCATTCGTAATAAGCCTGACGCGCCGCCGCGCGCCGTGCATTCCATTCGCCCTCAGTGGCCGCCTGGTGATTCTGCGCACCGCCGCGCCAAGCATCATTGGCGAATTCGTGATCATCCCACACTGCCATCATGCTGTGGGCGGCATGCAACGCCTGCAGATCGGGATCGCGGCGATAGAAAGCATAGCGCTGCCGGTAATCAGCCAGCGCCACGATCTCATGATCCGGTTGCAGGCCTTGGCGGCCCGGCGCGCGCTGGGTCGGCGAGGGATAGGCCTTGTCGCCATATTCGTAGATGTAGTCGCCTAGATGCAGCAGCAGGTCCAAATCCTCGCGCGCCGCCGCATGACCATAGGCGTTGAAATACCCGAAGCCGATATTGGCGCAGGAAAACACCGCCAGCTTCATCGTCCGCCGGCCAATGGCCGGCAAGGTGCGGCCCCGGCCAATGCCGGACAGGACACCATCGGACGCGCGAAAGCGGTAATACACCCTGCTATCGGCAGGCAAACCGCCGGCCACCGCCTTGGCGCAATAATCCCGCGCCGGATCGGCCCGCACGCTGCCGCGCGCAATGATGCCAGTAAAACCGGGATCAGTGGCCACTTCCCATTGCAGGGTTGCCGCCTGACCATCGGTCGGCAGATAGCGGGTCCAGAGCAGCAGGCTGCTGGCATCGGGATCGCCGCTGGCTAGGCCATGGGTGAAGCCGGATTGCACGGCATGAGAGGAAACCGGAGCTTTGTCGCCGGCCGAAACGCAACCCGCCAGCGCCCCCGCCCCACCCAGCGACAAGGGCGAGGCTACCGCCAGGAATTGCCGCCGCGATATGCCGCCACTCTTCTTCCGATTTCCTGCTGCCATCTTGCCGGTTGCCCGCTGTCGCCTGCCAACGGCGCCAGCATGGCATGCTGGCAGGCAAGTTTCCATATCGAAACCGAAACCGCAGCAAGGGCAGAAAAGTACAAATATTTGTGCTTCCGGAGGGTTTCTTTTTCCGGCCAATACGCAACATTAGCGCCGTAGTTTTTTCGAGAGAATGGGGAGCCTTTCATGACCGCAGCCAATGGCCGCAAAGCCGATCATCCTATCAGCAGCCAGTTTCTGCAGCGCTGGTCGCCGCGCGCCTTCACCGGCGAGGCGATTCCCGAGGCGGAATTGAACATCATCCTGGAAGCCGCGCGCTGGGCGCCGTCCTCCTACAATTCGCAGCCCTGGCGCCTGATCTATGCCCGCCGCGACACCCCGCATTGGAACACCCTGTTCGGCCTGCTGAACGAAGGCAACCAGGCCTGGGCGAAGAATGGTGCCGCGATCATCGTGATCGCCTCCAAGGCCGGCTTCATCGGCCCGAACGGTGCCGAGATGACTTCGGCCACGCCGTCTTACGATAGCGGCGCCGCCTGGGGCTATCTGGCGCTGCAGGCCTCCCTGTCCGGCTGGGCCGCCCATGGCATCATCGGTTTCGACCGCGACCGCGCCAAGACCGAATTGAAGCTGCCGGCCGAATATCATGTGGATGCCGGCGCGGTGATCGGTCGTCAGGGCGACAAGTCGATCTTGCCCGAGGTGTTGGCCGCCCGCGAAATCCCCAATGCCCGCAAGCCGTTGAGCGAAATCGCCTTCGAAGGCGTTTTTAAGGGCTGAGGCTGCACAAGGCGGCGAGACGGTCCCGCGGGATCGTCTCGTAACCGCCATCGGCAAACCCGCCGGTGCCGACAAGATGCGGCACAGAGCGGCCATTCCAGGCCACGCCGCTGATCCAGGTTTGCGCACACAGCACCTGGATGCCATGGCGATTGCAGGCCAGCGGCAGGCATACCCGACGACTGACCGCATAGCCATCCGCATCCCAGCGAAACTGGCTGGCGGCATAAACCGGATGGCCCTGACGCGTCAGGGCATAGAATTCTTCCAAATACTGCCGATAGCTGCCTTGAGCGGTTTCCGCCGTGGTGCGGCCGGTGAAGTCATAGCCGTAGCGATCCACATGGGCGCCACCGACCAGGCGATAGCGCATGGCCGTGCTGCCCGGCACCGGTTCTGCCAGCAGCAGATAGGGCCAGACCGCGCCAGAAAGTAACAGCGGATCGAATGCAGTGCGCTCAGGCATCTGCCGGCCATCGCAAAGCCGATGCCAGACCCTGGCGGTTTCCACCAGGATAGGATCATCGGCAAAGGGCAGCGCATCATCCATGGCGCCATGATAGAAGAGCGCCGCAGATTTGGCGCGATATTTTTTAAAGATGCATAACCTTCAGGCGAAGAGGGCCACCATCTGGCGGGCCGCCGCCACGCGCTGGCCGGCCGCATTCCAAAGCTCCATCCCCTGCAGCGAATAGCCATGCGCCGCCTGCTCGCTATACGACCGAAGCAGATACCAATCGCTGGCGGCCACCGGCTGAAACAGATCGATGCTCCAGGTCATGCTGCTGATCGGGGCGAAGGCCTTGAACTGGATCATGGCTGCCGGCGGCGGGGCATCGGCCAACGCCAGCAATGCCACGATGGGATCGAGGCCGGCATTATCGAGATGCCGCACCCAGACCATGAAATCCGGCACGCCTTCGCCCGATACCGGCCGCTTGCCGGCGGCCAGCCTTACATCGAGATTTTGGAAAAAGCTGGGCCTGAAAACATCCGGGTCGGCATAAACCGGGCAGGCATCGGGGGCAGGCACATCCGGCCGTGTTGAAAAATCATGGGCGACGCTGCTCTCGCGGCCGGCGCCATAGGTGAAGATCGAACGCGCCGCAATACCGGTTTCGGCCCGGCTATCGGCGGCAGAGAGGCAATCCACACCGACGATGGCGCTGGATTTGCCTTGGCGCAGCAGGGCCGGCGTGAAACGCAACAGGCCGGATGCCGGACCGATGAACGCCACCTGAGCCGAACGCAGCACCGGCAGGCCTGGTAACGCCTTCAGCGCCACCTGCGCCGACAAAGCCGTGGTCATGCCGCCATAAAGCGTGCGGCCCTGCGACCATTCCGGCGGCGCCTGCAGCGAGAACACCCCGGCCTCTGCAACGAAACCATCGATGACGGACCGCAATGTCGGCATGACGCATCTCCCGCAACGAACCTGTGTTGCCCGCCATTTATGCCGATGCCTTCCAGGCAGACAAGCGCGAACGAAAAAGGCCGGGCAAAAGCCCGGCCTTTACGTAGCGTCCCGTTAGGGGATGGATTTAGTCGTCCTGGCCTTCAGTGGACTCGGCACGCGGCTTGTTCGACAGATCTTCGCCGGTTTCCTGATCCACCACCTTCATGGACAGGCGCACCTTGCCGCGTTCGTCGATGCCCAGCACCTTGACGCGGACTTCCTGGCCTTCCTGCACCACATCGGCCGGCTTGTTGACGCGACGCGGCGCCATTTCCGACACATGCACCAGACCATCGCGGTTGCCGAAGAAGTTCACGAAGGCGCCGAAATCGACGAGCTTCACGACCTTGCCCTTGTAGATGGCGCCCACTTCCGGCTCGGAAGCAATCGACTTGATCCAGTTGATCGCCATCTCGGACGCGGCGGAATCGGTGGACGCCACCTTGATCGTGCCATCATCCTCGATATCGATCTTGCAGCCGGTCTTCTCCACGATCTCGCGGATCACCTTGCCGCCGGAACCGATCACTTCGCGGATCTTGTCCTTGTTGATGGTGATCACGGTGATACGCGGGGCGGTTTCCTTCACGCCCGAGCGGTTTTCGGTGATCGCCTTGGCCATCTCGCCCAGGATATGGATACGGCCATCCTTCGCCTGGTTCAGCGCCACCTTCATGATCTCTTCGGTGATGCCGGCGATCTTGATGTCCATCTGCAGCGAGGTAACGCCCTCAGACGTACCCGCCACCTTGAAATCCATGTCGCCGAGATGATCCTCGTCGCCCAGGATATCGGACAATACGGCGAAGCGTTCGCCTTCCAGGATCAGGCCCATGGCGATACCTGCCACCGGCGCCTTGATCGGCACGCCGGCATCCATCAGCGACAGCGAGGTGCCGCAGACGGTGGCCATCGAGGACGAGCCGTTGGACTCGGTGATTTCCGACACCACGCGCAGGGTGTAGGGGAATTCGGTCTTGCTGGGCAGCAGCGGATGCACCGCACGCCAGGCCAGTTTGCCATGGCCGATTTCGCGGCGGCCCGGCGAACCCATGCGGCCGGCTTCACCCACCGAATAGGGGGGGAAGTTGTAATGCAGCAGGAAGGATTCGCGGTATTCGCCTTCCAGGGCATCGATGATCTGCTCGTCCGAACCGGTACCCAGCGTGGTGACCACCAGGGCCTGGGTTTCGCCACGGGTGAACAAGGCGGCGCCATGGGCGCGCGGCAGCACGCCGGTTTCGCACACGATGGGGCGCACGGTCTTGGTGTCGCGGCCATCGATACGCAGGCCGGTATCCAGGATGTTGAAGCGCACCACCTTGGCTTCCATTTCCTTGAAGGCGTCGCTCACATCCACCGGATTGGCGTCGGAGCCTTCGAACAAGGCCTTGGCCTTCTTCTTCACTTCGCCGACCTTGGCGTAGCGGGCCTGCTTCACCTTCTCTTCATAGGCAACGCGCAGCTGCGCCTCGATACCGGATTCTTCCAGCTTCTTGTAGGCGGCCTCGTAACCGGCGCGGTCAGACAGCGGCATCGGTTCCTTGGCGCAACGCTCGGCCAGGCCGATGATGGCCTCGATCACCGGCTGGAAATGCTGATGGCCGAACATCACGGCGCCCAGCATCACGTCTTCCGGCAGCTGCTGCGCTTCGGATTCCACCATCAGCACGGCCTTGCCGGTGCCGGCGACCACGAGATCGAGGGTGCTTTCCGGCAGCTGCTTCAGGCTGGGGTTCAGCACATACTGGCCATTGATATAGCCAACGCGCGCAGCGCCGACCGGGCCCATGAAGGGAATGCCCGAAATGGTGAGAGCGGCGGAAGCGCCCACCAAGGCGGCGATATCGGGATCGTTCTCCAGGTCATGCGCCAGCACGGTGGCAACCACCTGGGTCTCGTTGCGGAAGCCTTCCGCGAATAGCGGGCGGATCGGGCGGTCGATCAGGCGGGAGACCAGGGTCTCCTTCTCGCTCGGGCGGCCTTCGCGCTTGAAGAAGCCGCCGGGGATCTTGCCGGTGGCAAAAGCCTTTTCCTGATAGTTCACGGTGAGCGGGAAGAAATCCACGCCCGGCTTCGGCGACTTGGCGGCAACGGCGGTGCACAGCACGGTGGTTTCGCCATAGGTGACCATCACGGCACCGTCGGCCTGACGCGCGACCTTGCCGGTTTCGATGGTGAGCTTGCGCCCACCCCACATCAATTCGGTCTTGTGAACATTGAACATCGTCTTTTCGTCCTTCCCAGGGCATGCATCCCAATGATGCTGCCCATGCAGGGCGGCGCTCTTCGCCGCCTTCAAATACCGCAAGCGGGGCCCATCCCCGCCGGCGGTCGATGCCAGGCGCCTAAACGAAAAGCCCGGCCAGCACTGGCGCATCCCGATGGGGATGCGACAAGACTGAGAACCGGGCTTTGGTAGCAGGAGCCATGGCGTGGTCGCCGCCGCCGCACAGGCGGAAAACGGCGACCTTCATGCTTACTTGCGCAGGCCGAGGCGCTGGATCAGCGCGGTGTAACGCGGGGCGTCCACACGCTTCAGGTAATCCAGCAGGCTGCGCCGCTTGGAAACCATCATCAGCAGGCCGCGGCGGGAATGCACATCCTTGCCATGGCCCTTGAAATGGTCGGAGAGATTGTTGATGCGCTCGGTCAGCAGGGCAACCTGCACTTCCGGCGAACCGGTATCGCCAGGCTTGGTGGCGTATTCGGCAACCAGCGTCTTCTTGCGCTCGGCGGTAATCGTCATGGTACTTCACTCCGCGACATCGGGGTTATAGGAAGATCTGGGTTGAACACCCGGACCGGCCGTAATTCATCGTCGACCAGCAGTGCCAGTCCGATGGCCTTGCCATCGGCTTTCACCACCAACTCGCCATCCTGAGCATCCGGCAAGCCCGCTCGGGAAACCCGCAAACTCTGGCCGTGGCGGAAACGCTCGGCCTGGGGGCCGGTCACAACCAGGGCCGGGATGTCGTCCAGCGCGGTTTCGATCGGCAACAGGTATTCCTGGGCGGCGCCGTTTTGGCATAGTTCGGTCAGCGAATCCAGCGAAAACGCCTGGGAAATATCGAATCCGCCCACCCGCAGACGGCGCAGGCTGGTCACATGGGCAAAACAGCCCAGCTTTTCGCCGATATCCCGGGCCAGGGCGCGGATATAGGTGCCCTTGCCGCAGGCCACCTCGAAAATGGCGGAATCCCGGTCAGGACAATCCACCAAATCGAAACGGTCGATCCGTACCTGCCGGGGCGCCAGTTCCACGGTTTCGCCGGCGCGCGCCAGATCATAGGCCCGGGCGCCATCCAGTTTCAGCGCTGAATAGGCCGGCGGGCGCTGCATAATCTCGCCCATGAAGCCCGGCAGCAGGGCGCGGATGGCGGCTTCGTCCGGGCGCGTGTCGGATTGCGCCACCACCGGACCTTCGCGGTCGTCGGTACTGGTGGCTTCACCCCAGCGCGCCGTGAAACGGTAGATTTTGCTGCCATCCATCACATAGGGCACGGTCTTGGTGGCTTCGCCCAGCGCGATCGGCAGCAGGCCGGTGGCCAGCGGATCCAGCGTGCCGCCATGGCCGGCCTTGGCGGCCTGGGTGAGCCAACGCACCTTGCCCACCGCCTGGGTGGAGGTCATGCCCTCGGGCTTATCCAGCAGAATCCAACCGCTGAGCGGCCGGCCTTTGCGCTTACGGCTCACTTAAGCGTCCGCTTCGTCGTCTTTTTGCAGATCGGCGCGCACGTCCGGCCGCTGCAGCACGGATTCGATGCGGCTGGCGGTATCGAAACTGGTATCCCGCTTGAAGCTGAGCGTGGGTGCGAAACGCAGGTTGATCTCGGACGCGACGAGGGTGCGGATATAGGCCTGGGCCCGATCCAGCGCCTTCAGCACCGTATCGGTATCATCGCCTGCCCCCGCTGCACCGGTGAGCGGCATCACGAAAGCCGTGGCGTTCTTCAAATCCGGGCTGACCCGCACTTCCGTCACGGTGATGACGGCGCCAGCCAGATCGGGATCGCGGAAATGCGCCCGCCGCAGCACATCCGACAGGATATGGCGGATTTCCTCGCCTACCCGAAGCTGGCGCTGACTGCGTCCGCCCGTGGGGCTATCGCCCCCACGTGATGAGCCGCGTGATGGTTTGCGCATGCCGCTTCCTCCAGCGTCAGAGCTGGCGGGCTACCGTCTCGAGTTCGAAACACTCGATCATGTCGCCCTGCTTGATGTCGTCGTAATTCTCGAACGACATACCGCAATCCATGCCCTGCTTCACTTCGCGCACATCGTCCTTGAAACGCTTCAGCGTGGACAACTGACCCTCGTGGATCACCACGTTGTCGCGCAACAGGCGAACCTTGGCTCCGCGCTTGACCAGGCCTTCGGTGACCATACAGCCGGCCACCTTGCCGATCTTGGTGATGTTGAATACCTCGCGGATTTCCGCATAGCCCAGGAAACGCTCGCGCACCGTAGGCGCCAGCATGCCCGAGAGCAGGGCCTTCAGATCGTCCAGCACGTTGTAGATGATCGAGTAATAGCGGATATCCACGCCATCGCGCTCGGCCAGGTCACGCGCCTGTTTGGAGGCACGCACATTGAAGCCGATGATGGCGCCGCCCGATGCAGCGGCCAATGCGATATCGCTTTCGTTAATGGCGCCGACCGCGCCATGCAGCACGCGCACCGCAACTTCCTCGGTGGCCAGCTTCTGCGCCGAGCCCAGGATGGCTTCCAGCGAGCCCTGCACATCGGTCTTGATGACGATGGGCAGTTCCTTGGCCTCGCCGGCCTTGATCTTGGAGAACATCTGCTCGAGCGTGCCGCGATTGCCGGCGGCGGCGCGGGCATCGCGCAGCTTGCGCTGGCGGAACTCGGCCACTTCGCGGGCGCGGGCTTCGTTCTCCACCACCATGAATTCGTCGCCGGCTTCGGGCGTGCCCTGCAGGCCCAGCACTTCCACCGGGGTGGCGGGGCCGGCCTCGACCACGTTCTTGCCCTTGTCGTCGATCAGGGCGCGCACGCGGCCATAGGCATTGCCGGCCACGAACACATCGCCCACATGCAGGGTGCCGCGCTGTACCAGCACGGTGGCCACCGAACCGCGACCGCGCTCCAACTTGGCTTCAATCACCACGCCATCGGCGCGACGATCCGGGTTGGCCTTGAGATCGAGGATTTCGGCCTGCAGCAGGATCTGCTCTTCCAACTGATCCAGGTTGGTCTTGGCCTTGGCCGAGACTTCCACCGCCTGCACTTCACCGCCCAGTTGCTCCACCACGATGCCATGCTGCAGCAATTCGCGGCGCACCTTGTCGGGATTGGCGCCCGGCTTGTCGCATTTGTTGATCGCCACCACGATCGGCACCTTGGCCGCCGTGGCGTGATGGATGGCTTCCACGGTCTGCGGCATCACGCTGTCGTCGGCCGCAACCACCAGCACCACGATATCCGTGGCCTTGGCGCCGCGCGCACGCATCTGCGTGAAGGCCTCATGGCCGGGGGTATCGAGGAAGGTGATCGCCTTGCCAGACTTCAGATGCACCTGATAGGCGCCGATATGCTGGGTGATGCCGCCGGCTTCGCCGCCAGCCACATCGGTCTGGCGCAAAGCATCGAGCAGCGAGGTCTTGCCGTGATCGACATGGCCCATCACGGTGACGACCGGCGGACGCGGCAGCAGCACGCTGTCGTCGTCGGCATCTTCCACCAGGCCGATTTCGATATCGGATTCCGCCACGCGCTGCACGCGATGGCCGAATTCGGAAACGATCAGTTCGGCGGTATCGGCGTCGATCACCTGGTTGATGGTGGCCATCACGCCCATTTTCATCAGCGCCTTGATCACATCGACGCCGCGCTCGGCCATACGGCTGGCCAGTTCCTGCACCGTGATGGTTTCGGGCACCACCACATCGCGCAGCACCTTGGTCGGCGCCAGGGCAGATTGCTGCATCAGGCGCTTTTCGCGCTCCACGCGGCGGCGGAAAGATGCCACCGAGCGCACGCGCTCGTTTTCATCCAGAGCGGTGCTGATCGTCAGCTTGCCGCGCCGGCGGTCGTCGCCGCCGCGGGTTTTGCTGGGGGCGGGACGCGCGGGCGCGACCTTGCCGGGTGCGCCACCGGCGCCGCGACGGCGCGATGCACCCTCTTCGTCATCCTCCGCTTCCGCCGCACGGCCAGGAGCCGCGCTGGTGGCGGGATTGGCGGCCAGGGCAGCGGCAGCCTTTTCCTTATCGGCAAGCCGGCGAATGGCTTCGGCTTCGGCCTTCTTGCGCGCCTCTTCCTCGGCCTTCTTACGGGTTTCTTCCTCGGCGGCGCGCCGCGATGCGGCTTCGCGCTCGGCTACGGCACGCGACAGGTCGTCCTGCCGGCGACGCATGTCTTCTTCCGCCGCACGGCGCATTTCGCCAACGCGATTGCGCAACACATCGTCGCGCACGCGCTGCTGCTTTTCTTCCTCGGTCAGCGTCTTCAGCACCATGCCGGTGCCGCGCTGGGTGCTGGGCGCAGCACCACGCTGGGCGGTGGGGGCCGGGCCACGCTGCGGCGCGCGGCCGCTGCGATCGCCGGTGGCCGGTGCGCTCATGCGTGGGCCGCCGGGGCGAACATCGCCGGTGGCCGGCGCGCTCATGCGCGGGCCGCTGGCAGCAGCCGGAGCCTTCGGGGCCGCAGATTGCGAAGCAGCAGCCGATGTTTCGACACGGGCGGCCGGGGCCTGAGCCGCCGGAACCTGCGGCTGGCTGTCGCTGGCAGCCGGCTTGGCCGCTGCCTCGCGTTGGCGGGTTTCAGCCTCGCGAGCCTCCGTCTCGGCCTTGGCGGCTTCGGCGGCGGCAATCGCCTGGGCATAGGATGGGCGCTGCTGCACCTGCGGCGCGGCAGCATTTGCGCCAGCGGCCGGAGCGGCAGCCTGGCTCGGAACCTGGCCGGCGGTTTGCGGTGCGGCCTGAGCAGCCGGCTGCGATGCAGCCGGGGCGGCCTGACCTTGCGCGGCATCGGCTGCTGGCTTGGCGCCGCCCGGTGGCACGATGGTGCGCTTCTTGCGCACCTCCACCGCCACTGCCTTGCTGCGACCATGGCTGAAGCTCTGGCGGACCTGTCCGGCCTCCACAGTCTTCTTCAGCTCTAGCCGCTTCGGCCGCGCCGTCAGCTTATCCTTATCCTGCTCGTTCACGTCGCTCATACCAGTTCCGCTTCCGCCGCCGGGTCGTCTTGGCCCCGGCTTTTTCCATTTGCGCGACGACCGCCATGGCCGGCACGCTTACGCTTCTCACTCAACTCTCGAACCACCGGCTAGCCGGCCTTGCTCAACGCTCGATGCCGGCCAAACCGGCCAAACCAAATTCCGCCAGGGCCAGGCGCCGCATCAGCGGCGTTTCACCCTGCTTGTTCTGCGCAGGCACAACGCGCCCCCGCAAATCCGCACACCAGGCGCGGTAATCCTGCTCCCACGCAGCCAGAAAATCCGCTTCCAGCCGCACCATCCGCTTTGCCGCCCGGGCCAGAGCCCGGCGCTCGGCGGATTTTTCCTCGCCCAAGCGGACCAGCAAGGCCCGCTCCGGCTTCAACCACAAACCCCGGCCGCCCAGCGCCCGGCGCGGATCGGCAAGCAATCGCCCATCCGCCTCGATGCGAAACCGGATCAGCCGGTCCGGCGGCAGACGTTCGCCCGTAAGGGCGCAACGCCGGGTCGCCGGCTCCGTCTTACTCGGCCGAGGCGCCATCCGCCGCCTCGTCGGCGAACCAATGCTCGCGCGCCGCCATCACGATGGCATTGGCGTCGTCGGCGCTCATCGCGTCCTCGCCGACGATTTCGCGCAACTCGTCGCCGGCCAGATCGGCCAGATCGTCCAAGGTCTTCACGCCCTTCTCGCCCAAAGCGGCCAGCATGGCGGGGCTGAGGCCGGCGATTTCCGCCACCTCGTCCGCCACGCCCAATTCGCGGCGCTTCTCGTCGAATTCGGCATTGCGGCGCTCGACATACTCGACCGCGCGATCGTGCAGTTCCTGCGCCAATTCGCCATCGAAGCCCTCGATATCGGCCAGCTCTTCCAGCGGCAGATAGGCGAGTTCTTCTACATTGGCGAAGCCTTCGGTCACCAGCAGCTGGGCGATGGTTTCGTCCACATCCAGCGCGTCGATGAAGAGCTGGCTGCGCTCGCGGAATTCCTTCTGGCGGCGCTCGGATTCTTCTTCCTCGGTGAGGATGTCGATATCGAAGCCGGTAAGCTGCGAGGCCAGGCGCACATTCTGGCCGCGGCGGCCGATGGCGAGCGACAGCTGATCGGTGGGCACCACCACTTCCACGCCGGTGGCTTCTTCATCCAGCACCACCTTGGCCACTTCGGCCGGGGCCAGCGCATTCACGATGAAGGTGGCCGGATCGGGCGACCATTTGATGATGTCGATCTTTTCGCCCTGCAATTCATTCACCACGGCCTGCACGCGGCTGCCGCGCATGCCGACGCAGGCGCCGA
>NZ_JAHBYG010000015.1 GCF_019636075.1 Ferrovibrio sp.
AAGCCTGGCGTCAGTCACCGACCAGATCGGGCATTCGCCCAGGCTGGCCTTGGCATCCAGAACGCACCGCACGCTATCGCTCATCACACTGTCTCCAACGCTCACACAGTTTCCAACAGCTGGGCCACATGCTCGCCGATCGCCAGCGAAGCGGTGAGGCCCGGGCTTTCAATACCGAACAGATTGACCAAGCCGAGCGCATTATGTTGATCCGCGCCCTGGATCACGAAATCTTCCGCCTTGCCGCCGGCACGACTGAGTTTGGGGCGAATGCCGGAATAGCCGGGCTGGATGGCGCCATCGGGCAAGCCGGGCCAATAGCGCCGCACGGCGGCATAGAATTTTTCGCCGCGCGTCGAGTCCACCGCATAGGCGAAGCTGCCATCGGCATTGCGTTCGATCCATTCCACATCGGGGCCGAAGCGCATCTGCCCGCCGAGATCGATGGTGACATGGGTGCCCAATCCGCCCGGCTCGGGTACCGGGTAGATCAGCCGCGAAAACGGCGGCTTGATGCCGGATAGCACGAAGTAATTGCCCTTGGCATAGAAGCTGGGCGGCACGCTGCCTGCGCGCAATCCCTCGATACGGGCAGCCACATCCTGGGCAAGCAGGCCGGCGGCATTCACCAGCAGCTTGCAGCGCAGTTGCATCGGCGCCTCGCCGCCGGTCTCGATCTCGAAGCCGCCGCCTTGCAGCGCGCGCCCGCGCAGGATCGGGCTGTTCAGCGCCAGCATGGCGCCATGCGCTTCCGCCTCGCCCAGATAGGCCAGCATCAGGCCATGGCTGTCGATAATACCGGTGGAGGGCGAAAGCAGCGCGCCCGTGCAATGCAAGTGCGGCTCCAGCGCGATGGCCTCATCCGCGCTCAGCCAGCGCAGATCCAGCACGCCATTGGCTTCCGCCTTGGCCTTCAGCGCCTGCAACTCGGCGATCTGGCTGTCATCGGTGGCCACGATCAGCTTGCCGCAGCGCCGCGCCTCCACGCCGCGTTGCTGGCAATAGGCATACAAAGCCTCGCGCCCGGCCACGCAAAACCGCGCCTTCAGGCTGTCCTTGGCATAATAGATGCCGGCATGGATCACTTCGGAATTGCGCGACGAGGTTTCGGTGCCGAAGGCGTCGGCGGCTTCCAGGATCACCACCTCGCGGCCCTGCCGGGCCAGGCTGCGCGCCACCGCCAGCCCCACCACGCCGGCCCCGATCACCAGGCATTCCACGCTATCCATTGCATTCCTCGGAGATACTGCAAGGCCGCAGTTTGCGGGCTGTGGCCCGTGGCTGCAACCCGCCAAAAGCGGGACAGCCGGAGGCCTCGCCGGGCGGGGCCACGAATCTTTTGCTTTCCTGCCGGCCGGCCCTGACTGGGGCTTGACTTGGGGGGCGGCTTTCCGTATCACACCGCCCTCGACCGGCCCTATAGGCCGGCCATGCCCAGGTGGCGGAATTGGTAGACGCGCTAGCTTCAGGTGCTAGTGACCGAAAGGTCGTGTAAGTTCGAGTCTTATCCTGGGCACCATTTCCGAAGACGATAGATTTTCCTTTCAGCCTGGCGGCTTTCCCCATGGCCATTCATCTGCATCAGGGCGATCTGCCCGACGGTCTCGATCTTGGCGCCTCGGTGGCGGTGGATACCGAGACCATGGGTTTGCGCACGGCGCGCGACCGGCTTTGCCTGGTGCAGCTTTCCAATGGCGATGGTTCGGCCCATCTGGTGCGCTTCGGTGCCGGCTTGGGGTATGCCGCGCCGAATTTGAAGCGCCTGCTGGCCGATCCCAAAGTGCTGAAGCTGTTCCATTTCGCGCGCTTCGATCTGGCCGCCATCAAGCATTATCTCGGTGTGGATTGCCGGCCGGTTTATTGCACTCGCACCGCCTCGCGCCTGGTGCGCACCTTCACCGACCGCCATGGCCTGAAAGATCTCTGCCGCGACCTGATCGGGGTGGAAATCTCCAAGCAGGAGCAAAGCTCGGATTGGGGCGCGCCGCTGCTCAGCGAGGCGCAGCAGCGCTATGCGGCCTCCGATGTGCTGCATCTGCATCGCCTGAAAGAGGTGCTGGACGGCATGCTGGCCCGCGAGGGCCGGACCGAGCTGGCCCAGGCCTGTTTCGATTTCCTGCCCGCCCGGGCGGCGCTGGACCTGGCCGGCTGGCCGGACGAGGATATTTTCGCCCATTGAGGCGAAATCCCCAAAAATCCAAAGACTTGGCCCCGGCTGCCGGGCGCTGTGGAAAATCGCCGCAAACGGTGTCGCAACCCGGTCTGGCGGTTTGCAATTTCGGCCCGGCTTGACCATACTCCGGCCATAAGTTGGCACGAATCTTGTTAGGGAACCGCACCCGCGTGGGTATGTCCAAGCGTAAAACCGTCTCAGTGGCTGGCGCAAAGCCGGCCGGAAAGCGCCGTACATCCGCTAAAACCGCGCCGCCTGCGAAGGCAGCGGTGAATGACGATGTGCGCGTGGCACGCCGTGTGCTGCTTACCGAGGCCAACGGCCTGGCGGCGTTGGCGGCTGCGCTGGATGGCGGTTTCACCCGGGCGGTGGATGTGCTGGCGCGGGTGGGCGGCGAGGGCGCCTATGCCCGCGTGATCGTTTCCGGCATGGGCAAGTCCGGCCATGTGGCGCGCAAGATCGCCGCCACCATGGCCTCCACCGGCACGCCATCCATGTTCGTGCATCCGGGCGAGGCCAGCCATGGCGATCTGGGCATGGTGATGCCCGGCGATACGCTGATCTGCCTGTCCAATTCCGGCGAAACCAAAGAGCTGGCCGACCTGATCGCCCATGCCAAGCGTTTCGCCATTCCGCTGATCGGTATCACCGCAGGCGCGCGCTCGGCGCTGGGCCAGGCCAGCGATGTGCTGCTGCTGCTGCCGCCGGTGCAGGAGGCCTGCTCGATCGGCATGGCGCCCACCACATCCACCACGATGATGCTGGCTTTGGGCGATGCGCTGGCGGTGGCGTTGCTGGAACGCAAGGGCTTCACGCGCGAGGATTTCCACGGCTTCCATCCCGGCGGCAAGCTGGGCAGCCAGTTGGTGAAGGTGAAGGATCTGATGCATACCGGCGCCGCCATGCCGCTGGTGCCGCTGGGCACCGGCATGCGCGAGGCCCTGGTGCAGATGACCGGCCGCAGCTTCGGCTGCATCGGCATCGTGGGCAGGCAGGGGCGCGACAAGGGCCGGCTGCTGGGCATCGTCACCGATGGCGATCTGCGCCGCCATATCCAGGGCGATCTGCTGTCGCGCAAGGTGGAAGACGTGATGACGCGTTCGCCCGCCACCATCACGCCCAATCAGCTTGGCGTGGAAGCTTTGCGCGAGATGAACAAGCGCCGCATCATGGCCTTCTTCGCGGTGGAGAATGGCCGGCCGGTGGGCATCCTGCATATGCACGATTGCGTGCGGGCGGGAATCACATGACGGCGGAGCCTGGCAACACCATTCCGGCGGCGGCCTCGGGAGAGGACGGCGCTGGCGTGCGTGCACGCCTGGCGCAGAATTTCGGCCAAAGCATCAAACAGCCCAAGCAGCGCCGCGGTTTCGTGCGCTTCATGAAATTCGTGCTGCCGCTTTGCGCCGTGGCGCTGGTGGGCGTGATGGCTGCCTGGCCGCAGCTAACCCGCCGCGAGGGCGGTTTCCGGCTGTCGTATTCCAGCATCGAAACCCAGGAACTGGCGCTGGTGATGAACAATCCGCGCTTTCGCGGCATCGACGGCAAGGGCCAGCCCTATGTGGTGACCGCCGATCGCGCGGTGCAGGATGCCGACGATGCCAAGCAGGTGACCATGGATAACGTGGCCGCCGATATCGCACTCACCGATGGCGGCTGGCTCTCGCTCACGGCCAAGACCGGCCTGTACCACGATGTTTCCAAGCTGCTGACGCTGCATGGCGATATCAACGTGTTCGGCGATCGCGGCTATGAATTCCACGGCCTGGTGGCCGAGGTGGATCTCAATGCCGGCACGGTGGCCAGCGACGACAAGGTGTGGGGCCATACCGGCCTGGGGGCGATCCGCGCCAATGGCATCCGGGTTTACGACAAAGGCAAAACCATCGTCTTCATCAATGGCGTGAAAACCACGCTCCATCCGCGCGGCCAATCGGGATGAACGCAATGCCCCATCTATTCCGCTGCCTCGTTGCTGCTGCCTCGCTCACCGCCTTCGGCGCGGTGTCTGCATCGGCACAGATGAATCTCGGCAACCGGCAGAATAACAACCAGCCGATCGAAATTGCTTCCGACACCCTGGAAGTGTTCCAGGATCGCCAGCTTGCCATCTTCAAAGGCAATGTGGATGTGGTGCAGGGCGATATGCGGCTGCGCTCGGACGAGCTTTACGTACATTACCGCGACAACAACCAGGGCAATGCGCAGGCCAGCCAGCAGCGCGGGCAGCAGGCCGGGCAGCAGGCCGGGCAGCAGCGCGCCAATGCCCCCGCGCAACAGCGGCCCGCGCAGCAGCAGGCTGGCGGCGGCGGTTCTGGTGCTGGGGCTGGCGGGCCCGATATGGGCGCCATCACCCGGATCGAGGCCAAGGGCAAGGTGTTCATCTCCTCGCCCACCGAACAGGCCCAGGGCACCTATGCCGATTACGACGTGCAGAAGAAACTGGTGGTGATGCGCGGCGATGTGCTGCTGACGCAGAAAGGCAGCGTATTGCGCTGTGATGTGGTGACCATGCAGCAGGATACCGGCAAGAGCACCTGCACCGCGCCGGCCGGTGGCCGCGTGCGCGGCGTTTTCCAATCGGGTGCGCAATGATCGCGCCCATCGGTGGTGGCAATACGGGCGGGTCCAATTCAGGTGGGCCCAGTTCAGGTGGGCCCAGTTCAGGTGGGCCACGCCTGGTGGCTGAAAATCCCAATGTGGGCCTGGCCGCCCATCGCCTGGGCAAAAGCTTCAAGAAGCGCCCGGTGCTGCGCGATGTGTCGCTGAGCGTGCAGCGCGGCGAGGCGGTGGGCCTGCTGGGGCCCAACGGCGCCGGCAAGACCACCTGCTTCTATATCATCACCGGGCTGATCACCGCCGATCACGGCTCGATCACCCTGGATGGCGCCGATATCACCGGGCTGCCGATGTATCGCCGCGCGCGGCTTGGCATGGGCTATCTGCCGCAGGAAGCCTCGATCTTTCGCGGTCTCACCGTGGAACAGAATATCCGTGCCGTGCTGGAACTGGTGGAATCCGAGCCGGACAAGCGCGATGCCGCGCTGGAAGATCTGCTGGCGGAATTTTCCATCAGCCACCTGCGCCGCACGCCGGCGCTGGCGCTTTCGGGCGGCGAGCGGCGGCGTTGCGAAATCGCCCGTGCACTGGCCACGCGCCCCGGCTTCATGCTGATGGACGAACCGCTGGCCGGCATCGACCCGATTGCGGTGGGCGAAATCCGCGAATTGGTGTCGCATCTCAAGGATCGCGGCATCGGCGTGCTGATCACCGATCACAATGTGCGCGAAACCCTCGATCTGATCGACCGGGCCTATATCCTGCATGATGGCAAGGTGCTGATGGAGGGCTCGCCCAACGAGATCGTGGCCGATGAAAACGTGCGCCGGGTGTATCTCGGCGAACGCTTTAGCTGGTAGGGGGTAGCGGCGGATGGCTATCGGCCCCCGCCTGGAATTACGCCAGGGCCAAGCCCTGGTGATGACGCCGCAATTGCAGCAGGCGATAAAGCTGCTGCAATTATCCAATCTCGAACTCACCACCTATGTGGAACAGGAACTCGAGCGCAATCCGCTGCTGGAGCGGCTGGATGGCGAGGGCGGCGGCGAGGATGGGCGCGACCCCTTCGAGGTGACCGAGGGCGAACCCGATGCCGCGCGCCTGGATCTTGGCAGCGATGCCAGCGTGGGCGCCGCCAATGAGGCCATCGACGCCGATCACGACAACACCTTCACCAACGATAGCGCGATGGATGCGGTGGTGGATGGCTATGTCGGCAGCGGCGACAGCCCGATGCAGGGGCGCGGCGGCGACATGCGTTTCGAGGATGGCGAATCCTCGCTGGAGCAGACCCTCTCCGAACAGCTTTCGTTGCGCGACCATGCGCAGGAGCAATGGCGCCTGATCCCGGTTTCGGCCACCGACCGGCTGATCGGCCAGGCGCTGATCGACAGCCTGGACGAGGCCGGCTATCTCACCGAGCCGTTGGCCGAACTGGCCGAGCGCCTGGGCGCGCCGGAAGCGGCGGTGGAAGCGGTGCTTGCGAAATTGCAGACCATCGAGCCGGTGGGTGTGTTCGCCCGCAGCCTGAAGGAATGCCTGGCGCTGCAATTGCGCGACCGCGACCGGCTCGATCCCGCCATGCAGGCCTTGCTGGATCACCTGGAATTGCTGGCCAAGCGCGATATTCCCGGCCTGTTGAAAATCTGCGGCGTCGATCAGGAAGACCTGACCGACATGATCAAGGAAATCCGCGCGCTGAACCCCAAGCCCGGCCTGATGTTCGGCGGCGAGCCGGTGCAGACCTTGATCCCCGATGTATTCGTGCGGCGCGGGCCGGATGGCGCCTGGCTGGTGGAATTGAACAACGACACCCTGCCGCGCGTGCTGGTGAATACCCGCTATTACGCCAAGGTGGCGCGTTCGGCCAAGCAGGGCGGCAACGGCGCGGGCAATGGCAGCACTGACAAGGAACGCGAGAAGGCCACCAAGACCTATCTTTCCGATTGCCTGAATTCGGCCAACTGGCTGGTGAAGTCGCTGGATCAGCGCGCGCAGACGATTCTGAAGGTGGCCAGCGAGATCGTGCGCCAGCAGGAAGCCTTTCTGCGCCTGGGCGTGGACCATCTGAAACCGCTGAATCTGAAATCGGTGGCGGAAGCCATCGAGATGCATGAAAGCACGGTCAGCCGCGTTACGTCGAACAAGACTATCGCCACGCCGCGCGGCATTTTTGAAATGAAGTATTTCTTTACCGCTTCCATTGGCGCCACGGATGGTGGAGATAGTTTCTCCGCCGAGGCCATCCGCCATCGCATCAAGGATCTGATCGATAGCGAGAGTGCCGAGGATGTGTTGTCGGATGACAAGATCGTGGAAATCCTTGCCGGCAAGGGCGTGGATATCGCCCGCCGCACGGTTGCGAAATACCGCGAGGCGATGAATATCTCCTCGTCGGTGGAGCGCCGCCGGCTGAAGAAGGCAGGATTGCTTCCGGTCGGCTGAAACCGTGGCATTCGAGGGGTTGGCATGTCGGATATGGAACGGCTGTTTGAGAATAACCGGGCCTGGGCGATCGGCAAGCTGAAGGCCGATCCGGGTTTTTTCGATCGTCTTACCGCGCAGCAGAATCCGGATTTCCTGTGGATCGGCTGTGCCGATAGCCGGGTGCCGGCCAATGAAATCTGCGGCCTCGATCCGGGCGAGCTGTTCGTGCATCGCAATGTCGCCAACCTGGTGCACCCTGCGGACATGAACTGTCTGGCAGTGCTGCAATATGCGGTCGAGTTCCTCAAGGTGAAGCATATCATCGTGACCGGCCATTATGGCTGCGGCGGCGTGCGCGCGGCGATGCGGCCCGAGCAGCTTGGTCTGATCGATCATTGGTTGCGGCCGATCCGCGATATCTACGAGAAAAACCGCGACGACCTGGATGCCATCATTGATGAATACAAGCGCCTCAACCTGATGTGCGAACTCAATGTGCGCGAGCAGGTGATCAATGTGGCAAAGACCACCATCGTGCAGAATGCCTGGAGCCGTGGCCAGCCGCTGAAGGTGCATGGCTGGGTTTACGGCATCTCCAATGGCCTGGTGCGCGACATGGAGTGCACGGTGGATGGCCCCGAACGCCTCGAGGCGATTCACCGCACCTTGCCCAGCAAACCTTAACGTCTGCCGCGCGCTCAATATTAACCACGCCAGTTCAATGCTTTAGCCTGCGTTGACAGGGGGCGGCAGCTTCTCTATGGTCCGCCCCCGCCGCATCCTTCCGGCGTGCAAACGATCTTGCAGATAGGGCTTGGCGTTACAATATTGTTTCCAGGCAACATCGGTGTAGGATCGTGCCCAGTGGGATTATTGAACCGCACCGAACGTATAAATCGGATAACGGCTGATCATGAAAATCCTTATCTCGGGTAAGCAGGTGGATCTTGGCGATGCGTTGCGCAGCCATGTCACCGAAAAACTAAACGCCGCGATCACCAAGTATATGGAAAATGCCGTAGAGGCAGGCGTTGTATTCAGCCGGGAAGGCAGCATGTACCGCTGCCATTGCTCGGTGCATGTCGGCACCAATATCGACATGCAGGCCGATGCCGAGGACGCGGAAATCTATGCCAGTTTCGATCTGGCGCTGGAGAAACTCGCCAAGCAGGTTCGGCGCGACAAGCGCAAGCGCCGCAATCATCACGCCGGCAAACCCGGACTCGTCGAGCAGGATTGAAAAATCCTGCCTGTCCGTCAGCCGCGGAGGCTACCCATCCATGGAAATTCACGATCTGCTGAGTGCCGATGGCGTCATCGCCAATCTCAAGGCCAACAGCAAGAAGCAGGCCTTGCAGGAACTGGCGGCGCGCGCGGCGCGCATCACCGGCCTGCATGAGCGGCAGATTTTCGATACCCTGCTGGAGCGCGAGCGGCTGGGCACCACCGGCGTGGGCAATGGCATTGCCATTCCGCATGGCCGGCTGGGCGGCCTGAACAAGCTGCATGGCCTGTTCGCCCGCGTGGAGCGCCCGATCGATTTCGATTCCATCGACGAAATGCCGGTGGATCTGATGTTCCTGCTGCTGGCGCCGGAATCCGCCGGCGCGGATCATCTGAAGGCACTGGCCCGGGTTTCGCGTCTGCTGCGCGACAAGACCATGTGCGAGAAGCTGCGCGGCGCCGATGGCGCCGATGCGATCTTCGCCCTGCTCACCGACACCCCGGCCAGCCACGCGGCTTGAGCCGCGCCCTGACCCATAGCACGCGGCTCAAGCCGCATGGCGGGGCGGCTCAAGCCGCATGACGGGGCGGCAGGATCACCTCACTGAATGCTGACCGGCTGCAATTCGTGCTGGAGTGCTGCGGCGAAGGCAAGCTCGCGTTCCGGCGCCACGCCGAGCGGCTGGCCGCTGGCGGAGAAGATGCCGAAGGCGGCGCCTTCCGGGGTTTCGATCGGCCGCACATAAGCCAGCACCGGAGCGCCGAGATTGGCGAAATCCTCCGGCGAGAGCTGGATGGCGGAATTCTTGAAAACATGGTCGGGCATGACTGCCTCCTTTACGCGACACAGGTACGTTTACTGGGCCCTGATTGCTCAGCGGCCATTCACCCGCGACCGGTATTGACACCGAGCGGCCCGTCTTCGGCGCCGCCATCGCGAATCTTGATCTGACGAATCTGTTGCTGCGGTTTCGGCCGGATCAGGTCGATATGCAGCAGGCCATTGGCCAGGCTGGCGCCCGTTACCTCGATCCCCTCGGCCAGTACGAATACGCGCTGGAATTGCCGGGCCGCGATGCCGCGATGCACATACACGCGGTCCTTGTCGTCGGCCTGCTTGCCGCGCAGGATCAACTGGTTGTCTTCAACCAAAACGCTCAGGTCGTTCATGGTGAAGCCGGCCACGGCCAGGGTGATGCGCAGGCCGTCTTCGCCGGTCTGCTCGATGTTATAGGGGGGATAACCATCGCTGCCGGCTTTGCCGGCACGTTCGATCATGCGTTCCATGTGATCGAAGCCCAACAGCAGCGGGCTGGAAAACAGCGACAGGCGCGACATGGATAAACCCCTTGTGAAAGCGAGTTCCGATTGCCGGGGCCCAAAAGGCACCCCGCCATGCATAATGACATGGGGTGTCCGCCCTTGCGGTTCAAGCCCCATCCCGGCAGGATACGGGCACGAAGATTCAACGCTTTGCTTCAAAGGTTTGCAGGGAGGAATTGGCAGTGGGCGGACAGGGTGCGGCAATCGATACCGTGGCAGTCATCGGCGCCGGCGCCATGGGGCGTGGCATTGCCCAGGTGAGCATCCAGGGTGGCATGAATGTGCTGCTGTTCGATGCCATGAATGGTGCCGCCGCCAAGGCAGCCGAGGCGATCAAGGCGCAGCTCGATAGCCTGGTGGCCAAGGGCCGCTTGCCTGCCGCCGATGCCGATGCCGCCAAGGCCCGGCTGGCGGTGGCCGACAGCCTGGAAGCATTGGCGCCCGCCGATTTGGCGGTGGAAGCCATTATCGAAAATCTCGCCGTGAAGCAGGAATTGTTCGGCAAGCTGGAAGCCATCCTGCGCCCCGATGCGCTGCTGGCCACCAACACCTCGTCGCTGCGCATCGCCTCGATCGCGCGCAGCTGCAAGCATCGCGAACGCATTGCCGGGCTGCATTTCTTCAACCCGGTGCCGCTGATGAAGCTGGTGGAAGTGATCCGCGCGCCCGCCACATCGGATGCCACCATCGCCGCGCTGGTGAAGGTGGGCGAACGCATGGGGCGCGTCCCCGTGGTGGTGCAGGATAGCCCGGGCTTCCTGGTCAATCTGGGCGGCAGGGCCTATACCCAGGAAGCCTTGCGCATCGTATCGGAAGGCGTGGCCACGCCGGCCCAGGTGGATGCGGTGATGCGCGATGTGTGGGGCTTCCGGATGGGGCCGTTCGAGTTGATGGATCTCACCGGCATGGATGTGAATTTCCCGGTCAGCCAGATCATCCATGAAGGCTATTTCTACGATCGCCGCCTGGCCACATCGCCGCTGCATCAATCCATGGCGGAGAGCGGCCAGTTCGGCCGCAAGAGCGGGCAGGGCTTTTTCCGCTATGGCGAGGGCGGCAAGGGCGAGGTTCCCAGTGCCGACGCGGTATCCGAATCCGCGCCCATCACCAAGGTGGCGCTGGCCGAGGATGACGATGCGCTGGCCGAATTGCTGCGCGGCCTGGGTTTCGAGGTATCGGGCTTCGACGATGGCCAGAGCCCCATTCTCTGCGCGCCGTTGGGCGAGGATATCTCGTCCTACGCGGCGCGGCGCGGCTTCGATCACCGCCGGCTGTTCGGCCTCGATCTGACCGGCCGCACCGATCAGCGCCTCACCCTGATGCAGGCGCCGGGCGCGGTGCGTGCCTTGCGCGATGGCCTGGTGGCGCAATTCATCGCTGCCGGACGCAAGGTCTGCACGATTTTAGATTCGCCGGGTTTCATCGCCCAGCGCATCGCCGCCATGGTGGCCAATCTGGGCTGCGAAATGGCGCAGATCCGCGTGGCCTCGCCCGCCGATATCGACAAGGGCATGATGCTGGGCCTGAATTATCCGCTGGGCCCGCTGGCGCTTACCGATCGGATCGGCCCTGGCGCGGTGCTGGAGATTCTCAGCCAGCTGCAAAGCATCACCGGCGATGATCGCTATCGGCCCAGCCTGTGGCTGCGCCGTCGCGCCCAGCTCGGCTTGTCGGCGCTGACGGAGGATTGAGCCTAGCCCGCGCGCAGGCGCAGGAACGGCACCGGCTGATCGAAGCCTTTCAATTCGGCGCTTTCGGCCCGGGCGTTGCGGTCCTTCAACAGCGGCTGCACGGCAGGGTCTTGCGCCAGGGCTTCGGATAGCACGATCTCGCCGCCGCGGCTCTTGCCTTGCAGGCGGGCGGCAAGGTTCACCGTGGAGCCGAAATAATCCAGGCGGTTGTTCAAATTCACCGCGATGCAGCGGCCGGCATGCAGGCCCATTTTCAGGATCACCGCCTCGGTCACCGGCTTGCCTTCGCGTGCGGTCTTGATGTGGTATTTGCGGTTCAGCTTGTCGATACCGCCCTGCACCGCCAGTGCGGCACGCACCGCCTGGGCCGGATCGGCAAAGGCTGCCATCACCGCATCGCCGATGGTTTTCACCAGTGCGCCATCGTAATCGCGCACCACTTCGGCCAGATAGGCGAAATGCCGGCGCACCATGCGATAGGCGGCGCCATCGCCCATGCGCTCATACAGCGCGGTCGAGCCTTCCAGATCGGTGAACATCAAAGTCACATGATCGATGCCCACATCCTCGCCGGGATGCAGCACCTGCTCGGGCAGCAGATCGCGGAAGGCCTGCAGGGTGGTCACTTCATGGGCGGTCAGTGCATCGCGGCGCCATTCGCGGCTTTCGATCACCAGCGACAGCATGCGGCGGCTTTCATTCACCATGCGCACCTGGCCATCGGGGGCCGGCGCCCCGGGCGTGACGCCGAAGCTTTCGCCATCATCGGCGGCCATGATGGCCGGAAATGCGCCGCCCAGGTGATGGATGATGCTCTCGCCGCCCGGCTGCAGCGCGCGGATACGGTATTCACCCGCCGGCAGGTCGGCTTCCACCAGCCGGGTTTCGCCCGGCGCCAGATGCTGCTGCACGCAGATATGGCGCGACACATGCGGACCGCCCATGCAGAATTCGCCCAGGCTCAGCGGCCGCAGACTGGCTGCCGGCTGGAACGAGATTTCCACATTGCGGGTGAAGTCGCGTTCGTAATCGATGTTGCAGGATGGGCAATGGGCGCCGCGCGGCAGCTTGTCCAGCGTTGCCAGCTGGGTCTTGGCCCCGCCGCAGCGTGGGCAGAGCAGGTTCCAGCTCATGGTGAGCAGGCCGCGCCGCGTGGCATCCAGGCAGAGTTCCACGACATTGCGCAACGGCGCATGCCAGGCTTCCGCCAGCCGGCGCGGGCGCAGCCGGATGAGATCCACTTCCTGCGCGGTGGAAATCGTTTCGGCCAGCCTGCCGGCCAGGCCATGGGCATAATCCCCGGCGGCCAGTTCGTTGCTCAAGGCTTGCAGGCGTTCGGTCGCGCCGGGCGGCGGCGCGGGCGGTTGATAATCGAACACCAGCGGACGCAGGCCGCGTGCGTGATCGGCGGCCTGTCGTACCATCGTCTCGATGGCGGCGCCGGATTTGCGCAGCAGGCCGGTGAGAATCAGAAAGCGCCCGAGCAAGCCGCGCGGCGCCACATGGATCGTGTAGGTCAGCTTGCTGGCCGCATCGCCATCCGGTTCGATCAGCAGGTCGATGCCGAAATAGGCCAGCGGCCCACGCTCGAATAGCCGCATGTTGCGGAAGCTGCGCCCGGCCACCCATTCATAGGGCCGGTCGTCCCATTCCACCTTCACGCCCTTGTAATCGGCGCGGGCATGGCGGCGCACCGAACCATCGGGTTGGGCGATTTCTTCCACGTTATAACGCGGCGTGCCGAGCGCCTCGTTCATCCGCGCTGTATCGGAAAGCAACGGCCAGAGTTCATCCGGCGGCACCGGCAGATGCCAGGTCCAGGTTTGCTCGCGATGGCCAGTGCCTTTGATGGGGGCTTTTCCGGAGACGTTTTCCATGCCGTGACTATAGCACGGCATTTGCCCGCATGCGTGTGAGCGGCGTCACGCTTACTGCTGCGATTGCGCCGCCTGTGGCTGCTGTTGCTGCTGTATCGGAGACGGATTGGCTTCCAGCCGGTCGATCACCTTGTCCAGCCGGTTTTCCGGCGGACGCATCGGCATCGGCGGGTCGGCCAGGGTGCGCGGCGCCGCGGGCAGCGAGCGGCCGGCCAGCAGATAGGGATCGCGGTCGGCATAACAATCCACGCCGCCCAGGCTCTTGAAGCAATGCACTTCGTCGCGGTCGGTGGGTTTGAAGCGCGACACGCAATATTCGCCGGCTTCGAGGATATTGAAGATGCTGCATTCGACATCGTAGCGCTTTTCCACGCGATTGACCGCAACGCCTGCGCCCAGGCCGAGCGCGGCATTGGTGCCGGCATCCGGCAACGGCGACGAACAGGCGCCGAGCAGGGGCAGCAGCATCAGGCAGAACAGGGCGGAGAGGCGATGGCGGGTCATGGCGGTTCTCGCAATGGCGGATAAGCCGTTTCTGGCTTTGCCTTTATAGAGCCATGAATCTGAAATGGCGGTTAAGGAACAGGGTTAAAAAACCCTTAATCCCTCTGCGCCGATCAATTCTTGTCGGGTTGCGCCAGCAGAATGCGGAACGTGGTGCCCAGCGGGCCGGTGCGGGCCAGTTCCAGCTCGCCGCCATGGCCGCGGATCAGTTCGCGCGCGATGGCTAGGCCCAGGCCGGTGCCGCCTTCGCGCGCGCCGCCACGGAAGGGTTCGAACAGATGCAGGCGCGCCGCCTCGCTCAGGCCGGTGCCGGTATCGGCGATTTCGATGGCCACCTGGTTTTCCAACTCGGCGGCATTGATGCGGATTTCGCCGCCCGTGGATGCCGTGGGCGGCATGGCCTGCACGGCATTGCGCAGCAGGTTCATCATCACGCGGTAAAGCTGATCCGGATCGGCATGCACCAGCAGGCCTGGCGGCACGCGGTTTTTCCAGGCGATGTCGTTGCGGTCATGCAGCGCCATGGCGGCGGCCACATCCTCGATCAGGCGGTAAAGCGCCACCGGCTCGGGCTGGGGCGGGCGTTCCTCGGCCTTGCCGTAGCGCAGGGTCTGGGCGCAAAGCGCGATGGCGCGATCCAGGCTGTCCACCAGGCGCGGCACGGTCTGGCGCACGGTGGGGTCGTCGGAAGCCGCCAGGCGGTCGGATACCAATTGCGCCGAGGCCAGCATGTTGCGCAGATCGTGGCTGATCTTGCTCACCGCCACGCCAAGCTGGGCCAGGCGGCCGCGCTGGGTCAGTGCCTGGCGCAGATCGTGCTGCATGCTGCGCAATTCGCGCTCGGCCAGGCCGAGTTCGTCGCTGCGGCCGCTCACCGTGATGATCTGGCGCACATCCTCGGGTGCGGCACGAAAGCCCACGATGGAACGGGTCAGCCGCTGCATCGGCCGCACCAGCAGCCAGCGCAGGCTGAGATAGACCAGCGAAGCCGTGAAGCCCGAGATCACCAGCGACAGCCAGAAGATGCGCACCGAAAAGGCGCGCGCCTCCTGCACCAGCGGCGCGGTGGGCAGCACCACTTCGATCACATTATCCGGATTGTTGGGGGGCGAGCCGATAACGCGGATGAAGGGCTGTACATTGCCGCTCACGGTGGCGACGGCATCCATGATGGCGGTCCACCAATGCCAGTCGTTGAGGTTGAAACTGTCCATCGCCGCCGATAGCGGCTGGCGGTCGGTAAGGATCAGGGCGCGGCTATCGGCATGGCGTTGCGCCACCACACGGGCGCCCACGCCGCGCAGCAGGTCGTCTTCCAGTTCCTCGCTCACCATGGCATCGGGGGCGGCCACCAGCGCCAGGATGGCCAGATTGGCCAGTTCGATACGGGCCTGGAAATATTCCATGCGGAAGCGCGATACCGATGGCAGGTAGATCATCACTTCCGCCAGCATCACGAAGATCACGGTGAGCAGCAGCAGCCGGCGCGACAGGCTGCCGCCCGGCGCGGCCACATGGGCAGGGGGTGCCGCTGCGGTCGTGGCCGGCTGGGTGGAAAGCGTGCTGGGCGGTAGCGTCGTATCGTCCATCTGGCTGTAAAATAAACTGAAAAATCCGGTCTCGGAAGATGCGGGGGGCGTCTCGATTTTGCCGCATTTTACTCTAAACTGCCGCCGTTATGGCCAGTCCAGGCAAGCCAGCCCAGGCAAGCATGCCCAGGCCAGCATGCCTGAGCGAATGCTGGCCTGTGGTATTTCGGTACGTGCCGGTACGGGCGGATTTTAATGGCGGGAATGCGCATGCCTTCATTGTTTCTGGTGTTGTTCGCGGCCCTGCTGGCCCATGCTTCGCCGCATGGCATGTCTGCCGCTTCGGCCCAGGTTGCGGCCTCCAGCCCGGCGTCGCAGGCCGCCGCCAAGCCCCTGGCCACGGCTTCGTCGATCAGCGCCGATCTCGATCGCATCGAACGCCGGCTGGCCGATCCGCGCCTCACCGATGCCGATTTCAACGCGTTGCGCCTTATGGGCGAGCGCTTGCGCGAAGCAGCCACCCAGACCCGCACCGCCCAGCGCGCCGAGGCGCAGGAAGCGCAAACCCTGCTGGATGCCCTGGGCCCGCCGCCGGCCGCCGGCACGCGCGAAAGCCCGAGCGTGACCGAAACCCGCCGGCAGTTGAACGCCCGCACCCAGCGCGCCACCGATGGCTTGAAAGAGATAGACCTGGCGATGGCCCGCCTGCTGGCGTTGCAAGACCGCGTGGCCTCGGAAGGCCGGCAGCAATTCACCCGGCAACTGGTCTATCGCGGACCGGCCTTGCTGGGCGCCACATTCTGGGGCCAGGCCTCCGCCGATATTCCGGCCACCTGGGATGAATCGCTGCAGGGCCTGATGCAGCCGGAAAACCTGCCCGGCCTGCCATCGCTGTTGCAGGCCTTGCTGGCGGCCGGCACCGTGCTGCTGTTGTGGATTCCGCTCAACCTGCTGCGTCGCCGCCATGGCGTGGATTTCGCTTTGCCCGGCCCGTTGCTCACCCATCGCAGCGTGGCGGCCCTGTTGCAATGGCTGCATATGGCCGCTGTGCCGGCGGCTGCGCTATGGGCGGCCTATGGCGTGCTGAATGCCAATGGCTGGCTGGAGCGCGAGATATTCGGCGCCGTTGTGGCGCATCTGGGCTTCGGCATCAGCCTGGCTTTGCTTAGCCTGGGCGTGGCGCGCGCGGCATTGGCGCCGCAGGCGCCGGGCTGGGCATTGATCAAGTTGGGCGCTGCCGAACGCGGCATGCTGTTTCGTCGGCTTTATGGCTTTGCCCTGCTGGCCGTGCTGGGCGCGCCGCCGGTTGTGATGTTGACTGGGCCGAATGCCGCATCCGGCGCCCGCGATGCCATCTTTGTATTGCTCACGCTATATTTCTGCGGCTTCGCCCTGGCGGTGTCGCAGCGCCGCATCTGGGCTGAAACCGCCGGAGATCGGCGGCGGCTCGGCATTGCCTGGGGTCTGGCCCTGGCGGCTTCGGCGCTGGCCACCCTGGCGGCGTTGCTGGGTTTCCACAGCTTCGCGCGGTTTCTCGCCAGCGGGCTGTTGTTGACCTTGCTGACGATTGCCACCTACTTGCTGGTGCGCCAGGGTCTGCGCGAGGCTTTGCGCGACCCTGAAAGCGCAGCCGACGACGAATCCGAGGAGGTGGAGCAATCCACCACGTCCAAGCATGTGGGCTCCACCGCGCGGTTCGTCTGCGGTTTGATGGTGGATCTGGTCTTGCTGCTGATCTTCGTCACCGTGCTGGCGCTGATCTGGGGCCTCAGCCCGGCCACGCTGGGCAGCGTGGCGCTGGATCTGATCTATGGCGTGAAGGTCGGCTCGGTAACGATTTCGCTGCTGGATATCGTGGCCGCCATTCTGCTGCTGGGGGTGGGCGTGGCGCTTACCCGCTTCATCAGCAACGGCCTGAATATACGCCTGGAGCGCCAGACCCAGATCGATCCCGGCGTGCGCAATTCGGTGGTCACCGGCGTGGCCTATATCGGCTATGTGATATCCGGCATCCTGGGCGTGGCGGTGCTGGGGCTGGATCTGTCCAACCTGGCCATCATCGCCGGCGCGCTGTCGGTGGGTATCGGTTTCGGCTTGCAGAATATCGTCAACAATTTCGTGTCTGGCCTGATCCTGCTGATCGAGCGGCCGGTGAAAGTCGGCGACTGGGTGGTGGTTGGCAACCGCGAAGGTTATGTGCGGCGCATCAACGTGCGCTCCACCGAGCTGGAAACCTTTCCGCGCGCCTCGGTGATCATCCCGAATTCCGAACTGATTTCCAGCTCGGTGATGAACTGGACGCATCGCGACCGCTTCGGCCGCATCGATATCGATATCGGCCTGTCTTATGGTATCGATATCGACAAGGCCGAGGCGATGCTGCTGGATTGCGTGAAAAACCATCCGGAAATCCTGGCTTATCCGCCGCCGGGCGTGACCTTCCGCAGTTTCGGCGACAATGCACTGCAATTCGCCGTGCGTGGGCATATCGCCAATGTGGAGCGCCGCGCCATCGTGGAGAGTGCGGTGCGTAAGGAAATCTACAAGACCTGCCAGCGCGAGAATATCGGCATCCCCTATGCCCAGAGCGACGTGCATCTGGTGGATCTCGACCGCATCGAACAGATGCTGAAGCAATTGCTGCCCGGCGGAAGCGGCAAACCCGGCGACGGCAAGGCCCGGGACGACAGCAGCGACGCTTGACGCGCGCCTGGATCATTCGACAGTATACAAATGAGTTCGCTTGCAGGGGATTTTACGATGAACAGCAGCATGCAGGGTCGGTGGGAATTCTGGATCGACCGCGGCGGCACGTTCACCGATATCGTCGGCCGCCGGCCCGATGGCTCCATCGTCACCCACAAGCTGCTGTCGGAAAATCCTGAGCGCTACAAGGATGCCGCCGTGCAGGGCATCCGCGACCTGCTGGGCGTGAAGCCCGGAGAAGCGCTGCCGGAAAACCGCATCGCCGCCGTGAAGATGGGCACGACGGTTGCCACCAATGCACTGCTTGAGCGCAAGGGCGACCGCGTGCTGCTGCTGGTGAGCCAGGGTTTCGCCGATCAATTGCGCATCGGCTATCAGACCCGGCCCAAGCTGTTTGCGCTGCATATCCAGCTGCCGGAAATGCTCTATGAGCGCGTGGCGGAATTGCCCGAGCGCGTGCGCGTGGATGGCAGCATCGAAACCCCGCTGGACGAGGCCGCCGCGCGCGCCGAATTGCAGCAGGCTTTCAACGACGGCATCCGTGCCTGCGCCATCCTGTTCATGCATGGCTATCGCTATCCGGCCCATGAGGCGCGTGTGGCCGAGATCGCGCGCGAGATCGGTTTCACGCAAATATCGGTGAGCCATCAGGTCAGCCCGCTGATCAAATTCGTCAGCCGGGGCGACACCACGGTGGTGGATGCCTATGTGTCGCCGATCCTGCGCCGTTATGTGAACCAGGTGGCCGACGAACTGGATGCGCGCCGCGCCGGCACGCGGCTGATGTTCATGCAATCCAATGGCGGCCTGGCCGATGCGGATTTCTTCCAGGGCAAGGACAGTATTTTATCCGGCCCGGCCGGCGGCGTGGTGGGCCTGGTGCAGACCTCGACGCGCGCAGGCTTCGGCCGGGTGATCGGCTTCGACATGGGCGGCACCTCCACCGATGTGAGCCATTACAGCGGCGAATACGAACGCGCGTTTGAGACCATGGTGGCCGGCGTGCGCATGCGGGCGCCGATGATGTCGATCAACACCGTGGCGGCCGGCGGCGGCTCGATTCTGCATTACGATGGCGCGCGCTATCGGGTGGGGCCGGATTCTGCGGGTGCCAATCCCGGCCCGGCCTGCTATCGCCGCGGCGGCCCGCTGGCGGTCACCGATTGCAACGTGCTGCTGGGCAAGTTGCAGCCGGATTTCTTCCCCGCCGTGTTCGGTCCCAATGGCGATCTGCCGCTGGATGCCGAGGTGGTGCGCAAGAAATTCGCCGCGTTGAGCGCCGAAGTGAACGATGGCCGCAGCGTGGAGGAAATGGCCGAAGGCTTCCTCGCCATCGCGGTGGAAAACATGGCCAACGCGATCAAGAAGATTTCCGTGGCGCGCGGCTATGATGTGACCAAGTATGTTCTCGCCAGTTTCGGCGGCGCGGGCGGTCAGCATGCCTGCCTGGTGGCCGATGCCCTGGGCATGACCGAGGTGCTGCTGCATCCGCTGGCCGGCGTGCTGTCGGCTTATGGCATGGGCCTGGCCGATATGCGCGTGCTGAAGGAGCAGAGCGCCGAGCGCGAATTGCTGGTCGAGGCGTTGCCGGAATTGTCGGCAGCATTGGACAAGCTGGCAACCGAAGCCCATGCCGAAATGCTGGCGCAGGGCGTGATGGCGGAGAAGATAACCCTGCTGCGCAAGCTGCATCTGCGCTATGGCGGTTCGGATTCTGCGCTGGTTGTCGATTTCGGCGATATGGCGGCGCTGAAAGCGGCTTTCGAAGCGGCGCATCGCCAGCGCTTCGGCTTCATCAGCCCGGAAAAACAATTGATCGTTGCCTCCATCGCCGTGGAGGCGGTGGGCGAGGGCGAGCGCGCGCCGGATAATGTCGAGGCCATCGCCGATCCGCGCAAACCGGAGGCGATTCCGGCCCGCGCGAAGCGCCGCGCCTATATGGCCAGCGCCTGGCACGATACGCCGGTCTATGACCGCGAAGAATTGCGCCCCGGCGAAAGCATCATGGGGCCGGCCATCGTGACCGAAAGCACCTCCACCATCGTCGTCGAGCCGGGCTGGCGCGCCACGCTCACCGAGCGGCGCGACCTGGTGCTCAAGCGCGTGGTAGCTTTGCCGGCGCGGCGTGCCATCGGCACCACAGTCGATCCGGTGATGCTGGAAATCTTCAACAACCTGTTCATGTCTATCGCCGAGCAGATGGGCAGCGTGCTGGAGAAGACCGCCTATTCGGTGAATATCAAGGAGCGGCTGGATTTTTCCTGCGCCATCTTCGATCTGGAAGGGGAGTTGATCGCCAATGCGCCGCATATGCCGGTGCATCTGGGTTCGATGTCGGAGAGCATCAAGACCGTGATCACCCGCCGCGCCGGGCAGATGAAGCCGGGCGATGTGTTCATGCTGAACGCGCCTTATGCCGGCGGCACGCATCTGCCGGATGTCACCGTCATCACGCCGGTTTTCGACCGCGCCGGCAAAGACGTGCTGTTCTATGTCGGCAGCCGGGGCCATCATGCCGATATCGGCGGCACCACGCCGGGCTCGATGCCGCCCGATAGCCGCACGGTGTCGGATGAAGGCGTGCTGCTGGATAATGTGCTGCTGGTGGATGGCGGGCGTTTCTTGGAAAGCGAAACCGTGGCGGTGTTGAAATCCGGCCAATATCCGGCCCGCAATCCGGCGCAGAATATCGCCGACCTGAAGGCGCAGATCGCCTCTTGCGAAAAGGGCGCGCAGGAATTGCGCAACATGGTGGACCAGTTCGGCCTCGATGTGGTGCGCGCCTATATGGGCCATGTGCAGGACAATGCGGAAGAATCCGTGCGCCGGGTGATTACGCGGCTGAAAGACGGCAGCTTCACCTATCCGATGGACGATGGCTTCCAGATCAAGGTGACGGTGACCGTCAACCACGCAGCGCGCACGGCGAAGATCGACTTCACCGGCACATCAGGCCAGCACCCGACGAATTACAACGCCCCCAAGGCGGTCTGCGTGGCCGCCGTGCTTTATGCCTTCCGTTGCCTGGTGGATAGCGATATCCCGCTCAATGGCGGCTGTTTGAAGCCGCTGGAGATCGTGATCCCGTCGGGCTCGATGCTAGACCCGCAATATCCGGCGGCCACGGTGGCCGGCAATGTGGAAACCAGCCAATGCATCACCGATACGGTGTTCGGCGCACTGGGCGTGATGGCGGCGGCGCAAGGCACGATGAACAACTTCACTTTCGGCAACAACACCTACCAGTATTACGAAACCATCTGCGGCGGCAGCGGTGCCGGGCCGGATTTCGATGGCTGCGATGCCGTGCATACCCATATGACCAATGCGCGGCTCACCGATCCCGAGGTGTTGGAATTCCGCTTTCCGGTGCTGCTGGAAAGCTTCCGCATCCGGCGCGGCTCGGGCGGCAAGGGCCGGCATAAGGGCGGCGACGGCACCATCCGCCGCATGCGCTTCCTGGAGCCGATGGTGGCGACGCTGCTTTCCTCGCATCGCCTGGTGCCGCCCTTCGGCCTGGAAGGCGGCGGCAATGGCGAAACCGGCCGGCAATGGGTGGAGCGTGCCAGCGGAACCCGAGACGAGATGGAAGGCCGCTGCTCGACGCCGATGGCGCCGGGCGATGTATTCGTGATCTCCACCCCCTCGGGCGGCGGCTTCGGCGAGTGATTGCCGCCATGGCGCGCTGGCCGCTTTGGGGCATTGGCGGATTGGCTTTCATTCAGGCCGTAAGTTTCATGGCGTTGGCAGTCGGCGAAGTATTGCCGTTGCCGGTTCACGATCTCATGGGCATGTTGTTGAGCTATGACGCGCTTGGCTTGAGCATGGCCTGGCTGCTGCCGCTGCATAACAGCCACGCTATTCTTTTGCCCAGATTGGTGCTGGCGCTGGATGTATGGCTGTTCGATGGCGCAACGATAGGCCTTGCGAGCTTTGCATTGCTGGCGCGCGGCGCCGTATTCTTTATGCTTGCCTGGGCGGTATGGCGGGTTCGCGATATTGCGCCGTCTTTGCGCGGCATGGCGATTGCCGCCTTGGCGCTGCTGTTGTTTCAAGGCTTCCTGCTTGAAACCATAGCGATCCCCAATGGCTATAATTACGAGATGATGGCCGTTTTTTCCGTCGCCTCCCTGATCTGTGCGAGCCACGGACGATCCTTCATTCTTGCCAGCTTGTTTGCTTTGGCGGCCAGCCTATGCCTGGCCAATGGCATCCTGTTGTTTTTAGTGCTGGCATCGGTGGCCTGGATGCAGGCGGAGGAATGGAAGCAGCGCTTTGCCTGGATGCTGCCGATAGCCCTGTCCGGTGCGGCGGCGGCGGGATTTTATCTTGCCGGTTCTTCCGCGGGAGACGGGCTGCATGATTTCAATGCATGGACCGTGGCGCATTTCATGCTGCGCATGGCCGGCGCGCCTTTGACGATATGGCTGCCGGTACTTGGCCATGGCATCGGCCTGCTGCTGCTCCTGGCCAGCCTCGCCGGCATCGTCTGGGCGATACGCAATCGCTTCCGGCTGGATTCGCTTGGCCGCCTGGCATTCTGTTTGCTGCTTTTCGGCTTCGGCTCGCTGTTCATGGTTGCGGTCGGACGCGTCGGTGCGGGGTTCGGCGCGGAGATTGCCACGGCAGGACGCTACGGATTGTTGACGGCCTTTCTCTATGCAGGACTGGTCCTGCTGCTGCTGCGCATGCCCTGGATCACCCGGCCGGCAATTCTGCGCGGGTTTCAGGGCGGGCTTTTGGCAATCGCGCTTTGCCTCGTCTGTTTGCAGTTCGGCTTCGGTCGTTCATATGTGAGGCTGCGTGATTTGGTGGCCCATAACGCAGTGGCTTTACGGGCCGGGGCGCGCGATGTCGCTTTGCTGGCCCATATGCAGCCCGACGCTGTTGTGGCCTGGCGGTTCTTTGACCTGCTGCAGCAGCGGCAACTCTACGGCTTCGGCAAGCCTGAGGATGCCAAGCGGGCGGCAGAGTACAAGCAGACGGCAGAGTAGCTGTTGCCGGTTCTTGGCAGGCCAGCAAGCGGCGGCACTCATTGGAAAATTTCCGTCATTCGTCGTATTTTCGCCGCAAAGGCGCGCAATAAGTGTATTTCTGATTGATTTGATCTTTATATGTATGATATATGTTCCTATATTGATAAGAATGCCAAGGATAAGCCATGTCCAGCCTCCCTCAGCCAGAATCCCGATCGCTGCCGAAAACCGGGCGGCGCGATAGCCTCCCGGCTGTTTCCGATTTTCCCAAGGGTTTAACGCCCATCACGCCGGTCCTTCTCGAAAATCTGATGAAGGACAAACGCTATTGGCATCCGACCAAGCGCGACCCGGCTTTTCAGCGTCAGATCGAACGCGGCTTCCAGGCGCTCTATCCCGATCTTGGCCGCGATGCCACGGGCCGGCAGCGGCGCGGCGAACCGCGCAACGATCTGGCCTTTGATGGCAAGGGCAATGTGGTGCCGTTCCAGAATGTCTCCGCTGACAGCGCTTCCCTCAACAGCGCTTCAGGCGACGGCGAAGTGCGGGTGCGGGCCTATACGCAAAGCCGCGATGGCGAAACCGTGCAGGTGGCCCAGCATACCCGCTCGGCACCGGGTAATGGGCCGGGTGATGGGGCAGATTCCACCGGCACACGGAAAAGCGATCCGCATGCTAATCTGCCAGAGCCCTATCGCAAGCTGATGGCAGCGGCTGGAATCGATATCGATGCCAATGCCGATAAGGCGGAAAAAATGTCGTTGCGGGAATTTTTGGAAGCGATCCCCACCAGGGGCCCCTGGGATTACAAGAATGTGCAAAAGGTAAAAGATGCAGCCGAGGCCAATGGTGTTTCCCGTGATGACTTACAGCGTTTCGGCAATTTTCATTTCGGCTATATGGCGAATGCCTTCGGTTTCGGCTTGGGGCGGACTCTATCCGGTGCCGGGCTTTATCAGGCCTTCGATCAGGGAGGCGGCAGCAAATCGGAAGCCATAGCCGGGGCTGGCTATGGCCTCTCCAAGACGCAATCCGCCCAGTTCTTCACTGATAACGGGTTCACCTGGGGCGACAATCCTGGCGATTCCAAGGATATCATGGAGGGCTGGCTGCATTACGAAAACACCCGGCGGAAGGCCACGCAATAGCCATGGAGCTTGCCTTAAAAATCCTGCGCTATCTTTGGTATGGCTTTTTGGGTCTGGTGGCGCTTTGTGTGCTCGGCGTGTTTTTGCTGTTGAAGAGTTGCGAAAAACAAGGGGTTGCCGATCCGGAAGGTTTTTTCCACGCGCAGCGGGCTGAACTAGAGCAGGCGGTGCAAGAGCTTTCCAGCAGCGGCATATCCGAGGTGCGGGTTTCGACGCCTTATCGCGACGCAGACAAGGATTATGTATTGGAATCAGATGACGCCCTTTACCAGCAATTGCAGGGTTTTCTCGATAAGCATGACATGCTGACCATTGGGGTGTTGCGTGAAAAGTCTTTGTCTTTGCAACTTCGCGAAGTTTCTTTCACGGTTCTGATCGATCGGACCAGCGGCCGGGCAATTATCTACGACATCAACTACACACCACCCGGCCGGGACTATTCCGCGCTGTTCGAGGACGAAACCTGCCGCATCCTGGAAGCACCATCCTGGCGGCTCTGCTGGCGGCCTGCATGACGTTGAAGCGAGGCATTCGAGGCGACAATCCTGGCGATTCCAAGGATATCATGGAGGGCTGGCTGCATTACGAAAACACCCGGCGGAAGGCAGCGCAATAGCCATGGAGCTTGCCTTAAAAATCCTGCGCTATCTCTGGTATGGTTTTTTGGGTCTGGTGGCGCTTTGTGTGCTCGGCGTGTTTTTGCTGTTGAAGAGTTGCGAAAAACAAGGCGTTGCTGATCCGGAGGGTTTTTTCCACGCGCAGCGGCAGGCATTGGAGCAGGTGGTGCAAGACCTCTCCAATAGCGGCATATCGGGGGTGTGGGTATCGACACCCTACCAGCGCGCGGACAAGCACTATGTGTTGGAGACGGATGAGGCGCTTTACAAGAAACTGCAGGGCTTTCTGGATAAGCATGATGTGCTGTCGATTGCCGCCCTGCGTGAGAAGCCCGCTCGGTTGCAGCTGCGCAAGGTGATTTTCACGGTTCTGATTGACCGGACTAGCGGGCGTGAAATCCTCTACGCTATCAGCTACACGCCGCCGGACCTGGAATATTCCACGCCTTTCGAGAACGAAAGCTGCCGCATCCTGGAAGCACCATCCTGGCGGCTTTGCTGGCGGCCTGCATGACGTTGAAGCGAGGCATTCGAGGCGACAATCCTGGCGATTCCAAGGACATCATGGCCGGCTGGCAGCATTACGAAAACACCCGGCGGAAGGCCGCGCAATAGCCATGGAACTGACTTTACGAATCTTCCGTTATCTCTGGTACGGCTTTCTGTCGTTTTTGGCATTTATTGCGCTATGCATCGGCTGGCTCTATGCCATCGGTGTGCAGCGAGGCGTCGATGATCCGGAGGCTTTCTTTACGGCGCATCGCACGGAATTGCAGGCCTTGGTGGAAAAAATACGAGCCGGTGATGTGTATGAATTCTGGAACGGATCAGATTATCTTCGTGCACTAAAGAGACGGGCAACGCCGGAAGGAGAAAGCCTCTTCCTGGAAATGCAGTCTTATATGAAGGACACAGAAATTTTAGCGATATTGACGATCGGTATGAGCCGGGGCGCTTTGGAAGCAGTGGTTTTCCAATTGCAATACAGTCTCTCCGGTTATCGCGGTGAGCATATCGTCAAGCTTTATTACATCGAGCCCGGAGCCGATACGTCGGACTATATCGACCCTTCGCAATGCAAGGTTCTGGAAGCGCCGTATTGGCTGCTCTGCCGCATCAAGACGTGAAGCCGCTGAACCATGGAACTGACCTTAAGAATCCTGCGTTATCTCTGGTATGGGTTTCTGGCGTGCCGGCGCTTTACGCCAGCGCGTCGCGCTTGGGCTCGAAATAGCGCAGCATGATTTTCAGATCGCGGCCGCGGCGCAGGATGCGGCCGCCCTGGCCTAGGATGGCGAATGCGCCCTGCTTGCGGGCCAGCTTGGGCGTTTTCACGATGCGAAACAGCGCGCCGTCGGCGGTGCGGCGAAACACCGCGAAGCTGCAGCTTTCGCGGTCATGCCCGATGGCGTAATCGCGCCATTCGCCGCGCCCCACCATGCGGGAATACAGATTGAGGATGACCGCGAATTCATAGCGGTCGAAAAATACCTGCTTGTCTGGGTTGGATTGCGGGTTGTTGCTATGCGCAATAATGGTATGCGCTGCAATAACGGTATGAGCAACCACGGCTGCCTGCGCCTGGCCCTGCTTGCCAGCCGGACCGGAGCGGGCCGGATCAGCATGAGCGGAACCAGGCCTGCGGTATTCGTCGATGGCGACAACCTCGCTCATACCCGGCGACACACCTCGCTTGCCCTAATTATGACAAGCTTGGTCCCGCCGGGCGGCTTAGTCAAGCCGCAAGCGGCCGTAGCGCAGTGTCTCAGAGTTCCTTGAGCAGGGCTTCCACCGAGCTGTCGTCCATCACCTGCTCGCCCTTGGCCAGCATGTCCTTGCGGCGCTCTGTGCCGGTGTAGTTGAAGGCTCTGTGCCGGCGGCGGTCGGGGCCGAAGAATTCTTCGGTGCGCACGAAGGTGCGTGGATTTTCGATCACCGTAGTGATGCGCCGCGCCATGGTGGTGGCAGAGAACGGCTTGACCAGGAATTCGGTGACGCCGGCATCGCGCGACTTGATCACCTTCCACTCTTCCGATTGCGCCGTCGCCATGATGATCGGCACGAACACATTCTTGGAGGCGGGATTCTTGCGCACCCATTCCACGAAGGCGATGCCGTCCATGTCGCCATCCATGTGCCATTCGGTGAACAATATGTCGATCACATTGTTTTCCAGAAAGGCCAATGCATCCTTGGCATTCTGCGCTTCGGAAACCTTGTTGACGCCGAGCGGGCGCAGCACTTCCTTAATCAACTGCATGTGGTTTTGGTTGCTATCGAGCACCAGACAGGCAACGTTATTGAGCTTATAGGCCATGATGCGATTGCCTAATCGAACAGCTCGACGCTGCCGGCCTGAGTCTGCACGGCAGTGATCTTCTTCGTCGCTTCGCGCTGGAATACGGTCTTGGCGCTGGCATCCTCGATCTGTTTGACGCGCGCCACCCCGCTTTCGGGAAAGAACTGCACCTTACGCGGCAGGTTGCCACGCAGATCCGAAGCCAATACGCGGATACCCTCCGCCTTCAGGTAGCGTTCGATGAAATCGGCATTCTGATGCCCGATGCCGCGCAGGCCAGACAATACGTTGGCGCCGCCGAAAATCTTCACTTCGAGCCGCTCGCGCCGGGCGCCCACCGAGAGCAGGCCGTTGATCAGCTGTTCCATCGAATAGCTGCCATAGCGCAGCGAGGCGGAGAATGGCAGGTCTGGGTTGTTGTCGCCGCCCTTGTCGGGCAGCAGGAAGTGGTTCATTCCGCCGCGTCCTGCCACCGGATCGCGCAGACAGGCCGCCACGCAGGAACCCAGCACAGTGGCCAGCATTTCGCCGGGCTGGGTGGAGACGTAGAAATCGCCCTGGAAGACCTGCACAACGTGCACCTTCAATACCGGGTCGTAATAGCGGCGGCGTTCGCTCATCGGCGCCACGCCAAAACCGCCTTCACCGGCATTTGTCCGTTGCATTGTGGCACCAGGGTTGTTCATCCTTGCATCATGTACGTGGGCGGGGCTGGGTTCAAGGCCGGCTTGCGGATCAGGGGTCGAGGCCGGTTGCATCCTGCAACCCGGCATCGCCCCAATCGACATGTTCTAGATGTGCACCGCCAAACCGTGCCCCACTTAAATCACACGCCAAACGTCTGCCTGTTCTCTCTCCGCGTGCAGTTAACACTTCTGCGCTGCCGAAGGCTGCCTGGCTGAGGTCGGCAAAGCGGAAATCGATACCCGTCATGGTGCAACCGAGGAATTTGGCGCCTTGCGCGCGGCAATCCCTGGCATCCACACCAGACAAATCGGCATATCGAAAGACGGCATTCTCCAAGCGGCAATCACGCAGATTTGCACCGCGCAAGCGGATGCCCGACAAATCCTGGTCGCGAAAATCCATGCCTGAAAGATCGGCTCCGCGCAGGTTGGCGGGCACGCCCTGGCCGTTGCGCACCCATTGCCGATGCGCTTGCAAGGCGTTCTCAATTTCCTCGGCGGTCAGCGGTTTGGGCGGCGGTTCGGCTTCGGCGGCCAGGTTGGCCATGGCGAGATTGGCGCCGAAAATCTCTACATCATTCAGATCAACGCCATGCAGATGGGCGTCGGTCAGATTGGCGCCTTGTAAAGTGGCGCCGGCTAGCTTGGCGCCGGAAAGCTCCGCGCCCATCAGATTGGCGCCCACCAAAGTTGCGCCGCTGAGATCGGCGCCGCTGAGATCGGCTCCGGCCAATTGGCAATCGCTCAAGGCGGAGTTTTCCAGATTGGCGCCGGCGAGATTGCTGCCGGTAAAATCCGCACCCAGAGCATCTATGCCGCTCATATCGGCCTTGGTGAAATTGCTGCCGGTGATGTTCTGGCGCAGCAGAGCAATTTTGTCGGTGGGTTGGGCGCCGATTTCCAGGCCGCGGCGAAAATTCACGCCGGCCAGCACAGCGCCGGAAAAGTCAGTGTTTTCAAGGGTTGCGCCGCGCATATCGGCACGCGTGAGATCTGCATTATTCAGGCTGGCGCCTGCCAGATCGGCCTTGAAGAAACTGCTTTGCATAAGCTGCGCGCCGTCCAGCCGGCAATTGCGCAAGCTGGCATTGCGAAAGCTGGCGCGCCGCAGATCGGCCTTCGAAAGATCGGCGCCGCTGAGATCCTTGCCGGCAAAATCCGCAGCCTTCCCACCCGGCAGGCCTTTCAGCCAAAGGTGGTGTTGATGCAGCATTTCCTTGATGTCGATGAGATCCATGCCGGGGCGCAATCCTTAACAGCCGGAGCGTGAGGAAAGCTGGCCCAGCTGGCAAGCTTGGCGTGAAGCCGAAGCATGAAACGCTGGCGAAACCGACTTTCTGACGTCCCGTCAAAGATGGGTATAAGGGCTGTTTTGCGCGCGGCATAGTCATTCTTTGGTAATATCGGCGTGGGTGTGACGGCGTTAACACCTGTGGCAAGAAGCGCGACAGATGCAATTTCCAACGATTTATGTCTAAATATGACGGGCCGTGATGCATCCTGTTTCAGCGGCCAGCTTCCGGCAGACATGATCCGGGAGATGCTTCAGAGAGATTTTATCAGGGGAATGGCGTGGCACGTAAACCGGACCCGGTTGGTGTAGCCAAGGATAGCGGTGCGGTTTCCGCAGCTGCTGCACGCAAAGCCGGCAAGGCTGCTGCGGCTCCCGTTGTTGCGGCTCATGGCGCTGCAGATATGCAGCGCAGCCGCGAATTGCTCGACTTCATTGCCCTGGTGATGCTGGCCATCAAGGAAGAGATCGAAGACCTGCGCCAGGTGCAGTCGCGCAATGCCCAAGCGGTGACGCATAAGCTGATGGAACTTGGCAGCGCGTTATCGGCTTCCCCATCGGATTCCCCTTCGGCTTCCCCATCGACTTCCTTGCCCCAGACATCGGCTGCCATGGCCGGTATCATCGGCCTGCTGCAAGGCGACGATCTGGCCAATCAGCGCCAGCAGCATGTGGTGAATGCACTGCGTTATGTGGACGACCTGATCCGCGAACATGCCGGGCGCGGCTGGGAGCCCCGGCTGAGCGAGCGGGCGATCGGCTGGGGCGAGGGGCTACTGGCTGGCCAGACCTTGGAACAGGTGCGTGCGCATTTTCATCATTACCTGCTGGACCGCGGCCAAAGCAGGACTAGTATAGCAGCCGTTGACCGCAAGCATGATGAAGTCGAGTTGTTCTAGCTTGCCCTCACTGGGTATTGTGTTACCTCGGGGCGTGCATTAGGGTTCAACCTTACATTGATGGAAAGCTTGGTAGTCATGTCCGACGGCAAAGACCGCGAGAACCCGTCCGGTCCTCAGTTTATCAATCCGCCCAACTTCCTGAAGATGAAGGTGGGCGACGGCGGCTTTGACAAGCAGACCATCAAGGAAGCCGAGGCGGCGATCCAGACGCTCGGCGCCAAGATGTATGAGCAATGGGCCGACAAGGATCTGGGCCGTTTGCGCGGCGCCTATGAGGAATTGCGCAGCACCAATCTGGATTCCGATGAGAATGTGCAGCGCATGCTGCGGATTTGCTGGGACATGAAGGGCCTGGGCGGCAGCTTCGGCTTTCCGCTGATCACCGAGATCACCCATTACCTCAGCAATTACCTGGAATATTGCATCAACACCGAGAATGTGAAGGTTAGCCCGGCAGTGGTGAGCCCGCATATCGATGCATTGTTCGTGGTGTTGAGCCAGAAGATTTCCGGCGATGGCGGCGCCATCGGGCGCGAATTGGTGCGCGGCCTGGAAACCCTGGTGCTGAAAACCGGCGCCCGCATCGGCGGTCGGGAATAACGCGCTTCATTCTTTACCGAAACTCTAAATTTAGTGGTGGCCGATCCGGCCAGCCACAGCATGCAGCGGTTCTACCTTGACCCTGCGACTCGGCACCCGTAATCTGCTCGCGAATCGGGATTCGGCCCGATTCGTTGGTGAAAATCGGCGTTATCGGGCGGGTTTGATACCCAAATGGTGCGTTCTCGGCATTGCCGCAGGGAAGCAGCGTGGCGGATATCCGGATCATCGAGGCCAGCGAAACCGCCAAGGGCTTGGGCGGGGGCTTTCGTGCTGGTCGCGCCGGACAAGCTGGCGATGCTGCGGGGGATGCAGGCCGCGCCGATGATATCGTGATCGATGTCGAGGCCGAGGAAATCGGTCCCGATACGGATCGTCGTCCCGGCTTTTCCACCGGCCGCAAACCGGCCCTGGCCGCCTGCTTCAACACCGAAACCGATTTCCATGGCCAGAGCCTGGGGCAACTTGCGGTCCGCTCACTGTCGATTGTCGATTATGTGCGCGGCCTGGGCCAGACCGAAATGGCCGATGGCGATCTGGACAGCCTGGTGCGCTGCGCCGACGATCTGGAAAGCGCGATCATCCTGATGTTCCAACTGGCCGGCGGCACCCGCATGGAACTGCGCCAGCGTTACGAGGCCATGCAGATGGCGATTTTCGCCCAGGCCACGGGCCAATCTGCAGGCCCCATGAACCGCGATGTGGGCCAGGATGTGCACCGGGGCGTGGCTGCTGGAACCGCCCGGGACGACATGGATATTCCGCCCCGCCGTTAACCTGTCGCGCCGGTAAACCCTGCCTCGTCCGTAACGCTGCCCGATTGCCATTGCGACTTTGTTGCATGGCGGATTATCGCAAAATCACGTGTATGCCCCTTTGCCGGGCGCGCGGCCTCGGTTAGGCTACCGCAAGAACTTGGATGCCCGCAGGGATAGTCCGGCGTGGCAAAGCTGGGAGTCAGGCGCGCATATCGTCGATGGCTTTGTCCACGAGAGCGCGCAAGGCAGAAAGCATTGTAGAGGCGGCTGCATGGAGCCATTCGGCATCGCCAAGGTGGAAGACGGCACCCAGCTCAAGCTGGCGGCCACGATGGATATCCGTGCCGCGGAGCCGTTGCTGAACAGCGTGCAGGAAGCGCTGTCGGCGGGCGGCGGCAAGATCGTGATCGAGGCCTCGTCGGTGGATCGCCTGTCCACGCCCTGTGTGCAGGTGCTGATCGGCGCGTTGCAGCATATGGAGCAGAACGGCATTCCCTTCGTGCTGAAATCGCCGAGCGATGCTTTCGTGACGGCATTCGACGACCTGGGCTTGTTTTCATATCTCATGAAATGGCCGGTGCAGACATGACCAAGCGGGTTCTCACCGTAGACGATTCCAAAACCATGCTGCAGATGCTGCAATTCGCATTGAAGCAGGGCGGCTACGAAGTGATTCAGGGTGAGAATGGCCAGGAAGGCCTTGATCTGCTCGACAAGCATGATGTGGATGTCATCATTTCCGACATCAACATGCCGGTGATGGATGGCATCACCTTCATCAAGGAACTGCGCAAGCAGCCGAAGAACAAGGCCATACCGGTCTTGATCCTGACCACTGAAAGCAGCCAGGCCAAAAAGGCCGAAGGCCGAGCCGCCGGCGCCACCGGCTGGATCGTGAAGCCGTTCGACCCCGCCAAACTGTTGGAAGTGATCCGCAAGGTCAGCCCCTAAACCGCAATCCGGGCGGGGCCGCCCAAAGCCGAGGATACGCGCCATGGATGATCTTCAGCAGTTCAAGCAGACCTTCTTCCAGGAATGCGAGGAGTTGCTTGGCGATCTGGAAGGCCATCTGATGGCTTTGCAGCATGGCGAGGGCGACAGCAACACGCTCAACGCCGTGTTCCGCGCCATCCACTCGATCAAGGGCGGTGCCGGCGCTTTCGGTTTCGACCGCCTGGTGGCGTTTGCGCATATCTTCGAAACCGTGCTGGACCTGATGCGCGATGGCCGTTTGCAGCCCGAGCCGGATTCGGTGGCGCTGGTGCTGCATTGCGCCGATATCCTGTCCGATCTGGTGCGCGCGGCTCAAAGCGATAGCGAATTGCCGTTGCAGCATGAGGAAGAGGGCCGCAAGGCGCTGATTGCGCTGGCTGCCACCATCGGCGTGAATGCCGATCCCCATGCCGCCGATGATGAACTGGCCGCCCTGGATGCCGAGCTTGCCGCCCAGGCCGCCAGCGTGGCGCCGCCGGAGCCGGCGGCAGAACCCGAAGCGCCCAAGGCGGCGTTGCTGAAATATCTGGTGAAATTCGCGCCGCGCGATGCGTTGTATCAGCGCGCCAACGAACCGCTGATCCTGATCCGCGAATTGCGCCAGCTCGGCGGCTTTCTGGCCAAGGCCGATGCCTCCACGATTCCGCCGCTGGATCAACTCAAACCCGAAGCGGCCTATATCCGCTGGGAATTCGAGATCGAAACCGATCGTGGCGAACAGGCGATCTGGGATGTGTTCGAATTCGTTACCGACGATTGCGATCTGGAGGTGACCTGTCTCAATCCGCCGGCTCAGGCTGCTGCGGCTCCGGCGGCTGTGACCCCCGCTGCTGCCCCCGCTGCTACTCCGGCGATTGAAACGCCCAAGCCGGCAGCCGCCGCCAATCCGGCGCCGAAATCTCCACCCGTTGCCGCGCCCATGCAGCAGCAGGCAGCCCCCCAGCAGGCTGTACCGCAAGCTGCCGGTGCTGCTGGTGCCGGTCCTGCTGGTGCCGGTGCTGCTGGCGGCGAGGCGGCCAAGGCGGTGCGTTCGATCCGTGTCGATCTCGACCGCGTCGACAAGCTGGTGAACATGGTCGGCGAGTTGGTGATCACCCATGCGATGATCGCCCAGCAGACCGAGCATCTGCATGCCGACCAGCATCCCGAATTGGCCAACGGCCTTGCCGAATTGTCGCATCACATCCGCGATCTGCAGGAAAGCGTGATGGCGATGCGCGCCCAGCCGGTGAAGAGCGTGTTTGCCCGGCTGCCGCGCCTGGTGCGCGAATTGGCCACGCTGACCAACAAGAAAATCCGCCTGGAGATGAGCGGCGAGAATACCGAGATCGACAAGACGGTGATCGAACAGCTTGGCGATCCGCTCACCCATATGATCCGCAATTCCGCCGATCATGGCATCGAAAGCCCGGAAGACCGCATGGCGGCGGGCAAGCCGGCGGAAGGCCTGATCCATGTTTCCGCCGATCAGCGCGGCGGCCGCATCGTGATCGAGATTTCCGACGATGGCCGTGGCATCAACCGCGAAAAGGTGATGAAAAAGGCGATCGAGAAAAAGCTGGTGTCGGCCGATGCCGTTCTCAGCAACGAGGAAATCGACAACCTGATCTTCCTGCCCGGCTTTTCCACCGCCGATCAGGTGTCCAACATTTCCGGCCGCGGCGTGGGCATGGATGTCGTGCGGCAGAATATCCAGGCGCTGGGCGGCCGCGTGCACATCCAGTCGCGCCCCGGCCATGGCTCGTCGTTCATCCTCACCCTGCCGCTCACGCTGGCCGTGCTGGATGGCATGGTGCTGAAGGTGGGCGTGCAGAGCTATATCCTGCCGCTGGCCAATATCGTGGAAAGCCTGCGGCCCGAGGGCGATCAGATCAACGTGGTGGCCAATGCCAGCCAGTTGCTGCGCATTCGCGGCGAATATGTGCCGCTGGTCTATCTGCACCGCATCTTCAAGGTGCCCGGCGGCATCGACGATCCCACCAAGGCGCTGGTCATCATCGTGGAGATGGAAGACGGCAGCAAGATGGGCCTGGTGGTGGACGAGATCATCGGCCAGCAGCAGGTGGTTATCAAAAGCCTGGAAGAGAATTTCGATCCCATTCGCGGCGTCGGCGCCGCCACCATCCTGGGCAATGGCCGCGTGTCTTTGATCCTGGATGTCGCCGGCATCAAATATATCGCCGAACACGAAACCCACCGCCCCGCAGCCATTGCCTTGCAGGGCGGCAAGGCCCAACCCGGCATTGCCTTGGCGGCTTCGTGACGGTAAAGGAGATACTGCATGGCAAGCTATAGCGAAGCCCAGAACCAGGCCGGCAACCAGGCCGGCAACCAGGCCGCCAATCAAGCTGGGCGGGGCAGCCGCACCATCCAGTTGATCTCCTTCACGGTCGGCAACGAAGAATACGGCGTGGATATCATGGCGGTGCGCGAAATCCGTGCCTGGTCTGAAACCACGCCTTTGCCCAACACGCCCGAAGTGGTGCGCGGCGTGATCAACATGCGCGGCGCCATCGTGCCGATTTTCGATCTGCGTGCGCGTTTCGGGATGCCGCGTACCGAGCCGACCAAATACAATGTGGTGATCATCGTTTCGGTGGCTTCCCGCATCGTCGGCATCCTGGTGGATGCGGTGTCCGACATCATCACCATCAACGAAGATGAAGTGCGCCCGATGCCCGAGATGGAACAGGTTTCCGGCATCGGCTTCATGGAAGGGCTGATCACGGTGGGCGAGCGCATGGTGGGGCTGATCGGCCTGGACCGGATGTTCTCGGGCCGCATGCTTGAAGCCGCCGAAATGGGCCAGCGCCCGCTGCTGGCCGGCCCATCGGCCGAGAGCGCCGGCGCTGCCTGAGGCAGGCGACATGTCCGTGCAAGCCGGTAGCCGCGACGACGACGACCTGCAAGGCGACAGGGAGTTTGCCTTTTCCAGCTCTGACTATGCCTTTTTGGCAAAGCTGCTGAAGGAAAAGACCGGCATCGACCTGGGGCCGAGTAAGCAGAACATGGTTTATGCCCGGCTGGCCAAGCGGCTGCGCAAGCTGCATCTGCCCAGCTTCCGCGCCTATTGCGATTTCATCGCCGGCCCGGATGGCATCGACGAACTGGGTGCCACGCTGAATGCGCTGACCACCAATCTCACGAAATTCTTCCGCGAGAATCATCATTTCGAGCATCTGGGCGATCAGGCCCTGACCGAGATTCGCGCCCGCGCCGCCACGCGCGGCAAACGCCTGCGGATCTGGTCGGCTGGCTGTTCCTCGGGCGAAGAGCCGTATTCCATCGCCATCACGCTGAAGCGCAGCATGCCCGATATCGCGCAATGGGATGCCAGGATACTGGCCACCGATATCGATACCGAGATGGTGCGGCGCGGCGGCGAGGGCATCTACAACCCGGAATCGCTGGAAGGCATGGCGCCTGACCTCAAAGCCAAATATTTCGAGACCAGCGGTCCCGGTATTCCTCCCGGCAAGGTGCGGGTGCGCGAGGATGTGCGCCAGCTCATCGCCTTCAAGCATCTCAACCTGATGGATGCTTGGCCGATGAAGGGGCCGTTCGACGCCATCTTCTGCCGCAATGTGGTGATCTATTTCGATAAGGATACCCAGCGGGTGCTGTTCGATCGCTATGCTAATCTGCTCGTGCCCGGCGGTTTCCTGTATATCGGCCATTCCGAAAATCTGTTCGGCATCACCGAGCGCTTCAAACTGCTCGGCCGCAACATTCATCGTAAGATCGCCTGACGGCTGGGGTAAAATCGCCTGACGGCTAGGGTAAAATCGCCTGACGGCTAGGGTAAAATCGCCTGACGGCTGGGGTAAAATCGCCTGACGGCTAGAGTAAAATCGCCTGAAGAGACTAGGGAAAGCGTAAAGGGATTTTTCAAAGTGGCCAGGAAGATCAAGGTTCTCGTCGTCGATGACTCGGCGCTGATCCGTCAGCTGCTCACGGCAGCGCTCGGCAGCGATCCCGAGATCGAGGTGGTGGGCGCGGCACCCGATCCGCTGGTGGCGCGCAGCATGATCAAGGAATTGAATCCCGATGTGCTGACGCTGGATGTGGAGATGCCCAACATGGATGGCATCTCCTTCCTCGACAAGATCATGCGGCTGCGGCCGATGCCGGTGGTGATGGTATCCACCCTCACCCAGAAGGGCGCCGGTATCACCATGCAGGCGCTGGAAATGGGCGCGGTGGATTTCGTGCCCAAACCCACGCTCGACATCAAGCATGCGTTGGAAGAGATCAAGACCGAGTTGGTGGCCAAGGTGAAGCTGGCCGCCACGGCTCGGGTGGTGGCGCGTTCGCGGCCGCCAGAGGGCGCCGAGGTCAAGCGCTTGGTCACCGGCCCGGGCTTCACCTCCACCGATCAGATCGTGGCCATCGGTTCGTCCACCGGCGGTGTCGAGGCGCTGAAGGAAGTGATCACCATCCTGCCGGCCGATAGTCCGCCGATCCTGATCACCCAGCATATGCCGCCGCGTTTCACCGCCAGTTTCGCCGCGCGGCTGGATACCCTGTCGGCGGTATCGGTGACGGAAGCCAAGGATGGCGTGCGCATTTTCCCTGGCCATGTCTATATCGCGCCGGGCGATTTCCATCTGCTGCTGCATCGCTCGGGCGGGCATTACTATACCAAGCTGAGCCATGATCCGCCGGTATCGGGCCACAGGCCGTCCGTGGACGTGCTATTTAATTCCGTGGCCGAACATGCCGGCCATAATGCCATCGGCGTGATCCTGACCGGCATGGGCAAGGATGGCGCTGCCGGGTTGAAGAAAATGTTGGAAGCCGGCGCGCAGACGATCGGGCAGGATGAAGCCTCCAGCCTGGTCTATGGTATGCCGAAAGCCGCCAAGCTGATGGGAGCGGTGCAGGCGGAAATTCCGATCGGCCAGGTGGCGCAGGAAATTCTGGCGCGTTGCAAACAGCGCTAGCATGATCTTCGAGTAAGCCGTGTGCAGGTTTCTACGGCATTGAGATAACGGTCTTTTTAGGGTATTCGATAGGGTCAGTCGGATATCGAATGTGGATTGCCGGGTGAGGGGTGCACTGACGGCGCAGACAAGTTGAGGAGCGAGAACCGGAATGCCTTCGGCCAGCCAACTTCGCGTTTTGATCGTGGACGATCAGATGAGCATGCGTGGCATTGCGCGCTACTGCCTGCAGGAAATCGGCATCAAGAATGTCGTGGAGGCCAAAAGCGGCAGCGATGCGCTCACTGCGATGAACTCCAATAAATTCGACCTGATCATTTCCGATTGGAATATGGACGGGATGGATGGCCTCACCTTGCTCAAGACCATCCGTTCCAATCCACTCACCAAGCGTCTGCCCTTCATCATGGCCACCGGTCAGCGCGATACCGAATTGGTGAAGACCGCCATCCAGGCCGGCGTGAACAACTACATGGTCAAGCCCTTCAATGCCGCCACCATGAAGCAGAAGATCGAGGCGGTGCTTGGCAAGCTCAGCAGCTGACGCAACCGGGTTGTCCTCGGAATTGTCGCCGGGATCACCTGGGGCAATGTCTGGCCCCGCTTCCGATGGCGGCGCCGTGGCGCCGCTGGTGCTGGATGATTACCTGCCCTATCTGATCAACCGGGCCGGTGTGTCGCTGGTGCAGCGTTTCGGCGCGGTGCTGCGCGAGGAGGGCCTCGGCATCCAGGATTGGCGCGCATTGGCCGCGCTCTACGAGATCGCCAATGGCACAGCAATCGATGGTTCTGGTGGTGTTGGGGGCTCTGGTGGCGTCAGGGATTCTGGCGGAGTCAGGCTGTCGGATCTTTCCGAACGCACCGCCATCGAGATTTCCACGCTTTCGCGGGTGGTGGCGGGCATGGAACGCAACGGCATGCTGCTGCGCGAGCGCGATGCCAGCGATGCCCGCGCCGTGGCGATCCGCCTTACGCCACGCGGGCTTTGCCTTGCCGCCAAGTTGATCCCCGCCGGCATTGCGCTTGAGCAGGTCGCGCTTGCCGGCCTGGATGCAGCGGAAGCCGCACAATTGAAGGCGCTGCTGCGGCGGATTTACACCAATCTCAAGGCTGCGGAATAAGGCAGCGATCCAGGAAGCCGATGATATCGGCGGTCACCTGATCGCGGTTGTTCTCGTTGAGCAACTCATGCCGCGCATCGTCATAGAAAATATGCTCCACCCGGTTCAGGCCGGCGGTCGCATAGGCTTGCAGCAATTGCAGCAGGCCACGCGTGCCGGCGGAAACCGGATCGTGCTTGCCGCCGATCACCAGCAGCGGCAGGGCTTTCGGGATACGCGCCTGTTCGGCTGGCTGGCTCATATCGTCCAGGCCGTCCAGGAAGTCGATCCAGAATTGCGTATCCAGCGAAAAGCCGCAAAACGGATCGGCGATGTATTTATCCACCTCGGCCGTGTCGCGCGAGAGCCAGTCATACTCGGTGCGGTTGGGGGCAAATTTCTTGTTGAAGGCGCCAAAGCCCATGGCGTCGATCACCTTGCTGGTGCCGCGCGCGCCGCAGCGCAGCCGTTCCAGCCGCGCGATCAGCTTGCCCAGCACGGCAATGGCCGGCGGCTTGCCGTTGGAAGCGCATAGCACGCAGCCTTGCAGCAGGCCGCCCTGCAATTCGATGAAACGCTGGGCCATAAACGAGCCCATGGAATGACCGAACAGCAGCAGCGGCTTGCCGGGATGTTCGGCGCGCGCAAAGCCTGCCGCCTGGATCAGGTCGGCCACCATGCGGTTCCAGCCATCGCGCGGTGCGGCATGGCCCAGTTCGGCATTGCCGGCCGTCAGACCATGCCCGCCCTCGGCCGTCAGGCCATGCCCGCCCTCGGCCGTCAGGCCATGCCCTCTGTGGTCGAAGGCATAGACCGCATAGCCCGCCGCATTCAGCGCGGCGGCGAAGCGGGCATAGCGGCCGGCATGCTCGGCCATGCCATGCGCCAGCAGCAAGATGGCTTTCGGTTGGGTTTCCGGCAGCCAGCGATACCCTTGCAGCAGCAGGCCGTCGGCATTGGATTTGAGCGTTATCTGAGTTCCCGGCATGGCATCACTTTATCGAAGGGATTGTAGCCCGGCAATTGCGCTCTTGCGGCGGGCGGCGGTTGGGTTTCTACTGCCGCCGCGTCGAATCTTCCAACTTTCCGGACCAGCCATGAACCAGATTCCCAATTCGCTTGCCGCCCGCGATATCGCCCATGTTTTGCATCCCTATACCAATCTGGTGCGCCATGAGCAGGCCGGTCCGCTGGTGATCACCCATGGCAAGGGCATCCATGTATACGACGACCAGGGGCGTGCCTATATCGAGGGGATGGCGGGGCTGTGGTGCGCCGGCCTGGGCTTCGATGAGCCGGAACTGGTGGAGGCCGCCATCAAGCAGATGCGCAAGCTGCCTTTCTACCACACCTTCGGCCATAAGAGCGCCGAGCCGGTGATCGAACTGGCCGAGAAGCTGAAAAGCCTGGCGCCGGTGCCGATCTCGAAGGTGTTCTTCGTCAATTCCGGCTCGGAAGCCAACGACACGCAGATCAAGTTCATCCGCTATTACAACAATGCGCTCGGCCGCACCAAGAAGAAGACCATCCTGTCGCGCCAGCGCGCCTATCATGGCGTAACCATCGCCGCCGCCAGCCTCACCGGCCTGCCGGCCAATCATCGCGCCTTCGATCTGCCGATTGCCGGCATCGAGCATGTGGATTGCCCGCATTACTATCGCAATGCCCTGCCCGGTGAGAGCGAGGCGGAATTCACTGCGCGTCTGGCGGCCAATCTGGATGCCTTCATCGAACGCGCGGGGCCAGACAGCGTGGCGGCCTTCTTCGCCGAGCCGGTGATGGGCGCGGGCGGCGTGATCGTGCCGCCGGAAGGCTATTTCCCTGCCATCCAGGCGGTGTTGCGCAAGCATGATGTGCTGGCCATCGCCGATGAAGTGATCTGCGGTTTCGGCCGCACCGGTTCGGTCTGGGGCAGCCAGACCCTGGATTTCAAGCCCGATGCGATTTCCTGCGCCAAGCAGCTTTCCTCGGCCTATCTGCCGATTGCCGCCTGCCTGATCTCGGAGCCGATCTACGAAGCGATCCGCGACCAGTCCGGCACCATCGGCACCTTCGGCCATGGCTTCACCTATGGCGGCCATCCGGTGCCTGCTGCCGTGGCCTTGCGCACCTTGCAGATTTACGAAGAGCGCGACATCTACGGCCATGTCGCCCGGGTGGCGCCGCATTTCCAGCGCCGCTTGCGCAAGCTCGGCGATCATCCGCTGGTGGGCGAGGCGCGGGGCGTGGGCCTGGTGGGCGCCGTGGAACTGGTGGCCGACAAGGCCAGCCGGAAGAGCTTCGATCCGGCCCTCGGCGTGGCCAATATGTGCGCCGGCTTTTCGCAGGAAGAGGGGCTGATCCATCGGGCGCTGGCCGGCGATGCCCTGGCCTTCTGCCCGCCGATGATCATAACCGAGGCCGAGATCGACGAGATGTTCGACCGCTTCGAGCGCGCCCTGGCCCGCACCCAGGATTGGCTGGTGAAATCGGCGGCATGAGGATAATTTTGGCAAATAATGACTTTGCCTGGGGATAACTCCGCCGCACCCGCTTGGGTAGGGAAGGCCGGGCATGCTAACGTCCGGCCACGAACTTGGCGGTAAATTTAAAATAAAATGACCGATTCCCATACGCAGGAAGGCAACGAACTGGTTTCGCGCATCGAAGCGCGGGCCATGACGATCTTCCAATTCACCCAAAATGCTGCTGAAAAGCGGGATAATGTGGCGGGATTCCGGCGTTTTAGCACCTTGGTGGATGATTTTCACCAGGCCGCCGAGCTGGCCGAGGGCCGGCTCACCGTGCTCAAGACCGGCCGCCGCGACGAACTGCGCCGCTATGTGACGCAAATCCGCGGAAAGATACTGAAGATCGAAATCGACATCACCGGCAGCTATCTGGAAGGCCTCATCGAGGCCCAGGCGCCGCTGCCCTTCGGCTCGCGGGAATTCTTCAGTTCGCGCCTGAAGCGGCTGGGCGAATTGGCCAAGCTGCTCAGCGACGGCCCCGAGGCCGATGGCTCCACCGGCCAGATTGTCAGCCATATGCGCGAGATGCTGCAGATTCTGCTGAACCGCGCGCCGGAATTCGAAGTATTCGAACGCGACAGCAATTACCGCCCGCTGGCCCGCAGTGCCCCGGGACCGAAAACCCGCGGCGGCATGCGCGGCGGCAGCGGCCCGGCCGTGGCCCGCACGGTGCCGGTGCAGGCAAACGATCTGCCGCCGGTCATCCGGCTCGAACACCGGGATGATTGGGGCCGGGTGTTTCTGTCGAAAGGTTCGTTCGAGCTGGTCACCAAGGTCTGCCGGGTGAAGAATATCTCGCTGGATCAGATTGCCGGCAAGCTTGGCATCACCCGGGTGTCGCTCACCCTGATCCTCAACGGCCAGGATCCCATCGCGCGCAATACACTGGATGTGTTGCACCGCGCGCTGAATGGCGTGCAGGAGTAAGCTGGGCGCTGAATGGCGTGCAGGAGTAAGCTGGGCGCTTCCCTTAAACCGTCACCACCGGACTTGTTCCGGTGGTCCATGATTCAGCGGCTTTGCTGTGGCAGCCATGGACCCCCGGAATAAATCCGGGGGTGACGGCCTGGATGATGTGGCCTGGAAGCAGGCAGCTGGACGCAGAGGTATTGCGCATGCCGGCCACCAGCGGGCGGCAATGTTCACCGCGCCGGCTCCAGGCGGATGATGCGGCCTTCGGGGTTGTCGGTGGCGATGTAGAGATAGCCATCGGGGCCGGCGCGCACGTCGCGGATATTCTCGCCAAGCGGCTTCAGCATCGCTTCCTCGTATTTCGGCTTGCCATTCTCGAACACCACGCGGTGCAGGGTGCGGAATTTCAGCGAGCCGACGAACAGATTGCCGCGCCAGGCAGGAAATTTGTCGCCGAAATAAAATGCCATGCCGGCCGGCGCGATAGAAGGCGTCCAATGCAGCAGCGGCTGTTCCATGCCGGCTTTGGCAGTGCCTTCGCCGATCCTGGCGCCGGAATAATCCACGCCATGGGTTATTACCGGCCAGCCGTAATTCAGCCCGGCTTGCGGCAGGTTGATTTCATCGCCGCCCTGGGCGCCATGTTCATGCAGCCATAACGCGCCGGTTTCGGGATGCAGGGTCATGCCCTGGATGTTGCGATGGCCGTAGGAATAGATTTCCGGGAGCGCGCCGGTGCGGCCGACAAACGGATTATCCGGCGGCAGGCTGCCATCGGGCTTGATGCGGATCAACTTGCCGAGATGGCTGCCGAGAATCTGCGCTTCGTCGCGCCGGTAGCGTTCGCCCAGGCCGATGAACAGCAGGCCGTTGCGATCGAAGGCCAGCCGCGCGCCGAAATGCAGGCCGCCGGAGACTTTCGGTTGCTGGCGGAAAATCACCTGCACATCCTGCAGGCCGCTATCGGATAGCTTGCCGCGCGCCACCGCCGTGCCGGCGCCGCCATCTCCCGGTTCGGCATAAGACAGATAGACCAGGCGATTGCTGGCGAAATTCGGATCCAGCACCACATCAAGCAAACCGCCCTGGCCGCTGGCGAAAACCTTCGGCACACCGGCCAACGGCGCCGACAAGCCGCCATCGCGCGCCACCATACGCAACCGGCCGGGGCGTTCGGTCACCAGCATGCGGCCATCGGGCAGGAAGGCCATGCTCCATGGCACTTCCAGCCCGCGCGTAACGGTGACGGCGCGGATCGGGCCGGTTTCGGAGGGGATGGTTTGCGCAAGTGCAAAGCCGGGCAACAGCAGAAGCAGCAGGGCAAGCAGAGGATGCATGGAACGCTCCAGTCTGTCAGACCGTCACGTCGCGCAAACGCTCCCATGTTTCCACGGCGAACCGGTCGGTCATCCCGGAAATATAGTCGGTGATGGCCAGAAGGCGAAGATAGCGCGGTGCGTCTTCCTTCGGCATATGCGGGATAAGCACCAATAATCGCTGCGCGGTCACGTTCTTTTTACTGGCATTCAGCGCGGCCACGAACTGGCGCAGCATATGCTGAATGGCATTGATGCCTTTGAATTCCTCGCCGACCGTGCGTTCCCATTGATACACCCGCTGCAAGGCCAGATCTTTCAGGGCTTTTGCCGGCGCCTGCAGCGGCGTGGCGCTGAGCAGATCTCTGCCGGCGGCACCATCGAGGAAGCCGTTGGCAGGATCGATGAAGGCATCGCAGCAGGCATCCAGCAATCCGCCGATGGCGCGCGAACGCAGGGTGGAGAGTTTTTCATCCACGCTGCGGCGGTAGTAGTTTTCGCTCTGCTTGCCGGCAATCAATTGCCCCAGCAGGCTTTCCGCCTCGCTGAAGCCGATGCGGCCGAGCTTCACGCCATCTTCCACATCGATCACGCGATAGCAGATGTCGTCGGCGGCCTCCACCAGATAGGCCAGCGGATGGCGCTGCCAGGCTTGCGGCACGCCGGCGAGCGGCTTCAGTTTCAGCCGTCCGGCCATGGCGGCGAAGATCTCCGCCTCGGCGGCATCGAAGCCATGCTTCTTGCGGCCGATATAGTCGCCGCTTTTCTGCGCCAGGCTGCCGGATGGATATTTGGTGAAGGCGCCCAGCGTGGCATCCATCAGCCGCATGCCGCCATCGTCGCGGTCCATCTGCAAACGGGTGAGGATGCGATAGCCTTGCGCATTGCCTTCGAAGCGCAGCAGATCGGTCTGTTCGGTTTCGTTCAAGGCATCCTTGAAGGCGTCGTCGCGGTTCTCGTCGAACCAATGCTGGATGGCCTGTTCGCCGGTATGGCCGAAAGGCGGGTTGCCGATATCATGCGCCAGGCAGGCGGCGGCCACGATATCGCCCAGATCGGCGGCCAGATGCGGGCGGATCGCTGCAAGGCTTTTATCGTCTGCCAGCAGGCGGCGCGCCACCTGATTGCCCAGCGAGCGGCCGACGGACGCCACTTCCATGGAATGGGTGAGGCGCGTGCGCACATAATCGGTATGCGGCAGCGGATGCACCTGGGTTTTGTTTTGCAGCCGGCGGAAGGCCGAGGAAAACACGATGCGGTCGGCATCCTGCTGAAACGGGCTGCGGCCCTCTGGCGGCAGGCGGCGGCCGGGCGGGCAGGAATCAAGGGTGTCGATCCAATCCATGGCAGCTTACTACCATGGCCGATGGTTCCGCTCTAGACGCAGCCGCCTAGCTGCGCGCGCCGACCTGCAGCCGCATGCGCTGCTTGCCGCCATCCTCGGGGCCCACCGGGTGGAAACCGGCCTTCTCGAACATCGGGATCGTGCCGGTCCAGGCATCGGAGGCTGCGATCCGCCGGCCGGGCTGAGCGGCGCGGCGCGGATAGCCCTCGATGATGCCGGCGCCCTGGCGACGCAATTGCGCAACGGCAAAGCCGAGCAGCGCGCTGGCCACGCCGCGCCTGCGCCAGCCGGCCTTGATGAAGAAACACGGAACGCTCCACACATGTTCGGCATCCTGGCAGGCCAGGCTGCGGGCGCGGCCCAGCTTGGGGTAATCCATGCGCGGGCCGTAATCCACCCAGCCTACCGGCAGGCTGGCGCCTTCGGCATCGTGTCCATAGGCCAGCGCGCCGTGCAGCGTACCGTCGGCCAGCAAGGCTTTCAGCGCGCGTTTGTTGGCAGCGCCCTTGGCAGCCACCCAATCGCTGCGGCTGGCATGGCGCCAATACATGCACCAGCAGCCGTCGCAGGCGCCGTTGCGACCGAACAGGGCAGCCAGGTCATCCCAACGGGCAGGCGTAAAGGCGTGGCAGCGGATGGCATCAGACATGGCTTTATATAACCATTATAACGGTTATGCCGCAATGGATTTGACCGCAGCCCCGCTGAAATGGCAAAGCAGTCGCCTATGGCGAAGCAAAAGCCGCAACCTGGAACCGACGATGACCCAGACCATTCTTGCCCGCCTATCCCCAATGGGTCCGGACCCTGGCGAAGTTGAAAATGCCCTGCCCGGGTTGGCGGCTCTGCTGGCCGATTGCGTGGAGGGCGGTGCGGCGGTGAATTTCGTCTGGCCGTTCGATGCCGAACAGGCGCTGGCCTATTGGCGGCGGCAGATGCCCGGTCTGTTGGCCGGCAAAGCCCGGCTGTTCGTGGCGCGAGACACGGATGGGAGTATCCTCGGCTGCGTGATGCTGGATACCGATACGCCGCCCAACCAGCCGCACCGTGCCGAGATCAAGAAGCTGCTGGTGCTGCGCCGTGCCCGCCGGCTCGGCCTGGCCCGCGCGCTGATGCTGGCCGCCGAGGACGAGGCCCGCCGGCTCGGCAGAACTCTGCTGATCCTCGATACCCGCGATGGCGATAACGGCCAGAAGCTGTACGAAGCCATCGGCTATGTGCTGTTCGGCCGGGTGCCGGGCTATTCGCTGCCGGTCCATGGCGGCGAAGCCGAGACCTGCGCCTTCTATTACAAGCAGCTCGCGCCTTGATCTGGCGTTGTATGCTGCTGGTGCCGATAGCGGCTGCCGCCCTGCTGGTGGCCTTGGCGCCCTATCATTGGCTGGCCGATCTTGCCGCCAGCTTCCGCCATTGCATGGCGGCAGGTGCGCTGATCGTGTTGGCGCTGATCTGGCGCGGCGGCCGGCATCTGCGCTGGATCGGTCTGGTGCTGGCCGGCTATCTGATCTGGCCCTTGCTGGCCTATCTGCAATGGCCAGCAACAGCGCAGGCGACAAGTGCACCGGCCTGGCGTGTGCTCAGTATCAATCTGGCGCAGCAGAGCGATCATGCCGCGCTGTTCGCCCGGCTTGCGGCCGATCCGCCAGACCTGCTGCTCTTCACCGAACTGCCAAATGGCGGCGCAAATCTGCCGCCCGATCTTGCCGCGCGGCTGCCGCATCGTTCGATGGAAATGCCGTTGGGGCGCAGCATCTATGATGTGCAGCTATACAGCCGATGGCCCTTGCGCGACCTGACCGGTATCGAGGGCGTGGCGGCACAGCAAGTGCTGACGGCGCGGATTTGCCGCGATATGCCGGATGATTGTCTCACCCTGATCGGTATGCATGCGCAGATGCCGCTGGCGCCGCCTGGCCCTGCCGGCGCCAAACGCGACAGGCAATTGCTGGCGGTGGGGGAATTGGCGCGGCAGGCGCCGAATGGTCGCGTGCTGCTGATCGGCGATCTGAATGCCACGCCCTGGTCGCCCGGCTTCCGCGCCATGCTCGAGGCCGGCGGCCTGCGCGATACCGCGCCGATGCTTGGCCTGGCCGGCCTGGCGCCCACATGGCCAAGCTGGCTGCCGGGCTGGCTGGGGCTGAATATCGACCATGCCTTGATCGGCCGGGGGCTGACGCTGCGGCAGCGCGGCCTGGTCGACGATCCGGCCTCCGATCATCGCGCGCTGTGGGTGGAAGTAGCGCCGTGAATCGCCTTATGCTGCCGGCCATCATTCCGGAGGATGCATGCTGGACGCCGCATTGATCGAGAAATTCCGCAAGATAAAGCTGCTATCGCTGGATCTGGATGGCACGCTTACCGATGGCGGCTTGTATTATGCCGAGGATGGCTCGGAGCTGCGCAAATACCATGTGCAGGATGGCCTGGGCATCGTGATGTGCATGAAGGAAGGCATCGAGGTCTGCCTGCTCACGCTGTCCAACACCGGGGCGATTGCCAAGCGTGCCGAACGGCTGCGCATCAAGCGCTACGAGATGGGCATCCTCGACAAGCTGACCCGTATCCGCGCCTTCTGCACCGAGATGGGCATCGGCCTGGATGAGGTGGCCCATGTGGCCGACGATGTGAACGACCTGCCGCTGCTGCGCAGCATCGGCCTGCCGATCGCCGTGGCCAATGCGCGCCCCGAAGTGAAGGCGGTATCCGCCTATGTAACGCAGGCGCGCGGCGGCGATGGCGCGGTGCGCGAGGTTTGCGACCTGTTGCTGCATCATTCCAAACATGTGAAGCGCAATCCGCTGGTGGAGGGTTTGTAATGAGCGCCCAGGATTCACGGATGCTGGCTTTTTCAGGCCGCGTGGCCATCGTCACCGGCGCGGGTTCCGGCCTGGGCCGCAGCCATGCCCTGCTATTGGCTTCGCGCGGCGCCAAGCTGGTGATCAACGATCTGGGCGGCGCGGTGGATGGCCGCGGCGGCTCGGCCACGGCCGCCGATGCGGTGGTGGCCGAGATCAAGGCGGCTGGCGGCGAGGCCGTGGCGAACCATGACAGCGTGTCCGACCCGGCCGGTGCCGCGCGCATCGTGCAGGCCGCATTGGATGCCTGGGGCCGGGTGGATATCCTGGTCAACAATGCCGGCATCCTGCGCGACAAAAGCTTTGCCAAGATGCCGCTGGAGGATTTCGATGCGGTGCTGGCAGTGCATCTGCTGGGTTCGGCTTATGTAACCCATGCCGCCTGGCCGCATATGCAGGCCGCCAATTACGGCCGCGTGGTGATGACCACATCGGCGGCCGGCCTGTATGGCAATTTCGGCCAGACGAATTATGGCGCCGCCAAGCTGGGCCTGGTCGGGCTGATGAATGCGCTGAAGCAGGAAGGCGGCAAGAACGGCATCCTGATCAACACCATCGCGCCGGTGGCCGCCACCCGCATGACCGAGCCGCTGTTTCCGCCCAAGCTGCTGCCGCATCTGCAGCCGGCTTATATTTCCGCCGTGGTGGCCTATCTCTGTTCGGAAAGCTGCAACGCCACCGGCGATATCATCTCGGTGGGGGCCGGCTATTACGCCAAGGCGCAGATCGTGGAATCCGAAGGCGTGTTCTACGGCGCGGGCGCCGAGGTGACGCCGGAGATGATCGCCGCCGATTGGGGCCGCATCACCGATATGGGCAAGGCCCGCGCCTATGGCGCCGCGATGGAAGAAGTGGCGAAGATTTTCGGCTATTTCGTGAAGTGACGCGCTACAGCCGATGCCGCCTGGCATCGGCCTGATTGCGGAATTTCGCATCCTGGCGCAGCAGGGATTTTTCCAGCGCGGCCAAGGGCGTGCCGATGCCCAGCAGGGCGCTGGCCTGATAGCACCATTCGTCATAGGCCATGATCAGGCCATGCGGCTCCATGCGGAAACGGCTGGCACCCACCATCAGCACGCGCTTGCCTTCAAGGCCGGGCTTGTGGGAGGTGAAGCTGAAATCCCAATGGGCATAGCCGATGCCATGGGCGCAGACCGGCTCATGCATCTCCCATTCGAAATCGCTGCCGTCGCGCAGGAATTTCTCCAGCATGGCGGCAATCGCCGCGCGCCCCTGGTGGCGACCGTAGAATACGTCGTCGTAATAGGCATCGGGCGTGAACAACAGCGCGAAGCCTTCCGCGTCGCGCGCCGCCACGCGTTCGGAAAAGCGTTGCAGCAGATGAATGAAGGCGGCGGTTTCATCGCTCATTGTTTTCCCTCCCGGTCAGATTTGCTCCAGCACGGCCTTGGTGAGGCGGGTCAGTACCGCGCCTTGTTCGTTGGCATAGATGTGTCCCTGTTCGCCCATATGCGCCAGGCGGGCGGGATCGGCCAGCAGGGCGGCAATGGTTTCGGCCAGCGCAATGCCATCCTGCACCTGCAAAGCCGCGTTCCGCGCCAGCAGATCGGCGCTGGCCTCGCTGAAATTGAACATATGCGGGCCGAACAGAACGGCGGCCCCAAGCCGCGCCGGTTCCAGCGGGTTCTGCCCGCCATGGGGGATCAGCGAACCGCCCATCAGCGCCAGCGGGCAGAGCCGATACCACAGGCCCATCTCGCCTAACGTATCGGCAACATAAATCTCGGCTTCGGGCGCCTGATCTACCGACCGCAAAGCCACGCACGCGCCGCTTTTGCGCAAATCCTCGGCGATTGCCTGGCCGCGTTCGGGATGGCGCGGCGCGATGATGGTCAGCAGATCGGGGAAACGCAGACGCAGCGTGCGATCGGCCTGCAAGGCGATGGCCTCGTCGCCGGGATGGCTGGAGGCCAGCAGCCAGCGCGGCCGGCCGTCGATTGCATCGCGCAGGCGCGCAAGCTCGGCATCGTCGCAGCCCAAGGGCGGTGCGGCCTGTTTGAGATTGCCGTATTCCTGCACATGGCGCGCGCCGAGGCTGCGGAAGCGTTCGGCATCGGCTGCCGTTTGCGCATAAACCGCATCGAAACAGCCGAGCAGCCAGCGCGCGGTGCCAGGCAGCAACTGCCAGCGGCTGGCCGAACGCGCCGACATGCGGCCCTGCAACAACAGCAGTTTCACGCCGCGCCGATGCAGGCCGGCAAGCAGCCCGGGCCAGAGTTCGCTTTCGCTCCATAGCGCCAGATCGGGCCGCCAATGATCCAGGAAGCCATCCACGGCGGATGGAATATCCACCGGCACGAATTGGTGCAGCAGGCCGGCAAAGCTTTGCCGCGCCACCAGGGCCGCCGAAGTAACGGTGCCGGTGGTGAGCAGCAGGGTTATATCCGGCCGCGCTTCGCGCACGGCACGCAACAGTGGCAACAACGCCACGGCTTCGCCCACGCTGGCGGCATGGGCCCAGATCAGCTTGTCGGCGGGACGCGGCAGAACCGGCCTGCCGAAACGTTCATGCAGGCGCGTGGCATCTTCCTTGCCGCGTTGTATGCGGCGGTGCAGCCAATGCCGCACCAGCGGCGTGATCGCAGCGCCGATCCCGCGCCAGAGGCTTTCGCGCCACGGCCTCACGGCTGCCGCCAATGCCGCTGCCAGGCTTGCAGCATCAGCACGCCCCAGAGGCCGTATTGCCGGTTGGCACGGCCGCTGAGATGGTCTGCCCAGGCAGCGCGGACCGGTTCGGGCCGCAGCAGGTCGGTTTCTTCCAGCGCCTGCGGCGAGAGCAGATCCTCGGCCCAATCGCGCAGCGGGCCGCGCAGCCAGCTTGAAATCGGCACCGCGAAGCCGCTTTTCGGGCGGTTGGTCAAAGCCACCGGCACATGGCGGGCCAGCAGGCGGCGCAACGGCCATTTGCCATTGGCCGGCAGTTTCAGATGGCGCGGCAGGGCCAGCCCGAAACTCAGCACACGATGATCCAGCAGCGGCACGCGGGCTTCGAGCGCCACCGCCATGCTGGCCCGATCCACCTTGGTCAGCACATCGTCGTGCAGATAGGCGCGGGCATCCAGCCGTTGCAGATAAGCCACCAGATCTTCGCCTTCGGCCTGCTGCGGCAATGGCAGCGGCGGATATGGTTGCGCCAGCACCTGCGCCGCATCGGGCCATTGTTCGATCAGCGGGCGGTAATAGCTTTCGACATCCTTGGCGCGCAACACACCGCCCAGCTTGGCCAGCTTCTCGCCCAGTTGCGGCGGGCGGATGCCGGCGGGCAGCAGGCTGCCCAGCGCATCCCATTGGCCGGGCCGCAACATGGTGCAGAATCCGGCCAGCAGGCCACGCAAAGGCGCCGGCCAGCCTTGCATCTTCTGCCAGCGCGCCGCCATCACATGGCGGTTATAGCCGGCAAAGCCTTCATCGCCGCCATCGCCGGAAAGCGCCACCGTCACATGCTGGCGAGTGAGGCGCGATACCAGATAGGTGGCGATCTGCGAGGCATCGGCGAAAGGCTCGTCGTAAATCTCCGCCATGCGCGGAATGCAGGCCAGGGCATCCGCAGGCGTAACGCGCAGCGTTGTATGCTGGGTGCCGAGATGGCGTGCCACGGCTTCGGCGGCTGAAGATTCGTCATAGCCGCTTTCGCCATAGCCGATGGTGAAGCTGCGCACCGGCTGGCTGCTCTGCGCCTGCATCAATGCCGTCACCAGGCTGCTGTCGATACCGCCGGACAGGAACGCGCCCACCGGCACGTCGCTCAGCATATGGCCGCGTATGGCGTCGTTCAGCAGCGCGTGCAACTGCGTCTCGGCTTCGTCGATCTGCGTGATGCGCGGTTCGGCGGCAATCGCGTCTTCCAGGCTCCACCAGGGGCGCGGCGTTTGCAGGCCATCGGAGCCGCAGCGCAGCAGATGGCCGGGTTCCAGCTTATGCAGGCCCTGCCAGATGCAAAGCGGCGCCGGCACATAATTGGTGCGCAGGAAATGCGATACGGCCTCGGGGTTCAGCGCCGGGCGCGGTTCGCCCACCAGCAGCGCACGCGGTTCGGAGGCGAAGGCAATGCCGCCATTCAGGGGACGCCAATAAAGCGGCTTGATGCCCACGCGGTCGCGCACCAGGGTGAGGCTGCGTTCCTGCGCATCCCACAGGCCGATGGCGAACATGCCTTGCAGCTTGTGCAAGGTCGGCTCCAGGCCCCAGGCCTCGATGCCGGCCAGCATCACTTCGGTGTCGGAATGGCCACGGAACATGGCGCCGAGCGCTTCCAGTTCGCGGCGCAGGGCGGGGAAATTGTAGATCTCGCCGTTATAGGTGATGCAATAGCGCCCGCTGGCTGAAAGCATCGGCTGGCGGCCCAGCGGCGAAAGGTCGATGATGCTCAGCCGTCGCTGGCCGAGCGCGATGCCATGCTCGGCGCGGATCCAGGTGTCGCTGTCGTCGGGGCCGCGATGGCGCAGTGCGGCGGTCATCGCCTCCACGCGCTCGCGCAAGGCGGCTTCGCCTGCCTGAGCGGCGAGCAGGCCGGCTATGCCGCACATCAGGCGGCGGCGACGGAATGGGCCGGCAAGGTCACCCGTGTCGGCCGGCCGAGCAGATCGAGCAGCAGGATCACTCGCATGGCATCGTCGCGGGTCTGGAACAGGCCGACCAGATCGGCGAACGGTCCCTGCGTCACCCGCAGCGGCGCGCCTTGCGGCAGTTTGTCCAGCGGGTCTTCCATATGGATGAAGCCCTCGGCATCCTGGCGGCCGCGCAAGGCTTCCAGCACCCGCATGGGCAGCGGCAACGGCTGGTCGCCGAAGGCCACCAGGCGGCGGCAGCCCACGGTGCCGTTCACCGAACGCCAGCGCGATTGCGCCGGATCGAGGCCGACGAAGACATAGCCGGGAAACAACGGGCGGCTGACCATTTCGGTGCGCCGGGCATGGCGGCGCAGGCAGCGGAATTGCGGCAGGAAGGTTTCAAAACCCTGGCGGCGCAGATGCGCTTCCGCCACGCGTTCCTGGCGCGATTGGGTCTCGGCTACAAACCAGGCATTCGCACCGGCATCGGTCATGCCGCGGCCTCCGCATCGGCTTCTTCTTCGCCCGCCTCGGCATCGGTATCGCTTTCCTGCCGGCGCGGCACCACATGCAGCAGCGGCATCACCAGCAGCCGGTCGGGCGACAGCGCGGCTTGCAGGCGGTCGAAACAGGCCTGGGGGTCGTCGATATCGGTGATCAGCACCGCGTCGGCGGTCAGGCCGGCCTGTTGCAAGGCAGATAGATCGTGAAACACCGGAATGGCGGCAAAGCTTTCCACGTTGCGCCGGGCATCCAGGATGCCAAGGATTTCGATGCCCAGTTCCTGTGCCGAAAGGCTGACGATCTCGGCCAACTCGCCGCAGCCGGCCAGCACGATGCGCTTATGGCCGCGCTTGCGGGCATCCAGCAGCAGATCGGTGGATTGCTGCCGGGCGCGGCGGAAAAACCGCAGCGAGTCGGACAAGTAATCGCGGGTGAGGGCGGCCTTTTCGGCAAAGCCTTCGGGGGTGAGATAATACAAAAAGCGCCGGGCCGGGGCCTGACGCATCTTGATCCAGCCCTTGCCGACGGCGCGCTTGAGATAGGCATTGGCCAGGCCGAGCGCCACGCCCATGCGGCCGGCCAGGCCGCGCTGAGAAACCTTCGGCGCCTCGGCCACACCCACCAGCAGGCTGAGGGTGGGGGCCATGTCGCTGACCGGCTCGTGCGGGCCAGATGCGTTTCGGCTCGTCTCCGAGGATAGGTGGGCTGAATCCCGCTTTGCGTTCATACCATGAACATTAGCGGGTTCGGACGGCTGGCGCAAGGCCGGAATTTAAGTGGATTTGGCGGTTTTGCGCTGTTGTCCGGGATTATCGGTCAGGCGTGGCAGCCGCTCGATAGCGGTGTCGGAATTGCTGATGCTGCCTGGCCGCACACTGATGGCGGTGGGGCTGGGTGGGCGACCGGATGTTTCTGCGGGCCAAACCTGGGCGACCAGCACCTGTTGCGGCTGGCTGCCGCCATCCAAAGTGAGCGGCAGCATGAGGCGCCGGGTGCGGCTGGTGCCGCCGTCATTCCATTTGAACTGGCTTTCCGAATAGACCGGGGCGGCGGTCTCGTAGGTTTTGAGGAACAGGCTTTTGATATAGGCGGCATAATCGCCGGTCATGAATTCGTCGATGGTGAGGCCGGTATAATCGCGGCCATAGCGGGCCACCATCTCGGTACCCACCAGGCGGAAGCGTACCTGAAACGGATCATGCAGCAATTCGCCCACGATCAGATGCGGCAGCAACTGACGCGGCATATCCACCGGCGAGATATCGCTACGGCGCGGCATGGCGCGCTTGCCGCGCTTGGCCGACCAGTAAAGCGCGGCTTCCATCAGCAGCGGTTCGTCGGTGAAAGGCAGGCTGGCGGCGAAGCGGGCGCGCTGGGCGGGCGTGCCGGTTTGATAGCGCAGGGTACGGCCGATCAGGCCAGCCAGTTCGTAAAGCGCTACAACATCGCTTTCCGACCATATGCGTTCGGGTCCGCATTGCTCGCAGCACAGGATCGCCGCCGGCCTGTCTTCATGATCCACGATCAGGAAATCCAGCAGGCTGCTCACCCCGTTGGGGCGCAGATATTCCTCTGCCATGGCGGCGGTGGCGGGATGCGTGGCGATATCGGTCACCGCCACGATGCGGTCGCGCAGCAGCACTTCGGTATAAGGCATGGCGGCCATACGATCGATGCTCTGGCCGGAGGCGAAGCTGTTGCTGCGGCTATCGAGCTGGCGCTGGCAGGTGAGGCTGCCATCGGGTTCGAAATACCACAGGCTGGTGCGGCTGGCGCCGGTGGCCTCGGCGGCATCGCTGCATACCGCCTCGAACAGCCGCAGCAGGCCATCGCGCGTTTGCGCGGCCAGGAAGGCGGCTTGGCTGCGTTGCATGACCATGGGATTTGCCCGGCAGTAGCTCCGGCAACAATTCGGTCATGAAATGAGCGTTCTGGGAAGTGGTTTTTACCACATTTGCGTGTATTCGCCGGCCAGCAGCCGGCTGGCATAGAGCGGCACGACCTCGCTGGCCGGGCCTTCATGGGCCTCGCGGAACAGCGAGCGGCCTTCCGAGGGTTCGAGATTCAGCTCCACCGTATGGGCCTTGCCCCGCCGCGCCTCGGCCACGAAACCGGCGGCCGGATACACATTGCCCGAGGTGCCGATGGAGATGAACAGGTCGCAGGCTTCCAGTGCCTGCTGGATGCGGTCCATGTAGAACGGCATCTCGCCGAACCAGACCACATGCGGCCGCAGATAGCCGGGCAATTCGCAGGCCGGGCAGACGCTGGCGATGTCGATATCGGTGCGGCATTCGCGGATCGAGCCGCAATTCTCGCAGCGGATTTTCAGCAATTCGCCATGCATGTGCAGCAGCCGTTCTGAACCGGCGCGTTCATGCAGGTCGTCCACATTCTGCGTCACCAGCAGGAAATCGTGATCTGCTCCGGTTATCTTGCGGCCGCGCGCCATCCAGGCCTGTTCCAGTTCGGCCAGGGCGAAATGCGCGGCATTGGGTTCGGCATCCAGCAGATTGCGGCGGCGGGCATTGTAGAAGTCGTGCACCAGAGTGGGATTGCGGGCGAAGCCTTCCGGCGTGGCCACGTCGCGCAGATCATATTTGGTCCACAGCCCATCCTTGTCGCGGAAAGTGCCCAGGCCGGATTCCGCGGAAATGCCCGCGCCGGTAAGGATGACGATACGCCGGTAATCAGGCTGCATGCGCTCTATTCGGCGGGGCCGCCGCCAGCATTGCCATAGGCCGGCATGCTACGTTCGGCGCCGAAATAGTTTTCAGCTTCCTTCTCCCAATCGGCGCCGTCTTCCCAGCCTTCCTCCTGCCAGTTCTCGGCCTCCTGGTCCATCCAGCTGAAATCCTGGCTGCCATCCAGGCGATAGATACGCTCGGGCGTATAGATCGCGCCGTTGGAAGACAGGAAGCTGGAAAACAGCGTGAAGCCTTCGCAGGTGAAGCTGGGCGGCGTGGCCAGGCCATGATGGGCCAGATAGGCGCAAAGCCGTTCCGATGGCGCGTTGTTCAACCGTGCAAGCGTAACATGCGGGGTGAATTTACGCCGGTCCGGCGGCAGGCCGATGCGTGCCATTGCGCCGTCTATCTTGTCGTGTAGGCGGGTGAGCATGCCGCTTGGCCGCACGCCCGCCCAAAGGCTGTGCGCCTTGCGTTTGTCGCCGAAAGTGCCCACGCCATGCAGCTCCACGGGAAAGCTGGGCATGGTGATCTGGCCCAGTTCCTCCATTGCCGCCCGGGCGGTGCGGCCATCCACCTCGCCGATGAAGCGCAGGGTGATGTGGAATTGTTCGGGGTTGACCCAGCGTGCGCCGGGTACGCCGGCGCAAAGGCCGCGCAGGCTATCGCCAGAGGCATCGGGAATCTGCAGTGCGACGAACAGGCGGATCATGACACGCTACTCCTCTTGCTGAGAGGACAACGAAATCGCCCTGCCGCCAGTGACGACGGATCAGGCGCCGGGCTTAGGCACAGGGATTCGGCTGGTCGCGGTGTATGGCTTCTATCGCCGCCAGCAATTCGGCCGGGAGCGTGAGGTCAGCCGCGTCGATATTGCTCTTCAGTTGCTCCATGCTGGTTGCGCCGATGATATTGGCCGTCACGAACGGCCGCGAATACACGAAGGCCAGCGCCATCTGCGCCGGATCGAGCCCATGCTGGCGGGCCAGCGCCACATAGCGTGCGGCGGCGCGTTCGGCCTGCGGGTTGGAATAGCGGGTGAAGCGGCTGAACAGCGTAAGCCGCGCCCCTTCCGGCTTGGCGCCGTTGAGGTATTTGCCGCTCAGCACGCCCATCGCCAGCGGCGAATAGGCCAGCAGGCCCACATCTTCGCGATGCGCCGGCTCGGCCAGGCCGAGTTCGAAGCTGCGGTTCAGCAGGTTGTAGGGATTCTGGATGCTGACGATACGCGGCAGGCCCTTGGCCTCGGATTGATGCAGATGATGCATCACGCCCCAGGGCGTTTCGTTGGATACGCCGAAATGGCGGATTTTACCCTCGCGTGTCAGCGCCGCCATGGTGTCTAGAATCTCGGCGATGGCAACGATGCCGGTTTCTTCCACATGGGTGTAGTTGGCCTGGCCGAAAGTGTTGGTCTGGCGATCCGGCCAGTGGGTTTGATACAGGTCGATGTAATCGGTGTTCAGCCTTTTCAGGCTGTGTTCCACCGCATAGCGGATCTGCTTCGGGGTGAGATCGCTGGCCGGCACCGTGTTGTTGCGCAGCCAGGCGAAATCGCCGCGCCCGGGCCCGGGATAGCCGCGGCCCGCAACCTTGCTGGCGAGGATGATCTTGTCGCGCTTGCCGCGCGCCTTCAGCCAGCTGCCGATATAGCTTTCGGTGCGGCCCTGGGTTTCGGCCTTGGGCGGCACCGGATACATCTCGGCAGTGTCGATGAAATTGATGCCGCGTTCGAGGGCGTAATCGAGCTGGGCATGCGCCTCGGCCTCGGTGGTTTGCTCGCCCCAGGTCATGCTGCCAAGGCAGGTCAGGCTTACCCGGATATCGGTACGGCCCAAACGACGGAACTGCATGGCATCACCCCAGACACAAACGCTAATCTGGACGACATATTGTAGGTGTTTGCCCTGCAAAACAACAACTAATTGAGGTTTGGCGGCGGGTCTGGGGTATTTCCCTGGGGCTATTTCCCTGGGGGGTATTTCAGCGTGCAGCCAGCAGCAGCTCCGCCAGTTCCACGAAACCAGTGCCGCCTTCGCCCCGGGTGATATAGGCGGGCGGGGCGGCGATGCGGTCCAGGAAGGGCTGCACATTGGCCACCCCCACCGAGAGCGGAAAATAGCCGAACATCGGCGCGTCGTTGGGGCTGTCGCCGGAAAACGCCATATTGTCGCGGGCGGCATCCAGGTCCAGGCCATAGCAATCGCGGAAGAATTGCCGGGTCATGCTCAACTTGTCCCAATCGCCGAACCAGCCATTCACGTGGATCGAACTGACCTTGGCGGTGGCGCCATGGGCCTCGAACAGGGCCTGGATCCGCTCGATGCTGGCACGCGGCAGCGGCGGCACGTCTTCGCAGAAATCCACCGCCAGATCGCATTCGCGGTATTGTTGGTCGGAGGCCAGCGCGCAGCCCGGCACTTCGCGCAGGATCACCTGGGCCAGATCGGCCAGCTTGCGGCGCGCTTCGCTACGTTCGGCATCCGATAGCCAGAAGCGGCGATGCATCTTTTTCGCCGTGCGGTCGTAGCGCATATACAGCGCGCCATTCTCGCCCACGATGCCGGCCACCGGCCAGAAGCGGGCGATCATGTCGCACCAGCCGGCCGGGCGGCCGGTGATCGGCACCACCTGGATGCCGGCGGCGTCCAATCGCTCCAGCGCGCCATAGGCGGCGGCTTCCAGTCGGCCATGGCTGGTCAATGTGTCGTCGATATCGGTGAGCAGGAATTGCACGCCCCGGCGCGCCGGCAGCGGCATTTCGGAAAGCGGGCGAGGTGCGACCATAGATGTACAGGCCCAATGCTTGCCGGGGTTTTGGGGGGTCAGTATAGTCCGGCCGCCCTTGGTGGTCGCATTCGCGGCCCGGCCTGTCAACCGCGCAAGCGCCTCGTATTCCAGGATTTCCAGCAATGAATCAGCAGATTTTGCACGGGCTTTATATCGAGGATATTTCGGTGGGCATGTCGGCCGAATACAGCAAGACCGTAACGGAGGCCGATATCCGGCTTTTCGCCGAGGTTTCGGGCGACACCAATCCGGTGCATATGAACCAGGATTTTGCCGCGCACACCATCTTCAAGGGCCGCATCGCCCATGGCATGCTGGGTGCGGCGCTGATCTCCACCGTATTCGGCACCAAGCTGCCTGGCCCCGGCGCGATCTATCTCAGCCAGGATCTGCGCTTCAAGGCGCCGGTGCGGATCGGCGATACGGTGGTGGCCAAGGTGACGGCTGTGGATGTGAACACCGCGCGCCGCCGGGTGAAGTTCGCCTGCGAATGCCGGGTGGGCGATACCGTGGTGATCGATGGCGAAGCCACCTTGATGGTGGATAGCCGCATATAAGGTTTTGCGATGAGCCCCAACGCAAATCCGGCCTCCTATTATTCGATCGGTGCTGCCGCGCTGCTAGCCGCCGAGCGCGGCGGTGTGGCTGCGCTGGGCAATTTCGATGGCGTGCATAAGGGCCATCAGGCCTTGCTGGCCGAGGCGCGGCGCGTGGCAGGCAATGCGGCGCCGGTTCTGGCGATTACCTTCGATCCGCACCCGCGCCGCTATTTCATGCCGGATGCGCCGCCTTTCCAACTCGACAGCCTGGCCCACAAGGCGCAGTTGTTGAAGGCATTGGGCGCCAGCGCGGTGGTGGCTTTGCGCTTCGACCCGGCGCTGGCGGAATTGAGCCCGCAGGCTTTCGTGACCGATATTCTGGCCCGCGATCTCGGCCTCAGGCATGTGGTGGTGGGCTACGATTTCACCTTCGGCAAGGCGCGTGCCGGCAATACCGCGCTGTTGCAAAGCCTGGGTGCCGCGCATGGCATCGGCCTCAGCATCGTGCAATCCCAGGGCGATGGAAACGGCGCCTATTCCTCCACCCGCATCCGCAGCCTGTTGCAGGCCGGCGCACCGGATCAGGCCGCCGAGTTGCTCGGCCGCTATTGGGAAGTGGAGGGTCTGGTGCAGCGGGGCGACCAGCGCGGCCGCACCATCGGCTTTCCCACCGCCAATGTGGATATGGGCGATTACCTGGTGCCGAAGTTGGGGGTTTATGCCATCCGGGTGCGCCTGTCCGATGGTTCCGAGCGGGAGGGCGTGGCCAATCTGGGCCTGCGCCCCACCTTCGGCAAGGACAAGGTAGCGCTGGAGGCGCATCTGTTCGATTTCCAGGGCGACCTCTATGGCCAGGCTTTGCGGGTGGCTTTCATCGGGTTCATCCGGCCGGAGCGCAAATTCGCCGGCCTGGACGAATTGAAGGCGCAGATCGCCGCCGATGCGCTCAAGGCAAGGGAAATCCTGGCGCTCAGCCCGCGCTAGGCTTGGCAGCGCCGGGAGGGGATGCTAAATCCTTGCCCCACCATGCCTAGGCAGCTTCCGATACGCCTGATTTCCGGGTCGCGAATTATCCGCCCGGCCCGCCGCTGACGGGCCGGGACCAGAGCCGTATTCGCCCTTCTCGCCATCCCGCCGGATGGCTCATTTCCGAACATTGCAGGCCAAGACCATGAGCAAGGATTACCGCGACACCGTTTTTCTGCCGGCCACCGATTTTCCGATGAAGGCCGGGTTGCCGGCCAAGGAACCGGAAATCCTGGCACGCTGGGAAAAGATCGGCCTCTACGAATTGCTGCGCAAGGATTCCCAGGGGCGCGAAAAATTCGTGCTGCACGATGGCCCTCCCTATGCCAACGGCAACCTGCATCTCGGCCATGCGCTGAACAAGATCCTCAAGGATACCATCAACCGCTCGCGGCAGATGATGGGCTATGACGCCAATTACGTGCCGGGCTGGGATTGCCACGGCCTGCCGATCGAATGGAAGATCGAGGAGAAGTATCGCTTCGCGGGCAAGAACAAGGACGATGTGCCGATCGACGAATTCCGCAAGGAATGCCGCGATTTCGCCGATCACTGGATCGGCGTGCAGCGCGAGGAATTCAAGCGGCTGGGCGTGATCGGCGACTGGAAGCGGCCCTACACCACGATGAGCTTCGATGCCGAAGCCCAGATCGTGCGCGAAATCCACAAATTCCTGATGAATGGCGGCCTGTTCAAGGGCTCCAAGCCGGTGATGTGGTCGATCGTCGAGCGCACCGCTTTGGCTGAGGCGGAAGTGGAATATCACGAACACACCTCCCATACCGTGTTCGTGAAATTCCCGGTGCTCAAGCCCAGCAATCCGGCTTTGGCCGGCGCCAGCATCGTGATCTGGACCACCACGCCCTGGACCCTGCCGGGCAACCGCGCCATCGCGCTTTCCAAGGACGCAGACTATGTGCGGCTGCGCGTGGATGCGGTGGGCGAAAAGTCGCTGGCGAAAGCGGGCGATGAAATCTTGGTGGCAAAGGATTTGGCCGAGACGGTGGCCAAGGCCTGTACGCTGGAAAGCGTGACGCAGCTTGGTGTGTTCAGCGGCGCCGATATCCTCGGCACGATCTGCGCGCATCCGCTGCATGCCCAGGGCTATACCTTCGACGTGCCGGTGCTGCATGGCGATTTCGTCACCATGGATGCCGGCACCGGCTTCGTGCATATCGCGCCGGGCCATGGCGCGGATGACTACAATCTCGGCAGCGCCAATGGCATCGAGGTGCCGCATACGGTGGATGCCGATGGGCGTTACTTCAAGCATGTGCCGGTTTTCGGCGGCGACAATCCGGCCCGCGTGTTGGACGATGCCGGCAAGGAAGCCGATGCGAATAGCCGCGTGATCGCGGTGATGACGGAAGCCGGCGCGCTGCTTGGCCGCGGCCGGCTGCGCCATCAATATCCGCATTCCTGGCGCTCCAAGGCACCGCTGATCTTCCGCAACACGCCGCAATGGTTCATCTCGATGACCACCAACGAGTTGCGCAAGAAGGCGCTGGCGGCCATCGACGCCACGGCTTTCTATCCGCCGCAGGGCCGCAACCGGCTGTATGCGATGATCGAGCAGCGACCGGATTGGGTGATCAGCCGCCAGCGCGCTTGGGGCGTGCCGATCGCGGTGTTCGAGAACAAGGAAACCGGCGAATTGCTGCGCGACCCGGAGGTGAACGAGCGCATCGTGGCCGCCTGCATGCAGGCCGGCGCCGATGCCTGGTTCACCGCCCAGCCGGCGGATTTCCTCGGTGGCAAATACAAGGCCGATGAATGGCGTATGGTGACGGATATTCTCGATGTCTGGTTCGATTCCGGCTCCACGCATAGCTTCGTGCTGGAACAGCGCCCCGATCTGAAATGGCCGGCCTCGCTGTATCTGGAGGGCTCGGATCAGCATCGCGGCTGGTTCCATTCCTCGCTGCTGGAAAGCTGCGGCACGCGCGGCCGCGCGCCTTACGATGCGGTGCTCACCCATGGCTTTTTGCTGGACGAAAAGGGCCGCAAGATGTCCAAGTCGCTCGGCAATTCCGTCGAGCCGCAGGATGTGATCAAGCAATCCGGCGCCGATATCCTGCGGCTTTGGGTGGCGTCCGCCAATTACAACGACGATCTGAGCGTCGGCCCGAAGATCATCCAGGCCCAGGTGGATGCCTATCGCCGCCTGCGCAACACGATCCGCTATCTGCTGGGCAATCTGGCCGGTTTCCAGGAAGCCGAGCGGCTGCCCCATGCCGAGATGCCGGAACTGGAGCGTTGGGTGCTGCATCGCCTGGCCGAATTGGGCAAGACGGTGCGCGAAAGCTGCGAGGAATACGATTTCCATCGCATGTATGTGGCGCTGTATAATTTCTGCGCGGTGGATTTGTCGGGCTTCTATTTCGATATCCGCAAGGATGCGCTGTATTGCGACGCGCCGGGCAGCATCCGCCGCCGGGCCGCCCGCACCGTGCTGGATCATCTGTTCAACTGCCTGGTGAAATGGCTTGCGCCGATCATCTGCTACACGGCGGAAGAAGCCTGGCTTGCCCGCTATCCCTCGGCGGAAGGCAGTGTGCACCGCGAGGAGTGGGAGGCATTGCCGGAGGCCTGGCTAGACCCGGCGCTGGGTGCGAAATGGGAGCGGGTGCGTCGGGTGCGCCGCGTCGTCACCGGCGCGCTGGAGATCGAACGCGCCGAGAAGCGCATCGGCGCCAGCCTGCAGGCCGCGCCCAAAGTGTTCATCACCGCCGAGGATCAGGCCGCTTTGCAGGGCATCGATTTCGCCGAGACCTGCATCACCTCGTCGATCACGGTGGAGGTGGGCGAGGGCCCGGCCGAGGCCTTCCGGCTGGAGGATGCCAAGGGCATCGCCGTGTTGCCGGCGCTGGCCGAGGGCCATAAATGCGAGCGCTGCTGGCAGGTGTTGCCAGAAGTGGGCAAGCGGGCCGGGCATGAGGATTTGTGCTTCCGCTGCGTCGAGGCCGTGGCTTGATGACCATGGAGCATAAGATCGGCGGTTTGCTGGCCCTGTTGGTGCTGGCCGCCGATCAGCTTACCAAGGATTGGCTGATCGGCCTGCTGGCGGCCAATCCTGGCGGCATCGAGCTGACCTCGTTTTTCAATCTGGTGATGGTGTGGAATCGCGGGGTCAGTTTCGGCTTGTTCAGCAGCGATGATCCTGGCCGGCGCTGGATTCTGATCCTGGTCACCGCTGCCATTGTGCTGTGGCTGATGATCTGGCTGTGGCGTGCCGAAGGGCGCGTGCTGGCGCTGGCGCTGGGTGGGGTTATCGGCGGCGCGTTAGGCAATATCGTGGATCGCATCCGGCTGGGTGCGGTGGCCGACTTTTTCGACTTTCACGTCGCCGGCTGGCATTGGCCGGCTTTCAACTTCGCCGATGGCGCCATCGTGGCCGGCGTATTCCTGTTGCTGATCGATTCCTTTCGATCCGCTCCGGGCCAGTCCACTCCGGGCCAGTCCACTCCGGGCCAGTCCGCTCCGGGCCAGTCCGCTCCGGGCAAGCCTAACTCTGGCGATTCTCAGCCCAACTGAAAGCCGAACTGTCGGTTTAGTTGCGGCGGGTGGCGATTGGTGGCAGAATTACAACTCTAAAGCACGGGGTGCGCGAGTTAGGCTGGGCGACCGGCCAGGCGGGGCCAGGAATGAGCCAAGCGGGGCCGGGAGTGAGGGGGGCGCTGTGTTGATGGCGGTGTCGCCACATGGCTGGGTGTTGCGATGAAAATCGCCTGGCATCGCCGATTGTCCGTAAAGCAACTCAAGGTAACCGTACTTGCCGCATTGTTGCTCGGGCTGATTTCTTCGCTCTTTCAGGTGGTGCTGGATATCCGTGCCGAATTGCGCAACCGCGATGCCACGGTGGCGCAGGTGATGGATATGCTCTACGAGCCCGCCGCCCAGGCCGCCTATGCGCTGGATGAGCAACTGGCCGCCCGCGTGGTGCGCGGCCTGCTGCTTTACCGTCCGATCCAGCAGGCCGAGATTTACGATAATTACGGCCGCCGCATGGCCTTCGAGGAACGCCCGATCGAACAGGCGGAAACCGGCTGGGTGCCGGATTGGCTGCGCCAGGCGGCCAAGGATATGGGCAATGGCAAAGGCGATATTCGCATGCGTCCGCTGCATGCCACGCGCGGCAACGAACTGGTGGGCGAAATCCGCGTGGCGGTGGACGACGACTTGCTGGCGCATAGCATCTGGGAGCGCATCTGGGTGGTGTTCGGCACCGGCCTGGTGCGCAATTTCGCCTTCGCGCTGCTGATGATGGTGCTGTTCTATTTCACGCTGACGCGGCCGCTGGTGGCGCTGGTACAGCAATTGGGCCAGGTGGATCCCGGCAAGCCGGGCGGGCGCAACATGCAGCCGCCGCCGGGCCATGCCGACGACGAATTCGGCCTGATGGTGGAGCGTGCCAACGGCATCCTGGCGGCTTCTGCCGGCCATCTGGCGCAACGCGACCGCGAGCGCGTTTTGCTACGCACCGTGCTGGATAACCTGCCGGCGCGGATTACGTTGAAAGACCGTTCGCTGCGGTATCTGCTGCTCAACCGCGCGGCGGCGAAGTTTTTCGGTCTGCCGGAAGGCGAGGAGCGTGGCCAGAGCATGCAGCAGGCGGAGCTGCCTGGCATTGCCGAGGATGAACGCGAGGCTTTCCGGGCGGAATCGTTGCGGCACGACCGCGAAGTGCTGCAAAGCCGCAAGCCGATCCTGGGCTATGAAATGCGCTTTCGCGATCCGCGCGGCGAGGAATGCGCCTCCCTGCTGGGCAAGGTACCGATGTTCGACGATGAAGGCCGGCTTTACGGCCTGCTCACCATCGCCACCGACATCACAACCCGGCGCCGTGCCGAACAGGCGCTGGATGCCGCCAATGCGCAGTTGCGCGTGCAGGCCGGCGATCTTGAGCGCCTGGCCGATAGTTTGCGGCGCGAACGCGAGCATGCCATTGCCGCCAACCGCGCCAAAAGCGAATTCCTGGCCAATATGAGCCATGAATTGCGCACCCCGCTGAATGCGGTGATCGGTTTCGCCGAACTGATCGTGCAGCGCATGTGGGGCAATTCATCGGAGAAGTATTTCGATTACGCCCAGGATATCGCACTCAGCGCCCGGCATCTGCTGAATGTGATCAACGATATTCTCGATATGTCGAAGATCGAGGCCGGGCGCTATGAACTGAGCCTGGAGGAAACCGATCCGGTGGAACTGGTGGAGGATTGCATCACCATCGTGAAGGGCCGCGCGCGCGAGGCCGGGCTGCATCTCAATTGCGATGTGGTGCCGGATTCACTGCCGCATCTGCTGGTGGATCGCCGGGCGGTGAAGCAGGTGCTGCTCAACCTGCTGTCCAATGCCATCAAGTTCACCCCGGCCGGCGGCCATGTGGATATCACCGCCCGGCAGGAAGCCGGCGGCGAGGTGGTGCTGAGCGTGCGCGATACCGGCATCGGCATTCCGCCCGAACATGTGGAAAAGATTTTCGAGCCGTTCTGGCAGGGGGATTCCAGCATCCGTCGCAGCAGCGAGGGCACCGGCCTGGGGCTGGCGATCAGCCGCAAATTCATGCGCCAGCATGGCGGGGATGTGGAAATCCGCTCCGAACCCGGCCGGGGCACCGTGGCCATTGCCCGGTTTTCCGCCGAAAGCCGGGTGGTTCCGGCCGCCTGAGCGGGCTGCCCCCTCTTGTATCTTGCGCGCTGGCCGACGATATTACTGGTCCTGCCGTTGCTTGAGAGGATTCTACGCCATGACTCGACCGAACCGCGCCGCGCGCCCTTCGGCCATTTTGGCGCTTTTGCTGGCCTCGCCGCTTGCCCTTGCCGGCTGCGACAGCGCCCGCGAAATGGCCGGCCTCAACAAGAAGGCCCCGGATGAATTTGCCGTGGTTACCAAGGCGCCGTTGGTGATGCCGCCGGAATTCGGCCTGCGTCCGCCCGAGCCGGGTGCGACACGGCCGCAGGAAGTATCGGCGCGCGAACGTGCCCAGGCTGCCCTGGCCAGTGGCGGCCGTGGCGAAGCTGCCGGTCAGCTTGGCCCGTTGGCCCGCAATGCGCCGCAGCAGCAGGTGCAGCGCAGCGCCGGCGAGCAGGTGTTGCTGCAGCAGGCCCGCGCCACCAACGCCGATCCCGATATCCGCCGCAAGGTGAACGAGGAATTCACCCAGTTGGCCGAGCGCGACAGCAGCTTTGTCAATCGCCTGGTGAACTGGCAGAACAACCCCGATCCCACCGCCACGGTGGTTGATCCGGCGCGCGAGCAGCAGCGGCTGCGTGAGAATACCGCCCGCGGCGAAAGCCCCACCAAGGGCGATGTGCCCACCATCAAGCGGCGCGAACGCGGCCTGCTGGAAGGCCTGTTCTAAGCGCCGTTGCGATGCTGCGCTTGCCTTGCGCGGCCTGCGCCCCATTGTTTACGCGATCTTGTGTTGAAGCGATCTTGAAACCAGGGGGTTCCGTGCGCCTGCTGCTTATGGCCTGCCTGTCGCTGCTTGCCGCGTTTGCCGGCATGCCTGCCGCCGCCCAGGTGTTCAATCCCACCCGCTTCACACTCGGCAATGGCCTGGATGTGGTGCTGATCGAGGATCATCGCGCCCCGGTGGTTCAGCACATGGTGTGGTATCGCGTGGGCGCTGCCGACGAGATGCCGGGCGAAAGCGGCGTGGCGCATTACCTTGAGCATCTGATGTTCAAGGGCACGCCCAATGTGCCATCAGGCGAATTCTCCAAGATCGTGGCGCGCCAGGGCGGCCGCGACAATGCCTTCACCTCGGCCGATTATACCGGCTATTTCCAGACCGTGGCGCGCGACCGGCTGGATCTGGTGATGCGCATGGAAGCCGAACGGATGCATCGCCTCACCGTGAGCGAAGCCGATGCGCGGCCGGAATTGCAGGTGGTGCTGGAAGAGCGCTTGAGCCGTACCGACAATTCGCCGCGTGCGCAATTCGGCGAGCAGCTGGATGCCGCGCAATATCTCTCGCATCCCTATGGCCGGCCGATCATCGGTTGGGCGCATGAGATCAAGGCGCTGAATCTGGAAAAGGCGATGGCCTTCTATCGCACCCATTATGCGCCCAACAACGCCATCCTGATCGTGGCCGGCGATGTCAGCCCGGCGGAACTGAAATCCCTGGCGGAAAAGCATTACGGCCTGATCCCCATGCGGCCGGTGCCGCCGCGCCTGCGCCCGCAAGAACCGCCGCAACTGGCCGAGCGCCGGTTGGTGATGCGCGATGCGCGGGTGACGCAGCCTTCGCTCAGCCGCAGCTATCTGGCGCCCAGCCGCACGGCCGGCGAAAAACAGCATTCCGTGCCGCTTTCGGTGCTGTCTGAAATCCTCAGCAATTCCACCGGTCGGCTACATCGTCGGTTGGTGGCGGGCGATGGCCCGGCGGCCGGTGCCGGCAGCTATTACCAATCGTTGGCGCTGGATCAAACCACGTTCAATCTTTCTGCCTCGCCCAAGCCGGGCCGCAGCATCGAAGAGGTGGAAACCGCGCTGGATGCCGTGCTGGCCGACCTGCTAGCAGAGGGCGTCAGCGAATTCGAGCTGGCCCAGGCCAAGAATGTGATGCGGGCCGGCGCCATCTTCGCGCGCGACAGCCTGTTCGGCGCCGCGCAAACCTTTGGCGCCGCGCTCACCACCGGCCTGAGCGTGGACGCGGTGGAGGATTGGCCCAACCTGGTGCGTGCCGTTACCCGCGAACAGGTGTTGGCCGCCGCGCGCTCTGTGTTGGACAAACGCCGCTCGGTGACCGGCCATCTGCTGCCGGAAGAAAAGCAGGCGGATGCCAAGAAGCAGGAGACGGCGCAATGAAGCAGGCTTTGCGTGTTTTCTTTCTGCTGGTGCTGCTGTTGCCCGGCATCGCCTTTGCCGGGCCGCGTATCGAGCGTGTGACCAGCGCCAGCGGCATCGAGGCCTGGCTGGTACGCGAGCCGAAGATTCCCATGCTGGCTCTGCAGGCGATGTGGCGCGGCGGCACCGCCAGCGATCCCGAAGGCCAGCAGGGCCGTGCCGCCCTGGCTGCCGACCTGCTTACCGAGGGTGCCGGCGATTTGGATGCGGAAGCTTTCCAAAGCGCTTTGCGGGATGGCGCCATATCGCTGGATTTCGATGCCAGCCGCGATTATCTCAGCCTCAGCCTGCGCGTGCTGAACGACCAGCGCCAACGCGCTTTCGATCTGCTTGCGCAGGCGCTCACCGCGCCGCGCTTCGACGATGAGCCGATCGCCCGGGTGAAGGCGCAGGCCGAAGCCGCCGCGCGCCGCGCGCTGAACAATCCCGGCAGCATGGTGAACCGCCGTTTTCTGGCCACGGCTTTTCCCAATCACGCCTATGGCCGCGAAAGCAGCCCTACGCTGGAGAGCCTGCCCAATCTGCAGCGCGCCGATTTCGCCGCCTATAGCCGCGCCGTGCTGGCCCGCAAGAATCTGGTGATCGGCGTGGTGGGCGATATCTCGCCCGATGAATTGCGCAAATTGCTGGATGCCAGCTTCGGCAAGCTGCCGGCGGAAAGCAGCCTGGTGCAGCCGCCGGTGATCGTGCCGAAAACCACAGCCAAGCCGCTGATCGTGTCTTATGACAATCCACAGAGCATGGTGGTGTTCGGCGGACCGGGGCTGCTGCGCGACGATCCGGATTATTATGTCGCCACCGTGCTGAATTACGTGCTGGGCGGCGGCGGTTTCAATTCGCGCCTCACCGAAGAGATCCGCGAGAAGCGCGGACTGGTCTATTCGGTGGGCACGCAATTGCATCCGATGCTGTCGGCGGGCCTGTTCATGGGCTCGCTTTCCACTCGCAACGATCAGGCCGGGCAGGCTTTGGCCCTGGTGCGCGAGGCTTTCGCGCGCATCGCCCAGGAAGGCATCACCGATCAGGAACTGGCCGACGCCAAGGCCTATCTTACCGGCTCGTTTCCGCTGCGGCTGACATCGAACGGCGCAATCGCCGGTATGCTGGCCGCCATGCAGGCCAGCAATCTGGGGCCGGATTATATCGACCGGTATGCCGAATATATCGAGGCGGTGCGGATCGAGGATATCCGCCGCGTGGCGCAACGTCTGTTTGCCAGCGGCGACCTGCTGGTCGTGGTTGTCGGCAAGCCGGCGGGGATCGACGGCTGATGACCATCCGGCGCCTGCCTGAAACGCTGGTCAACCGCATCGCCGCCGGCGAGGTGGTGGAGCGGCCGGCTTCGGCAGTGAAGGAACTTGTGGAAAATGCGCTGGATGCCGGCGCCAGGCGGATTGATGTCACTATCACCAATGGCGGGCGCGGCCTGATCGCGGTGGCCGATGATGGCATCGGCATGGCGCCGGAAGATCTGCCGGTTGCCGTGGAACGCCATGCCACCTCCAAATTGCCCGGCGAGGATCTGCTGGATATCCGCTGGCTGGGTTTTCGCGGCGAGGCCTTGCCGTCGATCGGCGCGGTGAGCCGGCTCAGCCTGACCACCCGCCAGCATGGCGCCGATAGCGGCGCGCAACTGGATGTAGAGGGCGGACGGGTTGGCCAGGTGCGCCCGGCGGCAGCGGGATACGGCACCAAGGTGGAAGTGCGCGACCTGTTTTATGCCGTGCCGGCGCGGCTGAAATTCCTGAAATCCGAACGCACTGAAGCGATGGCGGTGGCCGAGATCCTGCGTCGCCTGGCGATGGCGCATCCCGATGTGGCTTTCAGCCTCACCGATGATGGCCGTTCGGTGTTCCGCGCCGATGCCGCGCAGGCCGAACTCGATCCCGAAGGCCGGCGGCTGCGCCGGCTGGCGCAGATTCTGGGCCGTGATTTTTCCGACAATGCGGTGGCGATCAATGCCGAGCGCGAGGGCATTCGCCTGAGCGGCCATGCCGGGCTGCCCACCTATAATCGCGGCAATGCGCAGCATCAGTTCCTGTTCGTGAATGGCCGTCCGGTGCGCGACAAGCTGTTCGTCGGCGCAGTGCGCGGCGCTTATGCGGATTTTCTGGGCCATGATCGGCATCCGGTGGTGGCGCTGTTTCTCGATCTGCCAGCCGAACAGGTGGATGTGAATGTGCATCCGGCCAAGGCGGAAGTGCGTTTCCGCGATCCCGGCCTGGTGCGCGGCCTGATCGTGGGCGGCTTGCGCCATGCGTTGGCCGAGGCCGGGCATCGCGCCTCCACCACGGTGGCGCAGGGCGCGCTGGGTGCGTTGAAACCGCAATCCGCACCCAGCATGGCGTTGCCTTTCGCGCGCGGCAATCCTGCGCCTTATCGGCCGGAGATCGAACGCTATAGCCCGGTCCTTTCTGACGGCGCGCTGGCCGATGCGGTGCGTTACTATCATGCGCCGGAACCATATGCCGGGCCGACCGGTTTGCAGCCGCAGGCGCGTGCGGAAATCCCGGCGGCGGAAGCGCCCTTGCAGGCTTACCCATTGGGCGCGGCGCGGGCGCAGTTGCATGCCACCTATATCGTGGCGCAGACCGAGAATGGCATCGTGATCGTGGATCAGCATGCTGCCCACGAACGCCTGGTCTATGAGCGGATGAAACAGCATCTGGCCGCAGGCGGTGTGCCGCGGCAGGCTTTGCTGCTACCCGAGGTGATCGAACTCAACCCCGCCGAAGCCGCGCGCGTGGCCGCGCGTGCCGATGAACTGGCCGAACTTGGCCTGGTGCTGGAAGCCTTCGGCGATGGCGCGGTGCTGGTACGTGAAGTGCCGGCCCTGCTGGGCGATGGCGATGTGAAGGGCCTGGTGCGCGACCTGGCCGACGATCTGGCGGAATACGATGCCGCGCTTTCGCTGAAGGAAAAGCTGGAGGAGGTGTGCGGCACCATGGCCTGCCATGGCAGTGTGCGCGCCGGCCGCCGCCTCGGCGTGGACGAGATGAATGCCCTGCTGCGCCAGATGGAAGCCACGCCGCATTCCGGCCAATGCAACCATGGTCGGCCCACTTACGTGGAATTGCAGCTCGGCGATATCGAAAAGCTGTTCGGCCGGCGCTGAAAACGTATTTCGGCAGCCGGTTTCTTTTACATTCGTCACCCTCGCACTTGTTGCGAGGGTCCATGCCCGACGGAGCAACGCCGTTGAACCATGGACCACCGGGACAAGCCCGGTGGTGACGGCTTGGGGCGCATTTAGCGACTATAATCGTATCAGGCCGCCGCGTTGCGCGGATGCGCGTTGGCGTAAACCCGCAGCAGGCTTTCCGCATCCACATCGGTATAGCGCTGCGTTGTGGATAGCGAGGCATGGCCCAGCAATTCCTGGATCGTGCGCAGGTCGCCGCCATCGGCCAGCAGATGGGTGGCGAAGGAATGCCGCAGCGCATGCGGCGTGGCGGTTTCCGGCAGCATTAGGGCGCGGCGCGCATCGCGCATCGCCTTTTGCACGATGGCCGGATTGAGCCGTTTGCCGCGCGCGCCGAAAAACAGCGGCCCCTCGGCGGTGATGGCGTAGGGGCAAAGCTTGGCATAATCGTCGATGGCGGCGCGCACCACCGGCAGAATCGGCAGGATGCGCTGCTTGTTGCCCTTGCCGGTAACGGTAAGGCTATCGCCTTTCGGTTTGTCGCGGCCATTCAGGCCGAGGGCTTCGCCAAGCCGCAGGCCGGCACCATAGAGCAGCAGCAGGATGGCGGCATCGCGCGCCTGCTGCCAGGGCTCGTCGCGCGCAGCCTCGGCCTGATCTATCACGTCCAGCGCAGCTTGCATGGCGAGGGGTTTGGGCAGGCTGTGCGGCCGTTTCGGCGTGCGCAGCAGGCTGATGGCGGCATTGTCGCATAAGCCATCGCGGTTCAGCCTTTTATGAAAGCCGCGCAACGCGCTGAGTGCGCGGGCCAGCGAGGTGCCGCTCAAGCCTTGCTGGCGCCGGCGATTGAGATAGGCGCGGAAATCGGCCTGCCGCAGAGTGTTCAGATCGGCCAGGCCGGCCGGGCCGCCCAGATGTTCGGCCAGAAACGTAAAATAGGCGGCGATATCCTGGCCATAGGCGCGCAGGGTATGGGCGGAATAACGTTTTTCTTTCGCCAGCCAGTCATACCAATCCTGCGCTGCGCGCTGGGCATCGTCGGCGGCCAGAAAGAAGGGCGCGGTCATTACGGCTTGGGCAATTGCAGCCAGCGCCGCACGGCGCGTTCCAGCACCTGCGCCAGAAACAGCAGCAATTCGGTGCCATGGCCGGGATCGAATTTACCGGGTTCGCGCGCACCCAGCGCCAGTAGGCCGATGGGCGCGCCGCGGCCGAAGGTGAGGCGGGCCAGTGCGTCGGATTTCACCAGTTCGGCGGCTGGGCCGTAAAGCTTCGGTGCCTGGCCGCTTTCCGGGCGCAGCCGGGTGGCCTGGCCTGGGCCCAGCAGATCGTCGATGCTGCCCGGCGGCAGGATGAACACGCCGCCGCTGACAATGCCGCCGATCCGCGCCGGGTCGCCTTCCACGCACAGGCTGATCGCATCCACATCCAGCAGGTCGGTCCAATCCTGGGTGGCGATATGCACCATGTGCTCGAAATTCTCGGCATCCAGCAGCAGCAGCACGGCTTCGTGGGCGCGCGCGGTGATGCTCATATTCTGCCGGCCGGCATCCAGCAATGCATCGCGCAGGCCGTTGGCGCGGTGCAATTCGCCTTGCAGGCGCTGCACCATGAATTTCTGCAAATCGACCACGTTGCCGCCGCCCGCCATCTGGTCGGGCGGCAGCAGACGGGCGAAGAGATC
>NZ_JAHBYG010000016.1 GCF_019636075.1 Ferrovibrio sp.
CTGGCTGAACATGGTGTGCATACCGATGCTGAGCAACAATTTCTGGATACTGCCGGCATCACCATGCCTGCCCAGGAATTTGCGTTGCTTTGCCGTCTGCATATGCAGAAATACGGTACCACCACGGATGACCTGGCAGCGGTAGCGATGTCTGGCCGGGCTAATGCGATTGATAATCCTCGTGCGCAGATGCGCAAGCCGATGAGCTTGGAGGATTATCAGAATTCGCGTTGGGTTGCGGAACCATTCCGCGTATTTGATTGCTGTTTGCAAACCGATGGGGCTTGTGCGCTGCTGGTTACAAGTGTGGAACGTGCTCAGGATTTGAAGAAGGCCCCGGTAGACATCTTGGCCGGTTTCACTGCCACGGGGCCGCGCAACCGCGGTTCCATGTGGGGTAATTTTAATATCGATCCAACCACCACATATGCCGAGTTTCATGCCGACCGTTTGTTCAGTCGCGCCGGGATCGGTCGCGACGACCTGGATTTTGCCCAGATATACGACTGCTTTACGTACAGCATCATCGGGCAGATGGAGGGTTTTGGCTTGATCGATCGCGGCGGGGCCGGCGATTTCTTCCGCTCTGGTGCCGGTCGCATCAATGGGCGGCTGCCTATCAACACTCATGGCGGCCTGCTTTCCGAGGGTTATATCCACGGCTTGAATAGCGTTGTTGAGGCCGTCAGCCAATTGCGCGGCGAAGCCGGGCCGCGTCAGGTTAAGGATGCTGAACTTGGCTTGGTCACGGCAGGCGGCGCCACCCAAACGGGCAGTGCAGTGATCCTGGGGAGGCATTGAGTATTATGAATATGTCTGCATCTAGTTATCCGGTCCCGCAAATAACCGCGATCAGCAAGCCTTTCTGGGATGCCTGCCAGCAACATAAATTGCAGGTGCAAAAATGCGATTCCTGTGGCCGCTTTCGCTTCTATCCCAGCGAGGCTTGCCCGGATTGCCGTTCCACATCGTATAAATGGGTGAATATATCCGGGCGAGGCAAGATTTTGACCTGGATTGTAGTGCATCGTTCCGTGGATCCGGTCTGGCAGGAGCGGGTACCTTTTGTCACTGGCATTGTGGAGATCGAAGAACAGAAAGGTTGCTTTATTCCTGGCATCATTCTGGGGCGCACCCCTGCTGATGTGCAGGGAGGCATGCCGGTTAAGGTCGAGTTTGAAGAAACCAATCCCGGTGTTGTTGTGCCGCGTTGGCGCGTGCAATAGCGAAGCGGGTTCTGCATGCCAGAGAAGTTGGCGCTGGTAGCCGGGGCACGCGGCATTGTCGGGGGTAATCTCGTCGACCGGCTTTTGCAGCAAGGCTGGCGCGTTATCGGTGTTTCACGCGGCGATGGCGGGCCGACACGACCGAATTATCAGCATATCGGCTGCGACCTGCTGAATCCAGCGGCCTGCGCGGCGATAGCCCCGGAATTGCGCTCGGTTAGCCACGTTTTTTATACGGCGCGCGCCTCGGCGCCAGAACCGGCAGCAGAGATCGCAGCCAATCTCGGCATGTTGCGTATTGTCATGGAGCAATTGCTGAGTCAGGCAGACGGATTGCGGCATGTCTGTCTTGTGCATGGCACCAAGTGGTATGGCAGCCATCTTGGTGCTTTCCGCACACCGGCGCGGGAGGAAGATCCGCGCCATGCCGGATCGAACTGGTATTTCGATCAGCACGATTTCATCACGGCTTATCAAAAAGGAAAGGCCTGGACTTGGTCTACTGTCCGGCCACACATCGTTTTTGGCATTGCTGTTGGCTATCCGTTTAATCTGGTAGCCACTCTTGCTGCTTATGCTTCGCTATGTCGTGAATCCGGTGCGGCATTGGATTTTCCCGGCGGTGCCAGGGCCTATAATGCTCTCAGCCAGGCAACCGATACCAATCTTCTGGCCGATGCCATGATCTGGTCGGCACAATCGTCTGAAGCCGCCAACCAGGATTTCAATGTGATCAACGGCGATTATTTCCGTTGGTGTAATCTCTGGCCGTCATTGGCGGACAGCTTCGGTCTGCGCTGCGGCGAGCCGGTTTCCCGGCGCATGAGTGAACTGATGGCGGATAGCGATAATCGCTGGGATGCTCTTGTTTCTCGTCATGGATTGGCATCCGTGCGGCTGGATATGTTGGCCAACTGGCATTTTGCGGATTTTCTGTTCAAGACTGAATGGGATGCCCTATCCTCGACAGTGAAAATACGTCAAGCCGGTTTCGACCGGCCTTTGGCGACCGAAAAAAGCATGCTCGATATCATCGCAGAAATGCGATGCAGAAAATTGATACCGAGTTAGCCAGCATCAGAGCTGGTGGAGGCCTATATGGAATATTCCGAGCAGGTTGGTCTTGTTTGTGGCGCTACGGCAGGCATTGGCTTGTCTATAACCGAGAACCTTTTGCGCGCCGGGATGAGGCGGGCTGTAATTGTAGGCCGCAACGAAGCGAGAGGGCAGAAAGCCCTGGCCGATTTGAAAGCCCATCATCCAGGCGCAGAGATCGAATTTGTTTCGGCTGATGTGTCTCAGCCGGAATATGCCGATCGCGCCGTAGAGGCGTGTATCAGTAGATTTGGTCGCGTCGACACCCTGGTAAGCAATGCTGCTGGCGATCCTATGCCGCGGTTGCTGCACGAAACGCCAATCGAGGCCATGCCAGAGGTGTTTCGCAGCATAACATCGGGCATCCTGCTGCCTTTGCGGGCCGCGCTGCCACATATGATGCGGCAAAAAGGCGGATCAATGATCTGTATTGCTTCCGATGCGGCCAAACTGGCCACGCCTGGTGAAACCATCATCGGCGGTGCGATGGCCGCAGTGGCAATGTTTTGCCGCAGTTTGGCCATTGAGGCGCGTCGCTCCGGCATCCGTGTTAACTGCATTACGCCCAGCATTGTGCAGGGCACGCCGCTCTATGCCAAGGTAATGTCCGATCCCTTTGCGTCGCGTCTATTCCGCAAAGCCGAGGAGCGGGCGCAATTGGGTGTGGTGCAGCCGGATGATCTTGCGGCTTTGGTGGTTTTTCTGGCCGGGCCGGGGGCGGAGCGGCTCACAGGCCAGACAATCAGCGTGACAGGAGGCATATCCGCGGCTTAGGCGGCAGCCATGATGCTGCGGCCTGCGGCGCTTACTTCTTCGGTCTTATGGCAGGCCACAAAATGACCGCTGCCGGCTACCGACAATTGCGGAGTTTCCTTGCGACAGCGCTCATCGGCAAAGGGACACCGGGCGGCAAAGCGGCAGCCAGCAGGCGGATTGATCGGGCTCGGCGGTTCACCGCGCAGGCTAAACCGCTGTTTTAAACTCTGCCGCAAACCACCAGGCGGCGCTGCCGCGGTCATCAGCGACCAGGTATAGGGGTGGCGAGGGCCGGCAAATAGCTGAGCGCTCGGCGCTTGCTCGACAATCTGGCCAAGATACATCACGGCGATCTGATCGCAGAGATACTGCACCACGCCAAGATCATGGGAGATGAATACATAGGTCAGGCCGTGATCGCGTTGCAGGCGCTTTAGCAGATTCAATATCTGCGCTTGAATTGCCACATCCAATGCCGAAACAGGTTCGTCGCAAACAATCAGATCGGGCTGAGTGGACAATGCTCGCGCTATTACCAGGCGCTGACGCTGCCCTCCGGAGAATTGGTGAGGGAACAGCATGGCGGCTTCCGGCGGCAGGCCTACCACGCGCAGCAAGGATTCCAGCCGTTCGGCGCGGTCATCAGCGCTGCCTACTTCCAGAAGATCCAGCGGTTCACGGATCAAGTCGCCGGCGCGCCGGCGCGGATTAAGCGCCGAATAGGGATCCTGAAAAATCATCTGAAAATGCCGGCGCGCCTTTCGTAAGGCATCGCCGCGTAATGTGGTCAGATCGGTTTCGCCCAGGCGGATATTGCCTGCTGTGATGGGCGCTAAGCGCATAATGGCTTGTGCCGTGGTGGATTTCCCGGAGCCGCTTTCGCCCACAATGCCGAAGGTGCTTTGCCGAGGCACCCGAAAACTGACGCCATCCACGGCATGCACGGTCAGTCGCTGCCCAAAGGCGCCGGCTCGCCCGGCTGGGAAATGAACCTTGAGATCGTTCACTTCAAGCAAGGTATCGTTGCTCATGCGGCCTCTCCCTGAGGGTGCCAGCAGGCAACCTGGTGTGAGCCGGTGCCGGTGGTGGGAGGAGGCGCTTCCAGACAGGGGCCGGCGGAATAGCGGCAGCGCGGGGCAAAGCCGCAGAGCGGCCCGCGTTTGCCCAGGCCAGGCACCATACCGGGAATCTCTTCCAGAGCTTCGGATGGCTGCGCGGCGGCAAGGCCCAGGCGAAGATGGGGTACGCTGGCAATCAAGCCGCGTGTATAGGGATGCTGTGGTTGGTTTAGGATCGTGGCGGTAGGGCCTTGTTCGATGCATCGACCGGCATAAAGTACGGCCACCTCGTCGGTGATATCGGCTACCGCGCTGAGATCATGAGTGATCAGAACGATGGCGGTGCCAATATCCTGCTGCATTTCGCGCAGCAAGTCGAAAATCTGCGCCTGCACGGTAACATCCAGAGCCGTGGTTGGTTCATCGGCGATCAGCAAGCGCGGTCGGCAGGCCAATGCCATGGCAATCATTACACGCTGCCGCATGCCGCCAGACAGCTGATGTGGATAGGCATCGATGCGTCGCTCTGGCGCCGGTATCTGCACAGCACGCAGCATGGCAATAGCGCGCTCGCGGGCGGTCTGGCGCGACAGGCCCTGATGCAGCCTCAGCGCCTCGCTGATTTGGTCGCCGACGGTGTAGACCGGATTCAAAGCCGTCATCGGCTCCTGGAAGATCATAGACATACGATTGCCACGCAATTGGCGCAGCGCGTCGCCCGGCAGCTTGGCCACATCCTGGCCTTCCAGGGCAATGCTGCCGCCGGCTATTTGGAAGCCATCGGGCAGCAGGCCCATGATGGCCAAGGCGGTCATGCTCTTGCCGCAACCGGATTCCCCTACCAGCGCAATGGTTTTTCCGGCCTTCACCGAGAAAGAGAGATTTTCCAGCACTGGCACCACGCCAGGGGATTGCTGAAGGGTAACGGTAAGATTTTTTATATCGAGAATGGCGGACATGGCGTCACCGCTTGCGCAGACGCGGATTCAGCGCGTCGTTAATGCCATCGCCGATAAGGCTGATGCTGAGAACCGCCAGGAATATCGCAGCGCCAGGCATAACCACCACCCACCAGGCATCCAGGGCATAATTACGGTTCTGCCCGATCATCATGCCCCAGCTCATCACGTTTGGATCCCCCAATCCGAGAAAGCTCATGCCGCCTTCGAACAGGATGGAGATACCGATGGCGAAGGCAGCGGCAACGATAATTGGCGGCAGGGCATTCGGCAGTATCACGCGCAGAATGGTATAAGAGCTGCCGGCACCGGCCGCCGTTGCGGCCTTTACGTAATCGAGTTCGCGGATGCGGAGGAATTCGGCTCGGGTCAGGCGGGCAACGCCGGTCCAACTCACCACGCCGATGGCCAATGTGATGGTTTGCAGCGAAGCGCCGAATAGCGTTACGAGAACCATGGCAAACAGCAAAGTGGGCAATACCTGGAAGAATTCGGTGATTTTCATCAATGTGGTATCAAGCATGCCGCCGAAAAAACCGCTCAACGAGCCCATGGCAATGCCGATGGCAAGGGTGATGATGGCTGCAACTGCGCCCACTGTTAATGTGGCCCGCCCGCCCACCAGAATGCCGGCCAGGATGTCGCGGCCCAGGTAATCGGTGCCAAACCAATATTCGGCATCGGGTGACGTAAAAGGTGCGCCCGCAATATCGAAGGGATCGATTTCATACAGCGTCGGCCCAAACAATGTGAGAAGCAGAATCATGCCAAATAAGCATGCGCCGATCATGCCGGTGGGGTTCTGCACAAAAAGACGGAATGTTTCGCGTAATGGCGATATGCGAACAATCGCTACCGTTTCGTTAGCGGGAGTTAATGCTGGCGGCACGGGGGGCGCTGTGTTCATCGGCGCAACCTAATGCGTGGATCCACCAGGCGATAGGCAATGTCGGTGGCGATGTTGGCAAGCATCACCAACAAAGCCGAAAAAAACAGTACGCCCAGCAAAGTAGGATAATCGCGGCGCAGGATCGATTCAAAAACCAGGCGGCCCAATCCGGGCCAGCCAAATACCGTTTCCACCAGAACGGCGCCGGCGAAAAGATGGCCGAATTGCAACCCCACCATGGTCACCACCGGTATCAGTGCATTGCGCAGGGCATGCTTGAATACCACCGTGCGCTCGCTTAGGCCTTTCGCGCGCGCAGTACGGATATAGTCGGCACGCAGGGCATCTATCATGCTGGTGCGAGAGAGGCGGCTATATTGCGCCATGTAAACAATGGCAAGCGTAAGGGCGGGTAAAACCAGATGGTGCAGCACGTCCAATATATAGGCTGCTCCCTGTTTGGGGCGCGCCACATCGGCCATGCCGCTGATTGGAAACAACGGTATGGCGGAAGCGAATAAAAGAATCAGCATCAGGCCGGTCCAAAAAACCGGCGCGGCATAACCAGCGAGCGAAAAGAATGTGACAAAGTGATTGAGCAGGCCGTTTGGTTTGCGCGCGCTTAATACGCCAAGGAAGGTGCCGGCCAGAACTGCAAGGCTCAGCGCTGCCAATACCAGAATAACCGTGGCGGGCAGCCGCTGAAGGATCAGCTTGGTAACGGATTCATTGAAGTAGAAGGAATGGCCGAAATCGCCCTGCAGCACCTTGCCAATATAGATCGCCAATTGGTGCAGCATGGGTTTGTCGAGGTCATAAAGCCGGCGAATCTGATCGAGAACCTCTTGCGAGGCCCCCCCCATTTCGCCGGCAATGACCTGCGCTGGGTCGCCAGGAGCAGCGTGAATCAGGCAGAAATTCAAGACAACGACAGCCAGCAGCAGTAAAGCTGCATTGGCGATTTTGACGAGAATATCCGTGATCAAGGCTTGGCTATCCAGCGCAGGTTAAATCGAGACTATCAGCGTGCCGGCTGGGATTGCCAGTACAACTCGTCCAGTGGTGACATCGAGCCCCAGATCGTAGTGGGCAGGTTGCCGAGGCTGGTGTGAAACACACTGTGATACGGAATGACGTTGATGAAAAAGATGGGCACTTCCGACACCACGATTTTCTGGAATTCGGCATAGAGTGCCTTGCGTTTTTCCAGATTGGTTTCCACGGCCGCCTGTTGCAGCAGTTCATCCACGCGTGGGTTGGAATATTGCTGGGTGTTGGACCAGATGATGCCCTTGCGGATATTCGACGTTAAGTATGTGCGCGCTACGCCGATCACAGGATCGCCCCAGTTGAACACGCTATCCATAGTTAGGTCGAAATCGAATGTGGCAATGCGCTGTGCCCAGGTAGGGAAGTCTGGTGCCGCGCGCACTTCCAGCGCGATGCCGATTTTTTTCAATTGCGGACGCAGATATTCCGCTATGTTGCGCTGCTGCTCGTCGGTGCCCGGGATGAAATCGATCTGCAGCGGAAACCGCACACCATCGCTGCCTTTTTTATAGCCGGCTTCGTCCAGAAGCTTTTCAGCTTTCTTCAGATCGAGCTTGTATTGCTCTACATCTTTGGTTGCAAGCGGTGAGGTCGGGAAAATCGGGCCGTAAGCTGGCTCCGCCTTGCCGGCCATAAGCTTGCCGGTGATGAAGTCGCGGTTAACGGCATAGGCAATCGCCTGGCGTACCCGCACGTCATCCAATGGCTTCTTCTTGGTGTTGAAGGCCAACCAGTTGATGGCGCCGATCCCTTCGAAACCCTTGGGCGCCACGATGATATTCTTCATCTTGTCGAGCCGTTCCAGCGAGCGCACGCCGGCAATCGTGGCGCTATGAATATCGCCCCGTTCCAATGCGAGCAGCATGCTGTTCTCATCGGGCATCAAGCGCACAACGATCTTGTCCAGATACGGTAGGCCGGCGCGGAAGTATTTGTCGAATTTCTCCAGGGTGTAATATTCGCCTTGTTTGTATTCGGTGAGTTTATAGGGGCCGGAACCGACCGGTTTCAGATTGGCCGGATGCACCTTGATATCGCCACCAACGCCATAGACATGCTTGGGCAGGATGGGCATCAGGCCAGGAGACATTGCCAGCAGCAAAGCCGGATGCGGTTGGGAAAGCTTGATCACAGCGGTGTGCGGATCGGGCGTTTCCACCGCTTCCACTGGGGCCAGCATGGTCTGGAATGGATGATTGGCCTTGATCGTCATGATCGAGAAGGCCACATCCTCGGAGGTGATCGGCTTGCCATCGTGGAATACCGCATTCTTCACCAGTTTGAGCGTAACGCTCTTGCCGTCGGATGCGGTTTCCCAAGCCTCGGCCAGATAGGGCTGCGGATTCCATTTGTCATCGTAGCGCAGCGGGCTGGCGAAAATCTGCGTGCTGGGCAGGGCCGTGGCTACACCGGATTGTACAGCGCCATTGAAATGCCGGGGAATCTGCGGCGTAGCGATCACCAGGGTGCCGCCGGGCTTTGGTTGTGCAAAGCTGCTAGCGGCGGTGAACGACAGGGCCAGCATGCTTGCGGCTACGGTGCCGAAGAGGCGTCGAGTCCAGAGTGTCATGCGTCTTGCTCCGATTTTATAGCTGTTTCTATGACGGCGAAATGAGCGGCCAGACTTCTCGGATCATCATTGCAAGCGCCGTACCAATAAGCGTGAACAGCGCAGCCTCCCTATATATTTTTGTACCATACCGACGAAAAAGCATCGCTCCGAGGGCGGAGCCCAGCATAATGATCGGCAATGCGGCCATAGCAAGCAACAGAGTTATGCTGTCTGCGATTCCGAATGCCAATGTACTCGGTACACCCGCCAGAGCGGTCGTGAAAAAAAGTATCATTAAAGATGAGCGTGCCTTATCGGCCGGCATATGAGTGAGCATTGAATAGGCGATTGCCGGTGGGCCTGGCATTGCAGCCATCCCATTGCACAAGCCAACACTTATCCCGGTGCAGGCCGCCAACTTTTGGCTGGGCTGCATAGGAAGCCGAAATGGACGCCACATCATCGTGGCGCCAGCAAGCACAATGGTTGCAATCGCAATGCGCGCCATGCTGGGCTGCGCGATGGATAGTAGATAAACGCCCAAAGGCGTGGTGATTACGGCGAATGCGGCGATGGTGATAAAGCGTCTATCGAGATTCCTGTGATGGCGCATTGTGTCAATTGCGCCGATCATCAATTGCAGAATGAAAACCACCGGTACCGAGCGCGATGGCGGCAAGGCCAGGCTGCTGAATGGAACCGCTACCAGAGCAAAGCCAAAGCCGGTGAAACCACGCAGGATTGCCGCCGCCAGAAACGCCAGGGCGGTTCCCGCAAGGGGGGCTGGAGAGGCGAGGCCGGCGGCTTGCAGCTGTTCCAGCACCAGCATCACATGCCGCTGAATACTATGGTTTTCTTGCGCGTAAAATGTTCCTGCATGGCTTCCAAAGATGCTTCCTTGCCCAGCCCGGATTTGCCGAAGCCACCATAACTCAAATTCGGTTGGATCGTGAGATTCTGGTTCACCTGAACATAGCCTGCATTCAGTCGACGCGTCGAATCGAGGGCGCGCCCGAGATCGCGCGTCCAGACCGAAGCCGCCAGGCCGAATGGACTATCGTTGGCAGCCGCCAGAACCTGTTCATAATCATCCCAGGCGGTGATGGCGGTAACCGGGCCGAACACTTCTTCGCGCATAACCGGGCTGTTTTCGGGCAGGCCGACAAACAACACCGCCTGCATGAAAAGGTCTAATTTGAGAGGGGCGGAAACATTCATCCGCCCGCAGCGGATTGCCTGTGCGCCTGGCGTGGCCTCACCGAGAGCGACATAGCGGTCTATGATGGATTTCTGCGTGGCCGAGATAACAGTGCCGATATCGGTTGCCTCGTCCAACGGGTCGCCGATCACCATGGCATCCAGCTTTTCGCGTAGTCGGGCAACGAAGGCATCGATCAGGCTGCGATGAACATAAATGCGGCTGGCAGCCGTGCAGCTTTGGCCCTGACGGGTGAAGCGCATGCCGGCTATGGCGCCATCCACCGCGCGCTCCAGATCGGCATCGGGAAACACCAGCATCGGGCTTTTGCCGCCGAGTTCCAGGCTTACCGGGACGATGCGTTTGGCGCCTTCGGCATAAACAATCTCGCCTACCGGCTGCGAACCCGTGAAGGTGATCTTGGCCACATCGGGATGCGCGGTGAGCGGGGCGCCGCAATCGGGGCCATCGCCCATCAGCACATTCACCACACCGGCGGGCAGCATATCGGCCAAAATCCGCGCGGCGGCCAGGGTAGCAAAGGGGGCCTCTTCGGCGGCCTTGATCACCACGGCATTGCCTGCCACCAGGGCTGGGGCCACTTTCAACATCATCAGCACCAGCGGCACATTCCAGGGCAGGATGGCGGCTACCACGCCCAGCGGCTCGCGGATCGTCACGGAAAGCGTATCGGGGCTGAAAGGCAGGGTTTCGCCTTTCAGTTCGGAGGCCAGACCGCCATAGAATTCCAGCAAATCCGCAGCAACGCGCAATTCGCCACGGCATTCGGTACGGATCGCCTTGCCGGTTTCCAGCGCCAGCAAGACGGCAATCGCCTCGGATTGCGCTGCCAGTAAACGGCCTGCCTCTGCCACGCGCTTGCCGCGTTCGCGGGCGGCCATGCCGGCCCAACTGGGCTGCGCACGTTTGGCAGCGGCCACGGCACGGTTTACATCGGCGGTTTGACCAGCGGCGGCCAAACCTAGTGTTTCCTGCGTGGCCGGGTTCAGAACGGCAAGCGATCCGCCGGTTTCCGACGGGACAAAATCATTGTCGATCAAATGGTTATTTTGTAGCCGCGCGAGCCATTGAATGGCAGCACGATAGGCATCGGAGGTTTGCGGCGTGAATGGCAAGGTGTTCATTCGGGCAGCATGGCAAAGCGCTGGCCCCGCCCGTAGGGCCACGGCGGCAAGATCAACTATGCCACGGGCATTTCAAGGCTGGTTTTGGCGAATGCCGATTCGAAAAGTGCCGTCAAAACAGCATCTTCGGGCAAGCGGGCAGTGCCCAGGCCAATCAGCAGGCTGTCTTCGCCAAGAAGAGAGGTTAATAGCGGATGCGAGGATTTTTCGGTGGCGCCAAGGCTCCAGCGCGATCCTGTCATTTGCAATAGAAAAGGTGCGTTCTCTCCTTCGATCCAGCACCAACCCTTCAGTCGCAACAGCGATGCCGGCAGGCTATCCAGCAGGCGCTCAAGCTTTTCGCGTTCGAAACGGATATTACGGCGATAAAGCCAGCGCTGAATGCCATGATCCGGCGTGTCTTCCGGTGCAAACAACGGCAGTCGCTCCGGCGTTGTGGCATGATCGAACTGCATCAGCATAGCCGGCGGTTTGGCATCGCGGGTTTCGATCACCCGCAGCCCTGGCTGTAAACCGGCCAGGGTTTCATGTGCCGTTTGCAGGCGTGCGGCATCTACCAGATCGATCTTGTTGAGCATCAGCAAGTCGGCACGGCGAAGCTGGCGCCTTACAGTGTCGCCGATATAGGAATCCGCCAATTGCGCGGGCAATTGTTCGGCATCGGCCAGCACGATCACGGCGGCCAGCTGCAGATCGGGCTCCAGCATGGCCACTTCGGCTATCTGCCAGGGATCACCCACGCCGCTGGCTTCGATCACGATATGCTCGGGCAGAACCGGCGCAGAAAGTACGCGGATCAGCGCTTCGCCCAGGCCATCGGCCATCGTGCAACAAATGCAGCCGTTATTCAGATTGATGGTGTTGCCATCGTGGCTGGCAATCAGCGCAACATCCACATTCACGGCCCCGAAATCATTCACCAATACGGCATAGCGACAGCTTGCCTGCCGTAGCAGGTGGTTCAGGAAGGTGGTTTTGCCCGCACCTAGAAAGCCGCCGATCACCGTGAGGGGGATGGCGTTGTTCTGGTCCGCATGCTGCTCCGGTGCGTTCAGGATCATGGCTTCGGGGCTTGAAAGACCTGGCCGCCGCAGATCGTGCCCCAGATTGGAATATCCTTCAATGTCATTGGGTCGACGGCGAAAGGATCCTGTTCCAGCACCACGAAATCGGCGAATTTTCCGGTTTCGATGCTGCCCACCAGATGATCCATCCGCATCGTATAGGCCGGGCCGATGGTAATGCCGGCCAGGGCGTCGGCTACGCTCAGGCGCTCGTCCGGCCCTAGCAGGCGCCCGCTGGCGGTGATGCGGTTCACGGCGCACCAGGCGGTGAAAAGCGGCCGCAGCGGCGTCACTGGCGCATCTGAATGCAGGCCGAATGGTACGCCCAGGTTTTTCGCCGTGCCGGCGGCGTTGAGGCGGTTGGCGCGCTCCGGCCCCATGGTGATGGCATAATGCTGATCGCCCCAATAATAGATGTGATTGGAAAACAGGTTGGCGCAGATGCCCAGGGCCTTCATGCGCTTGAATTGCGCTGGGCTGGCCATCTGGCAATGTTGCAACGTGTGGCGATGATCGGCCCAGTAATGGGCAATTTGAGCGGCTTCAATGGCATTGATGGCCAGTTCGGTAGCCTCGTCGCCATTGGTGTGGATATGCATATGCACATGGGCGGCATGCAGCTTGCCAACGATTTCGTCCAGCTCATTGGGTGCGATATACCACAGGCCGTTCTCGGCACCGTTGTGATAACCCGGCCAGCGCAGGCGACCGGTGAAGCCTTGAATGGAGCCATCCACAACCAGTTTCACCATGCCGAAATATAGCTTCTCGCTGTTGGTGGTTTTCAGCTTGCCGATGCGTTCGATGATCTGCTCGGTGGTGGCGCCGATCCGCGAAAGCGCCGGCACAAGACGCATAGGGAAATCGGCAGCCGAGGTTTCCTTGCGGAAATCCGCCAGGCATAGTTCGGTCAGTTCATTATGCAGATCGGTGACAGTGGTGGCGCCGTTGATCACCGCAGACCGGCTGAAACGCCGCACGCTATCGGATGATACGCTATCGCTCAGGGCATTCCATTGCAGGCCGCGAAATAGCCTTATCCGCGCTGCCGGGCCTTGCAATTCACCGGCCGGCTCGCCATCCGCATCCTTAGGCACGCCGTCGATATTCGTGCTGCGATCGATCCCGACCTTTTGCAGGGTGAAACTGTTGGTATTGATGATGTGGAAGCTGGCATGGATGATCAAAACCGGGCGGGTGGTGGAAACGCGGTCCAGGTCTAGCCGGGTCATGCGCCGGTCGTTGAAGTAAATCGGGTCGAAGCCCCAGGCAAACAGGATGGCGTTCGGGTCGCTCATGGCATCCGAAACTGCCTTCAGGCGCTCCACCACGGCATCGATGCTTTTCAGGCCGCTTACCATCACGCCATCGGGCGAAACGCGGTCGAAATAGCCCACATAGCTGTAGGGCCAGATGCTGCCCTCCATGATGTGGCTGTGGCCTTCCACGAATCCGGGCATCAACACTTTGTCGGCAAAGCGCGTATCGATCACAGCGTCGGGCCAGAATTTCATGTCCTCGGCATTACCGACAGCAAGGATTCGGCCATCCCGGATGGCGACATGGCTGGCCTCAGGCAGGCCCGGGTTCATGGTGATGATCTTGCGGGCGGTAATAATCGTGGTGGCCGGCATGGCTACTCCTGAGGCTGGCGGGACTTTCTTATTGCCCCAGATTGGTCTTGCCCGGGGTTTGCATGGTAGGTCCAGAAGAGTATGCCGGAATGGTCCAGGCGGCTTTAGTGCCTTTGTTTACGCAGGTCCGACACGGCATCTGCCAAAGCCCGCACGCCGTCTGGAATCCTGCTGGCCGGAATCGACGAGAAACCCAGGCGCAGATGTCCGCTGCTTGGCGGTGTTGCATAGAAGGGCTCGCCGGGCTCGAAGAGCACGCCGCGTTTTGCGGCCGTTTCCAGTAAATCCACCGGATCGATATCGGGCGGGCAGGTGAGCCAGATACTGGAGCCGCCTATGCTGGGCGAGCGCTGGAAATCCGGCAGATGCACGGCCACGGCGGCGCAGATGGCCTCCCAGCGGTCTTTCAGCGCATTGCGCAACGTGCGTACCAGGCCTTGGCAATGGCCCTCGGCCAGAAAGATGGCGGCTGTGCGCTGATTGTTGAGCGGTGCGCTGCGATGCATCAGGCGGCGCAAGGCGCGGGCCTCGCGGATCACTGCGGCGGGGGCCACCATGAAACCGATGCGCACGCCGGGCGCCAGCAATTTCGACAATGTGCCGAGATAGATCACGCGGCCATCACGATCCAGCGACTTCAGGGCCGGCATCGCCGCCTCGAAGCGGGTTTCGCCTTCATAATCATCTTCGATCAGGATGGCATCGGAGGCCCGCGCCCAATCCAGCAGGGCCTGGCGGCGATCATTGGGCATGGTCACCATGGTGGGGCATTGATGCGCCGGCGTCACCACCAGATACCCCAGTTTATCCAGCCAAGGCCCCAGCCGCAGGCCGCTTTCGTCCACCGGTACCGAACGCACCTTGCCACGGCTGAGGCTGAATATGTTGCGGGCATCGGTATAGCCGGGATCCTCGATGCCAACCCATTCGCCTGGCCGCACCAGCAATTGCGACAGCAGATACAGCCCATGTTGCGAACCGAGCGTGATCAACACTTCCTCTGGCCGGGCGAAAACGCCGTGCTGGGGCAGTATCTGGCGGCAAATCTGCTCGATCAGCAGCGGATCGTCGTTCACCGCATGGTCGGCTGCCCAGTAATTCACAGCCGAGCGGCCCAAGGCATCGCGTGAGCATGCGCGCCATACGGCGATGGGAAACAATTCGGGGTCGACCTGGCCGTAGATGAAAGGGTAGCGGTAATCCTGCCAGTTGGTGGGTTTGGAGATATTGCGCCAGGCTGCTGGCGTGATGGCAAAACGCTCGGTCCAGTCGGTTTGTGCGCGAGGGGCTGGGCCGGCGTCATTTTCATTCACCGCACGCTCGTTTACGGCCAGCTGGCTGGCATTGCCTTCCACGAAATAACCACGCCGCTCGGTCGAAACCAGATAACCGCGTGCCACCAATTCCTCATAAACCGCAATCACCGTATTGCGGGCCACGCCCATCTGTTCGGCCAGCGCCCGAGAAGGGGGCATCTGCTGGCCAGACGCCAGCCGGCCATCGCCGATGGCGCCAACGATGGATTGGCGCAGCGCACTTTGTATGGTCTGCCCGGCTTCACGCTGGGGGAGGAGAAAGGCCCAATTCACCCGGTTTGCTCATGGCTCTGGTCGCGGTTGGCGGGAATTATGGCGAGCAGCTCCTGCCGATTACAAGCTGCATGCGCATGAAAAGGGCAAATGAATATTTGCCGTAAAATTAAGCAAATATCTTTTGTGAAAAAAAGATTTTATTTTATAGGGGGTTATCCACTGCGTTGGCGTTCGAATCGTTTCATGAGGCGGTCTCGTTTCAGGCGAGATAGGCGGAATATCCAGAAGACGCCGTCCAACTGATCGATCTCGTGCTGCAGACATACAGCCAGAAAGCCATCGGCTTCCTCGGCGTGGTTCTGGCCGTTCAAGTCCTGGTAGGTGAGATGGATGCGCGCTGGCCGCTCCACCTCTTCGGAGATACCGGGCATGGATACGCTGCCCTCGACATGCCGTGCGGTTTCTGTCGATTGCCAGGTGATGATGGGATTCACATAGATGCGCGTACTGGCCGGCCCCTCCAGTTCCAGCACTACAAGCCGCTGCATGGCGCCGATATGCGGTCCGGTGATGCCAATGCCGGGTGCTGCCCGCATTGTCTCTTGCAGGTCTACGGCCAAGGCGGCCAGCGCTGCATCGAATTGTGTGATAGCGACGGTCTGTTGACGCAGGCGGGGATCAGGATAGCGCAGGATGGATCGGATCGTCATGGTTGGATTCTAGTCGGCATGCCGGCTGAGAAACCAGCGTTTCACCTGTTCCGCGATCACCAGATAGACAGCGCTGACACCCAGCAGGCTGAGCAGAATCTGCGGCGGCAGAGGCACGAAGCCGAACCATGCAGCCAGTGGCGTATACGGCAGCAATATGGCCAGGGCCACTATGCCGAGGGAACACGCCATCAGTGCGGGATGCGGCCAACTCTGCCAAGGCCGCCCACGCGTGCGAATCACGAAAATCACCAGCACCTGGGTCATCAGCGATTCCACGAACCAACTGGTTTGAAACAAGCTCTCGCCGGCCTTGAATATCCACAATAGCAATCCGAAGGTGAGAAAATCGAATAGCGAACTCACCGATCCCAGCACCAACATGAAATTGCGCACAAAAGCCATGTCCCAATGGCGCGGCTGGGTGATCATCGCATCATCCACCTTATCGAGCGGAATGGCGATTTCGGATGCGTCGTAAAGCAGATTGTTGAGGAGAATCTGGATTGGCAGCATCGGCAGAAAGGGCAGTAGAATCACCGCTCCGGCCATGGAGAACATGTTGCCGAAATTGGAACTGGTGCCCATCATCACGTATTTCATGATGTTGGAAAATGTGCGCCTGCCTTCGCGCACACCCTCGGCCAGCACATTCAGATCCTGCTTCAGCAGAATCATAGCGGCGGCTTCCTTGGCCACATCCACGGCATCTTGCACCGAAAGCCCCACATCGGCGGCCTGCAGAGAGGGCGCATCGTTGATGCCATCGCCCAGATAGCCCACGACATGGCCGCGACGGCGCAGCGCGCGTATCACCCGGGCTTTTTGCGGTGGGGATACCCTGCAGAATAGCGTGGTATCGGCCAACCGGGCCGATAGCGCCTCGTCGGTCATTTTCTCTAACTCTGGTCCGTTTATGGCGCCGCTTACGGCAATGCCAAGCGCCGCGCAGACATGGCGCGTAACCCGTTCGTTATCGCCAGTCACCACCTTCACAGCCACCCCGAGCCCGGCCAGTGCAGCGATAGCCTCGCGTGCACTTTCCTTGGGTGGGTCGAGAAAGGCGGCAAAACCCGCGAAGGTCAGTTCGCTTTCATCGGCAATGTCGGCATGGTCGCGGTCTGGTTCCACCTCGCGCCAGGCGATGCCCAGCAGCCGGAAGCCTTCATCGCCCAGGCGTTCCAACGTGGCCAACGCGCTGGAACGGGCTGTATCATCCAGCGGTCGAGATGCATCGCTGCCTGCTTGGCGATAGGTGGATGAATGCTTCAGCACATCCTCCGGCGCGCCTTTCACAACCAGATAGCGGCGCCCTGCCTGCTCGGCCAGGATGGATACCCGCCGCCGCTCGAAATCGAACGGCACTTCGTCGATCTTGCGCCAACCGCCAATATCGGTCGGCGCCGCTTCCATGATGGCATCATCCAGCGGGCTTTTGAGGCCGGTTTCAAAAGCGGCATTGATATAGGCCCAATGCAGTACATCGTTGTTTTTGGCGCCGGCGATGTCAACTTCGCGCACCAGTTTGATATGCGCTTCCGTCAATGTGCCGGTCTTGTCGCTACACAACACATTCATGCTGCCGAGATCGTGGATTGCCGATAATCGCTTAACGATCACATGCTGGCGCGACATGCGCACGGCCCCGCGCGCCAGGGTGACCGACACCACCATCGGCAGCAATTCCGGCGTGAGGCCCACGGCAAGGGCCAGAGCGAACAGGAAGGATTCGATCAGCGGTCGATCGAACAGCAGATTGATCAGCAACACAAACAACAGCAACAGCGCGGTGATCCGCATGATCAGCAGGCCGAAATTATGAATGCCTAGAGTGAAGGCGGTCGGCTGCGGTGGCTTACGCAAGACTCCGGCAATCGCACCGATCCGGGTGCGGCGCCCGGTTGCCAAGACAATGGCTTTGGCACTGCCGCTGATCACCGAACTGCCCATGAATACTGCGTTATCCGGGGTCGCTTCATCTACCGGCGGCGATTCTGCCTTGGCATTCTTTTCCACCGGATAGGGTTCGCCGGTAAGCAGGGCTTCGTTCACGAATAGATCGCGGGCTTCCAACAGCCGGCAATCGGCAGGCACAAGATTGCCGGCTGAAAGCACCACGATATCACCGGGCGCCAGATCGGCAGCCGGAATATCTTGTACTTTGCCATCGCGCAGAGCGCGCACACTCAATGCCACGCGCTGGCGCAAGGCTGCTGCGGCGTTTTCCGCCCGATGTTCCTGGATGAAATCGATCAGAACCGATAGGACGACGATGGTGGCGATGATGTAAAAGCTGGCTTGCTCGCCACTGATCGCGGCAATACCTGCGGCAAACAGCAGGATCAGCACCAGTGGATTGCCGAAGCGCTTCAGCAGCGCAATTGCCATTCGTTGGCTTTCGGGCGCTTCCAGCAGATTTTTACCTGTGCTGGCCAGCCGCGCCAAAGCTTCCGTTTGGCTTAGACCATCGGCGCTGCTTTGCATGAGGCCGCAGATGTCTGCCAAGGGGGCAGACCAGGCCGTTTGTGTGGGGTCTGCAAGGGTAGGGGCGTTTGGGTCGGGCATGCTCAATCTGCGACCATGCGGCTTGTTGCGAACTTGAGGGAATATCAAGCGTCTTGTTCATTGATATACACCCGGTTCAGGGCGGGAAACAGCCCCAAATTACACAATTGAGATGATGAATTTTCTTACGGAAAGGACCAAATTCTATTGATTTGAAACAGGCGACCAGCTGCGGCAAAAATCGCGGCCATGAACCGTATCACAGCTCATAACCACCCATCGCGCATGTGCTGCGCCCGAATGTGTTGCTGCTGAGGCCTCCCCAGACCACGGCATCACAAGGCAAGCAGCAAGTGCATACGGCCGTGCAACGGCCTGGAGGACAAAATGAGTGAAGTATACGTTATTGAAACAGGTCGGCGCTTCGGCGAGCGTATTGAGGCTGGTTTGGTAAAACGCGAACGCGGCGGATTCCGTTTTTTCGCGGCCAGCGCATTATTCGCCGCCATCGAAAACAAGCTGTTTCGCCGGCCTTCGGAGGCTGAGCGTGCCGCCGAGCGGCTGCTGCATGATGTGCGCACCGGCGCTGCACAAAGCGTAACGGGCGGCGATCTGCCGGTCAGGCATGACGAGGATGCGTATTCGCTGGTAGATCCTCTGGCATTGCCGCCCGATTGGCTGGGTGTGCCGAATGTTGTAGCGCTTTCGCTGCTGCCATTCGACCGCTGAGCGGCTGGCGGCTTCAAATCACCGCCATGGCCACCAATTCTATGCGTGTGCCGATGCCCAGCAGTTTGTTCACCACCACGGTTGCGCGCACCGGATAGGGTTCGGGCATGATCTCGCGGTAAGCCGTATTCATGCCGGGGGCATCGGCATCGTCGATCAGATAGATCGTCATCTGCGCCACATTGGCCAGGCTGCCACCGGCGGCTTCCATCGCCATCTTCAGATTTGTCAGCGCGCGTCGGGTTTGCGTCTCGATGTCGCCTGTTACCACCGCTCCGGTTTCCGGATCTTTCGAGACATGCACTGAATAAACGATATTGCCGGCCCTCACCGTGCCGCTTACCGGGGCCTTGGATGCTGCGATGCCGGTCTTCACAACGGAAATCATTGCTCTGTCTTCCAATCTTATGTGCTGAGAGGGAGGCCGGTTCAGCGTCGGCCGCAGCGTGGTATAGCGTAAGCTGCTCTTTGCAGAAAGAGATTGGCAGCCAGTGCTATCGGCTGTTTCAGCGGCGCCGGAATCTATGTCACGGGCGTTGTCTTTATATGCAAGACGACGCTGTTTTTCCCTATTACAAGCGGCGATTTTGCGATATATTTTATATCTAAAGTAATTGCTGCCTGGAGTCAGGCCGGATAGGTGCTCAATGTCAGATTCACCCCAGACCGACAACAAGCCCGTAGGTGCGCCGCCGAGCGCTGACCAATTCAGCTATATCACGCATCTGCAGTTGGATACGCTGCTATCGGCCATGAAGCCGATCACCCCGCACCCGGAAGAGCATATTTTCCTCACCACCCATCACGCGCTGGAAATCTGGTTCAAGCACGTGATTTACGACCTCAAGCGCATCATTCCGATGTTGGAGGCCGACCGGTTGGCTGAGGCCAACTGGCTGCTGAAGCGCCTTGGCGAGATCATGCGGCTGGCAGACGGGCATTGGACCGTGCTGGAAACCCTGTCGTCGCCTGATTTCCATGAATTCCGGCCCTACCTTACCGGGGCCAGTGGCATGCAGTCGCGGCAATTCCGCGAGGTTGAGGTGATATGCGGCCTCTGCGAATTGGGTGGGGAGAATTATGTCGCCAGTGTGCGCAAGGCCTGGCCTGGAATGATCGAGGCATATCCGGTCACGCTCCGGCAGGCTTTTTTCAACCTGATCAACCGTTCAGAAACCAGCCTGCTCGAAATCTACGATAAGCGTTGGCAACATCCACAGCTTTTTGCCCTGGCTGAAAATGCCATGGAGTTGGATCGCCGGTTCCAATCCTGGCGTTTCAACCATATTTTGATGGTACGCCGCCAGATCGGCATGCGCACCAAGGGTACTGGCGGCACCTTTGGCCGGGATTATCTCAGCGCCACCATGGGCTATCTGTTCTTCCCCGAACTTTGGGAATTGCGCCATGATATTGCCGCGTTGCATGGCGGTGAGATTGCCAAGCCGTAACAGATCGGCTCAAGAACCTTGATAGCTGGCTTGGATAGCAGCCAGCATTTCGCTGCGTTCGATATCGGCCACATCGCCCGATATAGGTCCGCGCTGCGCAAGAATGACTGCGATGGCCGCAATATCCCGATCATCAAGGCCAAGATGGGCGGCTTTTGCATAAATCGCGGCCCGTTGGGGCGACGACATGCCCACCAGCAGTGCTGTCACTCCGCTGCTTCGCAAACTCCAGGCCAGGGCAATACTGGCAATATCGGTGTGTCTGCTTTCGGCGCAGCGATGCAGGGTCTGCAGCAGGGTTTGCAACCAATCCCAGCCGCCGAAGCGCTCAATCAATTGCCGGTAAACCTTGCCGAATGGTTTTTCGGCTTTGGGTTCTAGGCCAGGGTCAGGTTGCCCCAACCAGGCTTCGCTTAAAAAACCGCCGGCCAGCGGACCATAGCCAAACAGATTGACGCCGCTTTGCTGACAGGCCTGGGCCAAACCATTGCCGGCGCGCGGATCAAGCAATGAAATCTGCACCTGATTGGATAGAACAGGGATGCCATCCTGCAGTAACTGCTGCATCTGTGGAGTAGGGAAGTTGGTCAGGCCGATATCGGCAATCACGCCTTGTTGTTGCAAGCGCCCCAATGTTGCGGCGGCTTCGCGCCAGCCGGGCAGGGCCAGATTCCACCATTGCAATTGCACCAGGGGCAATTGCTGAAGCCCCAGCCTTGCCAGCGAGCGCTTGATGGAGGCCGCGATATCGTGGCTAGACAAGGTTGCCGCGCCGGATTGCGTTACGCGGGTATGAATGCGCAGGTTTTGCAGGGCTTCCTTGCCGCGCTTTTGCAGCAGATACGAACGGAAACGGCCGAGCGTTTCTTCCACGCCGGCATAGCTGTCGGAGGCTTCTATCGCGGTGAAGCCAAGGTCGTATCCGGCTAGCAACTCGGCGAATAATGCAGCTTCATCAAGTTTGCCGGCACGTTCATGCATCTGCCATGTGCCGCGTATCAGGCGGGGAATGGCAAGGCCGGGTTTGAGTATGATCTGCGGTATCATGGCGGCAATAAAAAACGGGCCGGCTTGTACCGGCCCGTTTGTTCAGTGGATCTATCAGGTGCCGGTCTTGGCCTTGGTATCGGCCACGTCCTGCGCGCTGATATCTTTTTTCTGCACTAACTTGCCGCCTTCAACAGCCCAGCCCACGAAGGGCGTGCTGACATCGCCATACTGGTCGAAGCTCATCGCTCCGGTGGCGCCGATATAGCGGATGGTCTTGCCTTCCGAGAGCAGTTTGACGGCCTTCTTCAGGTCATCAGGGCTCAGCGTGATGGCTTCGCCCTTGGGATCTGTCACCTTTGGCAAGGCGGCGGCAATCTTCTTGCCGTCCTTGTAATCCTTGGCCGCCAGCATGGCCAGGCCGATCAGGGACGCGGCATCATAGCCGGAATCGCGCCCCGGACCCACGCCAGAGGAATTCCAGCGCTTTTCATAGACCTCACGATAGATCGTTGCGGAATTCGGCGAGGGCGAGCCTGGCGTCATGAACAGCGCGTTCTTCAGATATTGTTCGCCGATCTGGTCGATGAACTTCTGATCATTCAGACCCAGCGGGAAAATGAATTTCTGCGGGCCGCCGAGTGCCAGCCAGTCGCGCATGATCTTGCTGCCATCGATCACCGAGGCGGCGAGATACAGACTGTCCGGCGAGCCTTCCAGCGACTTGTTCACTTCGGCGCGATAGCTGGGCTGTTCGGCATTGTAGGTTACTTGGCCGGTGACGGTGCCGCCCAGTGCCTTATAGGTGGCGATGAACTGCTTGGAGAGATTGTTGCCCCAATCGTTGTTCAGATTCACCACGGCCATCTTCTTGTGGCCGGCTTCGATGGCGGCTTTGGCAGCAGCCACGGCCTGCAATGCATCGGATGGCTGCACGCGGAAGAACAGGCCATTCAGTTTGCCCTGACGTGCCATCTCAGTGAAGGTGGGCGAGGAGGAGGCGGCCGGAATCATCAGCACGTTCTTCTCCACGGTAACCGAGGAGAGGATCGGGCCGGTGACGCCGGAGCTGATCGGGCCGACAATGGCGCTCACGCCATCCAGGTCCACCAGGCGGCGGGCGGCATCCACACCTACGGAAGGTTGGGTCTGGTCGTCGCGCACCACATATTCCAGCTTGGCACAATCGCCCACTTTCCAGCCGGCTTCGGCCAGGCGTTCCACGGCGAGCTGTGCCGCGTTGTTGATCGGAATGCCGAAGGTGGAGTAGCTGCCGGTCATCGACAATGTGGCGCCGATCTTGGCCGGGCATGCCAGGGCAGGCGCGCTGACACTCAATCCTGCTGCGGCGAATGCCGCCAGCATCATATGCCGTTTGTTGATCATCTTAAGCCTCCATTCCTGTTTCTTGCGGTGTTTTTCGACTGGTTGAATCTGGGCTGTTCCCCGACGATGCGCCGGTCTTAGGCTGCCGGCTTTTGATTAATCTCATTCTGATTGTAGCGCATGATGCGGCCATGGGGGCCGTTGCGATCATTCTCGAGCTGATAGCAATCGCCGGGCGGGCCGCGGCGATTGTCGGTTACCAGCGCTAGTTCGGCACGGTCTTCGCGGCTAAGCGCGAAATCGAAAATCTTCAGGTTGCGCGCCAGATGCCGGGTGGATGTGGCGCCTATGATGCAGCCGGCCACATTGGGGCGATCCAGCACCCAGCGCACAGCCACTTCGCCGATGCCCACGCCATGGCGTTGGCCGACGCGCTGCAGGGCTGCCAGCAGTTCCTGGAACAGCGACCATTCGCCGAATTCGTCGATGATCAGTTTGTATTTGGTCCAGGAGCGGTTTTCGAAGGGGCCTTTCGGTTCCGGCTTGCCCAGCCAATCCTCCGAGAAGAAGCCGCCCAGCAGATGGCCATAAGTCAGAATCTTGATGCCGTGCGCCTGGCAATAGGCGTTCATTTTCCAATCGGGGCGGCGATCGACCAGCGAATACTGAATCTGGTTGGCCACAACGGGCACGCCGGCATCCACCAGTTCGGCCAGATAATCCGTGTTGAAGTTGGTTACGCCAATGCGTGCGATCTTGCCTTCCTGCTGCAATTCTTTCAGTACCAGGGCGGTTTCCACCGCCCCCTTCACATTCCAATCCCACCAGAAATATTGCACCAGATCGAGCTGTTCCACGCGCAGCCGTTTCAGCGAGCGGTCGATGATCGAAACAACGCTCTGGCGGTTCATGCTAGCCAGGGCGCTAAGATCGGGCACGAATTTGGTATGCACCTGCACCAGCGGTGCCAGACTGGGATAATCCCGGCGGAAATCGCCGATCAATTCCTCCACGCCGATATAATGGTCGGCGCAATCAAAGCTGGTGATGCCGGCTTCCACGAAAGCAGCCATATCCTTGATTGCTTGGCTGCGATCAACCTGGCCATGGCCACCGGCAAGGTGCCAGCCGCCTTTCAGCAGGCGAGACATGGTGTAGCCCGGGGTCAGTTCGATGCGTTCAACCTGTGACAAAGTTCAATCCTCCGGGATAACGCGAAATCGTGTGGTGTTCAGTCTTGCGGCAATGGCACGAAAGTGGTTTCGGCATGGCTGAAGCGCCGCTTGCCCAGCCGCGTGATGCGAAAGCGGCTTGGGCAATTGGGATCGGGGCAGGCCACCTCGGCATCGGTGGTCATCCAATCATTCTTGTGGGTAGGGCGCTGTTTCGCCGGCAGCATCGGGATGATGGCGGCGAGGTTATACATGCTGAATCCCTTGCCTTGGGGGAAATGCAGCAATTCTCCGCGCACCTCGAAATAATCGCCAACCTCGCTGTTGCACATCAGCTTCGCACCCGGCGGAGCCACCACTTCCACCCGCAGATCGTAGAGTTCGAAGGCATCTTCGATCTCGCCTTTGATCTCGCCATAGCTCATGCTGTTGCCTCAGGCTGCGCGTTCATCGGGAAACATGGCATCCCGCGCAATATCGCAGGAGCGGTTGATATCGGCTTCCAGCGCGCGGCGCACGCGGGCGGCATCACGCCGCTTGATAGCCGAAAGCGCCGCTACATGGAATTCCGCACCGCGACCGCCGCGGGCATCGAAATATTCCGCGGATTTACGGATGAAGGGGCCAATCTGCAGCCATAGCCCTTCGATGATCGGCAGCAGCACGTTGGATCCCGACATGCGATAGAGCGCGAAGTGAAAACGCTGATTCTGCGCCACGCTCAATTCCGCCTGATCGGCATCGTCTGCGGCGGTTTCCTCATCCACCAGGGATTCCAGCATCTTTATATCGGCCTTGGTGGCCCGCGTGGTGGCTAGTTCGGCGGCCAGACCTTCGATGGCGATGCGGGCGCGGCGCAGGTCGTCCAGCCGCTCGCGGTCGAAGATCGGCACCCGGGCCGAACGGTTGGGCAGGGCTTCCAATGCATTCTCGGCCACCAATTGGCGAATCGCTTCGCGCACAGGCTGGGTGCTGGTGCCGAACAGATCGGCCATCTCCTGGATTTTCAGCGGCTGGCCAGGCTGAAAACGCCCGCGCATCAGAAGGTCGCGCAACTGGCGATGAATGCGGTCCTGCACGGTTTCACGCTGGATTGGGGTAACGCCCAGATCTGCAGTCGAAAGGCTGGACAGAACGGCCATGCTTCACCGCCTTGCTTGTTGCTGCCACCGCTTGATGCCGGTCCGCGCGCGGCGGTAATTTCATCTTGCGATGATCTTTGATCAAAGATATCCTACCAAAGACGGTCGGGCTTGGCCAGGGGGTATTTGGCGGCCCGGCGCGGCGATAAAAGCGATGGCGACAAATTAACTAAGGCGGCGCGCGCGATGCTGGAACTCGTTGGCGTGGTGAAGGAATTCGGCGGCTTGCGCGCCGTTGATGATGTGTCCTTTTCCATCGCGCGCGGCACCATTACCGGTCTGATCGGCCCAAATGGCGCGGGCAAGACCACCTTGTTCAATTTGCTGGCCGGCGCTTATCGCCCCACGGCGGGTGAAATTCGCTTCGATGGCGAACGCATCGATCATTTGCCGCATTATCGCATTTTTGCCCGTGGCCTCGTGCGCACTTTCCAGATTCCGCGGCCGTTCGGCGAAATGTCGGTGCTGGAAAACATGATGCTGGTGCCTAAGGGGCAATTGGGCGAGCATTTCTGGAATACCTGGTTCCGGCCGGCGGCGGTGCGCGCGGAAGAGCGCCGGAATCGCGACAAGGCCCGCGATATTCTCGATTTTGTCGGTCTCACGCGGCTGGCCAACGAACCGGCCCGTATTCTTTCCGGCGGTCAGCAGAAACTTTTGGAGATCGGTCGGGCGCTGATGTCAGATCCCAAGATGCTGTTGCTTGATGAGCCTGGTGCGGGAGTGAACCCCACCTTGCTGGGCGAGATCGCCGAACGTATCGCAGCGCTCAATCAGCGCGGCATCACCTTTCTTATCATCGAGCATAACATGGACTTGGTGATGAATCTGTGCCGGCCCGTGGTGGTGTTGGCAGCCGGCAAGCTGCTGATGCAGGGCGAGCCGGCCGAAGTGCAGCGCGATCCGCGCGTCTTGGATGCCTATTTGGGCGGGGTGCCTGCATGAGTGAGCAACTGCCCCTCAGCATTCAGGATGTGGTTGCCGGCTATGTGCCCGGCATGCCGATTTTGCGCGGCGTTTCGGTCGAATTGCGAGCCAATGAGATTGTTACGGTGCTGGGGCCTAATGGTGCCGGCAAATCCACCATGATCAAGGCGATAGTCGGGCTGGTGCCGATCCAGTCCGGCAAGGTGTTCTTGCAGGGTAAGGACATCACCGGTCGCAAAACCCATTTGTTGGTGCGTGAAGGCCTGGCCTATGTGCCGCAGACCGGCAATGTGTTTGTGCGGCTTTCGGTGCAAGAGAATCTGGAATTGGGCGGGTTTGCCGCCGAGAAGCTGCCGCCCGACAGGCTGGATCAGATTTTCACGCTGTTTCCCGATCTGGCGCGATTTCGCAAATTGGCGGCTGGCAAGCTTTCCGGCGGCCAGCGCCAGATGGTGGCGGTTGGCCGCGCGCTGATGGCGGGGCCGCAAGTGCTGATGCTGGATGAACCATCGGCCGGACTTTCGCCGAAGATGACGGAAATCCTGTTCGCCAAACTGATAGAAATCCGCAGCCAGGGCATTGGCATCTTGATGGTGGAGCAGAATGCCAAGGCAGCCTTGGCGATTTCCGATCGTGGCTATGTGCTTGCCGAGGGCCAGCAGCGCTTTGCCGGCGCGGCCAGCGATCTTTTAACCAGCCCGGAAGTTGGCGCGCTGTACCTGGGTGCGCATACGAGGCTTGCATCATGATACAGGTTCTGGTCGATGGGCTGGTCGCCGCCTCCTTCATTGCGCTGGGCGTGATCGGCCTGTCGCTGATTTACAATATTCTGAATTTTCCAAGCTTCGCTCATGGCGACCACCTCACCATCGGGGCTTATTTCGGCCTTGTGGTGGTGTTGGTGATAGGCACGGCGGGCAGCATCGGCGTACTCACTTTCGGCTGGCCGCTTATTGTTGCCACCTTTTTTGCTGCGATACTGACTGGCCTGTTGGCACAAATTCTGGATCGCGCGATTTATGGCCAGTTGCGCCGCAAGGGATCGTCGCGCATCACGCTGATCATCGCCTCTTTCGGCGTGGCATTGATGCTGCGCCATATTGTGGTGATGTTTTTCGGCCCAGATCCGGTCTATTACAGTTTTGCCATCCAGCCGGCGATTCGCTTTTGGGGCATACGCATCACGCCGAATGAACTTGTGGTGCTTGGTGTTACTGCCGTTATGGTGGTTGGGCTGCATCTCTTTCTCAGCCGCACGCGACTGGGCAAGGCGATGCGCGCTGTTGCCGAAAATCCTTCGCTGGCGCGGGTGAATGGCATCGATGTGGATGGCGTGATCCGCTGGACCTGGCTGATAGGGGCCGGGCTTGCCGCCATCGGCGGCGTGCTGTTTGGCATGGCTATCGGCATGCAGCCGTTTTTCGGTTTCGAGCTTTTGCTCCCGATGTTCGCCGCGCTGATCGTTGGCGGCATGACCAATATCTATGGCGCCATTTTGGGCGCGATCCTGATCGGCGTAGCGGAAAGCATCACGGTGAAATATTTCGCAGCCGAATATCGCCAGGCGGTATCATTCCTTGCCGTGATCGTGGTGTTGATGTTCCGCCCGCAAGGTCTGTTCGGGGAGAAGGAATGATGGATCTCTTCTCCTATATCGTGTTTTTCCTGATCATTGCCGGTATCTATTCGATCAGCACGCTTGGCCTGAATCTGCAATGGGGTTTCACCGGGCTGATGAGCGTGGGCATTGTCGGCTTTTTCGGCGTGGGCGCTTATGCAACTGCGTTTCTTACCGGGCCGCATTATCCCGATGCACTGGGCGGTTTCGGCTTGCCGGTGCCTGTCGGCTGGCTCGGTGCCATGCTGCTTTCGGGCCTTTTTGCGTTGATCGTGGGGGTGCCGACTATACGATTGCGCCATGATTTTCTGGCTATCGGCACTTTCGGCATCGCCATTTGCATTCAGCTGCTGGCAATGAATTGGAAAAGCGTAACCCGCGGCTTCGATGGTCTGTTCGGCATCCCCAAGCCCTTTGCCGGCTGGCCGGGCACGCCGCTGGGCAACAACCTGGTTTTCCTCGGTATCGTGATCTTCCTGGTCGGCCTGATTTACTGGGCGCTGGAACGCATGCTGCGCTCGCCCTGGGGCCGGGTGCTGCGGGCGATCCGCGAGGATGAAGAAGCCGCCGGCGCCCTGGGCAAAAATGCTTTCAGCTTCCGCCTGCAATCCTTCGTGCTTGGCTCGATGCTGATGGGGCTTTCCGGGGCGCTTTATGCCAGCTTCACCGGTTTTGTCAGCCCGCAAGACATGCTGCCGATTTTCACTTTCCAGGTTTTTGTGATGCTGATCGTGGGCGGCAATGGCAACAACAAAGGGGCCATCGTGGGCAGCCTTTTGATTTGGGGCCTATGGACCGTTACCGAAACCATCCTGGGAGCAATATTGCCGGCCGTGTTGAAAAACCAGGTGGCATCGGCCCGCGTTGTGCTGGTGGGTATCATCCTGGTGGGCATGTTGTTGTATCGCCCGCAGGGCCTGTTCCCCGAGGAGCGCGTGGTTTCGCCCGAGGCGCGTTTGCCGGAGAAATAGCTCTCAGGTTACCGCAAGGCGGGTTTGATATTTTTCATCCTGCCAGGCGCCGCTTTCCAGTACAGCTTTCAGCCGCTGCACGGCCTCGAAGGTTTCGGCATGGGAGATGTAAAGCGGCGTAAAGCCGAAGCGCATCAGATCGGGTGCGCGAAAATCGCCCACCACGCCGCGATCGGCCATGGCCCGCATCACCTGATAGCCATGCTCGAAACGCAGGGATACATGGCTGCCGCGCCGGGCCGGGTCTCTGGGGGTTACGATTTTCAGACCGAACCGGCCGCATTCCTGCGCCACCAGATCCATGAATAAGCTGGTCAGGCTTAAGGATTTCGCCCGCAGTGTTGCCATATCCACATCGCGCCACAGCGCCAGCGCGGCTTGCAATGCCACCAGGCTCAACACCTGCGGTGTGCCGCACAAAAAGCGTTTGATGGCGTCGCCCGGCTCGTAATCCAGCACGAAGGCAAACGGGTTTTTGTGGCCCATCCAGCCGCTCAACGGCTGTGTGAGTGTGTTGGCGATGCGCTTGGGTGCATAAGTGAAAGCCGGCGCGCCCGGCCCGCCATTCAGGTATTTATAACTGCAGCCCACGGCGAAATCGACATCGCAGGCCTTCAGGTTGAGCGACACGGCGCCGGTGGAATGCGATAGATCCCAGATCATCAAAGCGCCATTGTCATGGGCGGCCTTGGTGATGGCTGCCATGTCATACATCGCCGCCGTGCGGTAATTCACATGCGTGAGCAATACAACGGCGGTCTGCCCGTCGATCAGCGGGATGGGCGATGCGCCCGGTGCGGTATAGCGGATTTCCGCGCCAAGCAGCTTGGCCGCGCCTTGGATGATGTAATTATCGGTGGGGAAGTTTTCCGCTTCCGAAACGATTACCTTGCGGTTTTGCCCCGGTTGCGCGGATTGGGCGGCGAATGCGGCGCTCAGGCATTTGAACAAATTCACCGAGGTGGAATCGCCCACCACCACATCGCCTGCATCGGCGCCGATCAACGGCGCGATCATGTCGCCCACCGCCAATGGCAGCGAAATCCAGCCGGCTTTGTTCCAACTTGCGATTAAATCCTGCCCCCATTCGCCGGCGATGGTGCCGGCCACACGCTCGGTAACGCCCTTGGGCAGCACACCCAGGGAATTGCCATCCAGGTAGATCGTATTTTGCGGTAGGGCAAAACGAGTGCGGAAAGATGCTAGCGGATCCTTGGCATCCAGGGCTTCGGCATCTTTGAGCAAGATCATATCATCCTCACGAAATCAGGGCCATGGCGGCACGATGCAACGGAGCGCCCGGCGTGGAAAGTTCGAACAGAATATCGAAATGGTCGCGGCCGGGGCGCAGGTCGCAAACAGATTGCCGCAGTTGCGGCGCCCAGGCGGCATGCAAAGCCTGGCTGTGGCGGCGGAACTCGGCGGATTCATCCTGACCCACGGCGAAATGCACCGGGATATCCAGCAAGGGCTTCGCCTGCATCAGGTCCAGCCGCGTCGCTTCGGCTGCATCCAGCCCCAGTGCCTTATTCACATAACAAGCGGCAATCGGCGGCAGATCGAACACGCCGCTGATCGGCAGCAGGCCGGCAATGGGGGCGGGGCCTCGCGTTTCGGCCAGACTGCCGGCAATCAACGATGCTGCCAGATAGCCGCCAGCCGAATGGCCGGATACCACGATGCGCTGTCTATCGCCATTGAGCGTGGTTGCCTGTGCCAGGATCCAATCCATTGCCTGGCGAATCTCGGCCGTGATGGCAGCCAGACTGGCCTGCGGTGCCAGGGTGTAGTTCACAGCAATGAAAATCATCCCTTCGCGGGTGAAAGCGGGGGCGGCAAAGCCGGCATAATCCTTGTTCAGATCCTGCCAGAAGCCGCCATGGATAAACACATGGATCGGCGCTGCGCTGCTGCTTGGGGTGGGTGGCAGATAGATATCGAGCAACTGGCGCGGGGCTTTGCCATAGGCGCGTTCAAGGCAGATGCCGGTCTGGCGTGCTTGTGCCGTTTGCGCGGCATAGCGTGCGAGGTCGCCATGGAAATCCTTGGCAATCCGGCTCGGCGAATATTCATGGTCAAGCCTGGCCTGATCAAGGCTGCGCCAATCCGGGAAGCGGAAATCCGACATGGCCTTCCAATCTGCGCGACGGAGAAAATACTTTAGATATAAAGTATATCCGGACGGGCAGGATTGGAACAAAAAAATCCGGGCAAGCGGGCAAGTCCTTTTGTTGGTGATAGATGCGCTAGGCAATCATACGCAATGAAAGCTGTGCCCTACGCATCAGCATTCGCACCAGACGCATACCTGAGCACGGTTTCGTTATACTCAAGCATCATGGATTTGCCCTGTCGGCTTTGTATCATGCTGCCCATAGGTGCCGTGCACAGACGGCACAGCACAGGCTCTGCTGCTTCCGGATCCGGTATAGCGGAAGGCGCTGAAAGGGACGCGTTTTTGTTTGCCTATCCTATTGCCTTGGTGGGAAAGTGCAATAACTTTAGAATAGTTCTAAAATAAACTCTGGCCAGCGAGGGAGAAAGCCCCATGTCTACCGAAGCTAAATGCCCGTTCCATCCGCCTGCCGGTGGCGGCACGACAAATCAGGATTGGTGGCCCAATCAGTTGAAGCTGGATTTGCTGCATCAGCATTCCTCAAAGTCCGACCCGATGGGGCAGGATTTCAATTATGCCAAGGCGTTTAAAAGCCTTGATTACCAAGCTCTGAAGAAAGATCTGAAAGACCTGATGACCCAATCGCAGGATTGGTGGCCGGCGGATTTCGGGCATTATGGGCCGCTATTCATTCGCATGGCCTGGCATAGCGCCGGAACCTATCGCACCGGCGATGGCCGTGGTGGTGGTGGCCGTGGGCAGCAGCGTTTCGCTCCGCTCAATTCCTGGCCAGACAATGTAAGCCTGGACAAGGCGCGACGCCTGTTATGGCCTATCAAGCAGAAATATGGCCGCAAGATTTCCTGGGCCGATCTGATGATCCTCGCCGGCAATGTGGCGCTGGAAAGCATGGGGTTCAAAACCTTCGGCTTTGGCGGCGGCCGCGAAGATGTGTGGGAGCCGGATCGCGATGTGTATTGGGGCAAGGAAAGCAAATGGCTCGACGACAAACGCTATTCCGGGGATCGTGACCTGGAGAACCCGCTGGCCGCTGTGCAGATGGGCCTTATCTATGTGAATCCAGAAGGCCCGAATGGCAATCCTGATCCGGTTGCCGCGGCCAAGGATATCCGCGAAACCTTCGCCCGCATGGCGATGGATGACGAGGAAACCGTGGCGCTGATTGCTGGTGGCCACACTTTCGGTAAAACCCATGGCGCCGGTCCGGCAAGCCATGTTGGGCCGGAGCCGGAAGCCGCGGGCATCGAGGAACAGGGCTTGGGCTGGAAGAGCAGCTTCGGCTCGGGCAAGGGCGGAGACACCATCACCAGCGGCCTTGAGGTGACCTGGACAACGACGCCAACCAAATGGAGCGGCAATTTTTTCTGGAATCTGTTCGGTTATGAATGGGAATTGACCAAGAGCCCGGCCGGCGCCCATCAATGGAAACCGAAACATGGCAGCGGTGCCGGCACGGTGCCTGATGCCCATGATGCGTCCAAGCGCCATGCGCCAGCGATGCTCACCACCGATCTTTCGCTGCGTTTCGATCCGGCCTACGAAAAGATTTCGCGTCGCTTCATGGAAAACCCGGATCAGTTCGCGGATGCCTTTGCCCGGGCCTGGTTCAAACTGACGCACCGCGATATGGGGCCGCGCGCACGCTATCTCGGCCCGGAAGTGCCGGCGGAGGAATTGATCTGGCAGGATCCGGTGCCCGCCGTCGATCACAAGCTGATCGATGATGCCGATATCGCGGCCCTTAAGGCAAAGCTGCTGTCATCCGGCCTTTCGGTTTCCGAACTGGTCGCCACGGCTTGGGCTTCGGCTTCCACCTTCCGTGGTTCCGACAAGCGCGGTGGTGCGAATGGCGCGCGCATTCGTCTGGCCCCGCAAAAAGACTGGGCGGTGAATCAGCCGGCTCAGTTGGCCAAGGTGTTGAAGGCGCTGGAGGAGGTTCAGGCTGCTTTCAATACCGCGCAAACCGGTGGCAAAAAGGTATCCCTGGCCGATCTGATCGTGCTGGGTGGTTCTGCCGCCGTAGAGCAGGCCGCCAAAGCGGCAGGATATTCGGTCACGGTTCCCTTCGCGCCGGGCCGTACCGATGCCGCGCTTGAGCAGACCGATGTTGAGGCCTTTGCGGTGCTGGAACCGATTGCCGACGGTTTCCGCAATTACGTGAAGGGCAAGTACAGCATATCGGCTGAGGAATTGCTCATCGACAAGGCGCAATTGCTTACCCTTACCGCGCCGGAAATGACGGTGCTGGTGGGGGGCTTGCGTGTGCTGGGCGCCAATGCCGGCAAGAGCAAACATGGTGTTTTCACCAAGCGGCCTGAAGTGCTGAGCAACGACTTCTTCGTCAATCTGCTGGATATGGCGACCGAGTGGAAGCCGGCTGCGGCGGATGGACAGGAGTTATTCGAGGGGCGTGATCGCAAGACCGGTACGGTCAAGTGGACCGGAACCCGGGTCGATCTGCTGTTCGGCTCGAATTCGCAGTTGCGGGCCCTTGCCGAAGTTTATGGCAGCGCCGATGCCGGCGAGAAATTCGTGCAGGATTTCGTGCAGGCCTGGGCCAAGGTGATGACCCTGGATCGTTTCGATCTGGCCTAAGATTAGGGATACATTTCACGCGGCGGCGCGCCCGGAGCAATCCTGGCGCGCCGTTGTTTTTTATAGCGTCAATCCGCAGCCGACGGCCAGATGCGGCGATAGGTGGCCATCATTTCATCGCCCACATGGAAGGTCGGCGCACTTGGATCGTTCTCTTGGCCCAACGGCCGCACCACGGTGTCGAAATCCGGGGTCATGAAGAACGGGATCGAGAAGCGCGGTACGCCGCCGCGATTGGCTACCCGGTGATTGGTGGAAGAAAAGCGGCCGCCGCTCCAAAATTGCAGCGTGTTGCCGATATTGATGATATAGGCACCGCGCACCGGCGGCGCAGCGATCCATTCGCCGGCCTTGTTCAGCACCTGCAGCCCGCCCGTATCGTCCTGCGACAGGATGGTGATCATGCCCGTGTCGCAATGCGAGCGGGCCAGCAATTCCACCTTCGGATCGTCTATCTGGGCATAGCGCAACAGGCGCAGTTGGGCCAGGCTGTGCTGATAATGCCGGGTAAAGAAATCGCTGGGCTGGCCCAGGCCTTCGGCGAATAATTCCAGCAAGGTGGTGCCCACCTTGAAGGTGCGGTCGTAATAGGAATAGACGATATCGCGGAATCCGGCCGGAGCATCGGGCCAGAGATTCGGCCCGCGCAACGGCTTGCCGGCCTTCACATCCGGATCATCAGCGCTCAGTTCCACCGAGCAATGGAAGGCTTCCAGGTTGTTGCCTTTGAAGGTGGGGTCGGTATTGCCTTTTTCCAGCAGGCCAAGATAGCCGCGATATTCGCGCGATTTTGTGATATGAATCTTGCGCTTTTCGACATCGGGCAGGTCGAAGAAGCTTCGGCTCATATCGAAAATGCCATCGAGGATATCGTTGCCGATACCATGGCCAACCACATACATGAAACCCACTTCCTCGGCCACGGATATCACCTGTTTCACCAAGGCGGGCCGCTGCTGCGGATCGCCGGCGCCGCTGATATCGACGATCGGCACTTCGTTGAAGGCCGCCAGTTTGGTTTGGGTGGGTTGACCAAGCATGCGATTCTCCCTGGTTATCTTAGTTGATCTTGCCCGCAGCAACAGTGAAGGCGGGGGTGTCGTTGCCGACATAGCGATGAACTTCCAAAGGCGCATCCCAGGTGCGCCGATGCGCTTCCGACAATTGCGGTCGCAAGGTTTCGGTGCGGGCGGATACGCTGGCGATTTCTTCCCGCAGGGCCGCCATGGCGTCTTCCACCTGATCGCGCAATTGGGATTCATTCACGCTTATGCAGCGACCATCGCGCACCAGGATACGGCCATTCACCAGCACGGTATCCACCGCACGACCGCATTCGCTGAACACCACCTGTCGGGCGGCATTGTTGAACGGCATGAAAGACGGGTCATCCAGGCGCAGCAGCGTCAGGTCGGCTTTCAGGCCGGGCCGGATGGCGCCGACAGCGTTAGCCAGCCCAAGCGCACGGGCGCCGCCGGCAGTAGCTGCGAGCAAGGCATCGCGCGCGGTGGGCCGCTCGGCTTCCACATTGCTCACCGCAGCCAAACCGGCCAGGGCCTTCATGGCCTGAAACAGATTTTGCGCATCAGAGCAGGAATTGTTGTCGCAACCCAGGCCGAGATTGATTCCAGCCGCCAGATATTGCGCGGCAGGCGCCACGCCGCTGCGGGTTTTCAGATTGCCCACCGGATTCAGCACAACGCTGGCGCCGGCTTCGGCCACCATGTCGATCTCATAGGGCAGCATCCATACGCCATGAGCCAGGCTGGTGCGCGCGCCCAGCATGTCATGGGCAGCGAGATAGGAAACCAGCGAACCGCCCCATTGAGCGAATTTCTGCCGCGCAATCAGCGTGGTGGCGCGTGATTCGTAGATATGGGTAAACACCGGCAGATTCATATCGGTGGCCAGTTGTGCCAGAGCGCGCAGGAAGGCCGGCGAGCAACGTTCCGGGCTGGAAGGGGCCAGCCCCCAACTGATGGTTTCCTTGCGGCCTGAAAAGCGCTCGTGGATACGGCGCAATTCCTCGGCCAGGGCAAGCGCGCCCGAATCATTCACCACCACACCGCTCAGGCCATTGGCCACAGCCTCGGGAAAGATTTCATCCCAGAATGGCGTCACCTTGGCGCCGTGCACATCGCCGGTTTGCAGGCCGAGTACGCAGCGTATGCCCGCATCCTCATAGGCCTGCAATACCACCTCGATATCCTGGGGATCCAGCGGTGCCAGGGTGAGCATGTCCTGCACCGTGGTGATCCCGGCGCGCAGGCATTCCACGGCGCCAAGCAGAGTGCGCGCACGAATCTCGGCCGGGCTGCGCCGGCTGTAATTCGGCGGCAGGGCATTGAGCAGCCAGGTTTCGCGCGGAATGGTCTCGAAGCAGCCTTTCAGCAGCGTATCATGCGAATGATAATGGGCATTCACCAAGCCAGGCAGCACAAGGCGGTCACTGGCATCGATCACGGTTTCCACCGGCGCGCCGAAAACCTGCGGGCCGGCAGCGCCTCCCAGCTTTTCAGCGAGGTTGGGCTCCACCGCCTCGATACGGTCGCCAAGGATCAGGATATCGGCACGGGCAGGGCGGTCCGACGTGTCGAAGTGGTCGTATACTCTACCTGCAGTGATCAGAATCGCTTTCGACTGACTGCTCATTCGCCCATACCGTCTTGAATTTCCGATGCTTAGGCACCGGCCCGGCATCCACGGATATAGCCGGGCGAAGCTCTGCGCTCTTCCGGCGGCCCCAGAATTCTGCGCCGCGATGCGTAAGTCAACAGTTTTTTCTCAAAAATTAGAATTTGCAGAAAAAATAGCCAAGCGCCGAAATCTTAGACATATTGCCGAATATAAAGGGATTATTGAGCAATTTCGAACTTGTTATATCAACGATAAGAAAAACATTTGACAGGAAAAGAGAGATATCTCAATTTTGATACGAACTGTGATGACCCCTCGGAACCATGCTGCGGGGCCGTTACATAGACAGCAGAAACATCCAGCCAAAGCATCCCGGATACAGCAGGCCGGATACAGCAGGGCAGAGGGGAAAAGAATGCGACGCCACCTGAGTGATCTTGAAAGCGATATTCTCGAGCTTCAACGCGCCACCGATGGCAAAACCGTGAGCCGGCGCGCATTCACCGCTGCACTGGCCGCGTTGGGCCTGTCGCCGGCCTTTGTCAGCCTCACATCTGTGAATGCGAAAGAACCGGATTTGGTGCTGGCCAATTGGGGCGGCGATTCCGTGAAGGCGATGGATACCGCCTATGTGCAGCCTTTCTTGGCCGCGAATCCCAATGAGAGCGTGAAAATCGATTCTTCCGGCCCCACCAATGGCAAGATCAAGGCCATGGTGGATGCCAACCGCGTGATCTGGGATATGTGCGATCGTGCCTCCCAAAGCTCACTCGAACTCGGCCCGGTCGGTTTGCTGGAAGAGGTGGATTACAGCATCGTCGACAAGAACAAGACCCTGCCCGGCTTTGCCAATCGCTGGGGCGTGGGCAATTACAGTTTTGCCAATGTGCTCACCTTCAGGACCGACGCCTTTGGCGGGCGCAAACCGGAAACCTGGGCGGATTTCTGGAATCTGAAGGATTTTCCTGGCGGCCGCACCCTGCGCCGGCATACCGACAGCACCCTGGAAGCCGCGTTGATGGCCGATGGCGTGCCGATCGACAAGATTTATCCTATCGATGTGAAGCGTGCTTTCGCCAAGGTGAAGCAGATCAAGGATCGCGTCACCTTCTGGAGCAGCCATGCCGATAGCTACAAGCTGTTGCGCGATGGCGAAGCCACCATGGGCTGCCTGGCGCATACCCGCGCCGTGCTGTTGAAGCGCGACACCAATGGCACGGTGGACTTCACCTTCAATCAGGGCATCTTCTGGGTGTCGAATTGGATCGTGCCGAAGGGCAATCCGGGCGGCAAGCGGGTTTGGAAGTTGATCGATGCCACGCTGAATCCGGAATCACAGATCGAAATGCTCAAGCAGATGGGCAATGGCCCGGTCAATCCTGCTGCGGTGGCGATGATCCCGCCGGAACTGGCGCAGATCAATCCGTCTTCGCCCGAAAATATGAAGCGCATGGTGATTACGGACCCCAACTGGTATGCTGCCAATGCAGCTGCCACGCTCAACCAGTTCATCGACACGGTCCTGTCGTAAACAGCGTTGGAATCGATTATCGCGTCAGTGTGGGCCGGGCAGGATTGCCGCGGCGGATTTGAAGCGTTGGGGGCAAGGTGCTCGATATACTTCACCTGAGCAAAACGTACGGCTCGGCCCATGCGCTGACGGATGTTTCGTTTTCGATCAATAAAGGCAGTTTCACCACCATTCTCGGGCCATCTGGCTCGGGCAAGAGCACGTTGTTGCTCAATGTTGCAGGTTTCGTGGCGCCTACTTCCGGCGATATTCGGCTGGAGGGGCGTTCGCTGCTGGATGTTTCCGCTGAGAAACGCAATTTCGGCATTGTGTTCCAGGGCTATGCGCTGTTTCCGCATCTGCGGGTGCACGAAAACGTTGCCTTTCCGCTGCGTATGCGCGGTTTGAGCAAGGCCGATATCGAAAAGAAGGTGAAGCAGGCGCTGGAATTGGTGCAGTTGCAGCCCTATGCCGAACGCTATCCGCGCGAGTTATCGGGCGGTCAGCAGCAGCGCGTTGCCCTGGCGCGCGCATTGGTTTTCGATCCCAGCCTGGTGTTGCTGGACGAGCCGCTGAGCGCCTTGGACAAGAGCTTGCGCGACAGTCTGCGCGAGGAACTGCGTCATTTACACAAGGCAGTGGGAATGACCTTCATCCTGGTAACGCATGACCAGGATGAGGCGTTGGAGCTTTCCGACAGCGTGGCGATCATCAACAATGGCCGGCTGGAGCAATTCGCCGATCCAGCCACGCTGTATAATGCACCGGCCAGCCGCTTCGTGGCGGAATTCCTGGGGAAGAGCAATTTCATTCCGGTTCAGGCGGCTTCCGGCGCACCGGATGCCATGACCTTGCAGGCGGCAGGCCAAAACCTGCGGCATAGCCAGCACGCGCCGCTGCCCGGCAATACTTCCAATAACCGCATGGTGCTTGCCCTCCGGCCCGAACGCATCCGCCTGGTGAATGGCCATGGTGTGGATGGCGATGCCAATGTCGTGGCTGGCGAGATTGTCGATCTCAGTTATCGCGGCGCGGATATCGGTGCTGCGGTCCGCACCGATCTGGGCCTGCTGAATGTTCGGCTGGATACCGGTGGTCTGCATGCGATGCCGCGCATAGGCGAACGTGTAAAGCTTTCCTGGAGCGCATCGGCGGGTTTTCTGCTGCCTGATGACGGCGCGCAATGAACACGCTGCTGCGCTCACTGGAGGCCAGGATAATCCTGCTCTTCCTTCTGCCGGCCTTTTTGTTTGTCGGCGGATTATTCATCTATCCGGTGTTGAAAGTGCTGATGATCAGCGTTTCCGATCCGCAGCCGGGCCTGGGCAATTATATGCTGTTGGTGGAAAATCCAGCTCTCCGCCGGGTGTTTCTCACCACGATCCGCATTGCCGTGCTCACCATGCTGATATCGGTGATCATCGGTTATGTGCTGGCCTATCGCATGCATATGGCCGGGCCGGTGGAATTGCGCATCATCGTTTTCTGTTTGATGTTTCCGCTATGGACATCCGTTCTGGTGCGGGCGTTTTCCTGGGTGGTGCTGCTGCAGAATAACGGCTTGCTCAATGCTTGGCTGATCCAGATAGGGCTGCTTGATCGGCCGGCGGCTTTGATCCGCAACGAACTTGGCGTGCTGATCGGCATGGTACATGTGATGGTGCCCTACGCCACGCTGCCGATCTATTCCGCCATGCGCGGCATAGATCCGCGGCTCAATCAGGCGGCCCGTTCCCTGGGCGCGACATCTTGGCCTGCCTTTTGGCGCATCTTCTTTCCGCTGACCTTGCCAGGCATCGGCGCCGCGATGATTCTGGTTTTCATCATCAGTATCGGCTTTTACATCACGCCCATCGTGCTCGGTGGCGGCAAGGTGGTGATGGTGGCCGAATATATCAGCGTACAGATCACCGAAACCTTGCGCTGGGGCCTTGGTACGATGCTGGCCACTACGCTGCTGGTGGTGGTTCTGCTTTTCGTGTTTGCCTTCCGCAAACTTACCGTATTGCGGCAGGGGGGAGCATGAAGGCGCAATTGCCCACACTTCTGTTGCGGCTTTGCGCCGTATTGGCGCTGGTCTACCTGATAGCCCCTCTGGCTGTGGTGATACCGGTATCGCTTACCGATCAGCGTATGTTGTCTCTGCCCGTGGATGGAATTTCGCTGCAGCATTACGAAACCGTTTTCAACAGCCGCGAATGGCTGGGTTCGGCTTTGCAAAGCCTGCTGATCGGCGTGGCCTCTACTTTTCTGGCGCTGTTTCTGGGCGTGTTCAGCGCTATCGGCTGCTGGATGCTTGGCCATGGCAGTGCAAAGCAGGGCAAGGTGGGTCTTTTCCGGGTGGTGAATCTGCTGCCGCTGGTGATCCCATCGATCATCTATGCGCTTGGTGTGTACCGTGTGTTCGTCGAGATCGGGCTATACGACACTTTGATCGGCGTAATCATGGTGCACACCGTAGGTTCGGTGCCGTTCGTGTTCGTGGCGATCAGCACCAATCTTGAATATGTGGATATCGCTCTGGTGCGGGCCGCGCGCAGCCTGGGGGCCGGTTTGTTGCGCACGGCGGTGTCGGTGATCTTGCCCAATATCAAGACCGGGCTGATATCGGCCGCGATTTTCGCCTTTCTGCATTCCTGGGATGAAGTGGTGGTCACGTTGTTTGTGTCTAGCCGTGCGGTTCACACCCTGCCGCGCAAGATGTGGGAGGGCCTGAGCGAGAATCTCGATCCGGCGATTGCCTGTGTGGCGGTGGCATTGATCGTGGTCACCGTGATCATGCTGAGCATCGAGCAGCGCGCCAGCGCAAGGCGCGGATAGCGGCGCTTGCGCTAGGCTTCGATCTTGCGGATCAGCTTGCGCAGGATATTGGCACCAACCGACCCACGCACAGCCTGGCTCCAGAGCTGGCGGAACATCGCTTCATGCAGCGCCACGGCCTCGGCGGCGGCAGTTACAGTGGCCACGCCGGTATTGATATTGGGCAATTCACCCAGGCGATAAGGGCTCACCGAGACCAGCGCGCCTTCAGGCCGGCGGAAAATCTGGAAGGTCTGGCTGGGCAGCACGCCTTCCACCAAGCCGATCTGCACACCCACCGGCTCCTGTTCCATTACATCGGCAATGCGTTCCACCTCCACGGCGGCAGCCTTGCGGCGCTGGCGCTGTATGGCAGGCGGCAAGTCCAGTCGCCCAACCAGGCCCAGTCGCAGGAAGCGCTCGATTTCCAGCAGGCCGATCACGCTGGCGATATTCGGCTGGCGCTGCCGCACCGATTGTTTGCGTTCCAGCAGGATGCTCAGCACATCATCCACCTGCCGCTTGAATTCGGCGCGTGAGGCCGAAGGCGGCATGGTTTCCATCATCATCTGCCGTAGATGGTCGTTATAGGCATCGGTGGTCAGCAGGAAGGAGATCGGCTCGTAATGCGCCAGCACGCGTTCCGAGGTTTGCTCGATCTGTCGCATGCGTTCCAGGAAGCTGACCGCGTTGCTGTGGTATTCCACGCCGGCATCCAGCAGCGAAGCCAGCGACACGCCGAGCAATTCAGACACTCGCTCCAGCGTTTCGATCTTGATGAGTTCGCCTTTCTCCATCCGGTAGACGGCGGCGCGCGACAGGCCGAGTTGTTGCGCCACTTCATCCGAACTCAGCCCCTTGCCCAGGCGATAAGCCCGCAGGCGTTCGGCAATCTGGTCGTAGCGAATAGGCATGCGGCGGTTTCAAGGTCCGAAATGAACAGGCGAAACAGGGCAGCCACTATGGCACGGCGGCTTCTCGATTGGCCAGGATCGTGGGCCGGTCGCAAGCAGCCTTGGGCACGGAAAACGGCGGCTTTCAGCAGCAACAAGCGGCTACGAATCGGGATTCACCGGTGTCTTTGCGAGAGGGCAGGAAATTTCCCGTCTCGGTCCGATTATCACTGAATTTTTATCAGACTAAAAAAATTTAAGTTTGTTTAAAAATGCATTATAAGGACGCCATGGAGCGCGATGCCAAGGATTTTGCCGATCATGATGAGCCAGCCGAACTGGCCTCCGGCACGGATTCCATGGTTTCCAGCATCGGCCTGATGATCAGGCAGGAGCGGCAGAAGCGCAAACTCACCCTTACCCAGGTAAGCAAAAAGGCAAGATTGTCGCCGGCTTTCCTGTCTCTGGTCGAGCGTGGCCTGGCTACGCCTTCGCTGGGCAGTCTGGCCGGGATTGCCGCCGCCCTGAATGTGCCGGTTTCCACCTTCGTGCATGTCAGTTCCACCGCCGGCGCCATCACCCGGGCGCATCAGCGGGCGCAATTCGGCGTGGAAGAATCGGGCCTGCGCTACGAGCGTTTGTCCACCGTATTTCCGGGCCAGCAGATGGATGCCGTGATCATCCATGTGCCGCCGGGCTATAGCGCTGAAACCATCGCCCATGCCGGCGAGGAATGGCTGTATGTGCTGGCCGGCGAATTGGAGCAGACCATTGATGGCGAAACCGTAACCCTGGGGCCGGGCGATACCTGCCATTTCCGTGGCGATACACCGCATTCCTATGGCAATCGCGGTGCCGTCCCCACGGCGGTGATCTGGGTTGGTACGGTGCCGGTTTTTCGCAGTAACGAAAATACCCAAGGATTTCATCCATGAGCCAGATTGCCGAACTCGTTCTCGATATCCAGAAATCCTGGGCGCAGCCCGGCCAGCCGCAGCCGCTGTTCGAAGCCGTGGGCGCGGCCTTGGCCAAGGTGGCTGGTCATCGGCTCTACACTGCTACGCAGATGTTGAAGGGCGGACGCGAGGTGGAACGGCTGTATTCCACCAATCCGGATGTGTATCCCGTCGGGGGCCGCAAGGCCGTTCTGCCCAATGCGTTCAACGAGCGGGTCCGCAAACAGCAGCAGCCGTTTTTGGGCCGCCAGGTGGCGGATTTCGCGCCGTATTTTCCCGATCATGAAACCATTGCCGGCCTTGGCCTTGGCTCTGTGATCAATCTGCCGGTGGTGTATGGCGGCCATGTTCTGGGCACGGTCAATATTCTGGATCGCCCTGGCGCCTACGACACCCATCATCTCGAACCGGCCATGATTATCGCGCGGCAATTGCTGCCGGCTTTCATCACGGCGGACTCTTGAAACAACGTAACTGAAGTCTCAACAGGAGAGGGGAGTGCCATGATCAAGAGAGTGAGCCTTGCGCTGACGGCTGCGGTTTTCGCCCTGGCTGCCGGCGCTGCCGACCTGGAGGCGAAGACGCCGCCCAACGTGTTGGTGGTGGCGAAGAATATCGACGACATCGTGAGCCTGGATCCCGCTCAGGCCTATGAATTCACCAGCGGCGAAGTTGTTTCCAACATCTATAACAAGCTGGTGGAATACAACCCGGCCGATGTTGAGAAGGTGATGCCCGGCCTGGCTGAAAGCTGGACCATCTCCGATGATGGCAAAACCATCATCTTCAAGCTGAAGAGCGGCGTGAAATTCGCCTCCGGCAATCCGGTGCGCCCTGAAGACGTGGTGTTTTCGCTGCGCCGCGTGATCGTGCTGAAGAAGGCGCCTGCTTTCATCCTGGCGCAGTTCGGCTGGAATGCCGACAATATCGACCAGATGGTGCGCAAGACCGGCAATGATCAGGTGACCATCACCATTGCCGAAAATTTTGCTCCGTCTTTCGTGCTCAATGCGCTGGCTGCCCGCCCAGCTTCCATCGTGGATGAAAAAGAAGCGGTGAAGAATGCCAAGGATAACGATCTTGGCAATGCCTGGCTGTCGCGCAATTCGGCCGGTTCCGGCCCGTTCACGCTGCGCGTTTGGCGGCCGGGTGAATCGCTGGTTCTTGAAGCCAACAAGAATTTTGCCGGCGGTGCACCGAAGATGAACCAGGTGATTCTCAATCACGTGGCCGAAGCATCCACCCAGCGCCTGATGATCGAATCCGGCGATGTGGATATCGCTCGCAACCTGGGCCCCGATCAGATCGCGGCTTTGCGCGACAAGGCGCCGATCAAGATCGAAACCTATCCGCAGGCCGCGCTGCATTTCTTCAGCCTCAATCTGAAGCATGAAAAGCTGCGCGATCCCGCCTTGTGGGAAGCCATGCGTTACCTGATCGATTATGATGGCATCGCCACCACGCTGTTGCGCGGCCAGATGAAGGTGCACCAAACCTTCTGGCCCACCGGTTTCCCGGGCGCGGTGGAAGATCGTCCCTACAAGCTGGATGTAGCCAAGGCCAAGGAAATTCTCGCCAAGGCCAATATCCAGCCGGGCCTGACCGTCGACATGGACATGATCTCGTCGGCGCCATTTACCGATATCGGACAATCCATGCAGGCCACCATGGCCCAGGCCGGCATCAAGCTGAACCTGCTGCCGGGCACCTCGGCCCAGGTGATCACCAAGTACCGTGCCCGTCAGCATGAAATGATGCTGCTTTATTGGGGCCCGGACTTTATGGATCCGCATTCCAACGCCAAGGCCTTCGCCTATAACGTGGACAATGCCGATACCGCGCCGCAATCCACCACCACCTGGCGCAATTCCTGGCTGGTGCCCGAATTGTCGGCTCGCACCCGCGCCGCGCTAGTTGAGCGCGATCCGGCCAAGCGGCTCGACATGTATCGTGAATTGCAGCGCGATGTGTTGAAGTCGTCGCCCTGGGTGATGACCTTCCAGGCCCAGGCCCAGGTGGCCCTGCGCAAGGAAGTGTCCGGCTTCATCCATGGCCCGACCAACGACCTGGTGCTGTACCGCAACGTAAGCAAGTAAGCGCCGTAAGATGCAGAGGAGCTCCGTGAAGGCATTTGCCTTTCTGCGCGGCGTGACCACCCTGGTGATCACGCTGGCGGGGCTCCTCTTCATCACATTCGTGATCGGCCGGGTGATGCCGATCGACCCAGTGGTTGCGGTGGTGGGCGACAAGGCTTCGCAAGAAACCTATGCCCGCGCCCGCGAGGAAATGGGCCTCGATAAACCCATCTGGGTGCAATTCGGCCGTTATATCGAGGGCGTTGCGCGTGGCGATCTGGGGCAGTCTTCCTCCAGCGGCCAGCCTGTGGTGGAAGATATTGCCCGGGCTTTCCCGGCCACACTGGAACTTTCGGTTTTCGCCATCGTGATCGGCGTGCTGGTGGGCTTGCCGCTGGGTGTTTATGCCGCGCATCGGCGCAACACCTGGTTCGATCATGCCGCGCGATTTATGTCGCTGTTCGGTTATTCCACACCGGTCTTCTGGCTTGGGCTGATTGCGCTGCTGATCTTCTATGCCCAGTTGGGCTGGACCAGTGGGCCGGGACGGATCGGCACCGCCTATCGCTACACGGTGCAGGAATGGAGTGGCCTGCTGCTGATCGATACCCTACGCAGCGGCGATTGGAATGCTTTTCGCAGCGCCTTCTCGCATATCATCCTGCCCGGCCTGCTGCTGGGGTATTTCTCGCTTGCCTATATCGCGCGGATGACGCGCAATTTCATGATCGAGGAATTGAACAAGGAATATGTCACCATGGCGCGCATCAAGGGGGCCTCGGAAACCCGCATCCTCTGGCGCCATGCCTTTCCCAATGCGCTGGTGCCGGTTGTCACCGTGATTGCGTTGTCTTTCGGCCATCTGCTTGAGGGGGCCGTGCTCACCGAAACGGTTTTCGCCTGGCCGGGCCTTGGGCTTTATATCACCAAAAGCCTGTTCTCTGCCGATATGCCCGCCGTGCTGGGCGGCACGCTGGTGGTGGGCGTTTGCTTCGTGTTGTTGAACAAGGCCACCGAACTGATCTATCCCTTCCTCGATCCCAGGACGCGCGCCCGATGAGTGCCGCCGCCGATAGCCTGATCCCGAATTCGCGGCGCGAAGCGCGGCTGATTCAGTTGCGCATCGGTCTGCGCCGGGTGTTGCGCAATCCCTCCACGTTGGTGGGCGGCATTCTTGTGCTGTTGTTGCTGGTGATGGCGGCGCTGGCGCCGCTGCTGGCCACCCATGATCCGATGGCGCAAAGCCTGGTGGATCGCCTTACGCCCCCGGGCGCGCAGCATTGGCTGGGCACCGATCAATTGGGCCGCGATATCTACAGCCGGCTGCTATACGGCGCGCAACCCACTTTGATGATCGTTATTCTGGTGATCGCCTTCTCGGCGCCGCTTGGCCTCATCATCGGCATGGTGGCAGGCTATATGGGCGGTTGGGTTGAAAGCGCGTTGATGCGCCTTACCGATATCTTTATGGCGTTTCCGCGCCTGATCCTGGCCTTGGCCCTGGTCTCGGCGCTCAAGCCTGGCCTTACCAATGCGGTGATCGCCATCGCGATTACGGCCTGGCCATCCTATGCGCGCCTGGCACGCGCCGAAACGCTTGCCTTGCGCCATGCCGATTTTGTCGAGGCCGCGCGCGGCCTGGGCCAGACCGGCACGCGCATCGTGATCGGCCAGATATTGCCGCTGTGTTTGTCGTCTGCCGCCATCCGTGCCACGCTGGATATGGCCGGCATCATTCTCACGGCCGCGGGCCTGGGCTTTCTGGGGCTTGGCGCGCAGCCGCCGATGGCCGAATGGGGCGCCATGATCGGCACCGGCCGTGATCATATTTTCGATGCCTGGTGGGTGGCTGCCGTGCCCGGCATTGCCATCCTGCTGGTCAGCCTGGGCTTCAACCTGCTGGGCGATGGCCTGCGCGATGTGCTGGATCCCAAGCATCATGACTGACGCTTCCCTGCTGGATATCGAAGGCCTCACGGTCAGCTTTCCATCCGACAGCGGACGGGTTTCCGTGGTGCGGGACTTTGCCTTGCGCATGGGGCGCGAGAAAATCGGCATCGTGGGCGAGTCCGGCTCCGGCAAGTCGATCACCGCGCGGGCGATCTTGGGGCTGGTGCCGCATCCTGGCCAAACCACGGCGCGGCGTATGCAACTCGGCAACAGAAATCTGCTGGCATTGGATTCTGCCGGCTGGCGGGGCATACGCGGCAAGTATGCCGGCATGATCATGCAGGATCCGAAATTCTCCCTCAATCCGGTAATGCGCATCGGCGACCAGATCACCGAAACCCTGCGCCTGCATGAAAAGCTCGATCGTGCCGAACAACGCCGCCGCGCCATTGCCATTCTGCAGGCCGTGGGCATCGATGATCCCGAGCGTGTCTATGCTGCCTATCCGCATGAATTGTCAGGCGGTATGGGGCAGCGCGCGATGATCGCCGCCATGCTGATTTCCAGTCCCGAATTGATCATCGCAGACGAACCCACCAGTGCATTGGATGTGCTGGTGCGCGAACAGGTGTTGAAGCTGCTCGATGATCTTGTCACCACACGTGGCATCGGCTTGATCTTGATCAGCCACGACCTGCCCATGGTGGCGCGGTTCTGCGACCGCATTCTGGTCATGTATCGCGGCCGCATCGTCGAAACCCTTGATGCGCATCATCTCGATCGTGCCAACCATCCCTATACGAAGGGGCTGATGGCCTGCCTGCCGCAGCCGGCTTATCGTGGGCAGATGCTGCCCAGCCTTAGCCGTGATCCGGCCTGGGAGCAGGCATGAACGCGACCATCGTCATACAGGGCGTGGATGTGTTCCATGGCCAGGGAGCACAGCGCTTCCATGCCGTGAAGCAGGCTTCTCTTTCGATTGCACCGCGCGAAACATTTGGTCTGGTGGGCGGCTCTGGCTCCGGCAAATCCAGCCTGCTGCGCGTGCTGGCCGGCCTGTCGCCAAACTGGAGCGGCAGCATCACCATGGCCGGCGAGGCGATGCCCCCTGGCCAGCGGCCGCCGCGCGCATTCCATCGCCATGTGCAGATGGTGTTCCAGGATCCCTATGCCTCGCTCAATCCGCGCCACACGGTGGATCGCATCCTTTCCGAGGGCTTGGCTCTGCATGGATTCCGGGATGCCGAACAGCGTATCCGCGATGTGCTGGATCAGGTCGGCCTCGGCCCGCGTTTCCGCTTCCGCTATCCCCACGAACTATCCGGCGGCCAGCGCCAGCGCGTGGCGATTGCCCGCGCCATCTCGCTAGAACCCCAGATTCTGCTGCTGGATGAGCCGACCAGTGCGTTGGATGCATCGGTGCAGGCGGAAATCCTCAACCTGCTGATGACGATCCGCCAGCAACGCCCGGTCACTTGCGTTTTCGTCAGCCACGATCTTGCCGTGATCGCACATATCTGCGACCGCGTTGCGGTGATGCAGCATGGCAGTATTGTGGAACACCTTACCGCCGATGAACTGATTTCCCGGCAGGTGAGCCACCCCTATACCCGCCAATTGCTGGCCGCATCGGAAGGCCTTTCCGGCATCGACCCAGCGGCCTGATGGCGCGCCGGCGCTGACGGTTCAGCCCAAAGCCTCGACAGAAGAGGGGGGGGGTGAGTGGATCAAAGCCCTGGTCACCGATCATGTGATGCGGTCCGGTTCGGCTGAGCAACCAAAGGTTGTTCTGCGTGCCGCGAGTTGACTGTCTTTGCCGCTGGGGCCTGATATCGCGCGTGCCGCGTGCCGGCTCTGGCACAGACCGTGCCGGGCAACCTCTCCCAGCCTGCTGACGTGGGGGCTGGCCCCTGCGCTTCGTTTGACAAGCAACAGACACTGCAGCTAAATGCAAACAATTCGCAATAGCAGGCTGGCCTATCGGGGGACAGCGCGACGGAACGGGTATGCGAGCCACCGATCACGACATCCTTGGCCTGTTTGTTTCGCACCAGCGCGAGTTGATCGGCTATGCGCGTGCCATCGTCGGCGACCAGGGTCTGGCCGAGGATATCGTGCAGGACGCCTATATCCGTATAGACCGCGTCGGCAGAGGCGTGGCCGGTGGCGCAGACCGTCTGGATGGCCCTGTCGCCTATTTGTTCCGCATTGTGCGTAATCTTGCGATCGACCATCGCCGGCGGCTGGGCCGCGAAAACGCGCATATCGTCTCCGATGCGCTGGCCGATACCGCGGCCATTGCCGAGGAGCGTCCCGGTCCTGAAGCCACCGCCATTGCCCGTAACGAACTGCGCCTGCTGACGGATGCGCTGGCGGAATTGCCGGAACGCTCGAGGATCGCGCTGGAGATGTACCGCTTCGGAGGCTGTCGCTTCAGCGATATTGCCGAGCATCTCGACGTATCGGTCGGCACGGCGCACAAGCTTGTGGTTGAGGCTCTGCGGCATTGCCGGCAGCGCGTCTACACTGGACGGTAAGCCCATGATCAAGGCCCGGGCCGCCAACCCAATTGCATCTGCCCCATTTTCAGGTCTATGTCTTAAGATCGTTCGAGGACCAGCCCGCTCGTGACCTACAGGACCATACCCAATTCCGCCCCCAATTCTGCCGATGAATGGATTGTCGCCCTGAACGACAATCCGGCGGACGGCAGATTGCGCCAACAGCACAGCCAGTGGCTGGAACAGAGCGACAGAAACCGCCGCGACTGGAACGAGAGTCTGCATGTCTGGCAGATGCTGGATCGCACCGTGCCGGCGCATGTCGAGGCCTGGGGGCGTCAGCTTGGCAAGGCCTGCGGCGACACTGTCGTGCCGCTGCCGCAGCGCCGAGGTCGCGTTGCGCTTGCAGCCGCAGCTGCAATTGCCGCAGTGCTTGCCGTCGCAGTCCTGCCGCACACAATCCGCCGGCTCGGGGCCGACGTGGCGACGGCCAGTGGCGAAATCCGTACCCTCGATCTGCCGGATGGCAGCCGGTTACAGCTGGCACCGCAAAGTACTGTCGCTTTCAGTTTTGATGCCGATCGTCGGCAGGTCGAACTGCTGCGCGGGGAAGCCTGGTTCGATGTCGTGCCCATGACCGGGCAGACCTTCCGCGTGGTCGCCGGCGATGTGAAGGTGAGCGTGCTCGGTACCGGTTTCGAGGTTCGCCGCGATGGCCGGGATGTCAGTGTGGCCGTCGATCATGGCCGCGTGCAGGTTGATTTCGCGGCGATGTCGCAGGTTCTTGGCGCCGGCGAAGTGCTGCATCTCGGAGACGGCCGCCAGCTGCAGGTCGAGAAGGTCAGTCCCGAATTGATCGCCAGCTGGCGCAGCGGCCAGCTGGTGGCCAAGAACCAGACCATCCGCGAAGCAGCCGCCGCGCTGAATCGCTATTTCGACGGCTGGATTATCGTCGCCGACGACAATCTGGGCCGGCAGCCGCTGACCGGCGTCTATGCGCTGTCCAACCCCAGGGCTTCGCTCGCGGCTATTGCCCGGGTACAGGGGGCGACGGTGCACGAGATTTCGCCCTGGTTGCTGGTGATTTCCAGCAACTGACCCTCCTGGGGCAGTTTTTTCTGCCTGGCGCGATTTTTTTCTGAACGGCCGAGCTCCGCCATCGTCAATCCATTGGGAATCTGCGCATCAGTCGCATGTGCAGTAGGCCCGTTGGCGTAGTAGTAAAGTGGAGAAATCGGAAGATGTTGGGGGAAGTTCTGCCGCAGGCGCGTGCCCGGTCGGCCACAGTGTTGCGTTGCGTGTTGTTCGCCACGACGGTTCTGGCCCTGCCTGTGGCAGCCAGTCTCGCCCGCGCCCAGACGCAGGCGCCGTCTCCGGTGCCACAGGCCGGTCCGGCCCAGCATAATTTCGACATTGCTGCGTTGCCGTTGTCGGATGCGCTGGCGCTGTTCGGCCGGCAGGCCAATGTGCAGATTCTGGCCCATGGCGATCTGGTGAGCGGCCTGCGCTCGAGCCCGGTGAAGGGTTCGATGCCGACCGAGGTGGCGCTGCGCCAGCTGCTGGCCGGAACCGGCCTGCTGTATCGCATCGGCGCGGACGGCGCTATCACGCTGCAGGCCGGCGGTGCGACCACGTCTTCTGTCACCATGCTGAGTCACATCACCGTTGAAGGCCGCATGACCGATGACCGTTTCGGCGCTGCGGATCGTGCCTCGTCGCTGACGGTCACGCAGACCGATCTGGAGCGCCGAGCGCCGACCAATATCCGCGAGGTGTTTGCGGGCGAGGCGGGTGTCTCGGTCGGCGGCGGTATTCCGCTCAGCCAGAAGGTCTATGTGCATGGCGTCGAGGAAACCAATCTCGCCGTCAGCATCGATGGCGCGCGCCAGAACAACAAGATATTCCATCACAGCGGCACGAATCTGATGGATCCTAGCCTGCTGAAGGCGGCGCGCATCGATCCCGGTGTGGCGCCGGCCGATGCCGGTCCGGCCGCGCTGGGTGGCGCCATCGTTTACGAAACCGTCGATGTTGCCGACGTGCTGGCCCCCGGCCGCAATTTCGGCGGCTTCGCCACGCTCAGCTACGAAAGCAATGGCGGTACCGTGACCAACGGCAACTCGGCCTATGGCAAGATCGGTGGCGCCGAGGTGCTGGGCTTTTTCAAATGGACCAAGGGCGACGACTACGACGCCGGCAACGGCGCCCAGACCATCGGCACCGGCGCCGACATGCGCTCGGGCCTGTTCAAGACCGCACTGGAATCCGACCGGCACCGACTGGAACTTTCGGCAGAGCAGGTGAGGGACCGCGCGGCACGTCCATATCGTGGCAACATAGGATCCCTGACCAATCGACCAGCGGAGCGTGAGCGTACATACGATCTGCAGCGCCGGAATTTCGTACTGAATTATTCCATGCCAGACGCGACCGGTCTGTGGGATCCGAAGATCGTGCTGGCGTATAGCGCGTCCGAGCTGCGGCTCGGCGTGCCGTCTGGCAGCATCGGCGAGACCGGCGGCATCTCCGGAAAATTCGAGAATGATTTCAACTTCGACAGCCGGAATACTCTGACTGCGGGTGTCGATTTTTATGACGACGAAGCATCCTACCACGATGCAACAACCAGAGAGATCGCCGAGACGGCGTCGAATACCGGCGTCTACGCACAGGCCCGCATTCAGCCGCACGACCTGCTGCGGCTGTCGTTCGGCGGTCGCGGCGACCGTCAGGAATTCAAAGGGGTCAGCGGATACTCGCAAACCGAAACCGGCTTGAGCGGCAATGTCTCAGCCGCGTCGGATGTGACCGATAATCTGACGCTCAAGGCCGGCTATTCGAATATCTGGGGTGGCGTGGCGCTGGCGGAGAACTTCATCTTTAACCGGAACTGGAATTACAGAACGGGCATTAGCCCGGTCCATTCGGAGAACTACACCACTGGCTTCGATGCCCATGTCGGCGGTTTCACGTTCAATGCGGGCTTGTTCCGCAACAACTTCGAGAACTTCCGCGATGCCAGCTTCAACGGCGGTCCGGCGATCATGCTGAATTTCGAGACCCGCGGTTACGATCTCGGTGGCGGCTATAACTGGGGAAACGGCTTCGTCCGCGCCACCTACACGAATGCGCTGCTCAAACTGAATGGCGCCCTTACGGAGTCTGATGCCAGCCAGTATCTCGGCACGCCGATCGGCCGCATCATTTCGTTGGAAGCGTCGCATCGCTTCGAGGATCTGGGTGTCCGGGTCGGCGGCACGATCGACAAGACCCTCAAGAATGCCAAAGTGGCATCCAACACCGGTCCCTTGCCGGGCTATACGGTCGTCAGCCTTTACACGGAATACCAGCCAGCCCAGGCCGAATTCCTCACCCTGCGGCTGGAGGTCAACAATCTATTCGACGAAATCTATGCCGACCGTGCCACCTATGGTCAGGAATTCACCAATGTGCGTCCGCTTTATGAGCCGGGCAGGTCGGTGATGCTGATGGCCAAAGCCAAGTTCTGAGGCGAGCGGTCTTTCATATTTGATCCCCGGGCCGCCGCCGCGACCCGGGGAATTCCGTTTTCGGGGATTCGATGCGCGCGATATTCACCATTATCCATCGCTGGTTCGGCCTGGTGATTGCCGCCTTTGTTTTCGTTACCGGTATCACCGGCGCGATCATCGCCTGGGATCATGAACTAGATGCTCTACTCAACCCGCATCTGATGCGGGTGAGCAGCCGTGGTCCGGCGCTGCCGGCCGTCGAACTGGTGCGTCAGGTGGAGGCACGCGACCCGCATATCCGCATCACGTATCTCCCTTTGCTGGTCGAACCTGGCAAGCCGCTGGCTCTGTTCGGGGTGCCGCGCACCGATCCAGAGACGAAGCGGCCATATGTGCTGAACTACAACCAGATTTTCCTGGATCCAGTGACCGGTGCTGAACTCGGTCGGCGCGAATGGGGGCGGATGTGGCCGGTCAGCAGCGAGAACCTGATCCCATTTCTCTACAAGCTGCATTACACACTGCATATTCCGAAAATCTGGGGCACCGACAAATGGGGCGTATGGCTATTGGGCGCCATCGCCATCATCTGGGCGTTCGACTGTTTCGTCGGTTTTTACCTGACACTGCCGTTGCGGCGGCAGGCGCGCGCCGCGCGTACCGCCAGCGTGCAGCGGCAGCTCGATAAGAGCTGGTGGACGCGCTGGAAACCGGCCTGGATGGTAAAATGGTCCGGCAGCGCCTATCGCATCAATTTCGATATTCATCGCGCTTTCAGTCTTTGGACGTGGCTGTTGCTGTTCATGCTGGCCTTCACCAGCATCTACCTGAACCTGTACAGCGAGATTTTCCGCCCTGTTCTCTCGGCCGTGTCACGGCTGACGCCGACGCCATTCGATACACGCAAGCCGTTTCCCGCCACGGCACAGATCGAACCGGTGCTGGATTACCAGCAGATCAAGGGGCTGGCTGAGGCGGAAGCAGCGCGGCGCGGCTGGAACACTCCGGTCGGCGCGATTTCCTATGCACCGCGGTTTGGCTTTTACAGTCCACGCTTTTACGAGGCCGGCGACGATCATAGCAATGCCGGCGTTGGACCGGCGCGGATTTACATCGACGGCATGACTGGCGAGGTGCTCGGCGCCCGTATTCCATGGCAAGGCACCGCAGCCGATATCTTCATGCAGGCGCAGTTCCCGCTGCATTCGGGGCGTATCCTCGGTCTGCCGGGGCGCATCCTCATCTCGATCATGGGGATCGTCTGTGCGGTACTGTCGGTTACCGGTGTGGTGATCTGGTATCGCAAGCGGGTAAGCCGACAGCGGAAGGCCGTATTGGCAGGCAGATTGGCCAAGCAGCCGGCTGAATGATTGGGCCAGCTTTACCTAACCTGACTGCTTTACCTGACCTGACTGCGCGCCGAAGGCTATGAAATTTTGGCGGAGAGGGAGGATGCTTCCGCCATACTTGCGCGTAAGGCTGCGTAAGATCGCGTCGGCAATATTCTTTGAAAAGCAAATAGTTAGATACGAGCTGTGTTTACCTAATTATTCCAATGAGGTACAAAGCGGCCACGGATTTGTGGGTAGAGTTGTGGGTACCAGCGACGACGCTTGGGGATGCAAAAGCTTGCCAACCAGGTATGAAGCGCATCGTTGCCTGCGCATTGATGTCCCTCGTTCAGGCCGGCTTCTTAAGATACGTCGCGAGAATTTCTCGGGCCATGGAGTAATGCTCATTCTGCCAAGGCTTCGACAGGACGCGCTTGTCAAAGATCGCGGCCAGGGTATAACCGTTCGATTTATGGAAATATGCTAACGCGACCATGGTGACATACAGGTGCAGGGGGGGGATGCCTGCGCGGATGGTGCCCTGTGCCTGCCCTCGTTTCAGCAGGGTGCCGATCTGATCCAGCACGGGCGAGGCGACAGTCGGCGTTGCAATGGATTCCTTGAGAAATTTGGCTTCCTCGAGATTTTCAGCAGAGAGCAGGCGAATGAGTTCCGGATGCCTGGAAAAGTGCTCGAAGGTGAAGTTGAACATGCTGATCAGGCCTTCGAGCGGTTCGCTGGTCGTCACATCCAGCTTAAGCTCTTCAGTGCGCAACTGGCCGAGAACGTGCTCAAGAACGGCAACATATAATCCAGCCTTGTCGTCGTAGTAATGGTAGATCATACGCGCATTGACGCCTGCCATCTCGCAGATCACATCAATTCTCGCGCCGGCAAAGCCGTTCTGGGCAAATTGGTCGATGGCGGCGCGCAGGATCTTTTCCTTGGTCTCGGCCACATTGGCCGCGCGTGGACCGACGGGTGCCCCGATAGGTTTCTTTTTCGCTCGCACGATTTCCTCGCTTCGCCGTAGGCTCATGATTAACGAGATCAACTGGAGCGGACAAGTCTGTCTTTGTAAAAGTCATGGGATGCACAAATAATAAGCATATAATTACTATTGTGATCTGGCAGGTTTCTGTCAGGATTGCCTGGACAGGAGTGCTCATGCAGCATCATCGGCTGATTGCGGAACCTGAGACTGTGCATTGGGGGTGGTTTGAGGCCGCCTTACCGCCTGTCCTGACGATTGAGAGCGGTGACCGGGTGACGGTCGAGACGGTCTCCGGCGGTCCGGGCAATCTGCCGGGCGAAGACTTTTACGTTCCCCCGGAACTCTATCGTATCCACGAGAAATGCCAGCGCCGGCTGCCGGGCCATATCCTGACCGGTCCGATCCGCATACGCGGGGCTGAACCTGGCGACGTGCTGGAAATCCGTATTCTGGACATCAGCCTCCGGCAGGACTGGGGATATACCTTCATCCGCCCGCTGGCCGGCGCCCTGCCGAATGATTTCGACACCGGCGAGCAGATGATCGTCGCGTTGGATCGTGACAGGAATATGGCCCGTCTCCCCTGGGGGACGGAGTTGCCGCTGCGCCCGTTCTTCGGCGTCATGGGCGTTGCGCCGCCGCCGGCCTGGGGCAGCATTTCATCGATCCAGCCGCGCGCGCATGGCGGAAATCTCGACAATAAAGAGCTGATTCCCGGCGCGACGCTTTACCTGCCGGTTCTTACGGAGGGCGGGCATTTGTCGCTGGGCGACGGGCATGGTGTCCAGGGCGATGGTGAAGTCTGCACCACCGCCATAGAAACGGCGCTGGAAGGCACGATCGAGGTGATTCTGCGCAAGGATCTGAACTTCACCTATCCGCATGCAGAAACGCCGACGCATTACGTAACAATGGGTATGGACCCGGACCTCGATGATGCCGCGAGCCATGCCTTGCGTCGCATGATGGAACTGGTGACGACCAATTCAAACCTGTCGCGGCACCAAGCCTTCATGCTGATGAGCCTGAGTGCGGATGTTCGTGTCACCCAGCTGGTGAACGAGCATAAGGGCATCCATGTAATGCTCCCGAAAAGCGTGTTGTCGCAGCCATAACTTGCCATCAGGTGCGGTGGCCCACTCTCTGCGACGAGAGAGGGGCTATCGTTGTGCGGAACCGGTGCAGGCGAAGCACGCATATCCTCAATCGATGCTCACTATTTAATCTGACATCCAAATTTTCAGCGCGACCGGTTTCGCCTTCGCAGGTCAAACCATTGAAATTTCGTGTGAGCAGAAATGGCACGACAATTGCTTTTGAAATAATAGTAAGTGAATATATACTAATAGGAGAGTAATGCCATGATATCGACCCGACGCACGTTCCTCCGTCATCTTGCGGTTTCCAACCTGGCGTTGGTTGCCGCGGGCGCGGCTGGTTTTGCACCGTCCCGCGTTTTCGCGCAGCAGGCGACCGTCAAGGTCGGCGCATTGCGCACGATCCCAGCCATTGCCCAGTTCATGTATGAACGGTTCGCCCCCACGGGCATGAAAATCGAAGTTGTCCCCTTTGCCAGTCCCGCCGAGTGCAAGAATGCCGTGGTTGGCCGCTCGATCGATTTCGCCGGATTTGGCGTGGCGGCCGCTATCTCGGGCGCGGCCGCGGGTGAGCCTCTGACGGTGATTGGCGGGCTGTGCGATGGCGGTATGGCCGTGGTGGCCAAAAAAGATTTGCCGATTGCAAAACTGACGGATCTGAAGGGTCGCAAGGTTGCCATCTGGCCCGGCTCGACGCAGGAAATCTTCATCATGGAGCGCCTGCGCGCTGAGGGACTGAGCAAGACGGACATCACGCCGGTTCGCATATTCTTCAGCGAAATGCATGCGGCGCTGGCGAATGGGGACGTCGATGCCTATGTCGGTGCCGAACCCGCCCCGGGCATTTCGGTGTCATCCGGCATTGGCAAGATCATCGAATATCCGTATTCGACGCCGATGGGGTCGCTCAATGTGATTCTGGCTACCCATCCGGCGCTGATCAAAGAGAAGACGGATCTGGTGCGGGCGATGCTGGATGTGCACCGTCAGGCGAGCGAGTTCTGCATGAAAAACCGCGAGGAAACCATTGTGGCGGCAGTGAAGCTGTTCGGCATGAAGCGTGAAGCGGTGGAAATCAGCCTGCCGAATATTGAATTGAACTGGCAGCTTTCCCCTGAACTGATCCGCCGAGCCAGCATCTACGCCAAGCATATGCTGGATATGCAGCAGATTCGGGCGATCCCGGACTTTGCCACGCTGATGGACCCCAGCTTCTCGAACGCCCTGGCGAAGGTCTGACGGAGCGGCAATGCGCCTGCGTCTCGGAAAAAGCATGTCCTTGAGCCGGATACTGCTCGCTTTGGCAGTACCGGCTCTGGGGCTGGCCGCCTGGCATCTGGCGACCAGCAACCGTGGTTACAGTCTGATCCCACCGCCCTGGACCGTGGCAGTCCAGTGGTGGGATCTGGCGGTCGGCGGCGTCTGGAACGATGCGTATTCCGCCATGTTGATGACGCATACGCTGGCCAGCCTTGGTCGGGTCTTTGGTGGCTTTGCGCTGGCGGCAGTCGTTGCAATACCGCTCGGCATGCTGATCGGGCGTGTCCCGTTGATCCGGAATCTGTTCGATCCGCTGCTGCAGCTGTTGCGACCGATTCCGGTGACGGCCTGGCTACCGCTGGCGCTCATCCTGTTCGGTATCGGGCCTAAATCCGCATTCTTTCTGGTTTTCCTCGGTTCTTTCTATCCCATCCTGATGAACACGGTGTTTGGCGTACGCAATGTGGAGGAGCGGTTGTTCGAAGCCGCCGCGATGCTTGGTGTTTCGTCGCAGGCCGTGTTCTGGAAAGTCGTACTACCCGCCTCCCTGCCATCGATTTTTACCGGCCTGAGACTCGGGCTGGGCATTGCCTGGGTCGTCATCGTCATCGGTGAAATGACCGGCGTGCAGACCGGCCTCGGGGCGATCATCATGGAAGCCAGGCAGATGTCGCGCACGGAAGTCGTGCTGTGCGGCATGGTTACGATCGGCATTCTCGGCTTTCTGTCCGATCAGGTCGTGCAACTGCTCGGACGCTGGCTGCTGCGCTGGAGTCCACAGCATGTTTGACCGCCAGATGCAGCCTATTCTCGATGCCAGTCATCTGACCAAACAGTTTGTCATGCGTGGTGAGGCAGTGACGGCGCTAGCCGATGCCAACCTGCGTATCTGCAAGGGAGAGTTCGTCTGTCTGATCGGGCCGTCAGGATGCGGGAAATCAACGCTGCTGCGGATGATCGCAGGATTCGAAACGGTGACCGAAGGCAGCCTCCTGATGTGGGGGGCGCCGATTGCCGGGCCCGGCCAGAATCGCGGCATGGTCTTTCAGGACTATGGGCTGTTCCCCTGGCTGACCGTGCGGCAGAACATCGCCTTCGGCCCGGCTGCCAGCGGGTTGTCCCGGTCGGTGGTTGCCGCGACGGCAGACCGCTTTGTCCGAATGGTCGGGTTGGAGGCATTCGCTGATGCCTATCCGCACCAGCTTTCAGGAGGCATGAAACAGCGTGTCGCCATCGCCCGTGTCCTGGCGAATGATGCGGAAGTGGTTCTGATGGATGAGCCATTCGGTGCGCTGGATGCCATGACGCGGGAGCGGCTGCAGGAAGAATTGCTCGACCTATGGGCCAAATCAAAACTGACGGTGATTTTTGTCACGCATGCCATAGAGGAAGCTATCCTCCTTGCAGATCGGGTCGTCGTCATGTCGCCCAGGCCTGGGCGCATCATTGCCGATGAGAAAATCGAACTGCTGCGGCCGCGCGATCCGACCAGCCCCGAATTCAATGCGCTTCGGCGTCATTTGTCGGGCCTGCTGGGCGGGGCACATTGATTATCAGAATGGATTGCCGGAGTGGTTGTCATGGATAGTGTCGTGCCTGTCAGGGAGCGTATGGAAAGCTTGGGCATAGTCCTGCCGAATGTCCCAAAACCTATTGCGAATTTCTCACCGTGGCAGCGCCGGAATGACATCATTTATCTGGCGGGACAGATCTGCGAGTGGAATGGCGTTGTAACCTGCAAGGGCAGGGTTGGGCACGACGTCGATCTGGAAACTGCACAAAAAGCCGCCCGTGTCTGTGCGCTCAACCTTGTCGCAGCTTTGGCAGAAGCACTGGATGGCGAACTCGGGCGCGTCAGGTCCTGTCTCCGGGTGGGTGGTTTTGTCAACTGCACGCCCGACTTTCCCTCGGTCCCCCATGTCATAAATGGAGCATCGAATCTGTTTCACGAGATATTCGGATCAGACGTCGCAAGCCATGCCCGGACGGCAGTTGGCGTGGTGCAATTGCCGCAAGGGGCCTCAGTGGAGGTCGATGCAGTCTTTGCAGTTTCGTAGTCAGGGAGGGCAAGATGGACATCAATACGGAAGCTTCAGCTGAGCAGCGCTTGATCTCGATGGGAATTGAGTTGCCGAACGTGCCGCGGCCCATCCCCAGTTTCGTGCCGTGGAAACGCCACAACGATCTCGTTTATCTGGCGGCCCAGAACTGCGTGTGGAACGGCGCGGTAGTATATGCCGGAAAAGTCGGTCATGCGATCGATCTGGAAACCGGGCAGAAGGCGGCGCGTCTCTGCGCGCTGAACCTTGTCGCGGCCCTGCGGGAGGCCGTGGACGGCAACCTGGACCGCGTCATGTCATGCCTCCGGGTGGGCGGCTTTGTAAATTGCACGCCGGACTTCACGTCTGTACCGCATGTCGTCAACGGGGCTTCGGATTGTTTCCACCAGATATTCGGGCCGGCAATCGCGGCGCATGCCCGCACAGCCATTGGGGTGAATCAGTTGCCGCAAGGCGCGGCCGTAGCCGTGGATGCGGTCTTTGCAGTGACGATCTGAGCGTGATTTGTGGGTACGATTACTGACGCGCAATAACGCGGAACAATATCAATATCTTGGATACTGAAACTGGCGGAGAGGGTGGGATTCGAACCCACGGTACCCGCAAAGGCACAACGGTTTTCGAGACCGCCCCGATCGACCACTCTGGCACCTCTCCGCAAATTTGTGAGGCCGGTCGAAAAGCGCGCGGACCTTATCCGATGGGCCTGACCGTCGCAAGGCTTTAGGCCGCGGCTAAACAGGTTGCTCGCAGAGCCACTTAAGGCTTTTTCCAGGGCACATCGCAGCCGGCAGTCAGCTTGGCTTGGCGCATTCGGCCGGGCTTGACGGAGGCGGCTTGCCGGCGTAAATTCGTCTCTATAATAAAAACGTTGTCTCATTATTAAAGACGAAAAGGCGATGTGATGCCGACAGGCGCGTTAAACTCGGTTGAGGATTTGGAGGATTTCATACGCGGGCTGACCGTGCTGGGCACGGGCGGCGGCGGGCGGCCGGATGCCGGTCGCGCTGCCTTGCTGCCTTTGATAGAGCAGGGCGGCCAGCCATGCTGGCGGCCGCTTGAAGGCATCGGCGACGATGATCTGTTCTGCTCGCTGTCGGGCCTTGGCTCCATCGCGCCGGTGCCGCCGATGAGCGAGGAGGAGCGTGTAGCCGCCGGCTATCCGCGCCAGATGCAGGCCGAGCCGCCGATGCTGCGCGCGCTGAAGGCGCTGGAAACCCATCTCGGCCGTAAGATCGCCGGCATCTACCCCATCGAGCTTGGCGCCGGCAATTCGCCGATGCCGCTGGCGGCGGCCATGGCGGCGGGCATCGACATGGTGGATTGCGATTGCGCCGGCCGCGCCATCCCGGAAATGTCGCAGAGCACGATCGCACGCTCCGGCATTCCGTTCGCACCGGCGGTTTATGCCGATCATTGGGGCATGCTGATGACGGTAAGCGATTGCAACAGCATGTTGCTGGGCGAGCGACTGGGCAAGGCGATCAGTACGGTCACCAAGGCAGCCGATATGAAGGCGCAGCTGGCGCGTGCGGCTTTCGTGGTGGATGGCCGCACATTGAAGCGCCATGCCTTGTCTGGCGGCCTCAGCCAAGCCTTGCAGCTGGGCCGGGCCATTTCGGCGGCGCGGCGTGCCGGCACGGATGCCACCGATGCCGCGGCAGCCGCCATGGGCGGGCGCGTGGTGCATCGTGGGCGGCTGGTGCGCAAGAGCTGGGAATCGCGCGAAGGCTACATGTTCGGCGATCTCTACATTGATGCCGCCGATGGCAGCAAAGCCCGGATCTGGCTGAAGAACGAGAATCATATCGTCTGGATCGACGATGTGCCGCGCTATACCTCGCCGGATCTGATCTGCGTGGTGCAGGCCCATACCGCCGAGCCCTATACCAACACCACGCTGCCTGAGGGCATCGACGTGGCGGTGATCGTGGCTCCGGCGCCGCCGCAATTGCGCACGCCTGAGGCGATAGCCGCGCTTGGGCCGCGCCATTATGGCTTCGATCTGGATTACCTGCCGCTGGAGATTGCGCAATGAGTTTGGGTTTGTTGATGGCGGGCCATGCCGATCCTTTTGCGCTGGCCGATCTGGCGGCGAAGGCCGAACAGCTAGGTTTCAGCGATGTGTGGATCGCCGATGAGCGTTTCTACCGCGAGGTTTATGCGCTGCTCAGCGTGATTGCCATGAAAACCGAGCGGATACAGCTCGGCCCCTGCGTCACTGATCCGTTTTCGCGCCATCCAGCCCTTACCGCCATGGCCATCACCACGCTGGACGATATCTCGCGCGGCCGCGCCATCCTTGGCTTGGGCGCCGGCATTTCGGGCTTTGCCGAGATGGAAATGCCGCGCCCCAAGCCGATCCGTGCCATCCGCGAAAGCGCGGAGTTGATTCGCGCCATGTGCAGCGGCGAGGAAGTGACCTATCGCGGCGAGATCGTGGTGCTGAATGGCGGCAAGCTGGGCTACAAGCCGCGCCGCGCCGTCTTGCCGCTTTGGATTGCCAGCAATGGCCCGATGGGGCAGGAGATGTCGGCCAAGATTGCCGACGCGGTGATCATGGAGGCTTGCGGCAATGCGGCCGAGGCCGCTTTCTTCCGCGCCCGTATCGACAAGGCTGCTGCATCGGCTGGCCGGGCACCCGGCAGCGCGAAATGCATCGCGCGGCTCAATCTCTCGATCAGCGATAATCGCGCCGATGCCTTCGATGCCTTGCGCCTGCGCACGGCACGCACGCTGGCGGCAGGCCGCACCCATTTCGATACGCTGGAAAGCCAGGGCCTGACTTTGAGCGAGAGTGTCCGGGCCAAGGTGGCCGATGTGCCATACAAGGCCGGCGCCGCCCCCTATGAAGCAATCCGCGACGACGTGACCGATGCCATGGTGAGCGCCGTGGCCCTGGCTGGCAATGGCCAGGATATCCAGGCGCAATTGGGGCAGCTATTTGCCGCCGGCATCGATGGCGTAATCGTTGCGGCTCTGCCCGCCAAAGGCATGGATGCCGCTGCCACGCTGGAGAAATTCGTGACTGAAGCCTGGCGGCCGGCCTGGTCGGCGGCTGGCAGGGCTCCGTTGGATATGGCTGCGGCATGAACTTTCAATTGCATAAGGCTGCCTCGCTGCCTGATGCCATCGCGCTGTCGCGTCGGCTGGCCCCCGATGTGCGCTATATCGCTGGCGGCACAGATCTGATCATCCAGTTGCGCCGCGGCGTGAAATCCTTCGGCAACCTGATCGATCTTTCCGGGTTGAAAAGCCTGCGTCAGATAGCCGAAACCGCCGAAGGCTATCGTATCGGTGCGCTGTGCACCCACAAGGATATCGACCTGCATTCCGGCCTGTTGCGCGATTACCCGGCTTTGGGCCAGGCGGCGCGCGTGGTGGGTGGCCATCAGGTGCGCAATGCCGGCACGATTGGTGGCAATCTCGCCAATGCCTCGCCGGCCGCCGATGTGGCTGTGGCCTTGCTGGGGCTGGATGCCGTGATCGTAGCGGCAGGCGAGGGCGGCAGCCGCCATATTGCGATTGCCGATTTTTTCACCGGTCCCGGTCAGAGCCTGTTGGCGCCTGGCGAGTTGATCGAGGCCGTATTGCTGCCGAAGCCGGCGCCGGGCGAAAGCTGCTGCTTCCTCAAGGCCGGTCGGCGCAAGGCGATGGAGATTGCGGTGGTGTCGGTGGCGCTGCGGCTGCGGTTGGATAACGCGGGCGCCATTGCCGATATCCGCATTGCGCTGGGCGCCGTTGGGCCCCGGCCATTACGCGCGCTGGGCACGGAAGCAATGCTGCTGGGCCGCAAGCCCGATGCTGCGCTGATTGCCAAGGCAGCGGTCGCCATTCAGGCCGATTGCACGCCGCGCAGCGATGTACGGGCGAGCGCGGAATACCGGCGCGAACTGGTGGGCGGCATGTTGCTGCGCGCATTGCAGCATTGCCTGAAAGCGGAGATACCCCATGCGTAAGCTCAGTCTGACGGTCAATGGGGAACGTCATGATATCGACGCGGAAGACAGCGCCACGCTGCTGGATGTGCTGCGGTTGAAGCTGTTTCTCACCGGCACGAAATCCAATTGCCTGGAAGCCGAATGCGGCGTCTGTACGGTGCTGATCGATGGCCGGGCGATCAATTCCTGCATCACGCTGGCAGCGCAATGCGAGGGCGCGGATATTCGCACCATCGAAGGCATGACCGACGGCGATAAGCTGCATCCTTTGCAGCAATCCTTCATCGAATGCGATGCGGTGCAATGCGGCTATTGCATTCCCGGCATGATCATGACCGCCGCAGGCCTGCTCAACGAAAAACCCAATCCCAGTTTCGAGGAAATTCAAGAAGGTCTGTGCGGCACGCTATGCCGCTGCACCGGCTATACCAAGATCGTTCAGGCCGTGCAGCATGCCGCGCAAGACGGACGGGTGCGGCAATGAATATGCACCCGCATCGCAACCAGGTGAATGTCGGCACGCGGCACAAGCGCATCGATGCGTTGGGCAAGGTGACTGGCGCCACCATTTACGCCTCTGATTTCAGCCTGCCGGGCATGCTGCATGGCCGCATCCTGCGTAGCGAACATGCCCATGCCGAAATCGTGGCGCTGGATCTTTCGGTTGCCGAAGCAATGCCCGGGGTGCGCGCCGTCGTTACCGCTAAAACCATGGCATTCCATCGTTATGGCAATCTGGTGAAGGATTTCCAGGTTTTTGCCGAAGGTCGCGTCAGCTATATCGGCCAGGCGATTGCCGCCGTGGCAGCCGATACACCGGAAATCGCCGAAGCGGCGATGCAGGCGATCCGTGTGGAATACCGGCCGCTGCCGGCGGTATTCGATCCGATTGTTGCCATGCAGCCGGATGCCCCGGTGCTGCATCCCGATCTGCTGCAATATAAGGCTTCTCCGCTGGCTGATCGCGCAGGCAATCGTTCGGGCCGCACCACCATCACGGTGGGTGATGTGGAAGCGGGTTTTCGGCAAAGCTATCGGGTTTACGAGCATCGTTTCCGCACGCCGCCGATCCATGCCGGTTATACCGAGCCGCGTGTGGCCGTGGCGCAATGGGATGCGGCCGGCATCGGCACGGTATGGTGCAATACGCAATTGCTGTTTGATACGCAGGCCGCGCTGGCGGAGATATTCGGCGTCAATGTCACGCAGATCCGTGTGATCGTGCCGGCCATTGGCGGCGGTTTCGGCGGCAAGCTGCGCATAGGCATGGAGCATTATGCCCTGGCCCTGGCGCGCGTGGCGAAACGGCCGGTGCGGGTGTTCAGCACCTCGCATGAGGAATTATCGGCAGCGCTGTTCCGCTACGGTTCGGTGATCGAGGTGAAAACCGGCGTGGATCGCGAAGGCCGTATTCTGGCCAAGCAGGCCCGGGCCATCATCGATACCGGCGCCTGCTCTGGCTCCGGCCCATTGGTGGCGTCCACCGCCACATTGATTCTGGCCGGGCCTTATCGCATTCCCAATCTGCTGCTGGAAGGCCTGGCAATCTACACCAACAATCATCCTGGCGGCTCCATGCGTGCGCCCTCGGGGCCGATGCCGAATTTTGCCATCGAATCGCAGATGGATATCATCGCTGCCGATCTCGGCATCGATCCGCTGGAATTCCGGCTGCGCAATATCATCCATGAAGGCGATCTCAGTGCCACCGGCCAGGTGATGACCGGCGTAGGCCTGGAGGAATGCCTGCTCAAGGCCGCCGATGCCATCGGCTGGGATCGTAAGAACCCGGAAAACAATCGCGGCAAGGGGCTGGCCATCGGCGCTTGGATGACCTCGCGCGGATCGTCTGGCGCCTATCTGAAACTCAGCGCCGATGGGCGTTTCACGCTGATGGTGGGCGTGGTCGAGCTTGGCACCGGTGCACTGACCGGCGTGGCGCAAATTCTGGCCGATGAACTGAGCGTGGATGTGGCCGATATTTCGGTGGTCAGTGCTGATTCCCACATCACGCCTTATGATTTCGGTTCCCAAGGCAGCCGCACCATGGCCACCGTAGCCAATGCCGCGCGGCTGGCTGCTGCCAATCTGCTAGGCAAGATGCGGCCGCTGGCGGCCAAGGCGCTGGGTGTGCCCGAAGCCGAATTGCAGATGCGCGGCAAGGGCTTTGTCGCCGGCGAAAAATCCATCAGCTTTGCGGCATTGGCGGCGCAGGCGCAGATGAGTGCCGGCGGCCTCATCGCCGAGGGCACCTATATCGCTGATCCCATCGCCTACGATGCTAGCCGTGTGCGCAATCATTTCTCGCCAGGCTGGCCTTCGCCGAGCTTCCATGCCCATGCGGTCGATCTACAGGTCGATCCGATGTCGGGAGAAATCACCATCAAGGATTACGTAGTGGCCCAGGATGTGGGCTATGCGATCAATCCATCCAATCTTGAAGGGCAGATCGAGGGCGGCGTGGTGCAGGGTATCGGCCAGGCAATCAGCGAGGAGCTGGTGCAGGTTGAAGGCCGTGTGTTGAACGCCAATCTCACCGATTACAAGATGCCCACCATCATGGATGTGCCGCCGATCCGCGTGGTGCTGGTGGAGCATCCATCCGCCACCGGTCCCTATGGCGCCAAGGGCGTGGGCGAGCCGTCCTGCATCGAGCCGCCGGCCGCCATTGCCAATGCCGTTGCCAGCGCCACCGGTAAACGCATCCTCGATTTGCCGGTCACGGCGGAAAAGATCGCCAGAGCATGAAGCAGCCCGCGCCGGATAACGCCGCCACCGTAATGGCTTTCACGGTCAATGGCCGTGATGTCAGCCTGTCGGTGCGCGCGGATATCACGCTGGCGGAATTGCTGCGCGATCAACTTGCGCTCACCGGCACCAAGATCGGTTGCGGCAGCGGCGAATGCGGTGCGTGTACGGTGATCGTGGATGGCGCTGCCGTGCCGGCTTGCATCACGCCTGCCTTGTTGGTGCAGGGTGCGGATATCCAAACCGTGGAAGGGCTGGCCATCGAGGACGCATTGCATCCGTTGCAACGCGCCTTCATCGATAATGGCGCGTTTCAATGCGGTTTCTGCACCGCGGGCATGCTGATGTCTGCCACCGCCTTGCTAAAGCAGAATCCCCATCCCAGCGAAGCCGATATCCGCATGGCATTGCAGGGCAATATCTGCCGCTGCACGGGTTATGTGCAGATCCTGAAGGCTGTTCAGGAGGCTGCACGATGAGCCTCAAGGCCATAGGTCGGAGCATTCCGCAGCTTGAATCCGGCAGCAAGGTTACCGGGCAGGGGCAGTATACCCATGATGTGTCGCTGCCTGGCATGTTGTATGCCTGTGTCCTACGCAGTCCGCATGCGGCGGCGCGTATAGAAGGCATCGATGCCGAAGCCGCGCGCGCCATGCCTGGCGTGGCCTGCGTGATCACGGCTGCGGATTTTTCCGATAACCGTTATGTCAATTTCGGCCCCGCCTATGCCGACCGGTATCCGATGGCGCGTGATGTGGTGCGCTTCCATGGCGAGGAAGTGGCCGCCGTGGCCGCCGAAACGCCGCAGCAGGCCTGGGCGGCGGCGCAGGCTATTGCGGTGCGCTACACAGCCATGCCGACAGCCACCAGCCTGGAAGCTGCCCTGGCGCCTGATGCGCCGGAGATTCATCCACCCAAGCCCAATCTGCCGCGCAATGTGGCCCAGCTTGCCGATGCGCGTTTCGGCGATGTGGACAAGGCCATGCAATCGGCTGTTCTGAGCGTGGAAGGTAGCTTCCGCCATGGCATCGTGTGGCCGGTTTGCATGGAAACCAATGCCACGGTGGCACGGTTTGATGCCGCCAGTGGCGAGTTGGAAGTCTGGTGCGGCACCCAGGCGCCGTTTTTCGTGCGCAAGGAACTGGCGCAAGTGATCGGCCTGCCGCTTGGCAAGATCAAGGTGCGCTCGGTGTTGATCGGTGGCGGTTTCGGTGGAAAATCGCAGGCGCCGGAGCAGATTGCCATCGCGGCCATGCTGGCTGTGCGTTGCGGCCGTCCGGTAAAGCTGGTGCTGTCGCGCGACGAGGAATACCTCGCCGGCAAGACCGATCATGCCAAGGTGATGCATCTGAAAACCGCCGTGGATGCCGATGGCAATATCGTGGCGCGTTTCCTGGAAGGCCTGGTCGATAACGGTGCCTACACCCATATGGGGCCGGTTTATGTTTCGGCCATGCGCCAGCGTTTGCTCAATCTCTATCGTGTGCAATCGGCCGAATACAAGGCCAAGCTGGTTTATACCAACAAGGTGCCGGGCGGTTCCTATCGCGGCATGGGTGCGCCGGGCATCATCTGGGCCCTGGAAACCCAGATCGACGAGATCGCCGACAAGCTCGGCCTCGATCCGGTGGAATACCGTAAGCGCATTGCCAACCGGCCCGGCGACGTAACCCAGCTTGGTTGGAAGATCACCTCCTGCGCGCTGGCCGATTGCATCCAGCGCGCAGCCGATCTGATCGGCTGGGAACAGAAACGCGGCAAGCTGCCGAAATATCGCGGCATCGGCATCGCTTCGATGATCCATCCCAGCGGCAGCGTGCTATACCCGGAAGGCAATTTTTCCAATGTGGCGCTGACCGCGCAGCCCGATGGCCGTTTTCTGATCGGCACGCAAACCGCCGATGCCGGTACCGGGCAGAATACCATTCTGGCGCAGTTGGTTGCCGACAAGCTGGAACTGCCCGTCGAGTTGTTCGACGTGCTGCATATGGATACCGAACAGAATCCCGACGATCTGGGCAGTGCGGCTTCCCGCGTCACCTTTGTCACCGGTAATGCGGCGTTGAATGCCGGCGGCGATTTGTTGACCGAATTCAAGCGCCGGCTGGCCGAGGATTGGTCGGTATCGCCTGATGCCATTGCCTATGCCGGCGGGATTTTTGCGCATCCCGCCGATGCATCGCAGAATGTGGGCATCGATCAACTGGCCCAGCGTTATGGCAGCATCCGCGTGGAAGGCCATTACGCCATCGACCAGGCGCGGCCCGATGCCAATGGTTTCGGCAATTATGCCGTCTCCTATGCTTTCGCCGCCCAGGCGGTGGAAGTGGAGGTGGATCCCGAAACCGGCCATGTGCGGGTATTGAATGTGGCCTCGGTGCAGGATGTGGGCCGCGTGCTCAATCCCACGGCGCTGGAGGGCCAAACCTATGGCGGCATCATGCAGGGCATCGGCATGGCGCTCAGCGAGGAAGTGCTGTTTCAGGATGGCAAGCCGGTCAATCGATCGCTGATCAACTATCGTGTGCCGCGCATTGCCGACACGCCGCATATCGCGGTGGAATTCATCGAAACCTCGGAAGAATTGGGGCCATTCGGCGCCAAGGCAGCCGGCGAACCCACCATCAACGCCACCATTGCCGCGGTGGCCAATGCTGTGGCCAATGCCGTGGGCCATCGCTTCCACACGCTGCCGATCACTCCCGAAGCGGTGCTGGCGGTGCTGCGTGCGCGTGAACCCAAGCCGGCCTTGAAGCCTTATAAACGCCCCTATAATGCCGAAGTGGCGGCGGTACGTGCGGCCTATCCGGCGATGTTTCCGGCGATGCAGAAACTGGGCGCGGCTTTGGGCCATAAGCGACCGCGCATCGGCAGCTTCGATTTGCGACAGGCCGATAATCTGCAAACGGCACTGGATACTCTGGGCGAAACAGCAAATGCCGCGAAGCTGATCGGCGGCGGCACGGATCTGCTGCCTGGCATTCGCCAGGGCGTTTATGCGCCGGCTTTGCTGCTTTCATGCGCCGGCCTGCCGGGCATGCGTGATATAGCCATCGACGGACGGGGCACCATCAGCATCGGCGCCGCCGTAACCCTGTCGCAATTGCAAAACCATGCCGGAATCCGGCAATGGCTGCCCGGCCTGTATGATGCCATCGGCCAGATTGCCACCTTGCAGGTGCGCAATCGCGCCACCGTGGCCGGCGACCTCTGCCAGGAAAAACGGTGCTGGTTCTTCCGTTCGGCCACGCCTTGCTATCGTTTCTCCGGCCCGTCCTGCCCTTGCTATGCGGTGCTGGGCGAAAGCCGGCATCATTCCATCATCGGCGCGGGCCGGTGCGCTGCGCCCTGCGTTTCCGATCTGGCACCGATCCTTACGGCGCTGGGCGCCTGCCTGCATGTGGTGGGGCCGCAAGGCAATCGCGTGGTGATGGTGGAAGATCTTTACGTCTGGGCCGGCGAAACCGTGCTGCGGCGTGGCGAGATCATCACGCGGATCGAAATTCCCGCAGCGGCGGGTGCGTTCCATTACGAGAAATATGCCCGCTGGCGCGGCGATTTCGCCGAAAGCGCTGCGGCTGTCAGTCTCTCGGGCGACCGCAACTGCCTGCGTCACGTGCGCATTTCGCTGGGCGGTGTGGCGCCCAAGCCGGTGCGGGCGATGGAATCGGAAAATCTGTTGCTGGGTGCCGGGCTGTCGCAGGCGCGCATCCGTGCGGCGGCGGAAGCGGCGGTGCATGGCGCTCTGCCGTTGAAGGACAACCATTACAAGACGACTCTCACCATCGCTGTCGTTGGCCGGGCTATCGCAGCGGCGTTGGACGCTTTGCCGGTAGAAATGGCGGCGGAATAGGGGCGGCCGGGCAGTTTGGGTTTGACCCGTCCGGCATGTCCCATTAGAATAGACGATGTATCTAATATAGAGACAAAGCGAGGTTTTAAGACAATGGGGGCTGATATGACTTCTCCGCGATCCTGGTTTTCCCTGAAGAGCATTCTGGGCGCATCCGCGCTGCTGGTTTCGGCTTGTGCGGCTGCATTGGCGCCCGCCGCCGAAGCTAAGGACAAGTTCGTTTTCGCCTGGCCGTCGGCGATCAATTCCGGCGTTTCGAACCTTACCTTCGGTCGCGCCCTGGGGTTCTTCGATGAAGAAAACCTTGATGTGGAAGTGATCGTGCTCACCGGTTCGGGCGTGATCATCCCACAGCTGCTGGCTGGCACCATCCACACCGCTTATGCCAGCCTCGAGCCGCTGCCGATTTCGCGCCAGCCGGGCAAGCCGAATTTCCCGCTGCGTTTTGTCTACAACTACCTGCCGCGTACCATTTGGGAATTGGCGGTGCTGGACGAAAGCAGCATCAAGACCATGGGCGATCTCGGCGGCAAGACCATCGGCTTCGTCTCGCTCACCTCGGGCAATATCGCCATGACCCAGGCCATGGCCCAGGCCAGCGGCGTGAATTGGGATACCGTGCAGAAGATTGCCGTGGGTTCCGGCGTGCCGGCTTTCGAGGCGCTGCGCCGCAAGAATGTCGATGCGATCAATCTGTGGGATACGATGCATGTGGCGCTCGAAATGGCGGGCACCAAGATTCGCCGTGTGCCTTTCCCGGCAGGTTACGATCTGCTGTCCAGCCATGGCTTCCCGGTTACTGAGGAATTGCTCAAGACCAAGCCGGATCTGATCGCCCGTTTCGGCCGTGCCATGTCGAAGGCGGCGGTGGCCTGCGAGGCCAACCTGGAAGGCTGCATCACCTCCTTCTGGCGCGAATATCCCTCGCTGAAGCCCACCAGCGGCACCGATGCCGACAACCTGAAGAAGGAAGTCACCATCATGAAGCCGCGCATCGCCAACCTGCTGGCTGGCCGCACGGATACCAATATGGGCGCCTTCACCGATAAGGAATGGGACTTGCTGATCGGTGCCCTGAAGCAGGGCAAGCTGATCGAAGCGGATGCGAAAATCCCCCTCGATACGCTTTTCACCAACCAGCTGGTGCCTGAATATAACCGCTTCAGCCGCAGCGACGTTGTCGCCAAGGCCAAGGCCTACAAGTAAGCCGAGAGTATGAGCAAGCAACATGGCCGCTGATCCGGTATTGCAAATCGAGGGTATGTCGGTCGTTTACGACTCGACGCAAGGCCCGCTTACGGCATTGACCAAGCTTGATCTTGAGATCGGCAAGGGCGAGTTCGTGGCGGTGCTTGGCCCCTCGGGGTGTGGCAAATCCACCTTGCTGCGCGTGATCAGCGGCCTGTTGCCGATTTCTGCCGGCACGGCGCGGATATCGGGCGAGCCCATCAAAGGGCCGCGCAAGGATGTCGGTATCGTGTTCCAGCAGCCTACTTTGCTGCCCTGGCGCACGGTGCGCGATAATGTGCTGGTGCCGATCCGTGCCCAGCGGCTGCCGATACAGAATTATCTGGCCGAGGCTGACCGCCTGCTCGAACTGGTAGGGCTTGGCAAATTCGCCTCGCATCTGCCGCGCGAATTGTCGGGCGGTATGCAGCAGCGTGCCGGCATCGCCCGCGGCCTGATCCACGATCCCGCCGTGCTGTTGATGGACGAACCGTTTGCCGCGCTGGATGCCCTGACGCGCGAACGCA
>NZ_JAHBYG010000017.1 GCF_019636075.1 Ferrovibrio sp.
CGGATTGCGCTCCATATCCCAGCGACCGCGATATCGCTGCAGCACCAGGCTCCATAGCAGGCAGATCAGCAGGCAGGTGATGATCGCCGCCCGCCAATCCAGCAGCAGGGTGATCGGCGGCAGCAGCAGGCCGGCCAGCATGCCGCCGATCGGAACGCCGCATTGCTTGATGGAAAAGATCAGATTGCTGCGGCTGCCGATGGCGGCGCGGCTAAGCAGCAGGGAGGCGGCCGGATTGGTGAAGCCATAGCCCAGGCCGATCACCACGGCGCCGATCATCACGCCGGCCAGGCCCAGTGTTGCGGTGAACAGGCAGCCCAGCGCAGCCAGCCAGAGCGCGATCTGGCTGCTGCGCGCCGGTCCGAAGCGGTTCACTACGGCGCCGCCGATCAACGAGGAAAGCATGGCGCCGGTATAGACCATGGCTACCTGATAACCCACCAGTGATGCTGGCAGGCCCAGCCCATGCGCGGCATCGGGCGCAATGGCCGATAGCGACATCGAGCAGAGCGTGGTGAAAGACTGTGTCGCCATGGTGGCGATCAGCACAGTCCAGATCGGCAATTTTTTCGGGGCTGTATCGGACGTTGACATGCTTGCACTTTATCGCCACTCCGGCTTACGCCGGAATGACGATAAAGTGCAAGCATTGTTGTGCGCCGGAAGCGACTATTCCGCCGCCGCTTTGTTGTCCTGGGCGGGTTTCCAGCGCAGCACCGGCTTGCGGGCGGCCTGGGTTTCGTCCAACCGGCGGCGTGGCACCAGATAGGGCGCGCCGTGGAAATAGTCGGCGGCTTGCTTGCTTTGGGCGCGTTCGGCCAGGCCGCGCAGCACCATGATGAAATGGTCCAGCGCATCCTTGCTTTCGCTTTCGGTGGGTTCCACCAGCAGCGCGCCATGCACCACCAGGGGGAAATACACCGTCATCGGATGATAGCCCTCGTCGATCAGGGCCTTGGCATAATCCAGGGTGCTGACGCCGGTATCCTTGAGGAAGCTATCGTCGAACAGGGCTTCATGCATGCAGGGGCCTGCGAATGCAGGACTCATCACATCGTCACACGAGGCCATCACGTAGTTGGCGGCCAGAACGGCATCCTCGGCCACGCGCTTGAGGCCATCGCCGCCATGGCTGAGCATGTAGGCCAGCGCGCGGATGAACATGCCCATCTGGCCATGGAAGCCCTTCATGCGGCCGAAACTCTTGCCGCTTTCATCCTGTTCCACCAGGCGATAGCCATTCGCATCGTGGATCACATAGGGCAGCGGCACGAAATCCTTCAGCGCATCCGACAACACCACCGGGCCAGAGCCGGGGCCGCCGCCGCCATGGGGCGTGGAGAAGGTTTTGTGCAGGTTGATATGCATGGCGTCGATGCCGAGATCGCCCGGCCGCACCTTGCCCACGATGGCGTTGAAATTGGCGCCGTCGCAATAGAAGAAGCCGCCGATGGAGTGGATCATATCCGCCACCTGACGGATATCGCGCTCGAACAGGCCGCAGGTATTGGGATTGGTCAGCATGATCGCCGCCACATCCGGGCCCAGCTTGGCACGCAGGGCTTCCAGGTCCACGCGGCCATCGGCTGTGGCGGGGATCGGGTCTACCGTATAACCGCACATCGCTGCCGTGGCCGGATTGGTGCCATGGGCGGATTCCGGCGCCAGGATGCGCTTGCGGGCATCGCCGCGTGCGATAAGGGCGGCGCGGATGCTCATCAGGCCGCAGAGTTCGCCATGGGCGCCGGCAGCAGGCGACATCGCCACTGCCGGCATGCCGGTCAGCGTCTTCAGCCAGCCGGCCAGTTCGTCGATCAGCGCCAGCGCGCCCTGCACGGTGCTTTCCGGCTGCATCGGATGCAGATCGCCCAGGCCTTTCAGCCGTGCCAGTTTTTCATTCAGGCGCGGATTATGCTTCATGGTGCAGGAGCCGAGCGGGAACACGCCCATATCGATGGCGTAGTTCTTGCGGCTCAGGCGCACGAAATGGCGGATCACCTGGGGCTCGGACAGGCCAGGCAAACCGATCGCGCCCTTGCGGCGCAGGCCGCCCAGGCGCTCCGCCACATTCGCCGGTGCGGGCAGATCAACGCCGCAGCGGCCGGGCTCGCCCTGTTCGAAGATCAACGGTTCTTCATGCTCAAGGCCCTTATGGCCGCCGATGGTGGCATAGCCCCCGGCTGGTCCGCTGTTGTCGGCGCCGGCATTGGGTGTCGTTTGGCGTCCCTGCTTGTTCAGCATCACAGCACCTCTTCCAGCGCGCTGCGCAGCGCCGACATATCATGTTCGGTGTTCATTTCGGTGGCGCTCACCAGCAACAGATGCTCGGCTGCCTTCTCACCGGGCCACAGCCGCGAGGCCGGAACGCCGCCGAGAATGCCTTTCTTCGCCAATGCTTCCACCACACCCGCTGCCGGCTTGGGCAGCGCGAGGGTGAATTCGTTGAAGAAGCTGCCATTCACCAGCTTGATGCCTTTGAGGCCATCCAGCTTGCCGGCCAGTTCCACGGCCTTGGCATGATTGATTTCGGCCAACCGGGTGAAGCCGGCTTCGCCCAGCAGTGAAAGATGGATGGTGAAGGCCAGCGCGCAGAGGCCGGAATTGGTGCAGATATTGGAGGTGGCCTTCTCGCGGCGGATATGCTGTTCGCGTGCGGACAGCGTGAGCACGAACCCGCGCTTGCCATCCTGGTCCACGGTTTCGCCGCAGAGCCGGCCCGGCATCTGGCGCAGGAATTTTTCCTTTGCCGCGAACAGGCCCACATAGGGCCCGCCGAAACTGAGCGGCACGCCCAGCGACTGGCCTTCCGCCACCACGATATCGGCACCCATCTCACCCGGCGGCGTGATCAGGCCGAGCGATACCACTTCGCTCACCGCCACGATCAACAGCACGCCCTTGGCCTGGCAGGCCTTGGCCAGCGGGCGCAGATCGCGCACATGGCCGAACAGCGAGGGATTCTGCACCACCACGCAGGCGGTCTGCTCGTCGATCAGGGCAGCAAGATCCTCGTTGCCCTCGGCATCCATCGGCGCTGCCAGATAGGGCTGATCGGTCTGGCGCATCAGGGTTTCCACCACGCCGCGATAATGCGGATGCAGGCCGCCCGACAACACGGCTTTCTGCCGCCTGGTGGCCCGCTGGGCCATCAGCACGGCCTCGCCGCAGGCGGTGGCGCCGTCATACAGCGAGGCATTGGCCACATCCATGCCGGTGATCAGCGCCACCTGGCTCTGGAACTCGAACAGATATTGCAGCGTGCCTTGCGCGATTTCGGGCTGATAGGGCGTGTAGGAGGTAAGGAATTCGCTGCGCTGGATCAGGTGATCGGCGGCGGCGGGAATATGGTGGCGATAGGCGCCGGCACCCAGGAAGCAGGGTGCATCGGCCGGCGACAGGTTGCGTGCCGCCAAAGCGCCGATATGGCGCTCTACTTCCAATTCCCCGCGATGATCCGGCAGTTCTATGGCCGCGTTCAGCGCATCGGCCGGCACGTCCTTGAACAGCGCGTCGATATCCGCCACGCCGATCTTTGCCAGCATGGCCTGGCGGTCGGCGGCGGTTTGTCCGAGATAGCGCATGCCAGCCTCAACCCAGCGATTTTACGAAAGCATCATAGCCGGCGCGGTCCATCAACCCGCCAAGCTCGCCGGAATCCGACAGCTTGATCTTGGTGAACCAGCCCGCACCTTCGGCGTCCTGGTTCACCAGCGATGGATCGGCGGCCAGGGCATCGTTGCTTTCAACCACACTGCCCGAAACCGGGGCATAAACCTCGCTGGCGGCCTTAACGGATTCAACCACGGCCATCTCGCCGCCCTGCTTCACGCCGCGGCCAGGCTCGGGCAGTTCCACGAATACTACATCGCCGAGTTGCTCCTGGGCATAAACGGTGATGCCTACGGTGCCGGTATCGCCGGCAACGTCGATCCATTCGTGGTCCTTGGTGAAATAGAGGGTCATAGGTGCTGTCTCCGGGCTCAGGCTTTGGCGTAACGCTTGGTGATGAAGGGCATGGCAGAGATGCGGGCAGGCAAGGGCTTGCCGCGCACCAACAGGTTGATGGATGTGTCGATGGCGGCAGACGCAGCGGCGACATAGCCCATGGCAACCGGTGCATCCACACTTGGGCCGAAACCGCCCGAGGTGATCATGCCGATCTTGTTGCCGCTGATATCGAGGATATCGGTGCCTTCGCGAGCCGGGGCGCGGCCTTCGGGGCGCAGGCCCACGCGCTTGCGGGTAACGCCTTCCGCCAATTGTTTTTGGATGATCCCGGCGCCGGGGAAACCGCCTTCGGCGCGGCGACGCTTGGAAATGGTCCAGGTCAGGCCGGCTTCGATGGGGGAGGTGGTGGTGTCGATATCATGGCCGTAAAGGCACAGCCCGGCTTCCAGACGCAGGCTGTCGCGTGCCCCCAGGCCGATGGGTTTCACTTCGGGCTGCGCCAGCAATTTGCGGGCGAAGGCATCGGCGGCATCGGCGGGCAGCGAGATTTCGCAGCCATCCTCGCCGGTATAGCCGGAGCGGGTGACGAAACAACTGATGCCATCCAGCAGGATTTCCGCGCCCTGGCCGAATTGCAAAGCGGCGATTTGCGGATTCAGCCGCGCCAGCACGGCCACCGCTTCGGGGCCTTGCAAGGCCAGCAGGGCGCGGTCGGCCAGATATTCCACTTTGCAATCCGGCAGGCCGGCTTGCAGCAATGCGATATCCTGTTGTTTGCAGGCCGCATTCACGATCACAAGCAGATCGTCGGCGCGCTTGTTGATCATCAGATCGTCGAGGATACCGCCGGCCTCGTTGGTGAACATGGTGTAGCGCATGCGGCCCACTTCAAGGGCTTGCACATCGCCGGGCACCAGGCGTTCGATGGATTTGGCGGGATCGGCGCCGGTGATGCGCACCTGGCCCATATGCGACACATCGAACAGACCGGCGGCGGCGCGGGTATGCTTATGCTCGGTGAGGATGCCGCTGGGGAATTGCACCGGCATTTCATAGCCGGCAAATGGCACCATGCGACCGCCCAGTTCTTTATGCAGGGCGTTCAGGGGCGTTATATGCAGGGTTTCGTCGGAGGAAGCGCTCACTGGACCTCACAGGTTTCAACAGAACAGGCGGCGCGGCGGATTTGCACCCACCGCTGCCCCCTCTGTCCTGAGAACCTGAGAGATTCGCCAAGCATGCTTTGATGCCTGACTTACTCCGTCGGTGGGCCGGATTGCACCGACCGCTTTCCAGAGTTTCGCTAGATCCCTGCGGTCCTTTGGCCTGAGAGTTTCCGGGGCGGTTGCTCCTTCGGCGTACCGGGCCCGGCTTTAGTCAAGCCGGCTGGCACCTCTCCCGCGGGGATGCGCGCGAATGGGCCGAGCATAGGCGGGCAGGCCGGGGAGTCAAAGCCTTTCGCCGATTTGTCGCAAAAAGCTGGGGAAAACTCGGGTTGACAGCGCCGTAGCCAGGATTACCCTGACAGGCAAAGCAGATAAGGCCTGTCCGACTCGGGCTAGGCGCGGAATGTCAGGGAGGCGAACATGAACCCGTTTTTCATCGAGCAGATGGCGATGTATTCCGCCTATCACCGCGATGCGCGCAATCGTGCCACGCATTTCATCGGCATTCCGTCCATCGTCTTCGCGCTGTTCATTCCGCTATCCTGGGTTTCGCTTGGGCAAGCAGGCGGCATCGCAATCACCGGCGCGACATTGCTATGGGTGGCAACCGGGCTGTTCTATCTGTGGCTCGATCGTGCCATCGGCCTTGGCATGGTGATCGTGGCCGCGTTTTTGCTCTGGGCCGGGCAATGGGTAGCCGGCTTGGGCAGCACCATCGGCTGGAGCGTGTTTGCCATCGCCTTCGTGGGCGGCTGGGTGTTCCAGCTTGTCGGCCATGTCTTCGAGGGGCGCCGGCCGGCATTGGCCGATAATCTGTTGCAGGCACTGATCGGCCCGATGTTCCTGGTAGCGGAAACCGTATTCGCTGCCGGTATGAAGCATGAATTGCATGAAGCCGTGGAAGCGCGCTGGAAGCATTATTCGGTGGGTGCCGTGCAGGCGCGCGCTGCCGGCGCGAATTGATGAATCCGCGCTGGAAGCAGCGGCCGGAAGGATCTACCTGGGGCGATTTCGGCGCGGATGACCGGCTGGGCCGGCTTAATCTCATAACAGCCGATAAGGTTCGGCAGGGCATTGCGGAGGTACGCGAGGGCCGCAGCTTCTGCCTGTCGTTGCCGCTGGATTATCCCGGCGGCAACCTGCTCAACCCGCGCCGCTATCCGCCGAAGTTATACGGCGTAGTGCGTGAAGGGCGGGCCAACATGCCGTTCCGCCTGTCGGTTTACGATGTGCGGCATAACGACGTGATGTGCGACGATGCCGCGCTGATCTACCTGCAATATTCCACGCAATGGGACAGCTTCGCCCATGCCGGCCAGATGTTCGATGCCGATGGCGATGGTGTGCCGGAGCCGGTTTTTTACAATGGCTGGCGTGCCGGCGAGCATGTGCCGGAGGCGCTGGATATGGGCGGCGAGCCCAGGCTGGAGCGCTTTCTCTCGCCGGGCAGCGAAGTTCTGGGAATCCATAATTTCGCGCGTCATGGTCTGCAGGGGCGCGGCGTGCTGGTCAACTTGTTCGACGGAATCGGTCGCAGGCGCGAATGGGTGGGTTACGACACTTTGATGCGGGCCATGCAGGCGCAGAAGGCGGAGGTGGAGCCGGGCGACATGCTTTGCTTCTACACCGGTTTTGCCGATCTGCTGTTGGAGATGGAGCGTAAGCCTGATCTGCACCGGCTGGAAAATAGCTGCGCCGTGTTGGATGGCCGCGACAAGCGGTTGTTGAACTGGATTGCCGATAGCGGCGTAGCCACGCTGATCGCCGATAATTATGCCGTGGAAGGCCTGCCGGCCAAGGATGGCGGCCCGGATGGCCATGCTGCCTTGCCGTTGCATGAACATTGCCTATTCAAGCTGGGCGTGCCTTTGGGCGAAATCTGGTATCTGGCGGAATTGGCGGCCTACCTGAAACAGCAGGAACGTAACCGTTTTTTGCTCACCGCCCCGCCCCTGCGGCTGCCTGGGGCGGTAGGGTCTCCGGTCACGCCGATCGCTACGGTATAGCGCTACAGTATTGAACGTGTAATTAACTGCATTTTCCCCCTGCATCTGGCAAATTTTTCCTGACAGAATGCAACTTTGATGGAAGAGTGATTGTCGGCATTACATGCTGAGGGGGAAGCTATGGCCTGGTTCCGCAATTTGAGCCTATCGGTGAAGCTGTTTGCCGTGGTGGCAATCCTGATTGCGACCGCCGCGATTCAGGTTTTGGTCGCTATAAATGGCGCCAACAAGATGGAAGCGGCGCTGGATCGTATCGAGCTGAAGGGCGACCAGATCGAGCATGCCGGGCGCGGCGGCATCAATTTCGTGCAATTCGTGCGGATGACCGAAAATATGACGCGCCCGCTTTCACCGGAATTGCGCGAGCGCGTGGTGGCCGGTGCGGCCGATGAATTGCGGCGTTTTCTCGGCCGGATGGAGCGCTTGAAGCCGTTGCTGGATGATGATTTCGAGAAGAGCGAATTTGCCTTGGCGATGGCTGCGGCGGAAAAGTATCAGGACAGCTACAAGCGCATATTGGCCGATACCGAACAGCTGCGGTTCGAATTGGCTGAGCGAACGGTGATAGCTGCCTCGCAGCATTACAATGCGGCGCGCCAGCATATACGCAATCTGGAGGAGCGCTTCACCAGCGAGTTGAATGAAGAAGAACAGATGGAGCGGGCAAGCGTAATCCAGATGCGCCAAGCCCTGATCCTTATTGCCATCGTGGGTGGCGGCACCGGCTTGCTGCTGGCGCTGGGGATCATCATTTATGGCGTGACGCGGCCCCTGGGCGGCATGATCGGCGCCATGCAAAGGTTGGCGCAGGGCGATCTGGAAGCGGATGTTCCGGTGCTGCGACAGACCGATGAGATCGGTCGTATGGGGTCGGCGTTGGCAGTGTTCAAGACCAACGCGGTTGAGCGTCGCAATGCCGAAGCAGCGGTAGAGGCGCAGCGCCGCGAGGCCGACCGCCTGCGGCAGGAGAGCGAGCACCGCGAAAGCAAGGCGGCCGAGGAGGTGGCCGACCTTTGCCGCCGCATCGTGGCGGGCGATCTTTCGGGCCGTCTCGACGAGGCAGACAAAGAAGGATTTTTGCTGGCTTTGAGCCGCGAACTGAATCGTTTGTCGGGCACGCTTGGTTCGGTGACCGGAGATTTGGCGCAGGTGATGCAGGCCATGGCGGAAGGCGATCTGTCCCGCGAGGTGGCCGGTGAATATGAGGGAGTGTTTGCCACGCTGAAAGGGTCTGCAAATGGCATGGCCGGAAAGTTGCGCGAATTTGCCGGCCGCTTGCTGAATACCACCCAGACGGTGCGCGGCGCATCCAACGAAATCTCCACCGGGAGTCAGGATCTGGCGCAACGCACCGAAAGCCAGGCTGCCAGCATTGAGGAAACTGCTGCCTCGATGCACGAGATAACCACCACCGTGCGGCAGAATGCCGACAATGCCCAGGCCGCCAATCAACTGGCCACGGCTGCCCGCGATACCGCCGAAAAGGGTGGCTCGATCACTGAGCAGGCCGTGGTGGCAGTGAGCGAGATCGAGGAGAGCGCACGCAAGATCGCCGATATCATGGCGCTGATCGACGAGATCGCCTTCCAGACCAACCTGCTGGCCTTGAATGCCTCGGTGGAGGCGGCCCGTGCCGGCGAGGCCGGCAAGGGCTTTGCCGTGGTAGCGCAGGAAGTGCGCGCATTGGCGCAGCGCTCGGCCAATGCCTCGAAGGAGATCAAGGCGTTGATCCAGGCTTCCAACGCGCAGGTGAAAACCGGTGCCGGTCTGGTGAATCAGGCAGGTCGGTCGCTGGTGGATATCGTGGGGGCCGTGAAGAAGGTGGCCGACATCGTGGCCGAGATTGCTGCGGCCAGCCGCGAACAGGCCACGGGGCTGGATCAGGTGAACACCGCCGTGGCCAGCATGGATGAGATGACCCAGCGCAATGCCGCCCTGGTGGAAGAAACCACGGCTGCTGCGCAATCCCTTGCCAACCAGGCCAATGAACTGGCGGAATTGGCGCGTTTCTTCAAAACCGGTAACGAGATTCGCGTGAATACGCCCGCTGTCGGAGCCGGGCTGCAGAAACCCGCCGTAAGCAAACCGGCAGCGGCTGCTGTTCCGGCCGCCAAGCCAGCCATTGCCAGGCCCGCACTTGCCAAGCCAGCCGCTCCCAAGCCTGTTGCTACCAAGCCGGTGCCAACGCCATTGGCGCCTGCGCGGGCATTGCCGCCTGTGGCCGATGACGATGATTGGAAGGAATTCTGATCCGGTTCTGCCGGGGCTTGTCAGGCCCTGCGATAAACACCAATCTTCCGCCTCCGGCTTCTGTAGGGAGGAAGCGGGGTTTGAAGCGCAGGGATAATAAAAATGAATGGTGCGGAAAGTTTGGTGCGCACGCTGATCGGTAGCAGCGTGGATGTTTGTTTTGCAAATCCCGGTACATCGGAAATGCATTTCGTGGCGGCGCTGGATCATGTGCCGGGTATCCGCTGCGTGCTGGGGCTGGCCGAAGGCGTGGTGACTGGAGCGGCCGATGGTTTCGCCCGCATGGCCGGGCGGCCGGCGGCAACCTTGCTGCATCTCGGCCCCGGCCTGGCCAATGGCGTTTCCAATCTGCATAACGCGCGCAAGGCCAATTCGCCGATCGTGAATGTAGTGGGCGAGCATGCCACTTATCACATCGCCTATGATGCGCCGCTGACCGCCGATATCCAGGGGATTGCGCGGCCGGTTTCCCATTGGGTGGGCACCGGCCTCACGGCGCCGGAAATCGCCGGACTGGGTGCGCAGGCTGTCGCCGAGGCGCGCAAGGGCGCGGGCTGCATCGCCACTCTGATCCTGCCCGCCGATACCGCCTGGACCGATGCACCGGCTGGCCCGGCCAAGCCGGTGGCGGTGGCGCCGCTGCAGCGTGCCGAGGAGGCCGCGATAACGGCCGGCGCCATTGCGCTGAAACGCGGCGGGGCCAAGGCCATGCTGCTGCTGGGCGGCAAGGCGCTGCTGAAACGCGGCCTGCGTGCCGCTGCCCGCATTCAGGCCGCGACCGGCTGCCAACTTTCCGGCCAATCCTCGAATGCGCGGATTTCACGCGGCGAGGGTCTGCCCGATGTGGGGCGCATTCCTTTCGTGATCGGCTCGGCGCTGGATTACCTGAAGGATTTATCCGAGATCGTGCTGGTGGGGGCGAAAAATCCGGTGGCCTTTTTCGCCTATCCTGGCAAGCCCAGCCTGCTGGCGCCGGAAGGCTGCGGCATCACGCCAGTGGCCCCGATCGACTATGATCTGGATGATGCGCTGGAGCGCCTGGCCGATGCCCTGCGTGCGCCAGCCAATCCGCTGTTGCCGCCGCGGCCGGCCAGGCCAGACCTGCCTAGCGGCGCGGTTTCGCTGGATGGTATTGCGGCGGCGCTTGCCGCATTGCTGCCGCAGGATGCAGTGCTGATCGATGAATCCGTTACCTCGGGCCGTTCGATCTACAATGTCACCGCCGGCTCGGCCGATCACGAATGGTTGCAGAATATGGGCGGCTCGATCGGCTTTTCCATGCCGGTAGGCGTGGGGGCAGCGATTGCCTCGCCCGAACGCAAGGTGGTGGTGCTGACCGGCGATGGCAGCGCGGCCTACACGCTGCAATCGCTGTGGACCATGGCGCGCGAGAAACTGAATGTGACCGTGGTGGTATTTGCCAACCGGCGCTACAGCATTCTGCAGGGCGAATTGAAGAATGTGGGTGTGCAGAATCCCGGCCCGCGCGCCGTGGATATGCTGACCATCGGCCGGCCCGACATGAACTGGGCCAAGCTGGCCGAGGGCCATGGCGTGGAAGGCGTCACCGTGGATGATCTGGATGGTTTCGTGAAGGCCCTGCGCGATGCCTTCGCCGATACCAATCCGCGCCTGGTGGAATTGCTGCTTTAGGCCGGGTTATTTCACCACGCCGAGGGCCTGCATCAGCGGCATGCGCCGCTGATGTGCCTTGGCATCCTCGGTCAGTTGCGCCAGATGCGCATCATCGCCATCCAGCGGTTTACCATCCTTGAATATCTTCTGGCCCAGCGCGTTCATCATGGCATACACCGCCTTCGCCAGCGCAGCCGGGGTTTTGGCGCCTTCGGCCTGGGCCAGCATAAACATCTGCGGCAGTTTCTGCACCGTCACGCCGCCGCCCAGCACCGGCGAGGCCAGATAATTGATCTCGGAAACCTGGCGGGCGCGGGCAAGCACATGGCTGTTGAAGCGCTGTGCATTGGCCCGGCAGACCTGCTCCTCGGCGGCGCTCTGTGCCACGCCCAGATGGTTGGCGCCGATCAACAGCGTGATGGCCTGTACAATCTGCGCCTGGTTGGTTTCCGGCCGTGCGGCTGCGATTTCGCTTAAGCTTTTCGGCTTGTAATTATCGGCAGCCAGGGTTTGCAGCAACGGCTTGTAGATCTGTTCGGCCAGATTGATCTCGCCCAAAGGCGAGGTCAGTTTCATCGGAATTTCGTCAGGCAGGGTCAGTAGCACCACGCGGGTCTCGCTCAGCAGCGCGTTGCGCTCGGCGATGGTCAGGCGGCGGGCGCCGCGCAAATAAATGTCGCGGCGGAAAACCTGGTTCAGCAGATAGTCGCGGGCGGTTTCGCGCAGCATCGGATGGGCAATGCCGGCCAGGAAGTTGCGCGCCGCATCGTTGAGGTTCACCGCATCCACATGGTCCAGCAGGTTGGACGAGCCGGCGAAGCTGAGCTTGGCGTTTTCGAGCATTTTCGCCACATCGGCGAAATACATCGGCTTCCAGTCGCGATTGAAATATTCGTGGGCCAGGTAATTCACCGGCTTGCCCTTCAGGCTTTTCAGCCTTTCACGCGCGGCCGGCGCCTGGCGGAAATACAGCGCGCCGGCGGCATCCACTGCCTCGCCGAAGCCGATGGCATTGTTGATGCGGTCGGCGATGCCTTTCTCCTGGCTGCCGGCGATATCCTCGTGCAGTTTCATCAATGCGCGCAGCGGCATGGATTGCGACCAGCCGGGCAGGGCGTTGTAGGAAAGATAGAGCGCACCGCCGAGTTTCAGCCGTTTGCGCATCAGCGCCACCATGGTGTCGCGATTTTCGTCGGACACCCAACTCCATACGCCATGGGCGCAGATGTAATCGAATTGCGGCAGGTCGTCGCGCGCCAACAATTCGGCGAAGCCATCGTCCAGCACATGGCTGCCGCTGCCGGTGGCGGCCGCCAGCGCCTGGGCATTGGCGGCCTGGGCGGGGTTGAAATCGGTGCCCCAGAACTGCCCGCGCGTGCTTGCGGCATGGATATTGAGCGACAGGCCCTGGCCGAAGCCCAGCTCCAGATAGCGGATATCGCTGGCAGGGGGCGGGGCAAAGCCGCGCGATATGAGGGCAAAGCGCAGATGCGCCGGGTTCATCTCGCGGTAATAGCCATGGGTGTAGTCGATCTCGGCTACATAGCCGGAGGTCCATTCAGGCTGCACGATGATGATCCTTTTCGCGCCGTGAGGTCGGTTGCAATATTGTTGGGACAGATATTGGCGGGCAAGGTTTGGATAAACCCTTAACGGGCATTCCATTGCCCGCAACCAGGTCGGAATTGGCCGAAAAGGGCGGCCGACAGGCCCTGTTGACAGAACTGGGCGGGATTTGTATGGTCCGCCCGCTTTTCGCGCCGAGGCGGATTCCGCTTCGGCTTTTTCGTTCACCGGTTCTTCGGGTCCGGTTCAGAGCCATAAGGTCGTGTCATGAAAGTCATCAATTCGCTCAAGTCGGCCAAGACCCGCCATCGCGATTGCCGCGTGATCCGCCGCAAGGGCCGGGTTTTCGTCATCAACAAGACCAACCCGCGTTTCAAGGCCCGCCAGGGCTGATACGCGCGTCCGGCTGGCTGAATAGCCATCTGGATCAAAGGTTTAAAAAGGCCTGGACGGTTTGGATCGTCCAGGCCTTTTTGCGTTTTCCGGCTTGACGAATATACGCAGTCCGGCATATTTGTCTGATAACCAGACAAATATGCCATGTATCATCATCCAGACCTTCCACATCCGCATCTGCCACGCAGCCAAGGGCTGGGCGATGGCCTGGCGCGCCAGCTGGCCGAATGGATTTCCGGTGGCGGCGCCGGCCCGGGCGAGCGGCTCCCCACTGAAAAACAACTGGTGGAACGCTTTGGCGTGAGCCGAGCCGTGGTGCGCGAGGCGATTGCCCGGCTGAAGGCTGATGGCTTTGTTGAGACGCGCCAGGGCGCCGGTGCTTTTGTGGCGGCCCGGCCCGGTCAGGGCAGTTTCAAGCTCGGCAGCATGGCCGACGACGACCTGAACCATGTTTTCGATCTGCGGGCTGCCGTGGAAGCCAAGGCGGCCGAACTGGCGGCCAGACGTCGATTGCCGGAAGATATTGCAGCTATCCGTGCCGCATATCAGGCCATGCAGCAGGCTTTGCAGAGCGGGCAGGCCGGTGCCGAAGCGGATGATGCGTTTCATGCGGCCATCGCGGTAGCCAGCGGCAATCCCCATCTGGGCCGTTTTCTGGATTATCTGGCTGGGCAATTCTCGGCCAGCCGGGCGCTTACATGGTCGGCGGATGCCATTGCCGATGGCCGTGCTGCGGCCTCGCAGGCCGAGCATGCAGCCATCCTGTTGGCGATCGAAGCCGGGGATACGGCTGCCGCTGCGATTGCCGCTACTCGCCATGTAGAGAATGCCACCCGCCGCGCAAAAGAGAATACGCCATGCTGATGCCGCCGCCCGATGCAGCCATCCTCGAACAGCGCAACGGCTTGATCGAGGATTTGCGGCGGATTCTGCCTCATGAAGCCGTGATCGTGGATGAGCGCTCACTGAAGGCATTCGAGTGCGATGGTCTCACCGCTTATCGCCAGGTGCCGATGGTGGCGGTGCTGCCCAGCAATACCCAGCAGGTTTCAGCCATTCTGGCCCTGTGCCATTCACGCGGCGTGAATGTGGTGCCACGCGGCGCCGGCACATCGCTTTCCGGTGGTGCGCTGCCGCTGGCCGATGGCGTGCTGATGGGCATGGGCAAGTTCAACCGCGTGCTGGATATCGATTGGGACAATCGTTGCGCCGTGGTGCAGCCGGGCGTGACCAATCTGGGCATCACACGCGCAGTCGAGCATCGCGGCTTTTATTATGCGCCGGATCCATCCAGCCAGATCGCCTGCACCATCGGTGGCAATGTGGCGGAAAATTCCGGCGGCGTGCATTGCCTGAAATACGGCCTCACCACGAATAACATCCTGGGTGTGGAGCTGGTTTTGATCACCGGCGAAATCATTCGCCTGGGCGGTCGGCACCTGGATGCGGAAGGCTACGACCTGCTTGGCCTGGTCTGCGGCTCGGAAGGCCTGCTCGGCGTGATCACCGAGGTGACCGTGCGCATCCTGCCCAAGCCGACCACCCAGCGCGCGCTGCTGGCGGGCTTTCCAAGCTCGGAAGCTGCCGGTGATTGCGTGGCCCGCACCATTGCCGCCGGCATCATCCCGGGCGGCATGGAGATGATGGATAGGCCCGCCATCCATGCCGCCGAGGATTTCGTGCAGGCCGGCTATCCGCGCGATGTGGAGGCGCTGCTGGTGATCGAACTGGATGGCCCGCCCGCCGAGGTGGACGACCTGCTGCATCGTGTGAATGCCATTGCCAATGCCTGCGGCGCGGTGAGCTGTCGTGTCAGCGAAAGTGAAGAGGAGCGTTTGCGCTTCTGGGCCGGGCGCAAAGCGGCTTTTCCGGCGGTGGGGCGCATCTCGCCGGATTATCTCTGCATGGATGGCACTATCCCGCGCAAGAAGCTACCGGAAGTGCTTACGCGCATGAACCAGCTTTCCGAGAAGCATGCCCTGCGCGTGGCCAATGTATTCCATGCCGGCGATGGCAATCTGCACCCGTTGATTCTCTACGATGCCAACAATCCCGGCGAACTGGAACGCGCGGAAGCTTTCGGCGCCGACATCCTGCGGCTTTGCGTCGAAGTGGGCGGCGTGCTCACCGGCGAGCATGGCGTGGGCGTGGAAAAGCGCGACCTGATGCCGGCGATGTTCTCGGAAGCCGATCTGGCCCAGCAGCAGCGCGTGAAATGCGCCTTCGATCCGGATCATCGGCTCAATCCCGGCAAGGTGTTTCCGCAATTGCATCGCTGCGCCGAACTCGGTCGCATGCATGTGCATAAGGGCAAGATCGCCTTCCCGGATATTCCGCGTTTTTGAGGCCGGGCATGACCGACACCTTCATCCCAACCACCGCGCAGGAAACCCTCGATGCCATCGGCTGGGCCGTGGCGGAAGCCAAGCCGCTGAGGCTGTTTGGCCATAACAGCAAGGCGCGTTTGGGCCGCCCGGTGCAAACAGCTTACAATCTCGATCTCAGCCGCCTGCAGGGCGTGGTGGAATACGAACCGGCAGAATTGGTGCTCACCGCAAGGCCTGGCACACCCATGGCAGATATCGAGGCTTTGGTGGCCGGCCAGGGCCAGATGCTGGCTTTCGAGCCGCCGGATTTCGGCCCGCTCTGGGGCGGCGCTGCCAATCGCGGCACTTTGGGCGGTGCCATCGGCGCCAACCTGGCTGGGCCGCGCCGTTTCAAGGCAGGCGCCATGCGCGACCATCTGTTGGGATTCAGTTGCGTCACCGGCCGGGCGGAAATCATCAAGGCCGGCGCCAAGGTCGTGAAGAATGTCACTGGCTACGATCTGCCAAAGCTGGTCTGCGGTGCTTATGGCACGCTTGCGGCGCTTACCGAGGTGAGCATCAAAGTGCTGCCCGCGCCCGAGAAGACCCGCACGATCCTGATCTATGGCCTGAGCGACGAGGCCGCCATCAAGGCGATGGCCGAGGCGGCAGCCTCGCCGCATGAAGTCTCCGGCCTGGCCCATCTGCCGCAAACCGTGGCCGCGCGGTCCGGCGTGCGTCATGTCGGCGATGCCAATGCTGCCGTTACGCTGATCCGGCTGGAAGGCACGGATATATCGGTGAAGGCACGCTGCACGGCTTTGCGCGAGCAGCTTGGCCGGCATGGCGCATTGGAGGAATTGCATTCGCTGAATTCCGCCTGGGCCTGGCGCGAAATCCGCGATGTGTCGCTGCTGGTTCAGCCATTGGATCGGCAACTCTGGCGCATCAGCCTGCCGCCCATGCAGGGCGCGGCCTATCTTGCCGCCATCCGCGCCGCTTTGCCGATGGCGGAAGCGCTATATGACTGGGCGGGCGGCTTGCTCTGGCTCGCACTTCCCGCTGTCGAGCATGCCCATGCCGATCTGCTGCGCGGCGCCCTGGCGGCATGCGGCGGCCATGCCACGCTATTCCGCGCGCCTGATTCCGTCCGCGCGGCAATACCCGTGTTCCAGCCGCAGCCGGAGGCTTTGGCCGCGCTCTCGCGCCGCGTGAAGCAAAGCTTCGATCCAGGCAATATTTTGAATCCTGGCCGCATGGAGCCAAGGCAAATGGAAGCAGGCGTGTAACATGCAAACCAGCTTCACCCTCGCGCAACTGGCCGATCCGGATATCGCGATCGCCAACGATATTCTGCGCAAATGCGTGCATTGCGGCTTTTGCACCGCCACTTGCCCCACCTATGTGCTGTTGGGCGATGAGCGCGATAGTCCGCGCGGGCGCATCTATCTGATCAAGCAGATGCTGGAAGCCGGCGAGGCGGCCACGGAAGAAACCGTGTGGCATGTGGATCGCTGCCTGTCCTGCCTGTCCTGCATGACCACCTGCCCCAGCAGCGTGCATTACATGCATCTGGTGGATCATGCCCGTGCACATATCGAGGAAACCTATAAGCGGCCTTTGGGCGAGCGTTTGCTGCGTTGGCTGCTGGCGAAGCTGTTGCCCGATCCGACGCTGTTCCGCTGGGCTTTGCGCGGTGCGATGCTGGCGCGGCCTTTCGGTTTTCTGCTGCCTGGGCGGTTGCGTGGGATGGTGAAGATGGCGCCCAAGGCATTGCCCAAGCCTTCGGCCATGGATGCGCCGCAGGTTTTCGAGGCGGAAGGCGAGCGCCGCCTGCGCGTGGCATTGATGACCGGCTGCGCCCAGCGCGTGCTGGACCCCGCAATCAACGAAGCCAGCATTCGCCTGCTCACCCGCCATGGCTGCGAGGTGGTGGTGGCGCAAGGCGCAGGCTGCTGCGGCGCGCTCACCCATCATATGGGGCAGGTGGAGGATTCGCATGCCAAGGCCAAGGCGAATATCGCCGCCTGGATTGCCGAAGCCGAGGGCGAAGGCCTGGATGCCATCGTGATCAACGCATCGGGTTGCGGCACCAATGTGAAGGATTACGGCTTCATGTTGCGAAACGAGCCGGAATGGGCCGAGCATGCCGCGAAAGTATCGGCGCTGGCCAAGGATATCTCGGAAGTGCTGGCGCAATTGCCGCTCAAGCCCAATGGCGCGGCGCAGGGCAGGGTGGTGGCTTATCATTCCGCCTGCTCGCTGCAGCATGGCCAGAAAATCACCAGCCTGCCCAAGCAATTGCTGGTCAAGGCGGGATTCGATGTGCGCGATGTGCCGGAAGGCCATCTCTGCTGCGGTTCGGCGGGCAGCTATAATCTGCTGCAGCCAGACATCGCCACTCAATTGCGCGACCGTAAAGCCGAAGCCATCGCCGGCACCAATGCCGAGATCGTGGCGGCTGGCAATATCGGTTGCCTGGTGCAGCTCAACCAGGGGCTGGAGGCGCGCGGCGCCGGCCGGCCGGTGCTGCACAGTGCTATATTGCTCGATTGGGCCACGGGCGGGCCGCAGCCGAAAGGCCTGTGATAAAATCCTGGCTTGACGCTTAAGCCGGCTTGTCTCTAACATGTCCGCAGCATGTATATACATGTCTAGCCATGGAGCGTGCCATGACGGCCTTGCTGCTCACCCCAGGCGAAATCCCGCTCTCCGATCTGCGGCGGCTGCATGCCGGTGCGCCTTTCTCGATATCCGAGGCGGCGCGGCCCGGCGTTGATGCCAGTGTAAAAACCGTGGCCGATATCGTTGCCGCCGGCCAACCGGCCTATGGCATCAATACCGGTTTCGGCAAGCTGGCCCAGGCCGGCATTGCGGCCCATGACCTCTCTGCGCTGCAGCGCAACCTTGTGCTGTCCCATAGTGTGGGCACCGGGCCGCTGCTGGATGATGATTGTGTGCGGCTGATCCTGGCGCTGAAGGCGGCCAGCCTGGCGCGCGGCCATTCCGGTGTGCGCTGGCTGGTGATCGAGCGGCTGGTCGAGTTGCACCGCCACGATATCCTGCCCTGTATTCCCGCTCAGGGTTCGGTGGGGGCTTCGGGCGATTTGGCGCCGCTTGCCCATATGAGCGCCGCCATGCTGGGCATCGGCGATGTGCGTGTGCAGGGTGTGCAGATGCCGGCCATCGAGGCGCTCAAGCAGGCGGGCTTGCAGCCGTTGCAACTCGGCCCCAAGGAGGGATTGGCGCTGCTGAATGGCACGCAGGTTTCCTGTGCTTTGGCCCTGCGCGGTCTGTTTGCGGCGGAACGTGCGTTTGCGTCCGCGCTTGTATCCGGCGCGCTGAGCGTGGAGGCCGCCAAGGGTTCCGACACCCCCTTCGATGAACGCATTCATGCTTTGCGCGGTCAGCCTGGGCAGAAGGATGTGGCGGCTCTGTTCCGCAAGCTGATGGCGGGCAGCCGCATCCGGGAATCGCACCGCGATTGCCCGCGTGTGCAGGATCCGTATTCGCTGCGCTGCCAGCCGCAGGTGATGGGTGCGGCGCTGGATCTGCTGCGCCATGCGGCCGATACGCTTTGCACCGAGGCTAATGCGGTATCCGACAATCCGCTGATCTTCGCCGATACCGGCGAAGTGCTGTCGGGCGGCAATTTCCATGCCGAGCCGGTGGCTTTCGCCGCCGATATGATCGCCATGGCGCTGGCCGAGATCGGTGCGCTGTCGGAACGCCGCATCGCCTTGCTGGTGGATGCCAATATGAGCGGGTTGCCGGCCTTCCTGGTCTCAAGGCCCGGCCTTAATTCCGGCTTCATGATCGCCCAGGTGACGGCGGCGGCCCTGGTGGCCGAGAACAAGCATCTGGCGCATCCCGCCAGCATCGACTCGCTGCCCACTTCGGCCAATCAGGAAGACCACGTGTCCATGGCCACCCATGCCGCGCGGCGGCTTGGCGATATGGCGGAAAACCTCGCTGCCATTCTCGGCATCGAATTGCTGGCGGCCGCTCAGGGCATTGAATTCCACCGTCCGCTGCAAAGCTCGAATGCGCTGGAGGCTGTGCACGCCGCCATCCGCGCCAAGGTGGGGCCATATTTCGAAGATCGCTTCTTCGCGCCCGATATCGAGGCAGCAAAAACCATGGTGCGCCAAGGCCTGTTCCGGCAATGGGTCGAAGATATTTTGCAATAGGTGAATACCATAGTATTAGTGCAGTTGAATACTATGGTATTCAAGAATTTACGTAGTATTTAAAGTATATGCCGAATGCTTCTCCTCGAAAATTACTTCGAGGCGACCATGGGCAATCTGCTGTATTTCGGCGACAACCTGAAGATCATGCGTGAATTCATCAAGGATGAATCCGTCGACCTGATCTACCTCGATCCGCCGTTCAATTCGAATGCCAGCTATAATGTGCTTTTCAAGTCGCCGATCGAGCCGGCGTCAGCGCAGGTCAAGGCGTTTGAGGATACCTGGCATTGGGAAATCGAGGCGCAAACTGCTTTCGAGGAATTGGAAAGCAGAAGCATGGATACGTTTCGTCTGCTTCTATCGCTGAAAAGTTTTTTGGGTACGAGCGATGTGATGGCCTATCTGGCGATGATGGCGATCAGGCTTGTCGAAATGCATCGGATACTTAAACCAAACGGCTCGATATATCTCCATTGCGATCCCACCGCGAGCCACTATTTGAAGATACTCATGGATGGCATCTTCGGTGCGACGATGTTTCGCAACGAGCTTATTTGGAAGCGAAACTCTGCGCATAGCGACGGTAAGCAAGGCGCGAAACATTATGGAAGAATCAGTGATTGTATTCTTTTTTATTCTAAAGGCAGCAAGGTCATATGGAATCAGCAATACGCGCCATATGATGCAAAATATATAGAGAGGGATTATCGCCGCATCGATGAAAATGGTCGTCGGTATCGACTCAGCGACATACAGGGGCCGGGGAGAGCCGAGAAAGGCAATCCTTTTTATGAGGTAATGGGTGTTTTCCGGCACTGGCGTTATACGAAAGAAAATATGCAGCGGCTCATAGAGCAAGGGCGGATTGTGCAAACAAGGCCGGGTGCGGTGCCTCAGTACAAGAGATACTTGGATGAAATGCCCGGGGTTCCGATTCAAAACCTCTGGGATGATATCCCTGTCATCAATAACAGATCGAAAGAAATGCTCGGGTACCCTACGCAAAAACCCATGGCATTGCTGGAGCGAATTATTCTCACGTCGTCGAATCCAGGCGATATCGTGTTGGATCCATTCTGCGGTTGCGGCACGGCCGTTCATGCTGCGGAGAAACTGGACCGTAAATGGATCGGGATTGACATAACCTATGTTGCATTGAAGGTTATTCGAGATCGTTTGGCGTCGAATTTTCCTTCGGTGCGTTACGCCATGCGCGGCATTCCCCGCGACGTGGAGGCGGCACGCCGCCTGGCGGAGCAGACGCCGCATGAATTTCAGAATTGGGCGATCTCGGAACTTGGTGGCAATTCGCGCGGCAAAGGTGCGGATCGCGGGATCGACGGTGATATCGTATTCATGACCGGGCGCGACGAATACCGCCGGGCCATCATTTCGGTAAAGGGCGGCAAGTATGTCGCGCCGGCTGCCATTCGTGAATTGATCGGCACGGTGAAGCGGGAGCGGGCCGAATTCGGCATCTTTATCTGTTTCGGGCCGCTCACACGCGAGATGCGCCGTGAAGCCGCCGAGGCCGGACAGGTTGAGTTGCCCGGCGGCGACAGACCGCGCATCCGTATCGTCACCGTGGAAGAATTGCTGGCCGGAGCCAACCTCGGCCTCACCGTGGTGCTGGATAGCGTTTCCAGCGCCAGCGAAGCCAAGCGGGTGCAGGCAAAGCGCCAGCGCAAGACCAAATCCGCCGACCCGAAGCAGAAGAGCATGATGCTGCCGTTGAAGGGCGGCCGTTCTCATGACGCGCCGCATGGCAAGAGCCTGGAATTGCCCTTGGAAGAGGCCGCCACCGGGCGCAAGCGGGCCGGTCGCAGGTCATGATCCTGTTCAGAGTCGTATGCTGAGGTAATCCCGCACGCGGGCGTCTCGCCAAGCCATGTCGAGATGCCGGTTCTGGGCGCGGGCCGTGGTGCAGGCGGCCAGTGCCTGTTCGCGGCCGAGTGCCAGTGATGGCGACAGCAGATGCGCCGGCGTGGCGGCGCGCAGCCGTTCGGCCACATGGTCCGGCGGCGAAGGGCGGCTGGCCAACCAGGCTTCGGCATCGCGGAAGCCGTCACGCATCGACAGCGCAATCATGTAATCACAGGCAAGTTGCGGGGCAGCGGGTTGATTGGGCGGCGCGGTCAGCAAGGGCAACAGCGGCGCCAGGCTGGGGATTACGTGATTGGCATAAACCTCGGTTTCCCAGTAGCTGGCGGCGATGGCGGCGCAATGGGCAATATCGCGCACGGATTCCATGCCGCTTTCAGCCAAAGGCAGGATTTCGATCTGCGGCTTTTTCGGGTCGACGGTATCGTTGCCCACATCGACATAGAGTGCGCCGATTTGCAGGGCGTTCTGGAAATATCGCCCGCGCAATATGCCCCAGATGGAGCGTATCTCGCCGCCGGCCAACAGGAAATCGCGCAGCGCCACCATGCCCGGATCGGTGGCGGAACGCATCGTTTCGGGCAGCAGATTCAGCGCCACGCGCGCAATCGGCTCGCAACGGCCGATCGGATAGGGCTTGCCGAAATACTCCGGCATGGCGGGTTTCAACTGCGCGTCTACGGCATGGCGCAGGGCCCTCAGGGCGTCGGTCAGTGCATTTATGTGAGGCGACAGATAGCGGTCGGTCAGCGCCTGCATCTGCGGCGTGACGGGAGCCATTTCCTGCGGGAGTAACTTCATGGCGATAGAATCACATCGATTTTCCTGAAGGGGCTCACCAGAATGGCTCACCGCCGGCTCTAGCAATCCAAGGCTTTGATTTTTCAGGAAATGGTGGGCGGTGCAGGGATTGAACCTGCGACCCCAGCAATGTGAATGCTGTGCTCTACCGCTGAGCTAACCGCCCGTCCGTGTGCCGGCGGTCTCGCCGGACGGGCAGCTTAATACGGGCCGGGGCGGCCGGTGTCAAGCTTCCCGGATCGGGTTCAGTACAGCCCGCCGGTGCCCGAGGTGGCGCCTGTGCCGGCGCTGCCGCCGATGCCGGAGATGGTGTCGCGTTCGTAGCGCGAGCCGTCCAGAACGCCGCGTTCAGTGCCGGCGCTGCCGCTGCTTTCCGCGCCGGGTTCGGTGCCGGGCTTGAAGGCTTCCAGGATCACGTTGCGGTCGCCGGGCCGGGCCGGCAGGCCGGTTTCAGCCTGCACCCGCACCAGTCGCACGCCAGGCGGCACGCGGAACTGCACATTGGGCCGGCCCTTAAGCGCCTCTGCCATGAAATCCCTAAAGACCGGCACCGCCACCGAGGAGCCGGTTTCGCGCTTGCCCATGTCGCGCGGCGTGTCGTAGCCCACGAACACGCCTACCGCCAGATCGGGGCTGAAGCCGATGAACCAGGTATCCATGCTGTCGTTGCTGGTGCCGGTCTTGCCGGCCAGGGTCTTGCCCAATTCGCGCAGCCGCACGCCGGTACCGCGCTGCACCACGCCTTCCAGCATGGAAACGCTCTGATAGGCAGTCACCGGATCGATGACGGTTTCGCGCGTATCGGGCAAGGGCGGTTCGGTGGCCGGTTGGCCGGCTGCGGTAAAGCTGGCGAATTCGGCGCGGCAGGCATCGCATGGCCGGGTATCGTGGCGATAGATGGTGCGACCGGCACGATCCTGCACCTTGTCCACCAGCGAGGGTGTGATGCGGCGCCCGCCATTGACGAATTCGGCATAAGCCGTGGTCAATCGCATCAGTGTGGTTTCGCCTGCACCGAGCGACATCGCCAGCATGGTGGGCAGGTTGTCTTGGATGCCGAAGCGGCGGGCGTAATCCGATACTTTCTCCATGCCGATGGCCTGGGCCAGACGCACGGTCATCAGGTTGCGCGATTTTTCGATGCCCACCCGCAACGTGGAAGGTCCGTAGAATTCGCGGGTGTAATTGCCCGGCTTCCAGAGCGGCAGGCCGGGGCCCTGATCCAGCACGAAGGGCGCATCCAGCACCAGGCTGGAGGGCGTGAAGCCGCTATCCAGCGCCGCGGCATAGACGAAGGGTTTGAAGGACGAGCCGGGCTGGCGTTGGGCCTGGGTGGCGCGATTGAACTGGCTGACCTTGAAATCGAAGCCGCCCACCAGGGCCAGCACGCGGCCGGTATGCGGGTCCATCGCCACCAATGCGCCACCCACTTCGGGGATCTGGCGCAGAGCATACTGGTCGCGCGCATCAGGCAGCGGTTCCACGGCGATCACGTCGCCCACCGCCAGCACTTCATTGGCCGTGCGCGGCACGGGGCCGAGATGCACCGGACCGATATAGCCCGCTGCATCGGGCAACTTGGCGCGTGCCCAGCGCAGGCCGGCATAGGCAATCTGCCCGCGCGTCTTGCCGTCTGACAGCAGGATATCCACCTGCTGGGCTTCCACTTTCAGCACCACGGCCACCCGCCAGGGCGGCTGGATGGCGGCCAGCGGCAGGCCGCCGGGCTGGGTTGCCAAAGCAACAAGCTGTTGGGCCAGATCGCCGCCGGCTTCCAGCTTGGCCAGCGGGCCGCGCCAGCCGCCGGCGCGGCGATCATAAGCCACCAGGCCATCGCGCAGCGCGCGCTCGCCGATGGCCTGTAGCTTGGGATCCATGGTGGTGCGCACGCTGAGGCCGCCTTCATAGAGGCCCTTGTCGCCATAGCGCTGGGCCAGCAGGCGGCGCACTTCCTCGGCAAACCAATCGGCGCGGGCATATTCGGTTTCCGGCCGGGTGAGGGCCACCAGCGGCGTATCGAAAGCCTGCCGCGCCGTGGCCTGATCGATCACGCCATCTTCCAGCATACGGTCGATCACATAATCGCGTCGTGCCCGGGCGCGCTCATTCTGCCGCACCGGGTGGTAATTGCTCGGCGCTTTCGGCAGAGCGGCCAGATAGGCTGCCTCGGCCACGGTCAGGTCATAGAGCGACTTATCGAAATAGGTCAGCGCGGCGGCAGCCACGCCATAGGCGCCGGCTCCGAGATAGATTTCGTTCAGATAGAGTTCGAGGATTTTCTCTTTCGAGAAGGCGCGTTCGATGCGGAATGCCAGAATGGCTTCCTTGGCCTTGCGGCTAAGCGACACTTCGTTGCCGAGCAGAAAATTCTTCGCCACCTGCTGGGTGATGGTGGAGGCGCCAACCGGGCGGCGGTTCTGCGCCATGTTGAGAATGTTCTGCACCACGGCGCGCGCGATGCCCATCGGGTCGATGCCCGGATGTGAGAAGAAATTCTTATCCTCTGCCGAAAGGAAAGCCTGGATCACCGTGTTGGGCATCGCATCGATCGGCACGAACAACCGGCGCTCGCGGGCGAATTCGGCGATCAGGCGGCCATCGCCGGCATGCAGGCGGGTGGTTACGGGCGGCTGATAATTGGCCAATTGCTGATAATCGGGCAGGTCGCGGCCGTAATACCACAGGCCATACAAACCGGCAGCCACGGCAGCCAGGCTTCCCAGCACGCCGAGAAACAGCAGAACGAGCAGATAACGCATGAAACGCATATTTATTCAGGCCCGCAAAATAAACTGCCCGGAAAATTAGGGCGTTGTGTCTTAAACCCAGCAATCCCGCCTGTACAGGCCGATTATGGCAAGGATGCGGCGCCAAGGGAAATTCCCCTTTTGGTGGAGAATTTACGGCCCGTCAAAAAACCGGTCGATGGCGGCCACAACGGCTTCGGCCAGTTGGTTGCGGCCGGCTTCCGAAAACAGCAGGGCTTCTTCGGTGGGATTGGAGATATAGCCGAGTTCCAGTAGCGCGGAGGGGATGTCGGGTGCGCCCAGCACCTTGAAATTGGCCGCCCGCAGCGCATTGCGGCGCAGCGGAATGCGTTCCGACAGGCTCGCGGTCAACAAGCCGGCAAAGCGGCCCGAAAGCCGCTTGGTGTCGCGGCTTGCGAGATCCACCAGGATGGCCAGCACGTCGTCCAATTCCTGCTCCCGGGCGGTATCGGCCAGTTGGTCGGCTTTGTTTTCGCGCAGAGCCAGTGCCTCGGCATCGCGGTCGGAAGCATCCTCGGCGCGGGTATACACGCTTGCGCCGCGCGTGGCCCGGTCGGCGGCCAGGCTATCGGCATGGATGGAGAGGAACAGATCGGCCTCGCGGTTCCGGGCCAGTTTCACCCGGTCCAGCAGTTTTACAGCCACATCCTTGTCGCGGGTGAGAAGCACCCGATAGCGACCGCTGGCCCGCAGCCGGGCGGCGATAGCGCGGCCCACCGCCAAGGTGAGTTCTTTTTCATAGCGCCCCGAAGCGCTGATGGCGCCTGGATCATGGCCGCCATGGCCGGGATCCAGCACGATCAGCCGGCGCGGATCGCGCCCGGGCGGGGTGGCTGCCGGCTGCAAGGGGGCGGCCAGCGGCAGTTTGACCGGGGCGGCAAAGGCCTCCAGGAAGGCGGCCGGATCGGCCGGCAGCAGGTCGATAACCAGCCTATGGCCGCGGCCACCCTGGGGCGGGAGCTGGAAGGCGCGGTCGATCATCGCCCCGTCCAGCAACTGAAGGCTGATTGTATCGGGTTGGCCCAGGGCTGGGCGCAGGCCTGTCACTACGCCGCTGGCTTCTCCGGTCAGGCTCTGCGACAGGGCAAACTGCCCATCCAGCAATCGCAGATTCAACCCTAACGAATTGATTTGGCTTGATATTTCGGCAGTGATCGGGCGATCAGCCTCGAGCACCAAGCGGGTGAAGCCGGCATTCAGGCTCAGCGATAGCCTGTCCACCCGCAAAGGCTGGCCCCAGGCGGGAATCGAGAGTAGGCCGAGCAGAAATAAAAAAACCTTTGATATCAATCTCATACGGGTTATTGGAGCCATCCTCTCGCGGTCGGGTCAAGAATTCCCTTGTCGGTATGCCGGCTAATTGATTACTTTGTTTCCTGCGAATATCCGAGTCAGTTCTCGTCGGCCGTTTTCAGGCTTCAAGCTCCCCAAAAAGCTTTCAAGCACAAGCGGTTCGCCGGGGCGGCGCGTCGATTGTGAGCCATACCGCCTAATTTCGCGGCCTGCCCAAAGGAGTGGCGGCCCTAGGCGAAGCGGCCTCGGTCATCGCGCTAAAGACAGCACGGATTTGTTAGAACCCTCGGAGCCAGCGCCGGCTTGATGGCGATGGCACCAGTCGGCGGTGACCCCGCCGGCGGATCGATCGGGTGATGCGCCCGGGCCGGACTGTATAGTTCCTGGCCGGCTTAGGCGCTCCAGCCTTCAGGTACGTCGCTTCCAAGCACGTATCTCCAAGGCAACCCGCTGCGGTCTTGCGGCCCGCCCCGTGCAAGCGGAGGCCGGCTGGCTTCGAAAAGCAAAGGCGTCCCGCCACCTGTTATTCGCATGGGAGGCGCCACGCCGCAGGGTAATTGCCGCTATGGGCATGCGTATGTTGATTGATGCCACCCATCTCGAGGAAACTCGGGTGGTGGTTGTGAAGGGCACCCGTCTCGAAGAGTTCGATTACGAGACATCCACCAAACAGGTTTTGAAGGGCAATATTTATCTGGCGCGGGTTACCCGCGTAGAGCCCTCTCTGCAGGCCGCCTTCGTGGAATATGGCGGCAACCGCCATGGCTTCCTGGCGTTTGGTGAAATTCACCCCGACTATTACCAGATTCCGATTGCCGACCGTCAGGCGCTGCTGGCGCAGCAGGCTGAGGAAGAGGCACGCGCCGCCCAGGCCGAGGAAGAAGAACTGGAAGCGGCCGAACGTGCCGCTGCCAGGCGGGCCGAGCGGCGTGCTGCCGCTGCGGCTGGCGGCGGCCGCAATGATGGCCGCTCCGATGATCATGGCGACGACCATGGCGATGAGCACGGCGATACCGATGGCGTAGAGACCGTGGAAGGCGATTACGATGCGGTGGAGGAAATCACCTCCGAACGCCCGCCGCTGGATGCGCCGTCTTACTGGAACGTACCGAGCCGCGCCGAAGCGCCGCTTGCCCCCGAGGTTGTTGGCGACGTTTCCTCCCAGGATATGGATCAGGATGCGGGCCAGGCTTCCGAACCGGTAGTCGAGGCCGTTTCCGACGAACAAGAGGTGGCCGCTGCGTCGACTGCCGATCTCGATATCCCCGCCGCGCCGGGCAGCGAAGCGTTGAGCGAAGACGTGCCTGCCGCCGAAGAAGCCGCGCCGGCTGCCGAAGCGGGCGAGAAATCGGAAGAAGCCGAGAAGGGCGAAGAGGCCGAGGAAGGCCGCCGTCCGCGCCGGACCAATTTCTATCGCCGCTACAAGATTCAGGAAGTGATCAAGCGCCGGCAGATCATGCTGGTGCAGGTGGTGAAGGAAGAGCGCGGCAACAAGGGCGCTGCGCTGACCACCTATCTGTCGCTGGCCGGCCGTTATTGCGTGTTGATGCCCAACACCGCGCGCGGCGGCGGCATTAGCCGCAAGATCCAGTCGCCCGCCGATCGCAAGCGTTTGAAGGCCATCACCAGCGAGCTGGATATTCCGGAAGGCATGGGCGTTATCGTGCGGACTGCCGGCATGGAACGATCCAAGCCGGAAATCCGCCGCGATTTCGAATATCTGCTGCGCAGCTGGGACAGCATCCGCGAGCGCACGCTGGAAAGCACCGCGCCGGCGCTGATCTACGAGGAAGCCGACCTGATCAAGCGGTCTATCCGCGACCTGTATTCCAGCGATATCGATGAAGTGCTGGTGGAGGGCGACCAGGGCTATGCCGCCGCCCACGACTTCATGCAGATGCTGATGCCGACGCATGCCGATCGCGTGAAGATGTATCAGGACAAGATTCCGCTCTTCCATCGCTATCAGGTGGAGCAGCAGCTGGATGGCATGTTCAGCCCCACGGTGCAGCTGCGTTCCGGTGGCTATATCGTGATAAACCCCACCGAAGCGTTGGTTTCCATCGATATCAACTCGGGCAAGTCCACCCGCGAACACAATATCGAGGAGACCGCCTACAAGACCAATCTCGAGGCCGCCGAGGAAATCGCCCGCCAGTTGCGGCTGCGCGATCTGGCCGGCCTGGTGGTGATCGACTTCATCGACATGGAGGATCACCGCAATATCCGCAATGTGGAGCGCCGGCTGAAGGAATGCCTGCGCAACGACCGCGCGCGCATCCAGGTGGGCCGTATCTCCGGTTTCGGCCTGCTCGAGATGTCGCGCCAGCGCCTGCGACCGAGCCTGATCGAAAGCTCCACCATGCCCTGCCCGCATTGCCAGGGCCGTGGCTATGTGCGTTCCATCGAAAGCACTGCCTTGCAGGTGCTGCGTGCCATCGAGGAAGAGGGCATCCGCGACCGCGCCAGCGAAATCACCGTATCCGTGCCGGCCGAGGTGGCGATCTACCTGCTCAACCACAAGCGCGAGCGGATCAGCGATATCGAGCGCCGTTATGTGATGCGCGTGATCGTGGCTGCCGATAACAGCCTGGTGCCGCCGGATTACAAGATCGAGCGTATCAAGCCGCGCCAGCCCGGCGAGGTTTCGCGCCCGGATCTGGTGCAGCGCGAGGGCCCGCGTCCGATCACCCAGGAAAGTTCCTATGCCGAGGTGAATGACGCTGAAGACGGCGAAGGCTTTGAGGATGGTGCCGAGGCCGAAGAGGCCAATGGCGAGACCCGCGATGCCGAAGGCCGGGATGGCGAGAATGGCAAGCGCCGCCGCCGCCGCCGCCGTCGGCGTCGTGGCCGCGATGGTGAAGGTGAGACTTCCGGCGTCGAAGCGGGCCAGGAGCAGGATGCCGAGGGCATTGCTGAACTCGAGGGCGATGAAACCGCTGGCGCCGAGGATGGCCTTGTTGAAGATGGCGAAGGCGAAGCGACTGCCGCTGATGATGTGAATGATGCGCCGGAAGGCGAGGGTGAACCCCGTCGTCGTCGTCGTGGCCGCCGTGGCGGTCGCCGTCGGCGCCGTGGCGAAGAGGGCAGCGAGCCCCGTCAGGCAGAGAGCGGTGTTGAGGCCATTGATGACGCCTTGAGCGACCAGGATGCCGCGCCGGTCCAGCCGCGCCGCCCCTATCCGCCGCGTGATAACGGTTCCCGCGATAGCGGCGCGCGCGATAATGGCTTCCTTACGCCGGCAGCGCTTGGCGCCATGCTGGATGGCCGACCGACATTCGAGTTCGATGAAGACGAGCCGGAACCGGCCAAGCCGGCGCCTGCCGCGCCTGCCGTTATCGTGGCGCCGCCTCTCGAAACTGCGCCTGTTGCCGAGGCCCAACCTGTTATTGAAGCCCAGCCTGTCGTTGAGACGCAGCCTGTTGCCGCTCCGGAAGTCCCGCTTGCTGCCGAACAGCCTGTGGAACCAGCCGCTCCTGCCGCGCCCGTACATAGCGCTCCGGTTTTCCAGAGCAACGGCGATGCACCGGCTGCTCCTAAGCGGGGTTGGTGGTCGCGCTGAAACGATAAATGGCCGGCGGCATCAAACGCCGGCCACATTATACCGGGTGGGGGAACAATCATGTTGCGCCGCAGCTTCGTGTGCCTGGGCTTCCTGTTGGGGCTGATTTTTTCTGTCGTCGGGGTTCAGGCGCAGGAGAAAATTGGCGTTTTGATGTTGCATGGCAAGAATCCCGGTGGACCTAACAGCCCCGGTTTCTTCGCACTGAAGCGGCATCTCGATCGAGAAGGCATGGCCACGCTGCTGCCCGATATGCCGTGGTCTGCCAAACGCTATATCGATGGTGATTGGGAACAGGCCATGGTCGAGATCGATGGCCATGTGAAGACGTTGCGCGATGCCGGCGCCACCAAGATCGTATTCATCGGCCATAGCATGGGCTGCGCGGTTTCGCTGGGTTATGCCTTGCGCCCAGGCAAGGATGTGGATGCCATAGCTCTGCTGGCGCCGGGCCATTCGCCCCATCTATACACCACATTACCCGGCCTGAAGGCTTTGCGCGAAAGCGTGGAGGAAGCCCGCCGCATGGTTACGGCCGGGGATACCGCCAAGCGGAAGGATTTCAAGGATTTTAACCAAGGCCAGTCGTTGCTGGTGCGCACCACGGCGCCGGCTTATCTGTCGTATTTCGATCCGCAATCGGATGCCGAGATGACCCGCAGTGCATCGCGCATTCCCGCGCGAGTACCGGTGCTGATGGTACTGGGCGACAAGGATCCGCTTTACGAATACGGCAGGGCGTTCATTTTCGACAAGCTGCCGGCCAATCCGAAAAGCCGCTATATGGAAATCCAGGCCGATCACTTAAACACGCCGCAAATTGCCGCGGAAGATGTGACGGCGTGGATACGCCAGGCGGTTAAGGAATAAGCCGATCAGAGCGCCTTGAGCGCAGCTTCCGCTGCGGCTTCGGCAGTGATGCCGAAATGCTTGTAGAGCTGCTCATAGGGGCCGGAGGCTCCGAAATCGCTCATGCCGATGAAGATGCCGTTATCGCCGAGATATTTATCCCAGCCCTGACGGATGCCTGCTTCGATGGCGATGCGCAGACCGCCCTGCTCTTGTCCTGGGCCAAGCACCTGCTTGCGATAGGCGGCATCCTGCTCGTCGAACAATTCCATGCACGGCACGGATACCACGCGGGCGCCGATGCCCTTGGCCTGTAGCAGGTCGCGGGCTGCGGCAGCAATAGCCACTTCCGAACCGGAGGCCAGCAGCGTCACCTTGGCCGGGCCCTCGGCGGCATGCAATTCATAGGCGCCGCGCGCCACTGGATTGTCGGCGCGCTCGGTCACCCGCTGGGCCGGCAGATCCTGGCGGGTAAGGCAGAGCAGGCTGGGGCGATCCTTCTGCTTCAGGGCCACTTCCCAGGCTTCCAGGCTTTCCACGGCATCGCCGGGGCGGAATACCAGCAGATGCGGAATGGCGCGCAAGGCGGCTACCTGCTCCACCGGCTGATGCGTCGGGCCGTCTTCGCCCAGGCCGATGGAATCGTGGGTCATCACATAGATCACGCGCTGACGCATCAGCGCCGAGAGGCGGATCGAGGGGCGGCAATAATCGCTGAACACCAGGAAGGTGCCGCCATAGGGGATTACGCCGCCATGCAGGGCCAGGCCGTTCATCGCTGCCGCCATGCCATGCTCGCGCACGCCATAATAGATATAGCGACCGCCGAAGGTGCCGGGCTTCACCGGCTCCAGGCCGGCAGTCTTGGTGTTGTTCGAACCGGTGAGATCGGCCGAACCGCCGATCGCCTCCGGCAGCACTGGGTTGATCGCTTCCAGCGCCATCTGCGAGGATTTGCGCGTGGCCCATTTCGGCTTGTCGGCAATCAGCTTCGCCTTGTAGGCGGCAATTGCGGTATCCAGCTCGGCCGGCAATACGCCGGCCAGGCGCCGCTGCCATTCCTTTTGTTCGGCGGCATTCAGGCCGGCCAACACCTTGTCCCAGGCGGCAGATGCCGCCGCACCCTTGGTGCCGATGGCGCGCCAGGCGGCCAGGATGGCGGCCGGAATCTCGAAGGGCGCATGAGGCCAGCCAAGCTTTTCGCGGGCGCCGGCGATTTCGTCCGGACCCAGCGGCGAGCCATGCACGCCGGACGTACCGGCCTTTTTCGGCGCGCCGAAGCCGATCACGGTCTTGCAGGCGATCAGGCTGGGCCGGTCGCTACGCTTGGCGGCGGCAATCGCCTTGGCCACGGCTTCCGGATCATGGCCATCAACGGCAGCCACGGCCCAACCCGATGCCTTGAAGCGGGCCAACTGGTCGTCGCTCACCGACAGGCTGGTGGGGCCGTCGATGGAAATGCCGTTATCGTCGAACAGCACGATCAACTTGTTCAGCTTGAGATGGCCGGCCAGCGAAATCGCCTCGTGGCTGATGCCTTCCATCAGACAGCCGTCGCCGGCAATCACATAGGTGTAGTGATCCACCAATGCGTCGCCGAAGCGGGCATTCATCAGCCGCTCGCCCAGCGCGAAACCCACGGCATTGGCAATCCCTTGGCCCAGCGGCCCGGTGGTGGTTTCGATGCCGGCGGCATGGCCGTATTCCGGATGGCCGGCGGTGCGGGCGCCGAGCTGGCGGAAATTCTTGATCTCGTCCAGCGTCATGTCTGCATAGCCGGTGAGATGCAGCAGCGCATAGAGCAGCATCGAGCCATGGCCGGCGGACAGGATGAAGCGGTCACGATCCGGCCAATCGGGGCGGGCGGGATCGAATTTGAGGAAGCGCTCGAACAGCACAGTGGCTACATCAGCCATGCCCATGGGCATGCCCGGATGGCCAGAATTGGCTTTTTGCACTGCATCCATCGCAAGCGCGCGGATCGCGTTGGCGAGATCGGAATGGCTGGGGGTGGCGGCAGAAGGCATGTGCGCAATCCAAAGGCTGAAAAGATGGAGTCGGCAAAAACAACGCGGGCGAAGATGGCCGCCTTAAACGCCCGCGTCAACCCATGCGACAGGCCGTTAAAGCATCTGGCCAGTCGCTATAACTGTCTCAGAAACGCTGGAATTGTCTCAGAATTCCTTCCAATCGTCGTCATCATTGCTGACGATGGCGCGGGCCGGTGCCAGGGGGGCTGCCGGGCTGGTCGCGCGGGTTGCGGCCCGGGGTGCAGATAGGGGAGTAGCCTGGGGAGCCACCCGGGGTGCAACAGGTACCATGGCTTTGGCGGGCTGGGCTGGCTTGGTCGGGTTGGCTGCGGCGGCAGGGCCTGGGGTGGTTTTGGGCCCTGGATTGGCTCCTGGGATAGCCGGTGCTTTGGTGTCCAGCTTGAAGAAACCGACCAGATCGGCCAGTTCGGTGGCCTGGCTGGCCAGTGATTGCGCGGAGGCGGTGGTTTCCTCCACGAGTGCGGCATTGCGCTGGGTGATTTCGTCCATGTTGCCGATGGCAGTATTGATCTGATCCAGGCCGGTGGCCTGCTCGCGGCTGGCCGCAGCAATCTCGGCTACGATATCCGACACCTTTTTGATGGCAGTGACGATTTCAGTGAGGCTGCCGCCGGTCTGGTTCACCAAGGTGGCGCCGGATTTGACCTGAGTGTTGGACTCCCCGATCAGCGATTTGATCTCCTTCGAGGCATTGGCCGAGCGTTGCGCGAGTGCGCGCACCTCCTGTGCCACCACGGCAAAGCCCTTGCCGGCCTCACCAGCGCGTGCCGCTTCCACACTGGCATTGAGCGCCAGCAGGTTAGTCTGGAAGGCGATTTCGTCGATCAGTGTCATGATATCGGAAATCTTGCGTGCGCTTTCCTCGATGCGGCTGACAGCGGTGACCGCCTGCTGGGTGACATTGCCGCCCTTCTCGGCGGTATCGCGCGCGGCCACGGCCAGTTGACTGGCGGCCTGGGCATTATCGGCATTCTGCTTCACCGTGGCCGTGATCTCATGCATCGAAGCTGCGGTTTCCTCGATACTGGCGGCCTGGCTTTCGGTGCGCTGCGCCAGATCCTGGCTGCCCGTGGAGATTTCATCGGAGGCGATTTTCACCGATTGCGCCGTATCGGTGAGGCGTCCGGCGAAAGTGCGCATGCGCTCGGCCATGGCATTCACGTCGTTTTTGATTTCGCCGAACACACCGCGATAATCGCCACGGACAGACTTGGTAAGATCACCATCGGCCATGGCGCCCATGGTTTGCGCCAGTTCCTGGTTCATGGTTTGCAGGGTGGTGGCCAGGCGATTCAATTCGCTGCTGGTGGTAAGGAAAAAGCCGTCCTTGCCGGTTTCGTCTATCCGGCCCGAGAGGTCGCCCTGGGCCACCTTGTTCACCAGCACGGCGATTTCCTCGCCAGCCTGCTTCTCGCGTGCTTCGCGTTCCTGACGCTGGCGTTCGGCTTCCTCGCGCTGGCGAGCGATATCGGCTTCAGCTTTTTCGCGCGCAAGCATGTTGTCTTTGAACACCTGCACGGCTTTGGCCATGGCGCCGATCTCGGCACCGCGGTCAACGAAGGGGATTTCCACGGTCAGGTCGCGGTCGGCCAGTTTCTGCATGGTGCCGGTCATGCGCAGGATCGGGCCGCTGACGCGCGATTGTACAATCAGAAAACCGATGGCCGTGAAGATCAGGGCGGCGGCCAGCATGGCGCTGTTGAAGATCAAGGCATTGCGTGAGGCAACGGTTTGCGCGTTGGCGCGCAGTACCAGTTCGGTCAAGGCGGTATTGGCCACGTCGTTCAGCAGCGACAGGCCTTCCACTGCACGGGCCTGGAATTGCGCGCGGTCGATGTCGGGAATCTGGCCTTCCGACAAGGCACGCACCACCACTTGGCGCTCCTGCGCTAGCGGGCCGTTGAAAAAGCCATCGGCCTTCTTGATGGAATCCACCAGGGCCTTCGGAATGCCCGGCAATGTGGCGATATCGGCCAGGCTGTCATGGGCGGTCAGCATACGGCCGCGCTCTTCCGCATTGGCGGCAATTTCGACGCTGCCCCAGGTTTTCTGCGTGCCCAGCGAGGTGAGCAGGCGCAGCACCAGGCTGCCGCCGAAATTGCGCATGGTCCAGGCATTATCCTTGGCGCTCAGCAACTGATCGGCCAGCGGATCCACCAGCATGAGGGATTTCTCGAGATAATCCGAGGCGGCCTCCACGGCTGAGAGAAAAGCTTGCGTCACCTGCGGCCAGTCGCGCGCTAATTGGGCATCGCGCTGCGCACCGGCCTGGTTCAGGTTGGCGGTCATGCGCGGGCGCAAGGCCTCTACGGCATCATGGGTGGATTTCAAGCGGCCGAGCAGGGCTTCGGCGCCCGGCATGTTGCGCAATTGGGCGAGGCCGGCAAAGCCGCTGGAAAATCCCTTTTGCGCATTGGCGCGCTGTTCGGCGATGCCATCGGTGACGGCTTTTTCGGCCGGCTGAGGATTCCCGAGCGCGATCAGCACATTGCCACGCTCAAGCCGATGCGCTTGCAGGCTGTCGAAGAAGGATTGGCTGATCGGGGCAAGCGTGGCCACTTTCTGTGCGGCCCGATAACGCTCCAGTGCGCCCATCAATGCAATGGCGCTCACGGCAACCAGCAACAACCCGAGCAGGCCGATAACAACACCTAAGGTGGAGCGAATGGACAAAGCCTTCATGGTCTCGTTCCCCCGAACGAATAAACAATAATAATTTTGTAAGATCAGGCGCTAACGGCTGGTTAGCGACTAATTGGCGGCAAGGGTCGCGGCAGGCTGTTGATCGGCGATCTGCTGCATTTGCATGGCAGCTTGGCCGGAGACCAGCCGATCCAGGTCTATGATCGAAACCATGCGTTCATCGCGCGCAACGATGGCACTGAGGAAACGATAATCCGATGCGGCATCGGTTTCCGGCACGGTCTGCAGGTCGCGATCCACTATGGAGAGGATATCGGAAACGGAATCCACCAGCAGGCCAAAGGTTCCGTTGGCGGCCACCACCACGATCACCACATGCATGCGCGTAGGCTTGGTTACTCCGCCGCCGAGCCTTACCCGCAGATCGTAAATCGGCACGATCGTGCCACGCAGATTGATGATGCCGCGCACATATTCGGGCGTGTTGGGCAGGTTGGTCACATCGGTCCAGGCGCGGATTTCGCGCACGCTCAGGATATCGATGCCGTAAACCTGCTGGTCGATAGCGAAAGTCAGATAATCCTGTGCCGCGGCGGTGTTTTCGCCGTCGCTGCGGGCATTGCCCCGCGTCAGGCCGCCGCGCGGGTTGCCAAGCGGGCCGCCAGTCTGGGATTGCGAAGCCGGTAAGTGAGCCATGATGCACGACCCTCCAAGCATAATATTGCAGAAGTATAGCAAAGGACGGGCAATCCAGTTAAGACTTTACCGGGTGGAACTTGGCCCTGTTAGCACTATTTAATGGAAAAACAGAACAATCTGACGGGAGGGATGGGGAATGTCGGTAAGTGGCAAGCCGCGTAAGAAGTCCGAGGAGTTGCGCAGCCATCGCTGGTTCGGCGTGGATGACCTGCGGTCCTTCGGGCATCGTTCGCGTGCATATCAGATTGGTTTCGGCCGCGAGGATTTCGCCGGCAAGCCGGTGATCGGCATCATCAATACCTGGTCCGATATCAATCCCTGCCACACCCATTTCCGCCAGCGCGCCGAAGAAGTGAAGCGCGGCATCTGGCAGGCCGGCGGCTTTCCATTGGAATTGCCTGCCATCTCGTTGAGCGAACCGTTCCAGAAGCCCTCCACCATGCTCTATCGCAATCTGCTGGCGATGGAGACAGAGGAAATGCTGCGCTCCTATCCGCTCGATGGTGCAGTGTTGATGGGGGGCTGCGACAAGACCACGCCTGCGCTGATCATGGGCGCAACGAGCATGAACATCCCGTCGATTTTTCTGCCGGCAGGTCCGATGCTGCGCGGGCATTGGCGCGGCCAGACACTGGGCAGCGGCTCGGATGCCTGGAAATACTGGGCGGAAAAGCGCGCTGGCAATATCGACGACAATGATTGGCGTGAGATCGAGGAGGGTATTGCCCGCTCGCCCGGCCATTGTATGACCATGGGCACGGCTTCCACCATGGGGGCGATTGCCGAAGTGCTTGGCCTCACTCTGTCGGGAGCCAGTTCCATCCCGGCGCCGGATTCAAGCCATTCACGCATGGCCACCCGCACCGGTCGCCGCATCGTAGAGATGGTCTGGGATGATCTGAAGCCCAGGGATGTGCTGTCCGCTGCTTCGTTTGATAACGCCGTAACCCTGGCGATGGCTGTTGGCGGCTCCACCAATTGCATTATCCATCTGGTGGCGATGGCAGGGCGCGCCGGCATCGACTTGCCGCTCAGCCGCTTCGACATGTTTTCGCGCAAGGTACCGGTGATCGCCAATCTGCGGCCCAATGGAAAATTCCTTATGGCGGATTTCTATTTCGCCGGCGGTCTGCGGGCCTTGCTGGGCGAATTGGCGCCGATGCTGGAACTGGGCTGCGCCACGGTGAGCGGCAAGACGCTGGGCGAGGATATTGCCGGCGCCCGGAATAACGAGCCCGATGTGATCCGTCCGCTCGACAATCCAATTTCCGGCCCTGGCGGCCTTTGTGTATTGTTTGGCAATCTGGCGCCGAATGGTGCGGTGATGAAACCGGCTGCCGCCGATCCGCGCCTTGCCAAACATACCGGCCCTGCCGTGGTGTTCGATGATTACAACGATATGGCCGCGCGTATCGATGATCCCGATCTGGATGTAACCGCAGACAGCGTGCTGGTGTTGCGCAATTCCGGCCCGCAGGGCGGCCCCGGCATGCCGGAATGGGGCATGCTGCCGGTGCCGAAGAAATTGCTGGCCCAGGGCGTGCGCGACATGGTGCGGATTTCCGATGCGCGGATGAGCGGCACCAGCTATGGCACCTGCATCCTGCATGTATCGCCCGAAAGCTATGTGGGCGGGCCGTTGGCGCTGGTGCGCAGCGGCGATATGATAGCATTGGATGTGGCCGAACGACGCCTGGATCTGTTGGTGAGCGACGCTGAATTGGCCGCGCGCCGCGCCAACTGGAAGGCGCCGCCGCCGCGTTATGAACGCGGGTATGGCGTGATGTTCGCCCAGCACATCACTCAGGCCGAACGCGGCTGCGATTTTGATTATCTGCATGCTGGGCCGGCCACGCCGGAACCGGAAATCCATTGACCGATCAGCCAGGAGTTTTCTTCGATGCGCATTCCCTCTAATCCTTTCAAGCGTGCGCTGGCCGAGGGGCGGCCGCAGATCGGTCTGTGGAGTTCGTTGTGCAGCAATATCGTGGCCGAGATACTGGCCTCCAGCGGGTTCGACTGGATCGTGCTGGATACCGAGCATTCGCCCAACGAATTGCCCATGGTGCTGCAGCAATTGCAAGCCATGCAGATCGATGCCAATACCGCCAGCCCGGTAGTGCGGCCGGCCTGGAATGACCCGGTGCTGATCAAGCGTTTTCTGGATATCGGCTCGCCCAACCTGATCCTGCCTTTCATACAGGATGAAACCGAGGCCGCAGATGCGGTCAGCGCCACGCGTTATCCGCCACGAGGGATTCGTGGCGTTTCCGGCATCCAGCGCGCCAGCCGCTATGGCTTGGTCGAGGATTATCTGCACAGCGCCGAACAGGAACTCGGCCTGATCCTGCAGGTGGAAACCATGGCCGCCGTGCAGCGCATACCGGAAATCGCCAAGCTGGATGGCGTGGATGGCATCTTTATCGGGCCGGCCGACCTGTCGGCCGATGTGGGGCATCTGGGCAATCCCGGGCACCCGGAAGCACAGGCCGCGATCATGAAGGCTTTGCAGCTCTGCAAGGCGGCGGGCAAGCCGGCCGGCATCCTGGCGCCCAACGAGGATGATGCGAAACGCTATCTCGATGCCGGCTTCGTATTCGTGGCAGTGGGCATCGACCAGATGCTGCTCGCCCGCCAGAGCCGCGAGATTGCCGCGCGCTTCAGGAAATATGTGGGCGGGTGATTCAATAGCCGGCTTCACGCTGATGCCGGAAGGCCAGCACGACCACCATGTTTGTTATTGCTTCGAAGCGATATAGCGCCACATAACCGCTATCGCCGAATGGGATCAACAATTCGCGCATGGTTGGTTCGTCGTCATGCGGCCGGCCGATCTCCGGGAAATCCGACAAGCCGAGCAGATGCGATTTGATCGCCTCTGCGGCTCGGCGGGATGCTTGCGGATTTTTCTCGGCAAGGAAAAGCCTGCAACGCTCCATGCCTAGAAGCGCTGCTGGCGTGATAACTACTTTTGCCATTTTGGCGGAGTGCTTTCCGCGGCTGTGCCCCAGCGATCAAGCCATGACCCCAACGCGGCGCCAGTAATATGCTCGCCGGTTTCCTGGAAGCTTTGCCAGGCTGCGAGAGCCTCGCGCTTGAAGCTTTCCCGGGCCTCCTCACGGTCCAGATATTGCCGGATCGCCTCGCGCATCAGGTAATGCGGCGTTCGGTCGCGTTGTTCTGCCAAATTGCGCAAGCGCAGTTGTTCAGCAGAATCCAATTTTACGGATACAGACATCGGGTATCTCTGGGTATTACCTTTTATAACCATCGTGGAACGAACGATATCTGAAAGATATCTGCCAATCAACGCTATTAAATTTACAAACAAATCCCTTAATAGTTGTATGTTATTGCAAACATAGAACCTAAAAACAGGAGGCTCCGTATGGTCAAAAGCATAGCTCCTAAAGGGAGTTTTGATGCCTCAGAAAGAACCAAAAAGCTACGCCCGCGCCTTTCGCTTTCGGATAGGCAGGTTGCTAAAGCAAGGAAAATGAGGCGCGCCGGGCTCACAAATAATCAGATTGCAAGAGAGTTCGGGGTTGCGGAAGAAGAGATCAAAGTTTTACTTGCCGCGATGAGAACGCGCATCGATCAACATAAAAGATATACTTTGAATATTGGGGTAGAGGCCTGCGATTTTATAAAATGGGAGCGCCTACCAAGTGAGGCCATATGGGAAACCATGGATCGTCTGCTTACGGAATTGCAGCAATACAGAAATGACGATCGTTAGGCTGGGATCACGCTTCGACTATCAAACCGGCTTGCGCAGCCAGAAGCGGTAGCAATTGCTGAACAGGTCCGGGTGTTGCCGCTCTACTTCGGCCCAATGGGCGAAGCTTATGGCGCGGGGATCGTCGGGATATTCCTTGCGATAATGCGCAAGCGTATCCGGCGTGGTGAATTCGAAGCCGAGGAATTCCAGCCCGGCATCGCCGATCAGGGTTTCCAGCTGCTGCGGAAAATAGCGATGTTCCTGGCGATGGAATACCAGGTCGCGCAGGTCCGACAGACTGTGGAAGGCGCTGGAGCGACGCAGTCGTTCGGTCAGTTCGGGGTCCAGCTTTTCCAGATCGGTGCGGAAGCGGCGGATATCGTCGGGCGTATCGCTGTAGCCATGCATGGCGATCAGGCGACGTGCAGCCACCACATCCCGGCGGCCGATCTCGCTGTATAGCCCCAGCATCATATAGCCGCCGGGCTTCAACAGCATCACCAACTGGGCCAGGCCGGCGGCGGGTTCGCGCAGGTGATGGATCACGCCGAAGGATTCGATCACGTCGAAACGATCCGGCAGGCTGCCCAGTTTCAGGATATCGGCCTGGCCGAAGCGCAGGCCGGGAATGCCAAGCTCTGTGGCCTTGCGCTTGCCATAGGCCAGGCTGGCGCGGCTGAGATCGATGGCCAGCACATCGGCATCGCGATAGCTGGTAGCGGCCAGGATGGCATGCAGCCCGGTGCCGCAGCCCGCCACCAGAACCCGCGGCTTTTCGATGGTGATTTCGGGGATATTCTGCAGCGGCAGAGCGGCACGCAGGTGGCGGGCCAGCGGCATGTCGTTGCCCAGCACGGGCTGGTTCCAGCGTGGAAACGGGCTTTCTTCATACATCGCCCGCACATTCTTGCTGGTGGCATCCTCGATCGGCGTGAGGGATGGCAGTTCGGCGGCAATGGTGATTTCCCGCAATGGCTCGCCGAGTTGGATGCGCTTCAATTCCTGCAGGCTTTCCGGCCAGGGCAGGCTGGGCAGAATGGTGGCGAAATCCTCACGATAGAGCGGCCGGTAGCAGCCCAGCAAGGTGAGCAAGGCCACGGGCGCTGTGCCGCCGGCCGGTATCTTCGCCAGCGCTTTACGGATGCGGTGGCGCAGCAATTCCACCCGGTGCTTTTCTTCTTCGGTCTCGATATCGAGATATTCGGCGTGGAAATTGCGAACGGCCAAGGCTGCCAGCCAGATTGCATGGCGCTGCAGGGCGGCGGCATCGCCAAGGCCGAGAGCCAGGGCGCCGCGCCGTAGCGCGGTAAAAAGGGCCTCGAGATCACGTTCACTCACCAGGCCATAGCGTAGCCAGGCCATCAGCAGCGGCAGTTTCGACAGATCGGGCGATGCCGGGCTTTGCAGGAAGACCGCGATTTCTGCGCTGCTGTTTGTGGTCAGGGGCTTCAGGCCGGCAATTGTCGGCTCCAGCAGCAGGGCGCTTTCCACAACGGCGGAAAGATCTCGCGGTTCCACGCCAGGGGCACCCAGCAGAGGCAATACGCTGTCGATCAATTCAGGATCTGGCCTGGTCAGTCGCAGGCCGCGCAGGGCACGGGCATAAGCACTGCGATAGCGCTGATCCTCGGGGTTTAGCGCAAGGGCGATGCGAAAATTCACCATCGCTTTTTTCGGTTTGCCGCGCGCCATCTGGGTGAAGCCGAGCAGATAGCGCAATTCCGGGTCGCGATCGTTCACCGCCTTGCCATTCCGCAAGGCCGCCACCGCCTGTTCGTAATCGCCTTCGGCAATCAGGGCTTGGGCCAAGCCGGTATAAGCCCCAAGCGATGCCTGATTCAGGGTCAGCGCCGCGCCGAAACATTGCTTGGCGGCGGCCACATCGCCTTGCGCCAGACGAATCTTGCCAAGGGTTTCGTGGTAATCCTCGAAATGGAAATCCTTGTCGATGGCGGCCTGCACCAAGGCGGCCGCATCGGCCAGTTGCCCACGCAGCATGGCGATATGGCCCTTGATATGCAGGGCATCGGCAAAATCGGCTTCCTGGTTCAGGATTGCATCCAGCAGCCGCTCGGCTTCCTCCAGCCTATGGCCGCGCACGGCCGCGATGGCGCCGCGCAAAAGCGGCAGCAAATGGGCTTTGGAGGCTATGGTTTCGTCGTTCGGAATCGTCATTTTGCTTTGCAGCGCATCTTTGTTTTGCAGAATGGGGTATGAGCCGGGTATTCTGCGGGGAGAGGAAGCATATTGACCCGGAGTTAACAGAATGAAAACCACCCCGGTAAAGCCCGAAGATCTCGGCAAATCGGTAATCGCCGTTCCGCCCCTTGCACGCAATGCCGATTTCAGCCTCAACGAGGCCGCCAACCGGGCATTGATCGGTTTTCTGGAGGCTGGTGGCGTGCGCAGCCTGATGTATGGCGGCAATGCGAATTTCTACAATATAGCCTTGAGCGAATATGCCCGGGTACTGGATTTCCTGGAATCTGCGGTGGGGCCCGATACCTGGCTGCTGCCATCCTTTGGGCCCGATTACGGCAAGCTGATGGATCAGGCTGCCGTCTTGCGCGGATCGCGCTTTCCCACGGCAATGGCCTTGCCGATGACCTTCCCGGCCACCCAGGCCGGCATCGCCATTGGTTTGCGCAAGGCAGCCGAGGCGATGGCCAAACCAATCGTGATCTATATCAAGTCAGACAACTACATCGCCCCCGCCGATCTGGGGCGTCTGGCCAAGGATAGCCTGGTCACCTCGATCAAATACGCCGTGGTACGCGACGATCCGTTGCAGGACGATTATCTGCGCCGGTTGCTGGATCATGTAGATCCCCGCTTGATGGTGAGCGGTATCGGTGAACGGCCCGCCATCGTGCATTTCCGCGATTTCGGCCTTAGCAGTTTCACTTCCGGTTCGGTCTGCGTCGGGCCGCGCGGTTCGATGGCGATTCTTGCGGCGCTCAAGCGCGGCGATTGGGATACGGCGGCGAAATTGCGCGAAGCCTATATGCCGCTGGAAGACCTGCGCGACGGCATCAGCCCGATCCGCGTGCTGCACGAAGCGGTGCGGCTGGGCGGCGTGGCCGATACCGGGCCGATGCTGCCGTTGTTGACCGGCTTGGATGAAGCCTCCTGTGCAAAGATCGCCCCGGTGGCCAAGGCCTTGAAGGCTTGGGATGCGGCGTTGGATACTGCGCGCGCGGCGGAATAGGTTGCGGACATAACCAACAGCCAATCCAATAGTGTCATGGCCCATCAAAGAATCACCGGCCCGGCTTTCGCCGCCGGCCTGTTGGCGGCTTTTGTCGGCTTTGCCAGTTCATTCGCCGTTATCATCCAAGGTCTCAGTGCCATGGGCGCTAGCCCGGCGGAGGCCGCATCGGGGCTGATGGCCTTGGCGGTGGCTATGGGTCTGGGTGGCGTGGTGCTCAGCCTGAAGTCGCGCATGCCGATCAGCCTGGCCTGGTCTACCCCAGGCGCGGCCTTGCTGGCCAATAGCGGTGCGCCGCAGGGCGGCTTTGCCGTAGCGGTAGGGGCTTTCATCATTTGCGGGCTGGCCATCGTTCTGGCTGGTGCCTGGAAACCGCTGGCGCGTGCGGTGGCCATGCTGCCCGGCTCGATCGCCAACGCCATGCTGGCAGGGGTGTTGTTTGGGCTCTGCCTCGTACCGGTCCGCGCGGTGGCTGAATTTCCCTGGTTCGGCTTACCGATCATCGGCGCCTGGCTGGCAGTGGGCTTGTGGCGCAAGCTCTGGGCGGTGCCTGCGGCTTTGGCGATGACGGTGGCATTGATCCTGTTTGCATTGCCGCCGCCGGATCTGAGCCATGCTTCGCTGTTGCCGGATCCGGTTTTCATCTGGCCGGAATTTTCTTTTTCGGCGGCCATCGGCATCGCCTTGCCGCTCTTCCTGGTTACCATGGCATCGCAGAATCTGCCGGGTATGGCCGTGCTGAACGTGAATGGCTATCGGCCGGATGCCGGGCCGATATTCAGCGCCACCGGGCTGCTCACCCTGGCAGCGTCGCCGTTTGGCGGCCATGCCGTGAATCTGGCCGCTATCACTGCGGCGCTTTGTGCCGGCCCGGATGTGGACCCGAAGCCGGAGCGGCGCTATTGGGCCGGCGTGGTTTCCGGCGCTTTCTATACCCTGTTCGGTCTGGGCGCCGGCGCGGTGATGGCTCTGATTTCGGCAGCACCGCCAGTGTTGATCCAGGCGGTGGCCGGCCTAGCCTTGCTGGGGTCGCTGGCTGCCTCGCTCAGCAATGCCTTGAGCGTGGCGGATGAGCGGGAAGCTGCCGTCATAACATTCATTGTTACCGCCTCTGGCCTCACGTTGTTCGGCATCGGCGGTGCCTTCTGGGGCCTGCTGGCCGGCGGCGCGGTGCTGATCCTCACCCGCTGGCGGCAAAAGACGGCCTAATTCAGCCGCTGCAGCCGGGTTTCGTTGGGCGGTTCATTCGGCTTGCGGCTGTCGCTGCGCCGCGCTAGCAGGCTGCCATCGGGCTGCGGCAGCAATTCAAAACGCAGAGGCGATTGCTCAAACAGCAAGCCGTTGCCGGAAAGCTTCAGCGGCAGGGCTTGGGTTTCTGCTGCTTCGGTGGCCATGCCTCGCCCCAGCATGTATTGCATCTGCCGCGCTCCGTCATTGCCGGGCAGGGCGATGTTTATGGCCACGAAACGCCCGGTGCCCGATGTGCCCTGCCACAGGCCGGCAAAGGCATCATTGGCCGAGCGGATGGCGGCGGCAGGGAGCAGGCCGAAACTGGCCAATGCGCTGCGATCGCCATCTTCGCAGGCCGGGGTTTTCTCGCTTTCCGCCAGCAGCAGGATGCAGGCGGTATAGCGTCGGGCAAAGGGCAGGCCGAGGCCGGCATTATGGCCACGCATGCCGGCATGGGGCGGTTCGCCGACCACCAGATAGGGCAGGCGGGCGCGGGCCAATTCCTGCCGTGCGATGGCTGCGCGTTTGCCTGGCTCGCTGCGTTCGAAATACGGGTCGTCGGCAAAATAGGCGAGCGCGATACTCACCCGTTGCGGCCCTAGACGACGCAGGAATTCCGTCGTTCTGCTTTCATTGAGGCGCCAATCATTGCCGCCGCGATCAGCCGGAGGATAAGCCGCCGGCGCCAGAGCAACCAGGCCATTGGCCAGTGCACCGCGCGAGAGGGTTTCCAGCGCCAGGAAGCCACCAGCCGATTGCCCCATGAGCAAGATGCGGCGATAGCCGAGCGTGCGGCCCTGTTCTATCCCGGCGGCGATGATGCGGTTGGCCACGTCGCGCACATCATGGGTGCCCAACCGCGCCTGGGCATAAACATCCCAGCCCGCGCGGGCGAATTCCCAGGCCAGCGGCGGTGCGGTGGCGGGTGCTACGGCGGCCACATCCCGGCCGTGATTCCAGATCACCAGACCTTTGGCCTTGGCGGGGCCTTGCAGGGCAACCGGCGGCAGGCCGCGGGTGAATTCGGCCGGTTCGAAACGATAAAGCGCCGGATCGAGCGGTCCGCGCAGATGCTTCGGGTCGCGCTGGTCTGGCGCCGGTTCCAGTCCCCAGGCCGGGGGCGTTGCTACAAGCGCCAAAAAAAACGCGGCAGCAAGCCTGAAAGCCATGCTGCCGCGCTGGGTCATCTGTTGCCGGTTCCCGGTTTTCAGGAGGCGGCCTGTTTGCGGCTCTCGTCGAATTTCTTCTTTTCTTCTTCCACGAGTTCTTTCTTGGAGAGTTTGCCGATCAGGGTCTTGGGCAGTGCGTCGCGGATTTCCATCGCAGTGGGCATTTCATGTTTGCCCAATTTGTCTTTCAGGAACGCCTTCAATTCGTCGAAGGTGAAGGGGGTGTTGCCGGCTTTCAGCTTGATGAACGCCTTGGCGGATTGGCCGCGATATTCGTCGGGCACGCCCACCACGGTGCATTCTTCCACGCTGGGATGCTCGTAGATGGCTTCCTCGATATTGCGTGGATAAACGTTGAAGCCGCCAGACAGGATCATGTCCTTCTTGCGGTCTACGATGAAGATATAGCCATCCTCATCCATATAGCCCACATCGCCGGTATGGAAGCGACCGCCGGCAAAGGCTTCGGCGGTGGCTTCCGGCTTGTTCCAGTAACCCTTGGTCACGTTGGGTCCGCTGATGCAGATCTCGCCGCGTTCGTTCACCCCCAGCACCTTGTTGGGATCGTCTACGTCCACGATTTCCATGATCAGGCCGGGCAACGGCAGGCCGCAAGACCCCTTCTTGCGCGGGCCGCCATACACGGTCTGGGTGCCGGCGGGCGAGGTTTCGGTCATGCCCCAGCCTTCGATCATCTTGTGGCCGGTGATGTATTCGAACTTATCCTGCACTTCTGTGGGCAGCGGCGCGCCGCCGGAGGCGCAGAATTTCACCGTCGAGAGATCGTAATCCTTGATGTTGGGCATGTTCACGATGGCGGCATACATGGTCGGCACGCCGGGGAAGATGGTGATCTTCTTCTTATGCAGATCGTCGATCACCGCCTTCAGTTCAAAGCGCGGATGCATCACCATCTCGGCGCCGATGGTCATCATGCGCAACAGCACGGCGCTCAGGCCGTAGATGTGGAACATGGGCAGCACCATCAGCACCCGTTCCTCGCCATCCTTCAATTCCAGCGCCGGGCTGGTCCAGGAATTATACATCTGCACGGTTGCGATGATATTGGCGTGAGTGAGCATGGCGCCCTTCGGCACGCCGGTGGTGCCGCCGGTATATTGCAGCAGCGCCACTTCTTCCTTTGTGTCTTTCACCGGATGGGGGGTGTAGCGGCCGTCATTGGCGATCAGGTCGGAGAACCGCACATGGCGATCGTCCTTCGGCACCTTGGCGATTTCCTTGCTCTTCACCAGCGGGAATAGCAGGCTTTTGGGGAAGGGCAGCACTTCGCTCAGGCTGCCGGTCACGATCTTTTTCAGCCTGGTGCCGTTCAGCAGCTTGGCGACATTCGGGTACAGCGCATTCAGATCCAGCGTGCACATGATGTCGGTCTGGCTGTCTTCGATCTTGTAGCGCAGCTCGCGCTCGGCATCGAGTGGGGAGTAGTTCACCACCCGGCCACCGGCCTTGAGGATGCCGAAGAAGCAGATCACGTAATGCGGCGTGTTGGGCATGAACAGGCCCACATGCACACCGGGGCCGACTCCGAGCGATTGGAAGCCCTTGGCGGCGCGGTCGATCAGGTCAGACACCGCCGCATAGGTGTAGCGTTTGCCCATGAATTCCAGGAAAGGCTTGGGCGCGAAGCGAGCCACCGCCTCATCCAGCAGGGCCCAGATCGGCTTGGCTGGCACGTCCAACGCCCATTTCACGCCAGGCGGATAGGATTTTTCCCAAAAAGGCGCCGTCATGTTTATCCCTCCCTGGGCCCTCTCCACGCGAGGGCGGGTTACACTCATTTGCGATCATTCTAAGGTAGGGTGGGTAAATTGTTCAACCAGGGGCGATGCCCGGATTTCCTAGCGTAAACCGCGCGGGTTGCGCGACCGACCCATGCTCTGGCACACTCGGTCGACGGGTGGCCAATCCCCGGTCGGCCCGGTTCGATTCCGTATTCCCCCGGTCGCGGTCGTGCCCGGTCATGATAGCCACCCGGCATACCGGGATGAAAGATTGGGAGCCCAGGTGTGAGACTAGGCCCAACTGTGAGATTAGGCCGGGCGCGAGACCAGGGATGACCCAGGCATGAGCGACGGCACCTCCAGGGATATGCGGGACGAACGCGATCGCTTTGTGGCTTTTGCCTTTTCCGCCGCCGACCTGCTGATGGAAGTGGGTGAGGATGGCGGCATAGTGTATGCCACTGGCGCGGCCCGCCAGCTTTTCGGCTGCGACACCGATGACCTGATCGGCCGCCAGCTTGGCCCGTTGATCGATGGCCAGGATCGGCAATTCCTGCTCAATCTGCTGGCCAGCCTGACGGTTGGGGCGCGTATCGAGCCGGTGACGGTCCGCCTCGCCGGCAACGGCGAGCCGGGCGAGCTTTGCGTTTTGGGCGGATGCTGCCTTCCACGCAAGCAGGGCCGGTATTATCTGGCGCTGTCGGCGGCTAGGCTGCCACAGGCCGAAACCGCCCTGCATAACAAGCGCGATTATCAGACCGGTCTGCTGGCGGTCGATGATTTCGAGCCGCGTGCGCAGGATCGCCTGCGGCTGGCGCGCGAGCTCGGATCGGAAGTGAAGATCACGCTGCTTGAGATTGTCGGCCTGCAACAGCTGGCCCAGGAATTGCCGGGCGAGCAACAGGCGGCGCTGATGGGCGATGTGGGGGCATTGCTACGCGCCAAGTCGATAGCAGGCGATACCGCTGGCCGCATCGCCGAGGATAAATATTCCATCTTGCATGGCGGCAATATCGACAAGGGCGGTATGGGCGAGCATCTGCGCGCGCTGGCTGCCCGCGCCAAGCCTGATGCTGCCAAGCTGCTCGATATGCGCAGCACCACGCTGGATTTGCAGGCCAAGGGCATGAGCGACGAGGATGCCGCCAGTGCCATGTCCTTCGCCGTGCAGCGTTTCGCCAACCAGGGCACGGCCGGCCTGAATTTCGGTAGTACCGAAGAAAGCCTGAAACTGCTGTTGTCGGAGACCGTGAATCGTGTGCGGGTGCTGCGCAGCACGGTGAGCCAGCGCAATTTCGAGATGGTGTTTCAGCCTATCGTGGGCCTGTCCGATCGCAAGCTGCATCATTACGAGGCATTGGTGCGCTTCGAGGATGGCGGCTCGCCATTCGAGACCATTCGCCTGGCCGAAGGCGTGCATCTGATCGGCGAATTCGATCTTGCCGTGGTGAAAAGGGTGATGGATACGCTGGCCGAAGCGCGCCAGCGTGGCGAGCGGCCGGAAATCGCGGTCAACCTTTCCGGCCACAGCATGGAAAGCACGGTATTCATCGCGGCGCTGCGCGAGTTGATCGGGCAGGATCGTGATTTAAGCCGGCAGATCATATTCGAAGTAACGGAATCCACCCAGATCACCGATCTGGTGCATGCCGGCAATGCTGTGCGGCAATTACGCGCCGATGGCCATTCGGTCTGCCTGGATGATTTTGGCGCCGGAGCGGCTTCCTTCCCCTACCTGCAGGCACTGGAAGTGGATTTCGTGAAGATCGATGGGGCTTACGTAAAGGCGCTGCAAACGAGTGAAAAACAGCGCGACCGGTCCATCCTGCGCGGCATGGTTTGGCTGTGCAAGGATTTGGGTATCGGCACCGTGGCCGAGATGATCGAAACCGAGGAACAGGCCCGCCTATTGCAGGATTTTGGTATCGATTACGGCCAGGGCTGGTTGTTCGGCAAGCCCGAGGCGGTGCCCAAGATCAGCGGCGGCCTGGTTTCGGCGCAAACCGGCGGCACGTATATCGATCCCAGCAAGATCAAGCTGGGCAAGCGCACATAATCTCTTCGCGCGTCAGGTTTACTTGCGCAGTCGCACCAGTCCGTTATCCAGCGCGGTCACGCCACGCTCGGCCAGCTTGGCGCGGAAACTGACAACGGTGCCATCCTGCCAGATTTCGGTGACTATGGTTTCGCCAGGAAAGACCGGGGCGGTGAAGCGCGCCTCGATATGCTCCACCAAGGCCGGATCATGCTTGCAGGCGGTTTTCACCACGGCGCGCACGGCGTGGCCATAGGTGCATAGCCCATGCAGGATCGGACGCGGAAAGCCGGCGGCCTTAGCGAAATACGGATCCGCATGCAGCGGGTTGCGGTCGCCGCAGAGCCGGTAGAACAGCGCCTGATTGGGCTGGGTTTGCGCTGCTAGCGAAAAATCCGGCGCGCGGTCCGGCAGTTTATGCGGAGCAGGCGGCGCAGCCGGCGTGGGGCGTGTCGGCTCACCGAAACCGCCATCGCCACGGGCAAAGATGGTGGATAGCAGGGTTACCAGCTTGTCGCCGGTTTCGGCATCGCGGATCAGGTTTTCCACCAGCACCACGGCGCCTTTGCCAGCGCCTTTATCAAAAGCATCCACGAAGCGCGTCTTGCTCTTGATGCGGCCATGGCTGGGTAGCGGCTTGTGCAGCGTGATACGCTGTTCGCCATGCACCACCATCAGCATGTTGAGCCCGGAGGCGGGGCCGAAGACATCGTCCCACGCGATTACGGTGGCTTGGCTCGGCAATGCTTTCAGCTTGCCGGCGAAGGCGCCGTTCTCCACCACGAAGGCCAGATCCTCGGTATCCATCGGGTCGGTCGCCATGCCTACGCTCAGGGCATAGAGCATGGTGTCGCGCTCGTCGTAGCGCAGATCGCGTTCCGGCAGATCGAGTTTGAGAAGTCTATCGTAGACAATCGCCATGTTTCCTCCGTAATTAGAGACAAGTCTAATCATACGGCAGACCGCTGGCCATAGATTTCCCCAGCGTCAACTTGCCGTAACGGGAGGTAGCCATGAGCTATGAAACATTCGATTTCAGCGTTTCCGATCATGTGGCGCATATCCGCTTCAACCGTCCAGACAAGGCCAATGCCATGGTTTTGCCGTTCTGGCAGGAGATGGTGGATGTGTTCGCCGAAATCGAGGATCGGCCGGAAATACGGGTGGTGGTGATTTCATCGTCCGGCAAGACCTTTACCGGCGGCCTCGATCTTTCCGCTTTCGGTAGTATCGCTGCCGATATGCTGACCGGCGATCGCGGACGGGTGGGGGAGCAATTCCGCCGTACGGTGGCGGAGATGCAGGAGAGCTTTGCGGTGATCGACCGCTGTCGGGTGCCGGTTCTGGTGGCAGTGCAGGGCGGTTGCGTGGGCGGCGGGGTGGACCTGATCTCGGCCTGCGACATGCGTTATGCCACCGAGGATGCCTGGTTCTGCATCCAGGAAATCAATATCGGTATGACTGCCGATGTGGGCACGCTGCAGCGGCTGCCGCATCTGATGCCTTCCGGTTTGGTGCGTGAACTGGCCTATACCGGTCGCCGGATGTCGGCGGAAGAGGCCTTCCGTTGCGGATTGGTCAACCGGTTGTTCGGCAACCATGCGCTGATGCTGGAAGAGGTGATGGCGATTGCACGCGGCATCGCCGCCAAGTCGCCGTTGGCCATTCATGGCAGCAAGCAGATGCTGAATTATACCCGCGATCACAGCACAGCCGATGCACTGGATTACATGCAGGTTTGGCAGGCGGGCATGTTTCTCACCCAAGACCTGATGGAGCAGATGCAGGCCAACCAGCAGAAGCGCCCGGCACAATTCGCCGATCTTCTACCGGCCAAGAAACTGGTGCGGCGCCGACGCTGAGCTATCTGCGGCCAGGACTATGCCTGGCCGAGGATTTTCCAGATGCCTTCGGCCGTAAGTACGGAGGCATCGTTCACGGTGAGTGCGCCCTGCATGAAAACCAGCGAGCGGGTTTTGCGCACCACACGGCCGCGCGCTTCCACCCAGTCGCCCGGTCGGGCACCGGCAATGAAATGCGTGTTCAACCCCGCGGTGACGCAGGGTGCCCGTCCGATGGCTTCCCAGGCAAGCCGGCCGAGGCTTTGATCGATGAACGTCATCAACATGCCGCCATGGATCACGCCCAAACCATTGGCATGATGCGGCCCCGCCAGAAAGCCATAGGCCCAGCCCGTTGCTTCGCTCCGGCTCCAGAATGGACCGATCAGATTGGTGAAGCCGCTGTCGCTGCCAGGGCGTATCGGATTCCAGCCATGGGCGGCAGGATCGAAGGCGGCGGCATTTTCCTGAATGTTGCTTGTCATGCCCAGGGTTTACGACAGTGTGCGGTGCAGCGGTAGCTTTACGCCACGTCACGCCCTTGTTTTGTGGCCGCCGGCTTAATAACCTTGCGGGAAATGCCGGAGCGAAACGATGAATCTGGAACTGAGCGACGCTGATCGCGCCTTCCAGGCCGAGGTGCGGGATTTTGTGCGCAGCAGCCTGCCGCCTGAACTGGCCGAACGCAATCGCCGCCATATGCATCTTGCCAAGCAGGATTACGTAACCTGGCACCGATTGCTGAACAAGCGCGGCTGGGGCGCCCCCAATTGGCCGAAGGAATTCGGCGGCACCGACTGGAACCCGGTGCAGCGTTATATCTTTGATGAGGAATGCGCCATCGCCGATGCGCCGCCGCTGGTTCCCTTTGGCATCAGCATGGTGGGCCCGGTGATATACACCTTCGGCACGCCGGCGCAGAAGGCGCATTACCTGCCGCGCATCCTATCGATGGAAGACTGGTGGTGCCAGGGCTATTCCGAGCCGGGTTCGGGTTCCGACCTGGCCAGCCTGCGTACCCGCGCCGAGTCCGATGGCGATGATTACATCGTGACGGGCCATAAGATCTGGACCACCCAGGCGCATTTCGCCGACATGATGTTTTGCCTGGTGCGTACCGATGCGCAGGCCAAGCCGCAAGAGGGTATCAGCTTTCTGCTGATCGATATGAAAACACCGGGCATCACCGTGCGTCCCATCATCAGCATCGATGAAGGCCATGGCGTGAACGAGGTGTTTCTCGATGGCGTGCGCGTGCCCAAGGCCAACCGTATCGGCCAGGAAGGCAAGGGCTGGACCTACGCCAAATTCCTGCTCGGCAACGAACGCACCACGATTGCCGAAGTATCTACCTCCAAGCAGCGGTTGCGGCGTTTGAAGACGATAGCCAGGGCCGAGATGGCGCAAGGCGCAAGCCTGCTGGAAGACCCGGCATTCCGCGACAAGGTTGCGGCGGTAGAGATCGAATTGCTGGCGTTGGAATATACCAATCTGCGGGTGCTTGCGGCCGAAACCGCCGGCAAGGGCGTGGGGCCCGAAGCCAGCATGCTGAAAATCCGTGGCTCGGAAATCCAACAGACGATTACCGAGTTGGTCTGCGAGGCGCTGGGTTATTATGCCGCGCCCTTCGAGCATGCGCCGGAAGGCTCTAATCTGGCGCCATTGGGGCCGGATTATGCGCAAGGCCGCATGGAAAGCTTTTTGTATAATCGCGCCACCACGATCTATGGCGGCTCCAACGAGATTCAGCGCAACATCATCGCCAAAATGGTGTTGGGGCTCTGACAGCGGGCAGCGAGGACAACATGGATTTCCAACTCAGCGACGAACAGAAATTACTGGCCGATAGCCTGGAAGGCTGGCTGCGCAAACAATATGCCTTCGAGGATTGGCGCAAACTGGTGCGCAGCGAACTCGGCTATTCGCAAGCCAATTGGCAAACCTTTGCCGAAATGGGCTGGCTGGGCGTGGCCTTGCCTGAAGACCATGGCGGCCTGGGCGGCGGCCCGGTAGAAACCATGGTGATTGCCGAGCGGTTTGGCGCTGCCCTGGTGGCAGAGCCGTATTTTTCAAGCATTGTGCTGGGGGGCGGTTTGGTGGCAATTGCCGGCGACCAGGCTCAGCAGGCTGAAATCCTGCCCAAGCTGGCCGAGGGGCGGATCAAGCTGGCTTTTGCGTTTGCCGAGCATGGCAGCCGTTTCGCACTCAATGAGGTGGCAACGAAAGCGACCAAAACCGGTGCGGGCTATGCCATCTCGGGCAAAAAGATCGTGGTTTGGGATGCGCCCGGCGCCGATCTGCTGATCGTGCTGGCGCGCACCGCTGGCGGCAGCGGCGATGAAAATGGTCTTGGTCTTTTCCTGGTGGATAACAAGGCGGCCGGGGTGACGCGCCGTGATTATCGCACTGTGGATGCCCGTCGCGCCGCCGATATCAGCTTCGAGAATGCTTCGGCGATTGCGCTAGGCGATGCCGAGGCTGCTTTCCCGCATGTGATGGCGGTGGTGGACAAGGCGATTGCCTATCTGGCTGCCGAGGCGGTGGGCGCCATGCAGGTGCTGCACGAAACCACGCTGGCCTATGTGAAGACACGCAAGCAATTCGGCCGCGCCATCGGCGACTTCCAGGTCATTCAGCACCGCATGGTGGATATGATGATTCATTTGGAAAGCGCGCGTTCATTGGCCTTGCTGGCCACGCTGAAGGCGGATGCACCGGCACCGGAGCGGGCCAAGGCGGCGGCAGCGGCGAAAGTGCAAATCGGCAAGTCCGGGCGTTGGGTGGGCCAGCAGGCGGTTCAACTGCATGGCGGCATGGGCATGACCGACGAATTGAATGTCGGCCATTACATGAAGCGGCTGATGATGATCGACACGGCCTTTGGGCATGCCGATTACCACCAGCGCCGCTTTGCCGCATTGGCTAACGCCGAGGCGGCTTGAACGGCTTTAGCTGAAAGCTTTAAAGGTGATGATGGTGAAGGTGTCCTTCACGCCGGGGATGGTCTGCAGTTTGTTGACCACGAAATGGCCGATATCTTCACCTTCGGCGAGGTAGCATTTCATCATCAGGTCGTACTGGCCTGATACGGAATGCACTTCCGAGACCTGCTCGATGCGCTCCACTGCGTCGGCCGCCACATCGTAGGCGCGTCCGAGCTCGCATTTCACCATCACGAAGATCGTCTGCATAATCCGCTCCGCCAATTTTCTTATCGGGGCCTGCTCGTTGGGCAAGTTTAGCCGAAAGCCGGTAGAGATTACAGGCGTGCTAGATACCCGATTTTCAGAACCGTGCCTTGCGGACCGGACGTTTCAGGAATTCCGGCATATGGTCGCCCATGCCCACCACCGGCGGGCCGAGATCGTCGCGATCACGCGGGCGTTCGCCCGAACGATTGCGTGGGCGCTCTTCTGAGCGGGGCCGATCTTCCTGACGAGGCCGATCTTCCTGGCGAGGCCGGTCTTCTTGGCGAGGCCGATCTTCCGAGCGCGATTTGTCGTCGCCACGGGCCTTGCTTTCGGAACGAGGCTTGCGCTGATCGCGGCGATTGCCGCGTTCCTTCCTGCCTTCGCGCCTGGGTTCCTGGCTGGTTTCCTGAGCGGTCTGCTCTGAAATCGTCTGCTCAGGGGCCGGAATATCCAGGCCATCGGCCGGTTCGGCGGGCGCGTCGACCTGGCTGAAATCCTGGGCGATCGGCGTGGTGGAGGCTTCGCCCGGGCCACCGGGCCGCAGATCGGCACCGCGCGGGCCGCTGCGCTCGTTGCGACGGCCACGGCCGCCGCTGCGGCCGCCACGATCCCGGCCGCCACGCCGGCCATCACGGCCTTCACGTTCAGGGCGATCGCCGCTGCCTGCGGCTTCGCCGCCTTCGCCGGGCTCGAAGCCCTGCAATTCCATGACCGGGATTTCCCGGTTGATCAGGCTGCTGATGGCACGCACCAGCTTGGCATCGTCGTCGGTGGTCAGCGTGAAGGCGCGGCCTTCCATGCCGGCGCGACCGGTGCGGCCGATACGGTGCACATAATCTTCCGGATGTGTGGGCACATCGAAATTGAACACATGGGTGAGGCCCTGCACATCGAGCCCGCGCGCAGCCACGTCGGAAGCAACCAACAGAGAAATCTCGTTGCGCTTGAACTTCTCCAGCGTGGCGGTGCGCGCCGATTGGTCCATGTCGCCATGCAGCGGTTGAGCGTCGAAACCGTGGCGGATCAGCGATTTCGCCAGGATGTCCACATCGCGCTTGCGATTGCAGAAGATAATGGCGTTCTTCACTTCCTCGCTGCGCAGCAGGCTGCGCAGGGCTTCGCGTTTCTGGCGCTGGGTCACCGGCACCAGATGCTGGGTCACCGTTTCGGCGGTGGTGGATTGCCGGGCAACCGCGATCTCTTTCGGATTCTGCAGGAATTTGTCAGCCAGCTTGCGCATTTCCGGCGGCATGGTGGCCGAGAAGAACAGGGTCTGTCGCAGCGGCGTCAGCAATTTGCCGATACGCTCCACATCGGGCATGAAACCCATATCCAGCATGCGGTCGGCTTCGTCGATCACGAACACCTGCACGCCGGTGAGCATCACCTTGCCGCGCTCGAAATGGTCGAGCAGTCGGCCCGGCGTGGCGATCAATACGTCCACGCCACGATCCAGCAGCTTTTCCTGCTCCGTGTAGTTTACGCCACCGATCAGCAGGGCCATCGAGAGGTTGGCGTATTTGCCGTAGGTGACGAAACTGTGCGCGACCTGATCGGCCAACTCGCGGGTGGGCTCCAGGATGAGCGCGCGCGGCATGCGGGCGCGCACCCGGCCGCCGGCCAGTATGTCGATCAGTGGGAGCGTGAAGCCGGCGGTTTTACCCGTGCCGGTTTGGGCCGTACCCAACACGTCGCGCCCGGTGAGCACGATGGGAATGGCCTGGGCCTGAATTGGCGTTGGCTGCACATAACCGGCATCCGCGACCGCCTTCAGCACCGGCTCGCTTAAGCCAAGACTTGCGAAATCCATGGAAATCCAGCGTTGATAAAGCGAGTCTGGCGGAAACGCCGCTCGCGGCCCGGAAAAGACCATACAGGGCCTCGGGAGTCAATCCCCGTATAAGTCGCTGGAAACAGGAAAATCAATCGTTTAGTGTGGCTGTCCACAGGCCTTCAGGAAGTCGCGGAGCAGATTGAAATGGAATTGATTGACGAGATCGTGGCCAATGCGGCGGAAATCACGGCGTGGCGCCGTGATTTGCATATGCATCCTGAAACCGCCTTCGAGGAGCATCGCACCGCGCAATTCGTGGCGGATAAGCTGGAATCCTTCGGCTTGGAAGTGAATCGCGGGCTGGCTCGCACCGGTGTAGTGGGCACCTTGCGGGCCGGCACCGGCAACCGCGCCATCGGTCTGCGTGCCGATATGGATGCGTTGGATTTGCATGAGTTGAATGATTTCGCGCATAAGTCGCGTCACCAGGGCAAGATGCATGGCTGTGGCCATGATGGCCATACCGCGATGCTGCTCGGTGCGGCCCAGTATCTGGCTAAGGCCAAGCCGTTCGATGGCATTGTGCATTTCATCTTCCAGCCGGCCGAGGAGAATGTGGCTGGCGGCAAGGTAATGGTGGATGAGGGGCTGTTCGAGAAGTTTCCCTGCGAGGCGGTGTATGGCATGCACAACATGCCTGGCATCGATGTGGGCAAGATCGTGGTGCGCACCGGGCCGATGATGGCTTCGGCCGACATGTTCTTCATCAAGATACGCGGCACCGGCGCCCATGGCGCTTATCCGCATCGCGGCGTCGATCCTATCGTGATCGGGTCTGAGATCGTGATGGCGCTGCAGCAGATCGTGAGCCGCAATGTCGATCCGCTGGAATCCGCCGTGGTCAGCGTCTGCCAGTTCAATTCCGGCCATACCACCAATGTGATTCCGGAAGAGGCGATTCTGACCGGCACTACCCGCGCCTTCCTGCCTGAAGTGCAGGATATGATCGAGGCGCGCATGCAGCAGATCGTTACCGGCATAGCAGCGGCCCATGGCGCCACCGCCACCCTGGATTACCAGCGCCGCTACCCGCCCACCATCAACACGGCCGACGAAACCGAACTGGCCGCCCGCGCCGCCGCCGCCGTGGTGGGGCGCCAGAATGTGCTGAACAATGTTGCCCCTTCCATGGGAGCGGAGGATTTCGCCTGGATGCTGCAGGCGCGTCCGGGTTCTTATGTCTGGCTTGGCAACGGCGCAGGCGAAGGCAGCTGCATGGTTCATAATCCACGTTACGATTTCAACGATCAGGCCATTGCGGTAGGCGCCAGCTACTGGGCGCGCCTTGCCGAACTGGCCTTGCCGCGTGGTTGAGGCCGGATTGCCGAAGTAGAAAACTCAGATATTACGCTCAGGGGGAGGGCGCATGAGTTTCAAGGTGAAATTCTGGGGTGTGCGTGGCAGTATCGCCACGCCTTCGCCACGCCATATTGCATTTGGCGGCAACACATCCTGCGTGGAGGTGAAGCTGGGCGGCCGCACCTTGATACTGGATGCCGGCACCGGCATACGCAATCTTGGGCATTGGCTGCTCAAGCGGGGCGAAACATCGGCCGAACTGCTGCTGTCTCATACCCATTGGGACCATATCAATGGCTTTCCGTTTTTCTCGCCGGCCTTTCGGCGGGGTTGCCGTTTTGTGATCCGCGCCGGCCATGTGGCGGATTCCGGGGGCATCGAGCGGGTGTTCAGTTCGCAGATGGCCGAACCGTTCTTTCCTGTTCCGTTGAACAAGATGGGCGCTTCCTTCGTGTTCGAGGATTTTCGGGCCGGCGACAATTTTTCGCTGGGTGATGGCATCCATGTTCGCACGGCGCCGCTTAATCATCCCGATGGCGCCACCGGCTATCGCATCGAATATGGCGGCAAGTCGATGTGCTATGTCACCGATACCGAACATGTGCCGGGCAAGCCGGATGAGAATATCCTGAAGCTGATCGAAGGCGCCGATCTGGTGATTTACGACAGCACCTATACCGACCGTGAATACGAAAACCATGTCGGCTGGGGCCATTCCACCTGGCAGGAAGGCGTGCGCCTTTCACTGGCAGCCAATGTGCGCCAACTGGCTATTTTCCACCATGACCCAGACCATGAAGACAGCTTCATGGAACGCCTGGAGGCCGATGCCAGGCAGGTCTGGACCGGTGCTCTGGTGGCGCGCGAAAACATGCGCATCAACCTGCTCTGAGCGGAAGCTGCAGCAATGGCCAAACTTTACCTCGTGCGTCACGCCAAAGCCCAGGCCGGCTTTAGCGAAGCCGAGGATCCCGGTCTCTCGGAAGAAGGCCGCGATCAGGCCGTGGATCTTGCCTTGCGGCTTGAGGATTTGGGCCCATTGCCGATCCAGACCTCGCCGTTGAAGCGCGCGCAGGAAACCGCAGCGCCGCTGGCCAATCGTTGGGGCGAGACCCCCGAAGTGACGGCCATGGTTGCGGAACTGCCCACGCCGCCCGATATAGCTGCGCAGGGTCTGGCGGCGCGCGGACCATGGTTGCAGCGCATAGCTTCGCAGCGCTATGCCGATCAGGCTGGTATCCTGCGTGCCTGGCGCCAGGGCATCATCGGGTCTTTGCAATCCTGCCGTATCGATATGGTGATCGTTACGCATTTCATGGTGATCAACGCTGCCTTGGGCGCGGCCATGGGAGATGATCGACTGGTGATCATGCAACCGGATTATTGCTCGGTTACCGTGTTCGAGAATGCTAGCGGCTCGCTTGCTTTGGTGCAGCGTGGTGCCGAGGCCTCCACCAGGATACTGTGAAATTCTGTAGTCCTTGGCCTGATGGGGTAATGCGGATAATCTCCCGCAGCCTCGCTTTTCCCATTTCAGTGCTATTCGGATGAAACCGCAAAAAACCAAGACCGAGGATCAACCCGAAACCGCCCCGCAGGGGAGCGCGGTTGTCGTTGCAGAAAGTGTGGCTGGCGAGGGCTTGCCGCAGGGCTATGTGCTTGAGGAGCAGATCGGCAATCTGATCCGTCGGGCGCATCAGCGCGCCACGGCAATCTTTCTGGGAACGATCGGCGATGGCCAGGTAACGCCCACCCAATATGCCGCGCTGGTGAAGCTCTATGAAGCCGGTGAGCTGTCGCAGAATCATCTGGGCCGGCTTACCGCGATGGACCCCGCCACCATTCAGGGCGTGATCCGCCGCCTTACGTTGCGCAAGCTGATTTCGCATCGCCCAGACAAGAGCGATCGTCGCCGGCGCTATCTCAGCCTTACGCCGCTTGGCCGCGAGCAAGTGGAGCGGCTTGCCAAGAACGGCCCGCTGGTGACACAGATCACCCTGGCGCCGCTGCCGCCTGCCGAGCAGGCGCAGCTTGTGGCGCTGTTGAAGAAGATTGTTTGAGCCTTACTGCTCTACGAAGGCTTTCTCGATTACATAATGGCCGGCCCCAGTGGTGGAGCCTTCCTTCCAGCCCAGGCCATCCATGATCGCCCGCAGATCGGCCAGCATAGCCGGGCTGCCGCACAGCATCACGCGGTCGCGCTCGATATCGAAAGCCGGCTGGCCCAGATCGGCAAACAGCTTGCCGTTCTTGATCAGATCGGTGATGCGGCCCTGATTGCGGAAGGCCTCGCGCGTCACCGTGGGATAATACAGCAGCTTCTGCTTCACGGCGTCGCCGAAGAATTCATTCTCCGGCAGTTCCTTGGTGATGAAATCGCCATAGGCCAGTTCGGCCACATCGCGGCAACCATGCACCAGCACCACGCGCTCGTAGCGCTCATAGGCATCGGGATCCTTGATGATGCTCATAAAGGGTGCAAGCCCGGTGCCGGTCGCCAGCAGCCACAGCGTCTTGCCGGGGATCAAGTTGTCTTGCAGCAGGGTGCCGGTGGCTTTGCGGCCTACGATGATGCGCTCGCCGACCTTGATATGCTGAAGCCGCGATGTGAGCGGACCGTCAGGTACCTTGATGGAGAGGAATTCCAGGTTCTCGTCGTAATTGGCGCTCACCATGCTGTAGGCGCGCAGTAGCGGCTTGTCGTTCACCAGCAGGCCGATCATGGCGAATTGCCCGTTGATGAAGCGGAAGCTGGGATCGCGGGTGGTTTTGAAACTGAACAACCGATCCGTCCAATGATGCACCCAGGTGACGGTTTCTTCCCGAAGATTTCCGCCCGGCTTGAACAGCGGATTGGTGGAGACTGCGGGAATGGCGGCGGCGGCATCGGCGGTCATGGCATTCGCTCGGCTGTTTTTTGTTTGCACACATATAATATGGCTCATGGGGCAATGCAGCAAAAATCATATTCCCCAGGTAAAAACAAGCGAAGCGGGGTATTTACAGATAGAAACTGATTATTTTCGCGGTGCCTCGGATGGTCGCAAGCGATGGGGTGATAGGCATTTCGGTTGCCGGCCCTAGGCAGACTCAAGGTATTGTTTTTCGGCCATATTTGCTGAAAAATTGACCGCATACTGCTTAAACTTTGACGTTGACTCTTGCTTGGGCAATTGGCAGCCTTGTTCGTATACAAACGATGAAGCAGGGCATCGTTATAGGGGGTGGCTGTAATGGCGGCGTATGCACGTCCGGCTGATTTAAGCGAGGCATTGGCGATTCTGGCATCGCCCAGGCCGCCGCTGATTCTGGCAGGCGGCACCGATTATTACCCCGCCCGGGTTGGCAAACCGCTTAACGACGATCTGCTTGATATTACGGCTATCCCCGATCTACGCGGCATCCAGGATGCTGCCAATCACTGGCGCATCGGCGCAACCGTAACCTGGGGCGAGATCGCCGCTGCCGAGTTGCCGCCGCTATTCGATGGTTTGCGCCAGGCGGCCCGCGAGGTAGGCGGTGCCCAGGTGCAGAATGCCGGCACCTTGGCGGGCAATCTGTGCAATGCATCCCCGGCCGCCGATGGCGCGCCGATGCTGATGGCGATGGATGCGCGGCTGGAATTGCAAAGCAAGGGCGGCCGCCGCGAAATGCCGTTGGCGCAGTTCATCAGTGGCAATCGCCGCACGCAGTTGCAGCCGGGCGAATTGGTCACCGCCATTCTGGTGCCCAAGCCGGCGTATCAAGGCCGCAGCGTTTTCCTCAAGCTTGGTGCGCGGCGCTATCTGGTGATCTCGATTGCCATGGTGGGGGTGATGCTGGATGTGGCCGATGGCATCGTGCAACAGGCCGGCCTGGCGATCGGCGCCTGCTCGGCGGCGGCGAAACGGTTGCCCGAGCTGGAACAGGCCTTGGTGGGCCACAAGCTTGCACCAGCCTTGGCTCAGCGCGTTCTGCCTGAACATTTCGCCAGCCTGTCACCGATAGACGATATTCGCGCCGATGCCGCCTATCGCCGCGACTCCGCCATGATCCTGACCCGCCGGGCAATTGCCGCCCTGGCCATACAGAAGACCTGACCCATGCGTATCGTCGTCAACGGCAAGGCACATACTTACGAAGGTCCGGGCGGCAAGCGTCTGGCCGATCTGCTGCGGGATGATCTAGGCCTTATCGGCACCAAGATCGGCTGCAATGCCGGCGATTGCGGCGCGTGTACGGTGCTGATGGATGGCAAGCAGGTTTGCGCCTGCCTCACGCCGGTTGCCCAGGCTGAAGGCAAGCCGGTGGTGACGGTAGAGGGGCTGGAGGCCCATGGCACATTGTCGCGCCTGCAGCGCGCTTTTCTGGCGCATGGCGCCGCGCAATGCGGCATCTGCACGCCAGGCATGCTGGTGGCGGCTACGGATTTGCTGGCCGCCAAATCCAGGCCCTCGCGGCAAGAGGTGATGGATGCCTTGGGGGGCGTGCTGTGCCGCTGCACCGGCTATCAGAAAATCGTGGAAGCCGTGTTGGCGGCAAGCCGTACATTGCCTTTGCCAGAGGCTCCGCCGCAGGGCGAGGCAGTGGGCGCGCGGGCGGCAAAGGTGGATGGCCTGGCCAAGCTGCGCGGACATGAGCGCTATGGCGCCGATACGATTCCGGCGGATGCAATTTGGTTGCGCATTCTGCGCGCGCCGCACCATCGTGCCAGTTTCACGGTTGGCGATACCGCACCGTTGCTGCAAAAATATCCAGGCCTGGTGCGGGTGCTGACGGCAGCCGATGTGCCGTTCAACGGCTATGGCATCTATCCGCATATCAAGGATCAACCGGTGCTGGCCGATGGCATCGTGCGCTATCGCGGCGAAGCGGTGCTGGCCTTGGTGGGCAGCCGTGATGCCGTTGAAGCGGTGCGTGAGGAGGATCTGCCGCTTGCATATCTGCCGGAAGATCCGATCCATGGCGTGAAAGCCGCCATTGCCGCCGACAAACTGGTGCAGGCCGACAAGCCCGGCAACATGCTGCTGGAAGGCGGCGTGATTCGCGGCGATGCGGATGGCATGTTCAGTCAATGCGCCGCCTTTTCGGAAGGCCATTTCCAGACCGCTTTCGTGGAGCATGCCTATATCGAGCCGGAAGCCGGCTGGGCCCGCCGCGTAGGCGACCGCATCGAAATCCATGCCACCACCCAGACGCCTTATATGGATCGGGATGAAGTGGCTAACCTGATGCGTATGGCGCCCGATCTCATCCGCATCGTGCCCACCGCTTGCGGCGGTGGCTTTGGCGGTAAGCTCGATCTGTCGGTGCAGCCCTTGCTGGCCGTGGCCACTTGGCTGCTGAATCGGCCCGTCGCCTGCATCTATACCCGGCCGGAAAGCATGGCTGCCAGCACCAAGCGCCATCCGGCCACCGTGACGGTGAAATTCGGCAGCGATGCCGAAGGCCATTTGCAGGCTGTGCGCACCCATGCCGATTTCGATACCGGAGCCTATGCCAGTTGGGGCCCCACTGTGGCAAACCGTGTGCCGGTGCATGCCACGGGGCCGTATTTCGTGCCCCATGTGCATAATTGGGGCCGGGCGTTTTTCACCAATGCGCCGCCGGCCGGTGCGTTTCGTGGCTTCGGTGTGCCGCAGGCCGCCATTGCCCATGAATGCATGATGGATGATCTTGCCAAGCAACTTGGCCTGGATCGCCTGGAGATTCGCCGCCGCAATGCTCTGCGTGTTGGCCAGACCACCGCTACAGGGCAGTTGCTGGAGCATTCCGCCGGCCTGCCGGCCTGCCTGGATGCCTTGGCCGAACGCTGGCAGGAATGGCAGGATGCCGCCGATGGGTTCAACGCCAAGCCTGCGGCAAGGCGCAAAAGCGTGAAGCGCGGCGTGGGCATCGGTTGCATGTGGTATGGCATCGGCAACACTTCGCTGTCCAATCCTTCCACCATGCGGGTAAGCCTGCGGGCCGATGGTCGCTTCATGCTCTATAATGGCGCGCTGGATATCGGACAGGGCTCCAACACCATCATGATGCAGATCGTGGCCGATGCGGTGGGCGCGCCGATGGCTTTGTTCGACCTCATTGCCGGCGATACCGACCGCACCGCCGATGCCGGCAAAACCTCCGCTTCGCGCCAGACTTTCGTTTCAGGCCGTGCGGCACAGGAAGCCGGCCTTGATTTGCGACGGCAGATTCTGCGCTTGGCCAATGCAGCTGAGGATGCACGTATCCATGTGGCGGATGGCGCATTGCATATCGGCGAGAACGCCGCCATGCGAGTGATCCGGCTTGCCGATCTGCCGCGTCTGAATGAAGACGGCGACCTGCTGTTGGGCGAAGGGCGTTTCGATCCGCCCACCACCATGCCGGATGAAAACGGCCAAGGCATACCCTACGCCACCTATGCCTTCGCCGCACAGATTGCGCTGGTGGAAGTGGATGTTGAACTTGGCAAGGTGCGTGTATTGAAAATGGCGGCGGCCCATGATGTGGGCCGTGCCATCAATCCGCAGCAAGTGGAAGGCCAGATCCATGGCGGCATCGCGCAAGGCCTGGGTCTGGCATTGATGGAAGAATATCTGCCTGGCCGCACCGAGAATCTGCACGATTATCTGATCCCGACTGTCGGCGATATGCCGGAGATCGAGGTGATGCTGATCGAGGATGCAGAACCGCTCGGCCCTTATGGCGCCAAGGGCGTGGGCGAACCTGGCCTGGTGCCTACCGCGCCCGCCATTCTTGGCGGCATCCGCCATGCAGTGGGCGTGCGCGTGACCGAAGTGCCGATTCTGCCGCATCGTCTGCGCAAGGCAATCATGGCGCAATCACAGGCGAAGGAGGCGCAGCCGGCATGACGCTCGCCACCGCACAGCCGCCTGAAGGCAAGGCGGCAGATGTTGTCCGCTGCGATGCCTGTCCGGTGCTTTGCCGCATCCGTCCCGGCAAGGCCGGGGCCTGCGACCGCTATGCCAATGTGGAGGGCGTGCTTACCCGCGTTGATCCCTTGGTGATAACCCAGCAGGCGGCCCGGCAGGGGCAAGGGCGTGGCGTGGTGCCCTTCCTGGCTGGCAGCGAAGCCTGGGATGGCCAATGGCAGGCGCCCAGCTTTGTAACCGGCATCGGCGCCGGCACCACCTATCCCGACTACAAGCCTGCGCCTTTCATCGTTGCCTCGCAGCATCGCGGCGTGGACACCATCACGGTGGTTACCGAGGGAATTTTCAGCTATTGCGGCCTGAAAATAAAAATCGATACCGATCGTTATCTCGGGCCTGAACAGGCTGCTGTGCGGGTTGATGGCGAGCCGATCGGCCATGTCACCACTATGGAATACGGTTCGCAGATGCTGTCGCTGGGCGGCGTGCATCACCTGACCGGCGGCGGCAAAAAGGAAGGCGTGGTCACCTGCGATGCCATGCTGAAATTGGCCAACAAGCAGGCCGTTACGATGAGCATCGATGGTGGCGCCGAGATCGTTGTGCAGGCCGGGAAGCCGCCGATTGTGAATGGGGTGCCCGAACAGCGCATGCGCGTGGGCTGTGGTTCAGCCACTATCGGCATCTTCGCCAAGCAATGGCTGGGTCATGCCGATGAAGTGATCGTGGTGGACGATCACATCACCGGCGTGCTGACCGAGCACCAGGCCGGGCGTTTTCTGGATATGAAGCTGGCCGGCATCCGGGTGCGCGGCCGCAAATCCACTCCGGGCCGCTATTTCCAAGTGGCCGAACCCGGCCAGGGTTGGGGCGGCACCAATGTGCGCGATCCCCTGGAAATCATCGAAAAGATCGATCCTTCCGCTGCCTGGCCCGGTATGCGGCTGTTGATGGTATCTACCACCGGCGAGCATAGCGCCTGGTTCGTGCTGGATGATCAACTCAAGCCGCGGCCGGCGGAAATGCCGGCGCAGGTGCGCAAGGTGGTAGAGCGTATCGCGGAGAATTGCGAGCCGTCGCTTTGCTCGGTTCTGTTCATGGCCGGTGCCGGCGGTTCGCTGCGGGCCGGCGTGACAGAAAACCCCGTGCGGCTCACCCTGAGTGTGAAAGACCGGTTTACCCGGGTGACGGCCGGTGGAGCACCGGTTTTTGTGTGGCCTGGTGGCGGCATCACATACATGGTGGATGTGTTGGCGATGCCCGACAATTCCTTCGGTTATGTGCCTACGCCGGCTTTGGTTGCGCCCATCGAGTTCACCATGAGCCGTGAGGATTATGCCGCGTTAGGCGGCCATATGGATCATGTGGTGCAGTTGGACGACGTTTTGCGCAATCCGCGCATCACCCGTCTCAATGAAGGCGAAGACGAGCCATGAGCCAGGGAGCCATGAACCAGACTGGCATGACTGGCGCATCTGCCGCCTGGCTGCCCGGTTATCCGCGCCGCTTGCATCTGCAGCACGGCCCGATCGATCTGGTGATTCAGGCCGATGGCGTGCCGGCTGCGGTAGCGGCGGCGTATGACCGGGCCTGGGCACGGTTTCAAACCATACTCACCGAGCTGGTTTCGGAACTTGCGTTGCTGCGCACGGCCTTGCCCGATCCATCGGCCAGCACGGCAATGATATTTCCGCGCGGCCATGTGGCGCGCCGGATGGTGGCTGCCTGTCTGCCTTATGCTGTGGATTTCATCACGCCGATGGCCGCCGTAGCCGGATCGGTGGCGGATGAAATCCTTGCCGCGATGCGCGATGGTGCCGCGCTGGACCGTATTTATGTGAATAATGGCGGCGATATCGCGCTGCATCTGGCGCCGGGGCAAAGCCTGCGTATCGGCCTGGTGACGCGAGATGACGCGCCGGAGCTGGGTGGCTTTGCCGAATTACGCAGCGCAGATGCCAGCCGAGGCATTGCCACATCAGGTTGGCGTGGTCGCTCTTTCTCGCGCGGCATCGCCGATGCCGTCACGGTGTTGGCATGCAATGCTGCGCAGGCCGACGCTGCGGCCACCATTATTGCCAATGCGGTGAATGCCGAACATCCGAATATCGTTCGCGCACCTGCAAATTCCATCCACGACGATAGCGATCTGGGTGAAATACCAGTGACGGTGACTGTGGGTACACTGCCAATTTCGTTGATGCGGCAAGCCTTGTCGGCTGGCGCGACGGTGGCGCATGATCTGCGCCGACGCGGATTGATTCATGCCGCGCATTTGGTGCTCGGCGATTGTGTTGAAACCATCGGCGGCGCATCGGCGTTGCCGGATGCTGCCTTGGAGATGGTGTCGTGAGTGATGTAAGTGTTCGCAAGATCGTGCTGCTGACCGATGAAACCTATCATGATGGCGGCCCGCGCATCGAGAAGCCTCTGCGGCGCGGCGCGATTGTCGCGCTGGTGAAGAATCCCTTCGCTGGCCGTTATGAACCAGACATCATGCCCTTCATGGATAAACTGAAACCGTTGGGCATCGAAATGTCCACGCGGCTGATCGCCGCTATCGGTGGCCATGTGGAAGCTTACGGTAAGGGCAGCATCGTGGGCGAGGCAGGCGAGTTGGAGCATGGGGCGCTGTGGCATGTGCCGGGCGGCTATGCCATGCGCGAAGCGCTGGGCGGCGCCAAGGCCATCGTGCCATCTTCCACCAAGATGGGGGGGATGGGCACCCGGATCGATATTCCACTGCATCATTTGAATGCGGCTTATGTGCGCAGCCATTTCGATGCATTCGAGATCGGCGTGACCGACGGCCCCAAGGCCGACGAGATCGCCTTTATCCTCGCCATGAGTTCGGGCGGCCGGCCGCATTTCCGAGTCGGTGGTTTACTCGCATCCGAGATCAAGGGCGAGGACGGTTTGCGTTGAGATTTTTATTGCTGATTGTCGATCATTCACACCAACCAGGAGGTTCCTAAATGAAACGCGGTATCAAGGCAGTATTCGGCGTTGCCCTTGCGGCGGCGCTGACTGGCGGCGCGGGCGCAGCCTCGGCGCAAGACACCATCAAGCTCGGCGAAATGAATTCCTACAAGAATTTCGCCGCCTTTCTCGAGCCCTATAAGAAGGGCTGGGAACTGGCAGTCGATGAGATCAATGCTTCAGGCGGCCTGCTCGGCAAGAAGCTTGAGATTGTCAGCCGCGATGACAACGGCAATCCCGGCGATGCCGTACGCGTGGCCGAGGAATTGCTGAATCGCGAGAAGGTGAATTTCCTGATCGGCACATTCCCCTCCAATGTCGGCCTGGCCGTGGCCAGCTTCGCCAAGGAGAAGAAAGTTCTGTTCATCGCCGCCGAGCCGCTTACCGACAAGATCGTGTGGGATCAGGGCAACCGCTACACTTTCCGTCTGCGTGCTTCCACCTATATGCAGACCGCGATGCTGGTGCCCGATGCGGTGAAGCTGAACAAGAAGCGCTGGGCCATCGTGTATCCCAATTACGAATACGGCCAGGCCGCCACGGCTGCTTTCAAGAAGCTGATGCAGGAGCGGCAGCCCGGCGTGGAATTCGTGATCGAGCAGGCGCCGCCGCTCGGCAAGATCGAAGCCGGCGCCGTGGCCGATGCCATTGCCGCCGCAAAGCCGGATGCGATTTTCTCCTCGCTGTTCGGTCCGGATCTCGCCAAATTCGTGCGTGAGGGCAATACCCGTGAATTGTTCAAGGGCAAGGAAGTCTTCAACCTGCTGGCCGGCGAACCGGAATATCTGGATCCGTTGAAGGATGAAACCCCGGCGGGCTGGTATGTCACCGGCTATCCCTGGCAGGATATCAAGACGCCGGAACATACTGCCTTCCTCAATGCCTATCAGGCGAAGTTCAAGGATTATCCGCGCCTGGGTTCCATCGTGGGCTATTCCACTGTGCTGAGTGCTGCGGCCGTGAT
>NZ_JAHBYG010000018.1 GCF_019636075.1 Ferrovibrio sp.
CATCATATCGCGGCGGCTTTGCGCACCCGCTCGGGCAAGATCGTCACCGGCCTGCATCTGGATACCTATGTCGGCCGCGCCTCGGTCTGTGCCGAAGCCGTGGCGGTGGGGCAGGCGATGGCCGATGGTGCCGGCGCGGCCGATCCGATCACTGCCATCATCTCGGTGCGCCATCCGCGCCCCACCGAGGCGAACCAGAGCATTCAGGTGGTGGCGCCCTGCGGTATCTGCCGTGAAATGCTGCGCGACTTCGCGCCCGATGCGCGGGTGATCCTGAATGTGGATGGCGCGCTTGCAAGCTATAGTACGGCGGACCTGCTGCCGTTGAAGTATCACCGCCAGCCGTAGGGCTGGAAAAGAGGGCCGCCAGCCGTAAGGCTGGAAGAGAGGGCCGCCAGCCGTAAGGCTGGAAGAGAGGGCCGCCAGCCGTAAGGCTGGAAGAGAATGCCGCCAGCCTTAGGGCGTTTCAGCCGGCCAGACTCTGCTCGAATACCCGGGCATAATTGCCGCCGAGGATTTTCAGCACGTCTTCTTCCTTGAGGCCTTGCTGCAGCAGGGCCGTGGCGAGCAGCGGCAGCTCTTCATATGTATCCAGCACCGATCCGCTGGGCATGCCCATCATGTCGGTGCCCAGGCCGACATGGTCGATACCGATCAGTCCTGCCAGCTGCGCCATGCCGGCGGCCATGGCCGGCAGGTCGGCGAAGTTCGATTGGTTGGGCCAGATGCCGATCACGCCGCCGGTATCGGCGATCAGCCTGGCATGGGCTACATTGATGCGGCGGCTGAACTCTCGCGGCTTGGCACGATAGGATGTGTGCGACAGGATCAGCGGCGTGCGGCTGGTCTTGGCGGCGCGTGCCACCAGGTCGAAGGTGCCATGCGCCACATCCACCACGATGCCGAGGCTGTTACAGCGCTCGATCACGGCAGCGCCGAAATCGGTCAACCCGCCATGTACCGCTGGCTCGGTCTGGATATCGCCCAGTTCGTTCGGCCGGTAATGCACAAGCTGCAGATGGCGCAGATGCCAGTCGCGATGCGCGGCCTCCAGGCGCTCGAGTTTGCCTTCCAGGAAATCCGCGCCCTCGGTGGCAATGATCACGCTGGGCTTGTTGGCACTGGCCGCGCGCAGATCGGCGATGCTGCGGATGATGCCCAGCTTCTGTTCGCGTACCAGGCCGAGCGCGCGCTCCATGCCGGCCTTGGTATGGGCATAAAGCTCGCCCTGCTTGGGATTGCGTTGCGGGCGGATGCGCCGGTCGGCATCCAGACGCGTCACCGGACTATCGGCCACCACGCTCAGGCAGATCGCCGCCATGCCGCCCGCGCGCATCGGCGCCGCCACCGGCTGGTAGGGCGCGCGTTCGGCGATGCGGCGGACCCCGTTGATGGCGCCGGCATGGCTGTGCAGATCGATGGTGAGATGGCCGGCCAGCAGGCGCCGGCCCGGTTGCGGATCGATCTCGGCCGCGTTGGCGGGCAGGGGCTGCCAGGCCGACAGCCCGAAAGCCAGGGCGGCGCCAATCGCTTGCCGCCGGCTGAACCCGGCGGCGATGGCGGTCTGCTGAACAGCCTGGGCATCATGCAACTGATAGCGCCAGCCGGATGCATCATCCTCGGGCAGGCGCAGCAGCCGGCCGCGCAGGCTCAGGGCTCCGCCATCCAGATGGATCGGTTCGGCGGCAAAGATTTCCACCCGGCGCTCGGCATCCTGCGGCAGGCAGCCAGCGCAGCAGATGGCATCGTCGGCCAGGGCGAAATAACGGAGGCTGGCGGTCTCACACTCAGCCGGCGGCAGCGGCCAACCTTCCAATTCCACCAGGCTGTCATTCGGGCTTTGCGCCAGATCTTTCCATGCGATGCGCATGGGCTACTCCATCTGTACTTAAGGAATACTCTGGTTTTCTAGCATAAAACGGTTGTTTTTGCCCTAGATTCTGTCCGATCCGGCCACAAAGGCGCCCTAATCCAGCAGCAGGTTGGGACCGTACAAAAACAGGAGGTGGGTCATGCGCTCTCGCCTGATAGCCATTGCTTTTAGCCTTTTGCCCTTTGCCGCCCCGATTGCGGCTTCTGTCGCAACTGCCGAGGAACGTTCAGGTCCGGTGCAGTCCGTGGTGTTTTTTGAAAACCGCTCCACCGGGTTGAGCCCGATGGCCCGCATGGTGCTGGATCGTCAGGTGCAGATGATCGAGGAACGGTTGCAGCCGCTGCCGCTGGCCCTGATCGGCCAGGCGACGCCCGATGAGGCGTCGGAAGCGGAAATCCTGTCGATCCGCCGTGCCGAGGCCGTGCGCGATTATCTGGTGGCGCGAGGTGTGCGGCCGGAAAATCTGATGCTGGGCAACCGCCCGCGGGCGGAAGCGCCTGCGGTGATCGCCACGCCGGCGCCAGCCACGGTGTTGATCAACTGACGGGCTGATCAACTGATCGGCTTAAGCCTGCCGGCTTGTCTTGCCGATGCCGAGCACGGTGAGGGTGGTAAGCGCCAGGATGACCGCCACCATCAGCAGCACGGCCTGCGGATTGCCGTGATCGAGCAGGATGCCGATCGCCAACGGTGCCAGTGCAGAGCCGGCATCCAGGCCTGAATAGACGAAACCGAACACCCGGCCGGAGGCGCCCTTGGGCGAAGCCTGGCGCACGATCATGTCGCGCGAAGGCGTTGTGCTGCCCTGCAGGAAGCCGGCCAGGGTGACCAAGGCGACCAGCAAAGCGTTTGGCAGATCGACAAAGGCAACGATGAAAATCAGCGTCGAAGCGGCAAGCAGGCCAAAGGTGACCAGCTTATACGGCGGCACCTTGCGGTCGGCCAATATGCTGCCGATCACCACGCCGGCACTGGCGCCGAGCAGGAAGCCGGTCAGTGCCATGGTGGCAATGGTCAACGGCGTGCCATACATTACGTTCACGATGACCGGGAAGAAATTCTGGATGCCGATCAGGGCGGTGGCCAGCATCAGGAAATAGACGAAGCACATCACAATCGGCAAGGTGAAGAGCGGCAGTTTGGCTGGTACGCCAGATTCCGCCTGTTCCTTCCGCACGGCGATATCTTCTTTCAGGCTGTCGCGCCGCAACACCAGGGCCAGCAAGGCCAGCAGGCCGACAGCCGCCGCCAGCGCCAGGGCGCCGCGCCAGCCCAGCGCCCATGCCGCCGCGCCCATGAAGGCCGGCGCCACGGCCCAACCCAGATTGCCGCCCAGGGTATGGCTGCCATAGGCGCGCCCGATGCGGTTCTGGTTCACAGAGGCGCTGAGGATGGAGTAATCCGCCGGGTGAAACACGCTGTTGCCGGCGCCGGCCAGCATCGCCACCGGCAGCAACAGCCAGTAATTCGGCACCAGGCCGTAAAGCAGCACAGCCACGCAGAAGATCGCCAGGCCACCGATCAGAACATTGCGGGCGCCGATCCGGTCTACCAGGAAACCGGCCGGTGTTTGCAGTAATCCAGAGGTGGCCGAGAATACCGTCATCACCAGCCCCAGCTGAGTATAGCTGACCTGGAATGCTTCGCGCAGGAACGGAAACAGCGGGGGCAATACCAGCTGGAAAAAATGGCTGCAGGCATGGGCGAAACCGATCAGCGCCATCACTTCAATGTCGCGCCGCGTATTGCCCTGTGGCGATATGGGGGCCTGCATGGAAATGTCGGTCATGACGGTCTGTTCCCGGGGCGAGCGTGTTATTGGCTTTGGGGCCTGGCTGTGCCGCCAGTTGCGAATGAGTATAGAGTGGTTCGGCTAAAAAGTAACCACCCGGTTGTGTTTTGTAGGCGCCAGGATCATGCCTGGCCGCTTTCCTGGCCGGCCAGCCAGTCGAGATAAGCCTGCAGGATATAGCTGGCGGCCAGTTTATCCACCAGTTCCGCCCGCCTTGCCCGGCTCAGATCGGCTTCCACCATCATGCGCTGCACGGCTACGGTGGAAAGCCGTTCGTCCCAATAAGTGAGGGGAACCGGCACCAGCGGCGCGATGTTGCGGGCAAAAGCCCGGGCAGCCTGGCAGCGCGGGCCTTCGGTGCCGTCCATGTTTACCGGCAGGCCCAGAACCAGGGCGCCGACGCCTTCTTTTTGTACGACGGCCAGCAGGTCGGCCACATCGTCTTTCAGCTTGCGGCGACGGATCGTGTCGTAGGGCGTGGCGATGCGGTGGCCGGCATCGGAGAGCGCCAGGCCGATGGTCTTGGTGCCCAGGTCCAGGCCGAGGAAACGCAGGCCGCCTTCCACCCGGATGGCCTCGGTGCCGGGCTTGGGGGCGCGCTGGCGCGGCGGCCTGCCGTTATGCAAGGCCCCGTCTGAGGGGGAGGATGGGTTGCCGGGCTCGGTCACGAATGCTACTTTCCGCCGCCATTTCAAGGAGATTCCGGCCCGCAGGGGCGGGAATCGCCTCGGTTTCGTTTCGGACTATAACCAACGGTGCGCACATGTCATTGGATAAAGCGGCGGTGGCGAAGATCGCCAAGCTGGCCCGCCTGAAACTGGAGCCCGAGCGCCAGGAGGCGATGACCGCCGAATTGAATACCATCCTGTCCTTCGTGGAAGAGTTGCAGGCGGTGAAGACCGACAATGTGCCGCCGCTCACCTCGGTGGCGCCGATGAAGCTGCGTTGGCGCGAGGATGTGGTGAATGACGGCGGCGACCCCGAGGCCGTGCTGCGCAATGCGCCGGGCCGCCAGGCCAGCTTCTATACCGTACCGAAGGTGATCGAGTGATGGCTATCAATCCCGCCGACCTCACGATTGCCGCCGCGCTCGCTCATCTGGAAAAGGGCGATTTCACGGCCCAGGAACTGACCCAGGCCAGCATTGCCGCCATGCAGGCGGCCAAGCCGCTGAATGCCATGATCACCGAAACGCCGGAAAAGGCGCTGGCCATGGCACAGGCTGCCGACGAGCGCCGCCGCGCCGGTAAGGCCGGCTTGCTGGAAGGCATTCCGATCGCCGTGAAGGATCTGTTCTGCACCCAGGATGTGCTGACCACGGCGGCCAGCCATATCCTGGATGGTTTCGTGCCGGCCTATGAATCCACCGCCACCGCCAATCTGTGGCGCGAAGGCGCGGTGATGCTGGGCAAGCTGAATCTCGACGAATTCGCCATGGGCTCGTCCAACGAGACCAGCTATTACGGCCCGGCCGTAAATCCCTGGCGTGGTCCGCAGGGCGAAAAGCTGGTGCCGGGCGGCTCTTCGGGCGGTTCCGCCGCCGCCGTTGCTGCCGGCTATGCACTGGGCGCCACCGGCACCGATACCGGCGGCTCGATCCGCCAGCCGGCGGCACTTTGCGGCATCACCGGCATTAAGCCCACCTATGGCCGCGTGTCGCGCTGGGGCATTGTGGCGTTCGCTTCGTCGCTCGACCAGGCCGGGCCGATGACCCGCGATGTGCGCGACGCCGCGCTGATGCTGCGTGCCATGGCTGGGTTCGATGCCAAGGATTCCACATGCGTCGACATGCCGGTGCCGGATTACACGGCCAAGCTGGAAGACGGCGTGAAGGGCCTGCGCATCGGTATTCCGCGCGAATACCGCATGGACGGCATGAATGCCGAGATCGAAGCGTTGTGGAACCAGGGCAAGCAGTGGCTGGTGGATGCTGGCGCCGAGGTGGTTGATATCTCGCTGCCGCATACCCATCACGCGCTGGCGGCCTATTATATCGTGGCGCCGGCCGAGGCGTCGTCGAATCTGGCGCGCTACGATGGCGTGCGCTACGGCCTGCGCGTGCCGGGCAAGGATCTGATCGAGATGTATGAGAATACCCGCGGCGCCGGTTTCGGCCGCGAGGTGCAGCGCCGCATCATGATCGGCACCTATGTGCTGTCGGCGGGCTATTACGATGCCTATTACACCAAGGCGCAGAAGGTGCGCACGCTGATCGCCAAGGATTTCGAGCAGGCCTTCCAGCGTGTGGATGCCATCCTCACGCCCACCTCGCCGAACGCGGCTTTCCCGCTGGGCTCGAAAAGCGACGATCCCATCGCCATGTATCTGAACGACGTGTTCACCGTGCCGATCAACATGGCCGGCCTGCCGGGCATTTCGCTGCCCGCCGGTCTGAACGCGGAGGGCCTGCCGCTGGGCCTGCAATTGATCGGCCGGCCCTTCGACGAGGCCACTTTGCTGCGCGTGGCGCGCAGCGTTGAAAAGGCAGCGGATTTCAAAGCCAGGCCCGACGCTTGGTGGAGCAAGTGACCATGAGTGCTGACGAGAAAAACTACATCCAGGGCGCAACCGGCGCCTGGGAAATCGTGATCGGCATGGAAGTGCATGCCCAGATCTCCTCCAAGGCCAAGCTGTTTTCCGGCGCCTCGGCCACCTTTGGCGCCGAACCGAATGCCCAGGTGAGCCTGGTGGATGCCGCGATGCCCGGCATGCTGCCGGTGATCAATGCCTATTGCGTGGAGCAGGCGGTGCGCACCGGCCTGGGCCTGAAGGCGCAGATCAATCTGTTTTCGGTGTTCGACCGCAAGAATTATTTCTTCCCAGATTTGCCGCAGGGCTATCAGATCAGCCAGTACAAGCAGCCGGTGGTGGGCGAGGGTAAGCTGATTCTCGATATGCCGGATGGTTCCAGCCGTGAAGTGGGCATCACCCGCCTGCATTTGGAACAGGATGCCGGCAAAAGCCTGCATGACCAGTCGCCGAACCAGTCTTATATCGACCTGAACCGTTCCGGCGTGGCGCTGATGGAAATCGTGTCGGAACCCGACATGCGCAATTCCGAAGAGGCCGGCGCTTACCTGAAGAAGCTGCGCACCATCCTGCGCTATCTCGGCACCTGCGATGGCAACATGGAAGAAGGTTCCATGCGCGCCGACGTGAATGTGAGCGTGCGCAAGCCGGGCGGTCCGCTGGGCACGCGCTGCGAGATCAAGAATGTGAATTCCGTGCGCTTCGTGATGCAGGCCATCGAATACGAGGCGCGGCGCCAGATCGATGTGATCGAGGGCGGCGGCCAGGTTGCGCAGGAAACGCGGCTGTTCGATTCCGGCAAGGGCGTCACGCGCGCCATGCGCAGCAAGGAAGATGCGCATGATTACCGCTACTTCCCCGATCCCGATCTGCTGCCGCTGGAACTCGATGCCGGCTGGGTGGAAAATATCAAGACCAGCCTGCCTGAACTGCCCGACGAAAAGAAAGCCCGCTTCATCGACAAGCTGGGCCTCAGCCCCTACGACGCCGCCGTGCTGGTGGCCGAGAAGGAGTCGGCGGATTTCTACGAGGCCGTGGCCAAGGGCCGCGACGGCAAGCTTTGCGCCAATTGGGTGATCACCGAATATTTCGGCGCGCTCAACAAGTCCGGCAAGAGCATGGCGGATTTCGTGATCACGCCGGAAAAGCTCGGCGGCCTGATCGACCTGATCGCCGACAACACCATCTCCAACCGCCTGGCCAAGGATGTGTTCGCGCTGATGGTGGAAACCGGCAAGGATGCCGCCACGGTGGTGGACGAGAAGGGCATGCGCCAGGTGACCGATACCGGCGCCATCGAAGCCGTGATCGACCAGGTGATGGCCGCCAATGCCGACAAGGTGGCGGAATATCGCTCGGGCAAGGACAAGCTGTTCGGCTTCTTCGTTGGTCAGACCATGAAGGCCTCGGGCGGCAAGGCCAATCCGGCGGCGGTGAACGATCTGCTGAAAAAGAAGCTGGCGGGCTGATTGCCCGCCAGGCGACTAACTTTTTCACGCCCCTGTGGGCCGGTGGTTGTGTTGATGCCGCGGGCTATGTGCCTCTGGCAGCAAACCCGCTGCGATTGAAACAATGTGATTGACGGCAGTCCTGGGCTGGGAGACAAGACCTCTCCATTTTCCTTGGATTCCCGCCTCATGTCTTGCCAGATCTGCTCAGCCGGCGCTTCTTCCTATATCACCCATGGTACGCATCACCTGGTGCGTTGCCAGGGATGCGGCCTGGTCTACATGGATCCGCCGCCGGCACCGTTCGATGTGCAGACTATGTATGCCGACACCTATAACGGCGCCACCGGCAGCTATTTCACCAAGGTGGATCGCAAGCTGAAGCGCAGCCGCCATCGCATACGCCGTCTGGCCCGCATGTGCGGCGGCGGTGCCGGGCGCAGCTTTCTCGATGTGGGCAGCAATGGCGGCTTCATGGTAGAGGCGGCGCGCGAGGCCGGTTTCGCGGCTGCCGGCCTGGAGCCCGATGGTGCGGCCATTGCCTGGGCCAAGCAGCATTTTCCGCGAAACCGCTATCTGCATGGCTTGTTGGAGGAAACCGATTTCGGCGGCGAGCAGTTCGATGCGATCTATTGCTCGGAAGTGATCGAACATGCGCCGGATAGCAACCGTTTCGTTGCGGCGCTTGCTGCGGCATTGAAGCTTGGCGGGTTGCTGTATCTCACCACGCCCGATATCAGCCATTGGCGCCGGCCGCGCGACATCACGAAGTGGGATGCCTTCTGCCCGCCCTCGCATTGCATCTATTTCAGTCCGGCCAATCTCACCCGCCTGTTGGACCAACATGGCTTTTCGGTGGAATGGCGTGCGCTGTCGTTCAAGCCTGGTATCAAGCTGATCGCGCGCAAACGCGTTGAGAGCCAACAGGCAAAAGCCGCGGCGTGATTTAGCGGTTCAGCTCTCGCATCGCGCGTTCCAGGCCCTCTAGCGTGAGAGGGAACATGCGGTTGCCCATCAATTGCTTCACCACGCCGACGGACGGCGTGTAATCCCAATATTTTTCCGGCACCGGGTTGAGCCAGGCGGCTTTGGGATAAGTATCCAGCAGGCGCTGCATCCAGGCGGAGCCGGATTCTTCGTTCCAATGTTCCACGCTGCCGCCGGGCTGCACGATCTCGTAGGGGCTCATGGTGGCGTCGCCCACGAAGATCAGCTTGTAATCCTGCTGATAGGTGCGCAGCACTTCCCAGGTCGGCTGGAATTCGTTGTGGCGGCGACGATTGTCCTTCCACAGCTTTTCGTAGACGCAATTGTGGAAGTAATAGAATTCCATATGCTTGAATTCGGCGCGGGCGGCGGAAAACAATTCCTCGCAGACGCGGATATGGTCGTCCATCGAGCCGCCGATATCGAACAGCAGCAGCACCTTGATCTTGTTATGCCGCTCGGGCACCAGCTTGAGATCGAGCCAGCCGGCATTGTTGGCGGTGGAGCGGATGGTATCGGGGATATCGAGTTCCATCGCCGCGCCGTCGCGGGCGAATTTGCGCAGGCGGCGCAGGGCCACCTTGATGTTGCGGGTGCCGAGTTCCACGGTATCGTCGAGATTCTTGTATTCACGCTTGTCCCACACCTTCACGGCGCGGCGGTTGCGCGATTTGTCCTGCCCGATCCGCACGCCTTCGGGATTATAGCCATAAGCGCCGAACGGCGAGGTACCGGCGGTGCCGATCCATTTATTGCCGCCCTGGTGGCGTTCCTTCTGTTCCTCAAGGCGCTTCTTCAGCGTCTCCATCAGCTTGTCCCAGCCGCCGAGCGCCTCGATCATCGCCTTTTCTTCATCCGTGAGGGTTTTTTCGGCCAGTTTACGCAGCCATTCCTCCGGGATCGTCGCCTCGATGCCTTCCGACATGAATTCCAGGCCGTTGAAGCATTGCGAGAAAACGCGGTCGAACTTGTCGATATTGCGCTCGTCCTTCACCAGCGTGGCGCGGGCGAGATAATAGAAGTCCTCCACCCGATAATTCGGCACGCCCTTCTGCATCGCTTCCAGCAAGGTGAGATATTCCCGCAATGAGGCGGGCACCTTGGCCTTGCGCAATTCGAGGAAGAAGTTGATGAACATGCCGGTTGCCTAAATTATCGACTCTCGCGGCGCGCGATGAAGGCCAGCCGCTCGAACAGATGCACATCCTGCTCGTTCTTCAGCAGCGCGCCGGCCAGCGGCGGAATCAGCTTGCCCTGTTCCTTGGTGCGCAAAGCCTCGACCGGCAGGTCTTCCACCATCAGCAGCTTCAGCCAATCCAGCAATTCGGATGTGGAGGGTTTTTTCTTCAGGCCGGGCGTATCGCGCAGTTCGTAGAACACATTCATCGCCTCGCGCACCAGGTTTTTCTGGATGCTGGGGTAATGCACCTCCACGATCTTTTCCATCGTCTCGCGGTCGGGGAAGCGGATGTAGTGGAAGAAGCAGCGGCGCAGGAAGGCGTCCGGCAATTCCTTCTCGTTGTTGGAAGTGATGATCACGATCGGGCGCTGCTCGGCCTTGATGGTCTCGCCGGTCTCGTAGACGAAGAATTCCATGCGATCCAGTTCGAGCAGCAGATCGTTGGGGAATTCGATATCGGCCTTGTCGATCTCGTCGATCAGCAGCACCGGGCGGTTGGGCGCGGTGAAGCCGTCCCACAGCTTGCCCTTCTTGATGTAATTGGCGATGTCCTTCACGCGCTCTTCGCCCAGTTGGCCGTCGCGCAGGCGCGATACGGCATCGTATTCATACAGGCCCTGCTGCGCCTTGGTGGTGGATTTGATATGCCAGGTGATCAGCGGTGCCTTCAGCGCCTTGGCGATTTCGATGGCCAGCACGGTTTTGCCGGTGCCGGGCTCGCCCTTTACCAGCAGCGGGCGTTCCAGCGTGATGGCGGCATTCACGGCCACCATCAGATCATTGGTGGCAACATAGCTATCGGTACCGGTGAACTTCATCTGACGCTGATCCTGTCTCGGGTCTGATTATCTTGTGCGGAAAAGGTTAGCGATGCCGCGCCATGGGGGCAATGTTGCCCCGGCGTCAATCTTGTCGGTTTCCGACCTGTGCATTGCGCCGGCTATTCGGCTGCGGCGGCTTTGTAATTCACGCAAAGCTGGCGGCATTCGCCGTCATTCAGGGTTTCGCCGGTCATGCCGCAGCGCTTGGGTTCGCCGCTGGCCGCATGGGGCACGGTCTTGGGCTTGCCATGTTCGGCGCAGAACATGGTGCAATCCTCGCACACGCCGAAATGCATCACTTCGCGGCGATGCTGCAATTCGGTGAGCAGGCGGGTGAGGCCGGTTACCAGCGCGCCGCCGCAATCGGCGGTCATGGCGCAGATGGATTTTTCCAGGCTGCGCATCGGGTCGCGCTGCAGCATGGCTTCGCCGGCTTCGGTGAGCGTGATGGCCACCTGGCGGCGGTCGCAGGTTTTCTTGCAGCGATCCACCAGCCCCTTGCTCTCCAGCGAGATCAGGGTTTGCGACACCGTGCCCTTGGTGGCGCCGAGATATTCGGCCAGGGCGGTGGGGGTGCGGGAATAGCGGTTGGCCTGGGCCAGAAAGCGCAGGGTTTCCCATTGCGCCGGGTTCAGGCCATCCACGAATTGCAGCTCGCGCGTGAGCCGGCCCAGACGGTCCAGAAGCAGGATAACATGTTGGGCATTCGAGGAAATTTCGCCCTGCATGCTGACAGCCTCGCCCGGCAGGCTAACCGTGTCGGCCTGGCAATTGGTGGGGAAGAGGTCGCTGTAAGGTGTGATCGGCATCACAAAGTCGTATCGACTCGAAAATAAGTTATTTACCCGAAGGCCTGTTTGGGTGCAGGATCGTAGCGAGCCGAAACAATATCGACGGCGCTCTCCGCCAGCAACCAACCAATGGCTTAGCCGTTAGGTAGGGCGCTGGCAAGCAAAAGTCGATGGAGGGTATGAAAATGGCATTACGGACGGTTAATCGCGGAAATATGGATACTGCCGACCGGCGCTATCTCTCCACCGTCATGACCAAGGCCATGCTCACTGAAGAGGAAGAGCTGGAACTGGCGCGGCGCTGGAAGGAAAAGGGCGACCAGGTCGCCATGCAGAAGATGATTTCGGCCTATTTGCGCCTGGTGGTGTCTACCGCCACCCGTTTCCGCAATTACGGCCTGCCGCTGCCCGACCTGATCCAGGAGGGCAATATCGGCCTGATGCTGGCGATCAACCGCTTCGACCCCGAGCGCGGCGTGCGTTTCTCCACCTATGCCACCTGGTGGATTCGCTCCTCGATGCAGGAATATGTGCTGCGCAACTGGTCGATCGTGCGGTCTGGCACCTCTGCCGGCCAGAAGGCGCTGTTCTTCAACCTGCGTTGGCTGCGTGCCAAGCTGGAAAAGGCCGGTGGCGCCGCCAGCCTGGACGACGACACGCGGGATTCGATTGCCAAGGCGCTCAAGGTGTCGCCCAACGAGGTTTCGGCCATGGCCATGCGGCTGTCTGGCCGCGACCATTCGCTGAACGAACCGATGGGCGGCGAGGAGGGCGGCGAGGCCTTCCAGGATTTCCTGGAAGATCCCGGCCCCAACCCGGAAGAGCAGGTGACCCGCCGGCATGACGGCGACCTGCGCCGGGCCTGGCTGACCGAATCGCTCTCGCAGCTCAACCCGCGCGAACGCCTGATCGTTTCCGAGCGCATGCTCAACGACGAGAAGGTGACCCTGGAAGAACTGGGCGAGCGCCTGGGCGTGACCAAGGAGCGCGTGCGGCAGATCGAAACCAAGGCGTTTTCCAAGCTGCAAAGCCTGGTGCTGCGCCGTTCGGCCGAGGCGGAAAGCGGCGGCGGCAAGGGTACGCCCCGCCTGCTTGAAGGCCTGGTTCCAGAACGGCTTAGCGGCAACACCGAAAATTTCGCCTGCTGCTAAGCGGTTTCCGGTCGGCCAAGCTTGACAGACCGGGGCAGGGCGGGTACACCCACCGCCGCTGCGGGGGTGTAGCTCAGTTGGTTAGAGCGTCGGCCTGTCACGCCGAAGGTCGCGGGTTCAAGTCCCGTCACTCTCGCCATTTATCCCGCTGAAAAGCCGCCGTCTGGTTCATCCAGCCGGCGGCTTTTTCGTGTTTAGAGCCGCGCCAGTGCCGGCCCCAATTCCGCTTTCAAGCGTTCGATAAGCAACTGCACTTTCGGCAGTAGATGCCGGCGGCCCTGTGGGAAAAGACGATGCTCAAAGTCGGGTAATCCAATTAGAAAATCGTTCGACTTAGTTCAAGTAATTGCTATATATAGGTGTAAATTGATTTATAAATCACCTATAGGTACACGCTCCGCGGTGGTAATAGTGATTAAGCCGCCATAGGGGCAGGCCACAACTAATATCGTGGGGAGATATGGCAAAAGACCTTGTTCTATCGACAGCAGGTCAGATGGTTGTTGCATCTGGTGCTGAAGGCCTTTTGGAGCAAATTCGTCCAAGCTGGCAGGCAAAGTCGCTGATAACGAGAGTCAAAACGCTACTCCCCGTTGATCCGAGCAGTGCTTGCCAGAGATTGCTCAATGCGGCGGTCCACGATCTTAGGGAAAAAGTCATCATAGCTGGTCTTGATGTCGCTCAAGAAGCAGCTTCACTGAACAAGCTGCCATCGGTGGTAAAAGCGGAAGACGTGTATGAGTATTCTACGACACACACGCTCGATCTCGCATACCATATGGGACTAATTAGCCGCCCCGAGTGGCGTCGGCTCAAGCGGGCTTATGACATTCGTAAAGACCTGGAACATGAGGATGATCAATATGAGGCGGGTATTGAGGACTGCGTATATGTGTTCCGTACCTGCATCGAGATTGTATTGGCTCGTGATCCAATTTCACCAGTTCGAGTTGTCGATATTAAAGAAATCATTGAGGCTCCAGCAAAGGTCACACTTTCCAAGGAGCTTGTGGAGGATTTTGAGAAGGCCCCAGACAAGCGGCAGTTGGAGATTTCAAAGTTTCTAATTAGCTTCGCTAGGGACGACAAAAAACCAGACATTGTTAGGCAAAATGCTATCGAAGCATTGCGTACACTTCGTTCAGTTGGACGGAAATCTGCTCAAGCTCAGGTAGGTCAATTCTTCCAAGAGGTGCTTACTCGCAAACCTGCGAGTCTCGCGGACATGAAGATTGCGGCTGCTGCTGGAGTGACAGCCTATCTAAAACAGCCAAAAGTTAGACAGTTTTTCTTAGAGTTTATGACGCAACTGCAACAGATCGGACACGTGTGGACGAAGTACGAGCAACACAGAAAAATTCTCGACGACTTTGAAGACGTTGGGGGATTGGCTGTGGTGCCGTCAGAGGTCCGTGTGCAAATAGTGACATGGATGGTGCGATGTTACATCGGTGAGCCTGGCGGTTACGGAATGGGTATCAACCGTCCTGTTTTTTATAGTGATTTTGCAGCTCCACGCATTAGGCGTCTTTTCCAAGATGCGGGAAAACTCGTTGCTGAGGATTTTGAGCGCGCGGCAAATGAAAAAATCGTAAAGGCCGCTGCTACAGATCGTCACATCGCTAGAAGGCTTGAACAATTGCGGGATTTTGTGACCACTGAGAGCTGATGGGAGGGCTAACTAGGCTGGCGAGCGGTGATAAGTTATTAAAAGTATTGCGGGAGTTTTTCCTGTCACGCCGAAGGTCGCGGGTTCAAGTCCCGTCACTCTCGCCATTTATCCCGCTGAAAAGCCGCCGTCTGGTTCAGCCAGCCGGCGGCTTTTTCGTGTTTAGAGCCGCGCCAGTGCCGGCCCCAATTCCGCCTTTAAGCGTTCGATGAGCAGTTGCACTTTCGGCAGCAGGTGGCGGCGCTGCGGATACACCGCCCAGACCGGCTCATCGGCGCGGCGGATATCGTCGAGCAGGGTTATCAGCCGGCCATCGGCGATGGCGTCCGCCACATAGAATTCTGGCAACTGGCAGAGGCCCATGCCGGCGATGGCGGCGCTGGCGATGGCGTCGCCGCTGTTGCAGCTCCAGCGCGGGCGCGGATAGATGCTGCGCTTCTCGCCCTCCACGTCGAATTGCCAGGCCTCCGCCGTGCCGACCAGGCAATCATGCTGGGCCAGATCATTCAGGCTTTGCGGCTGGCCGCGTTGCGCCAGATAGCCGGGCGCGGCGCAGAGCACCAGGCGGCGCGAGGCGATGCGGCTGCCCATCAGGCTTGAATCCGTGAGGTTGCCGGTGCGGATGGCGATATCGTAGCCTTCGCCCACCAGATCCACGATGCGGTTGGTCAGGTCCAGCACCACATTCACTTGCGGATGATCCACGGCATAGCGGCGCAGGATCGGCGCGATGAAACGCTCGCCCAGGCCGATCGAGCAGGTCATGCGCAAATCGCCCTTGGGATTGTTGCCGCCGCTGGCCGCCGCCAGCGCCTCGTCGCGTTCCGCCACCAGCTTGCGTAAGGGCTCCAGCAGGGCGCGGCCGGTATCGGTGAGCGTCACCTTGCGGGTGGTGCGTAGCAGCACCGGGGCATCCAGCCGGCCTTCAAGCTGCCGGATCGCCCGGCTGACCTGGGAGGTGGAAAGCCGCAGCAGCCGGGCGGCGCCGACAAAGCTGCCGGTGGTGGCCACCGCCACGAATTCCTCGATACCGATCCAACTGGCCATGATCATTATCCCATATATGCAATAATGAATTGCATATTATGTGCTTAAAGCCCGGGAATACACTGCTTAAGCTGCGGCAGCTTTTGAATCAGGAGAGACGCCCCATGAAAACCCGCGCCGCCGTGGCCTTTCAGGCCGGAAAACCGCTCGAAATCGTGGAGCTGGACCTGGAGGGGCCGAAGGCCGGCGAGGTGCTGGTGGAGATCAAGGCCACCGGACTGTGCCATACCGATGATTTCACCCTGTCGGGCGCCGACCCGGAAGGGCTGTTCCCGGCCATCCTGGGCCATGAGGGCGCCGGCGTGGTGGTGGATGTGGGCCCGGGTGTGAAGAGCGTGAAGAAGGGCGACCATGTGATCCCGCTCTACACGCCGGAATGCCGGGAATGCCCGTCCTGCCTGTCGCGCAAGACCAATCTGTGCACCGCCATCCGCGCCACCCAGGGCCAGGGCCTGATGCCCGACGGCACCTCGCGCTTCTCGTTCGAGGGCAAGCCGGTGCATCATTACATGGGCTGCTCCACCTTCTCGAATTACACCGTGCTGCCCGAGATCGCGGTGGCGAAGATCGATAGCAGCGCGGCTTTCGACAAGGTTTGTTATATCGGCTGCGGCGTCACCACGGGCGTGGGCGCGGTGATCAACACCGCCAAGGTGGAAGCGGGCGCCACCGCCGTGGTGTTCGGCCTGGGCGGCATTGGGCTGAACGTGATCCAGGGCCTGCGCATGGCGGGTGCCGATATGATCATCGGCGTGGACCTCAACAACGGCAAGAAGGCATGGGGCGAACGCTTCGGCATGACGCATTTCGTCAACCCGAAGGAAATCGACGGCGATATCGTGCCTTACCTGGTGAATCTCACCAAGCGGCGCGGCGATACGATCGGCGGCGCCGATTACACCTTCGATTGCACCGGCAACACAACAGTGATGCGCCAGGCGCTGGAATGCAGCCATCGCGGCTGGGGCAAGTCGGTGATCATCGGCGTGGCCGGCGCGGGGCAGGAGATTTCCACCCGGCCGTTCCAGCTCGTCACCGGCCGCACCTGGATGGGCACGGCATTCGGCGGCGCGCGCGGCCGCACCGATGTGCCGCGCCTGGTGGATTGGTATCTGGAAGGCAAGATCGAGATCGACCCGATGATCACCCACACCCTGCGGCTGGACGACATCAACAAGGGTTTCGAGATGATGCATGCCGGCGAGAGCATCCGCTCGGTCGTGTTGTACTGATGGAAAGCCTCAGCAGTCAGCGCGTCTTCGGCGGCACGCTGTCCTTCCTGCGTCATGCGTCGGAAGCCACCGGCACGGCCATGACCTTCAGCCTGTTCGTGCCGCCGGGGAAGGGGCCTTTCCCGGTGCTGTACTGGCTGTCGGGCCTTACCTGCACGGCCAATAACTTTACCGAGAAGGCCGGGGCCTATGGCAAGGCCGCCGAACTGGGCCTGGCCATCGTGGCGCCGGATACGTCTCCTCGGAGCAATGGCGCGGGCGGCGAGGGCGTGGCCGACGACCCGGCCTACGATCTCGGCCAGGGCGCGGGCTTTTATATCGATGCCAGCCAGGCCCCCTGGACGCCGCATTTTCGCATGGAAAGCTATGTCACCCGCGACCTGATCGCCGCCGCCGAGGGACAATTCCCCGTGCTGGCGGGGGCGCGCGGCATTGCCGGGCATTCCATGGGCGGCCATGGCGCGCTCACCCTGGCGATGAAGCATCCAGGGCTCTACCGCTCGGTTTCGGCCTTTGCGCCCATCGTGTCGCCCACCCGCTGCCCCTGGGGCGAGAAGGCCTTCACGGCATATCTGGGGGAAGATCGGGCTGCCTGGCAGGCCCATGATGCCAGCCTTCTGGTTGCGGCCGGCAAGGCCAGCCACCTGGATGATATGCTGATCGACCAGGGTTTGGCCGATAGCTTCCTGGCCAATCAACTGAAGCCGGAATTGCTGGAACAGGCCGCCGCCAAGGCCGGACAAAAGTTAACGCTGCGGCGCCACGACGGCTATGATCACAGTTATTACTTCATCCAGAGCTTCATGGCCGATCATCTGGCTTTCCATTACAGCCGCCTGATGGTTTGATTACCGTCTCGCAACCACCCGCAAACCCTTAACGCGGGCCGGTTTTTCACCCACGGAATGTTACTGGGGAATTGTTGCGGTGCGGCACGGTTCGGTCTAAAACCGTTCCGGCCCGAGCTGGCGGAGTCCCATCCGCCGCAGGGTTTGCGACGATTTTCTGTGCTGGAAGGAGTGTGCGACCGTGGAAGCCCTACTGCGGGAGTACCTGCCCATTCTGCTGTTCCTCGGCCTCGCCATCGTGCTGGCTCTGGTAATGGCACTGTTGCCTTTCGTGGCTGCCAAGATGGCGCCCGATCCGGAAAAGAATTCCACCTACGAATGCGGCTTCGAGCCGTTCTCGGATTCGCGCCGTCAGTTCGATGTGCGCTTCTATCTGGTGGCCATCCTTTTCATCATCTTCGATCTTGAAGTGGCCTTCCTGTTTCCCTGGGCGATTTCGCTGGGCCAGATTGGTGTGTTCGGCTTCTGGTCGATGATCGTGTTCCTGGCTGTGCTGACGGTCGGCTTCATCTACGAATGGAAAAAGGGAGCGCTGGAATGGGAATGAGCGCCGCGACCGAAAAGGCTGCCCCGGCTGGCAATTCGCTTGTGCTGGGTTCGTCGCAGGACGAATTCTTCCGCGATATCTCCGACCAGCTCGCCGATAAGGGCGTGGTGGTTTCCTCGATCGACAAGCTGGCCAATTGGGCCCGCACCGGTTCGCTCTGGCCGATGACCTTCGGTCTGGCCTGCTGCGGCGTGGAAATGATCCATGCCTTCATGGCGCGCTACGATCTGGATCGCTTCGGCTCGATGCCGCGCGCTTCGCCCCGGCAGTCGGATGTGATGATCGTGGCCGGCACGCTCACCAACAAGATGGCGCCCGCGCTGCGTAAGCTTTACGACCAGATGGCCGAGCCGCGCTATGTGATCTCCATGGGCAGCTGCGCCAATGGCGGCGGCTATTACCATTATTCCTATTCCGTGGTGCGCGGCTGCGACCGTATCGTGCCGGTGGATGTGTATGTGCCCGGCTGCCCACCCACGGCGGAGGCGCTGGTTTACGGTTTGCTGCAATTGCAGAAGAAGATTCTGCGCACCACCACCATCGCCCGCTGAGGTGCCCCGATGAGCGATAGTGTAAAGCGCGAACAGGAACAGAGCCTGCGGGAATTGGGCGAGCATATCTCTGCCGCCTTGCCCAACGATGTGCTGGGCTTCGAGGTGACGCTGGGTGAATTGACCATGCGTGCCCCGGCCGACCGCATCGTGAAGGTGCTGACCTTCCTGCGCGACGATGCCAATTGCCTGTTCTCGATTCTGGTGGATGTGCTGGGCGTGGATTGGCCGCAGCGCGAGCGCCGCTTCGATGTGGTGTATCATCTGCTCAGCATGAAGCTGAACCAGCGCGTGCGCGTGATCGTGGAGACCGATGAAGACACCCCGGTGCCGTCGGTCACTGGCGTGTATTCGTCTGCCGGCTGGTTCGAGCGCGAAACCTGGGACATGTACGGCGTGATGTTCTCGGGCCATTCGGATCTGCGCCGCATCCTCTCGGATTACGGTTTCGAGGGCCATGCGCTGCGCAAGGATTTCCCGCTCTCGGGTTATGTGGAAGTGCGCTACGACGCCGAGCAGAAGCGCGTGGTGTATGAGCCCGTGACCTTGCCCCAGGAATTCCGCCGCTTCGATTTCATGAGCCCGTGGGAAGGCGCGCATTACGTGCTGCCGGGCGATGAGAAGGCGGCACCGGCACAGGAGGCCAAGTCCTAACATGGCCGAAGTTTCGATTGCCAATTACATGGTGAATTTCGGGCCGCAGCATCCTGCGGCTCACGGCGTGCTGCGCCTGGTGCTGGAGCTGGACGGCGAGATCGTCGAGCGCTGCGATCCGCATATCGGCCTGCTGCATCGCGGCACCGAAAAGCTGATCGAGCACAAGACCTACCTGCAGGCCATGCCGTATTTCGACCGCCTCGATTATGTGGCGCCGATGAACCAGGAGCATGCCTTCTGCCTGGCCACCGAAAAGCTGCTGGGGCTGGAAGTGCCCGAGCGCGGCCAATATGTGCGCGTGCTGTTCGCCGAGATCGGCCGCCTGCTGAACCATCTGCTGAACGTGACCACGCATGCCATGGATTGCGGCGCCATGACGCCGACGCTGTGGGCCTTCGAGGAACGCGAAAAGCTGATGGAGTTCTACGAGCGGGTTTCCGGCGCCCGCATGCATGCGGCCTATTTCCGGCCCGGCGGCGTGCATCAGGATCTGCCCAAGGGTTTGGCCGAGGATATCTATGCCTATTGCGACCGGCTGCCGCCGGTGCTTGAGGATATCGAAGGCCTGCTCACCGAAAACCGCATCTTCCGCCAGCGTAATGTCGAAATCGGCGTGATCTCCGCCAAGGATGCCCAGGATTGGGGTTTCTCGGGCGTGATGCTGCGCGGCTCGGGCATCGCCTGGGATTTGCGCAAGGCGCAGCCCTACGAGGTTTACGACAAGCTGGATTTCGACGTGCCGGTGGGCAAGAACGGCGATTGCTTCGACCGGTATCTCTGCCGCATCGAGGAAATGCGCCAGAGCCTGCGCATCATCCGCCAGTGCATCGAGAAGATGCCGGGCGGCCCGGTTTCGTCGCAGGATCGCAAGGTGGTGCCGCCCAAGCGCGGCGAGATGAAGAAGTCGATGGAAGCCTTGATCCATCACTTCAAGCTCTACACCGAAGGCTTCCATGTGCCGGCCGGCCAGGCCTATGCCGCGGTGGAAGCGCCGAAGGGCGAATTCGGCGTGTATATGGTTTCCGATGGCACCAACAAGCCCTATCGCTGCCGTATCCGCGCGCCGGGCTTCGTGCATCTGCAAGCCACGGATTTCTTGTCGAAGGGCTACATGCTGGCCGATGCGGTCTCCATCGTCGGCAACCTCGACATCGTGTTCGGCGAGGTCGATCGATGAGTGGCGTCCATATAGCTCCCCCGGAAATGCAGCCGAAGGATTTCGCCTTCACGGCCGAGAATCTGGAAAAGGCGAAGGCGATCATCGCCAAATATCCGGCCGGCCGCCAGCGCAGCGCCACCATGCCGCTGCTCGATCTGGCGCAGCGTCAGCATAATGGCTGGGTGCCGATGGCAGCGATCCGCACCATCGGCGAGATGCTGGGCGTGCCTGAAATCCGTGTGCTGGAAGTGGCCAGCTTCTACACGATGTATAACCTCGCCCCGGTGGGTAAGCATTTCGTGCAGGTCTGCACCACCACGCCCTGTTGGCTGCGCGGCTCCGACAAGGTTGTCGAAGCCTGCGAGAAGCATCTCGGCGTGAAATGCGGCGACACCACGGCCGATGGCCAGTTCACCTTGATCGAGGTGGAATGCCTGGGTGCCTGCGTGAATGCGCCGATGATGCAGATCGGCGACGATTACTACGAAGATCTCGATGCCGAGAGCACCGGCAAGGTGCTGGATGCGCTCAAGCGCGGCGAGAAGCCGAAGGTCGGTCCGCAGAATGGCCGCCAGACCTCGGCGCCGCTGGGCGGCCCCACCACGCTCACCACTTTTAATCCGCCCGCCGGCAATGCGCCGGTCGGTGGCGACGATTGAGGCGGACCCGCGATGCTGCAGGATAAAGACCGCATTTTCACCAATCTCTATGGCCAGCAGCCATGGAGCCTGGAAGCCGCCCGCAAGCGCGGCGATTGGGATGGCACCAAGGCCATCATCGAGAAGGGCCAGGACTGGATCATCGACGAGATGAAGAAGTCCGGCCTGCGCGGCCGTGGCGGCGCGGGTTTTCCCACCGGCCTGAAATGGTCGTTCATGCCCAAGCAATCCGATGGCCGCCCCAGCTATCTGGTGGTGAATGCCGACGAGGGCGAACCGGGCACCTGCAAAGACCGCGACATGATGCGCCACGATCCGCATAAGCTGATCGAGGGCTGCCTGCTTGCCGGTTTCGCCATGCGCGCCGTGGCTGCCTATATCTATATTCGCGGCGAATTCCATTACGAAGCCGATGTGCTGGAAGCCGCCATCGACGAAGCGCGCTCTGCTGGCCTGATCGGCAAGAATGCCTGCGGCTCGGGCTATGATTTCGATGTGTTCGTGCATCGCGGCGCCGGCGCTTATATCTGCGGCGAAGAAACCGCGCTGATCGAAAGCCTGGAAGGCAAGAAGGGCCAGCCGCGCCTGAAGCCGCCTTTCCCGGCCAATGTGGGCGTCTGGGGCTGCCCCACCACGGTGAACAACGTGGAAAGCATTGCGGTTGCCCCCACCATCCTGCGCCGTGGTGGCGAGTGGTTCGCCGGCATCGGCCGTCCGAACAACACCGGCACCAAGGTGTTCTGCATTTCCGGCCATGTGAACAAGCCGTGCAATGTGGAAGAAGAGATGGGCATCCCGCTGAAAGAGTTGATCGAAAAGCATGCCGGCGGCGTGCGCGGCGGCTGGGACAACCTGCTGGCGATCATTCCCGGCGGTTCCTCGGTGCCTTTGCTGCCCAAGGCGATCTGCGACGACGTGCTGATGGATTTCGACAGCCTGCGCGCCCAGCGTTCGGGCCTCGGCACGGCGGCCGTGATCGTGATGGACAAGAGCACCGATGTGGTGCGCGCCATCGCGCGGCTCTCGAAATTCTACAAGCATGAAAGCTGCGGCCAATGCACGCCGTGCCGCGAAGGCACCGGCTGGATGTGGCGCGTGATGGAGCGCCTGGTGCGCGGCGAAGCCGAGAAGCGCGAAATCGACATGCTGCTGGAAGTCACCACCCAGGTGGAAGGCCACACGATCTGCGCGCTCGGCGACGCGGCGGCCTGGCCGATCCAGGGCCTGATCCGGCATTTCCGCGGCGAGATCGAAAGCCGCATCGATGCCTATCACGGCGTTCAACAAGTGGCAGCGGAGTAAGGCCCATGCCGAAGCTGACCGTAGACGGCATCGAAGTTACCGTAGAGCCCGGCACCACGGTGTTGCAGGCCTGCGAACTGGCCGGCAAGGAAATTCCGCGCTTCTGCTATCACGAGCGCCTCAGCATCGCCGGCAATTGCCGCATGTGCCTAGTGGAGCAGGAGAAGGCGCCCAAGCCGATCGCGTCCTGCGCCATGCCGGCCGCCGATGGCATGGTGATCAAGACCGACACGCCGCTGGTGAAGAAGGCCCGCGAAGGCGTGATGGAATTCCTGCTGATCAACCATCCGCTGGATTGCCCGATCTGCGACCAGGGCGGCGAATGCGATTTGCAGGATCAGTCGGTGGGTTACGGCAAGGGCGGTTCGCGCTACGACGAAAACAAGCGCGCCGTTAAGGACAAGTATATGGGTCCGTTGGTGGCAACCACCATGACCCGCTGCATCCACTGCACTCGCTGCGTGCGCTTCGCCACCGAAGTGGCCGGTGTGCCGGAACTCGGCGCCATCGGGCGCGGCGAGGATATGCAGATCACCACCTATCTCGAGAAGGCCTTCTCGTCGGAACTCAGCGGCAATGTGATCGACCTTTGCCCGGTGGGCGCGCTGACCTCCAAGCCCTATGCCTTCACCGCCCGGTCCTGGGAATTGCGCAAGACCGACAGCATCGACGCCATGGATGCGCTGGGCAGCAATATCCGCGTGGATGCCCGTGGCCCCGAAGTGATGCGCATCCTGCCGCGCCTCAATGAGGACGTGAACGAGGAATGGATTTCCGACAAGACCCGTTTCGCCTATGACGGCCTGAAGCGTCGCCGGCTCGACCGCCCTTATGTGCGGGTGAACGGCAAGCTGCAGGAAGCCAGCTGGAACGAGGCCTTCGCCGCCATTGCCAAGGGCCTCAAGGGGCTGAAGGGCGAGCAGATTGCCGCCATTGCCGGCGATATGGCCTGTGCCGAAAGCATGCTGGCGCTGAAGGATCTGCTGGCAGCCCTCGGTTCGGCCAATGTGGAATGCCGCCAGGACGGCGCCAAGGTGGATCCGGCGCATCGCGCCAGCTATCTGTTCAATTCCACCATTGCCGGCATCGATCAGGCCGATGCGATCCTGATCGTGGGCAGCGATCCGCGCCATGAGGCGGCGGTGCTGAATGCCCGCATCCGCAAGCGTTTCCTGCGCGGCAATGTGAAGATTGCCGTGATCGGCGAGAAGCTGGACCTGACCTATCGCTACGAGCATCTGGGCAGCGGCCCGGCCGTGCTCAAGGCCATCGCCGATGGTCAGCATGCTTTTGCCGAAGCGCTCAAGGGCGCGCAGAACCCGATGATCATCCTGGGGCAGGGCGCTCTGGCCCGCCCGGATGGTGATGTGGTGCTGGGCCTGGCCTGGCAGGTGGCGGATCGCTGCGGCCTGGTGAAAGACGGCTGGAACGGCTTCAACGTGTTGCATACCGCCGCTGCCCGCGTGGCCGGTCTCGATCTCGGCTTTACATCCGCTGGCAATGTCGATGGCATTCTGACGGGCGCACAGAGCCAGGCGATCAAGGCGGTGTATCTGCTGGGCGCCGACGAGATCAATACTGCCAATCTGGGCGCTGCCTTCGTGATCTATCAAGGCAGCCATGGCGATGCCGGCGCCAAGCGCGCCGATGTGATCCTGCCGGGCGCGGCTTATACCGAGAAGGATGCGGTCTGGGTGAATACCGAAGGCCGCGTGCAGCTTGGCCGCCGCGCCGCAGCGCCGCCGGGCGAGGCGCGCGAGGATTGGGCGATCATCCGCGCGCTATCCGAAGTGCTGGGCCACAAGCTGCCTTACGACAACCAGGCCGCCCTGCGCCGCCGCATGCTTGAGGTCGCGCCGCATTTCAGCGCCGTCGACCGCGTCACGCCGGCCGCCTGGGGCGTGTTCGGCGTAAACGGCATGCCCAACGACACGGCTTTCCAGTCGCCGATTGGCGATTTCTATCTCACCAACCCGATCGCGCGCGCCTCCGCCACCATGGCGGAATGCTCGAGCATCGCGCGCGGCGAGACCTTGGCGATGACGGGTTCCGATGACTGATACCATCTGGCAGACTCTCTGGCAGGGCTATATCTGGCCGGGTGGCCTGATCCTGGCCAATATCCTGGCGCTGGTTGTGCCGCTGCTGATCGCAGTGGCCTATCTCACCCTGATGGAGCGCAAGGTGCTGGCGGCGATGTCGCTGCGCATGGGCCCCAACGTGGTGGGCCCGTTCGGCCTGTTGCAGCCGTTTGCGGATGCCGTGAAGCTGATCTTCAAGGAACCGATCATTCCGTCGGGTGCCAACAAGATTCTGTTCATCATGGCGCCGTGCCTCACCTTCATTCTCGCGCTGATCGCCTGGGCAGTGATTCCGGTGGCGGAAGGCTGGGTGATTTCCAACATCAATGTGGGCGTGCTGTACCTGTTTGCGATTTCCTCGCTGGGCGTCTACGGCATCATCGTGGCCGGCTGGTCGTCGAATTCGCGCTACGCCTTCCTGGGCGCGCTGCGCTCGTCCGCGCAGATGGTGTCCTACGAAGTCTCCATGGGCTTCGTGATCATCACCGTGCTGCTCTGCGTCGGCTCGTTGAACCTTTCCGCCATCGTGGAAGCCCAGCGTACCGTATGGTTCGCGCTGCCGCTCTTCCCGATGTTCATCATCTTCTTCATTTCCACCCTGGCCGAAACCAACCGCCATCCCTTCGATCTTCCGGAAGCGGAAGCTGAGTTGGTGGCCGGTTATCAGGTGGAATATTCCTCCATGCATTTCGCTCTGTTCTTCCTGGGCGAATACGCCAACATGATCCTGATGAGCGGGATGACCACCATCCTGTTCCTGGGCGGCTGGCTGCCGCCGATCGATGTGGCGCCGTTCAACTGGCTGCCCGGCATCTTCTGGTTCGCGCTGAAGATACTGCTGCTGCTGTTCGTGTTCATCTGGATCCGTGCCGCGCTGCCGCGCTACCGCTACGACCAGCTGATGCGCCTGGGCTGGAAGGTGTTCCTGCCGATCTCGTTGTTCTGGGTGGTGGCAACCGCCGGTTTCCTGGTTGCCTTCGACCTGCTGCCCAAGGGGGTCTGAAGCCATGGCTTTGCTCGATCGCGGCATTCGCACCGTCTTCCTGTGGGAAATGGTCAAAGGCCTGTCGCTTGCCTTCACCTACATGTTCAAGCCGCGCGCCACGGTGAATTATCCGTATGAAAAAGGCCCGCTCAGCCCGCGCTTCCGCGGCGAGCATGCCTTGCGCCGCTATGCCAATGGCGAAGAGCGCTGCATCGCCTGCAAGCTGTGTGAAGCGGTCTGTCCGGCCCAGGCCATCACCATCGAGGCCGAGCCGCGCGACGACGGCTCGCGCCGCACCACGCGCTACGACATCGACATGACCAAGTGCATCTATTGCGGCTTCTGCCAGGAAGCCTGCCCGGTGGATGCCATCGTGGAAGGCCCGAACTTCGAGTTCGCTGCCGAAACCCGCGAGGAGCTTTTCTACAGCAAGGAAAAGCTGCTGGCGAATGGCGAACGCTGGGAATACGAGATCGCCCGCAATATCGCGGCCGATGCGCCGTATCGCTGAAGTCCGGGCGAGGGGGACACCTTAATGATTATTCATGCCCTGGCCTTTTATCTGTTCGCCGCCATCGCGGTGGCGAGCGGATTCATGGTGATCGCGGCGCGCAATCCCGTGCATAGCGTGCTGTTCCTGATCCTGGCCTTCTTCAATGCCGCCGGCCTGTTCGTGCTGATGGGCGCGGAATTCCTGGCGATGATCCTGGTGATCGTCTATGTGGGCGCCGTGGCGGTGCTGTTCCTGTTCGTGGTGATGATGCTCGACATCAACTTCGTCGAGCTGCGCCAGGGCTTCCTGCAATACCTGCCGATCGGCGGCCTGATCGGTTTCATCCTGCTGGTGGAATTGCTGCTGGTGCTAGGCGGCTGGGCCAGTGTGCCCCATGTGGCCTCCAGCGGCGCGCTGCCGATCCCGCCGCCGGAGCAGGTGACCAACACCCATGCGCTCGGCCATGTGCTCTACACCAAGTATGTCTATCTGTTCCAAGGCTCGGGCCTGATCCTGCTGGTGGCCATGATCGGCGCCATCGTGCTCACCCTGCGCCATCGTCCGGGCGTGCGCCGCCAGGATATCGCCGTACAGACCTATCGCCGCCGCGACGAGGCGGTGGAGGTCAAGAAGGTCGAACCGAGGCAGGGGATCTGATCATGACCATCGGACTCGCGCATTATCTCTCGGTTGCGGCCATCCTGTTCGCGCTGGGTATCTTCGGCATCTTCTTGAACCGCAAGAACGTGATCATCATCCTGATGTCGGTCGAGCTGATGCTGCTCGCGGTCAACATCAACCTGGTGGCTTTTTCCACCCACCTGAACGATCTGGTGGGCCAGGTCTTCACGCTGTTCGTGCTCACCGTGGCGGCGGGCGAGGCGGCGATCGGCCTGGCGATCCTGGTGGTCTATTTCCGCAACCGCGGCACCATCGCGGTTGAGGATATCAACATGATGAAGGGCTGAGGCGCGGCGATGACGATGTACCATCTGATCGTTTTCCTGCCGCTGCTGGCGTCTATCGTCGCCGGCCTGGGCGGCCGCCGTATCGGCGATGTGGCCAGCATGGCCGTCACCACGGGGTCCGTGGTGCTGTCGGCCGTGTTGTCCTGGGTGGCCTTCTACCTGGTGATCTACAAGGGCGATGTCAGCACCGTGAAGGTGCTGGACTGGATCGAGTCCGGCAGCTTCAGCGTGGATTGGGCGCTGAAGGTGGACCAGCTCACCGCCGTGATGCTGGTGGTGGTCAACTCGGTATCCGCCCTGGTGCATATCTATTCCATCGGCTACATGAGCCACGATCCGCACCGCGCGCGTTTCTTCTCGTATCTGTCGCTGTTCACCTTCGCGATGCTGATGCTGATCACGTCCGACAACTTCCTGCAGCTGTATTTCGGCTGGGAAGGCGTGGGCCTGGCCTCCTATCTGCTGATCGGCTTCTGGTATAAGCGGCCCTCGGCCAGCGCTGCCGCCATCAAGGCCTTCGTGGTCAACCGCGTGGGCGATTTCGGCTTCGCGCTCGGCATCATGGCTTTGTTCCTCACCGTGGGTTCGGTGAATTTCGACGTGGTGTTCAAGGCGGCGCCGGAACTGGCCGGCAAGACCTTCCACTTCCTGTGGAAGGATTGGGACATCCTCACGGTGGCCACCTTCCTGCTGTTCCTCGGCGCCATGGGCAAGTCGGCTCAGCTCGGCCTGCATACCTGGCTGCCCGATGCCATGGAGGGCCCGACCCCGGTTTCCGCCCTGATCCATGCCGCAACCATGGTCACCGCCGGCGTATTCATGGTTGCGCGTTGCTCGCCGATCTTCGAATACGCGCCCACCACGCTGCAGATCGTGGCCGTGGTCGGCGCCAGCACGGCGTTCTTCGCCGCCACGGTCGGCCTGGCGCAGAACGACATCAAGCGCGTGATCGCGTATTCAACTTGCTCGCAGTTGGGCTACATGTTCTTCGCCCTTGGTGTCTCGGCCTACCCAGCGGCGATTTTCCACCTGTTCACCCACGCCTTCTTCAAGGCCCTGCTGTTCCTGGGCGCCGGTTCGGTGATCCATGCCGTGGATGGCGAGCAGGATATGCGCCGCATGGGCGGCCTGTGGAAGCATATCAAGCTCACCTATGCGATGATGTGGATCGGCAGCCTGGCGCTGGCCGGCCTGCCATTCTTCGCCGGCTTCTATTCCAAGGACATGATCCTGGAGGCCGCCTTCGCCTCGGGCACCGGGGTGGGGCAGTATGCCTTCATTCTCGGCATGGCCGCCGCCGTGCTCACCGCCTTCTATTCCTGGCGCCTGATTTTCATGACCTTCCACGGCAAGCCGCGTGCCGACCATCATGTGATGGAGCATGTGCATGAAAGCCCGATGGTAATGCTGTTCCCGCTCTTCGTGCTGGCTTTCGGCGCGGTCTTCGCGGGCTTTGCTTTCCATAACGGTTTCATCGGCCATGACCTGAAAGCCTTCTGGGGCGACAGCCTGTTGATCCTGGATCAGCACAAGGCGATGGAGAATGCCCATCATGTGCCGCTCTGGGTGAAGCTTGGGCCCATCGTGGTTGGTCTGGTCGGCATCGCGGTGGCCTGGCTGGCCTATGTGAAATACACCGAGATCCCCGGCAATGCCGCCAAGCAGCAGCGCCTGCTCTACAGCTTCCTGCTCAACAAGTGGTATTTCGACGAGCTGTACGACCGCATCTTCGTGCGGCCGTCGCTGTGGATCGGCCGCGTGTTGTGGAAGGGCGGGGATGGAAAGATCATCGATGGCCTGGGGCCGGATGGCTTTGCCGCCATCGTGGTGCGCCTGGCCAAGCGGGCCTCGGTTCTGCAAACCGGCTATGTCTACCATTATGCTTTTGCCATGCTGATCGGCGTGGCCGCCCTCGTGACCTACTTCTTCACCCGCACGGGGCATTGAGATGACCGCCATGCCCTTGCTTTCGATCGTCACCTTCCTGCCGCTGGTCGGCGCCGCCTTCATCCTGCTGGCCCGCGGGCCGGAAGAGATCGTGGCCCGCAATGCTCGCAACGCCGCGCTCTGGACCACTGTGATCACCTTCGCGGTGTCGCTGCTGATCTGGATCGAATTCGATAATTCCACCGCCGCCTTCCAGTTCGTGGAAAAGCATGAATGGCTGGCGCCGGGCATCAGCTACCACATGGGTGTGGACGGCATTTCCATGCTGTTCGTCATCCTCACCACCTTCCTGATGCCGCTTTGCATCCTGGCCTCATGGGATGCCATCGAGCATCGCGTGAAGGAATACATGGTCGCCTTCCTGGTGATGGAGACCCTGATGATCGGCGTGTTCTGCGCGCTCGATCTGGTGCTGTTCTATCTGTTCTTCGAGGCCGGCCTGATCCCGATGTTCCTGATCATCGGCATCTGGGGCGGCAAGCGCCGCATCTATGCCAGCTTCAAGTTCTTCCTCTACACCCTGCTGGGTTCGCTGCTGCTGCTGCTGGCGCTGCTCTACATGTATTTCCAGGCCGGCACTACCGACATTCCCACACTGATGAAGCATGCCTTCGATCCGGGCGTGCAGAAATGGCTGTGGCTTGCCTTCTTCGCTTCCTTCGCCGTGAAGGTGCCGATGTGGCCGGTGCATACCTGGCTGCCCGACGCCCACGTTGAGGCGCCCACGGCGGGTTCGGTGATCCTGGCCGGCGTGATGCTGAAGATGGGCGGCTACGGCTTCATCCGCTTCTCCATCCCGATGTTCCCCGATGCCAGCCTGTATTTCGCGCCGCTGGTATTCGGCCTCAGCGTGGTGGCGATCATCTACACCTCGCTGGTGGCGCTGGTGCAGGAGGATATGAAGAAGCTGATTGCCTATTCCTCGGTGGCCCATATGGGCTTCGTCACCATGGGCACATTCAGCCTCACGCTGCAGGGCGTGCAGGGCGCGATCTTCCAGATGCTCAGCCATGGCATCGTGTCGGGCGCGCTGTTCCTCTGCGTCGGCGTGGTTTACGACCGCCTGCATACCCGCGAAATCGCCCGCTATGGCGGCCTGGTCAATATCATGCCGAAATACGCCGTGGTGTTCATGCTGTTCACCATGGCCAATGTGGGCCTGCCGGGCACGTCGGGTTTTGTCGGCGAAATGCTCACCCTGGTCGGTGCCTTCAAGGCCAATACCTGGGTGGCGCTGCTGGCCACCACCGGCGTGATCCTTTCTGCCGCCTATGCGCTCTGGCTGTATCGCCGGGTGATTTTCGGCGAACTCACCAAAGACGACCTGAAGGCGATGACCGATCTTTCGCCGCGTGAAGTGGCGATTATCGCGCCGCTGGTTTTCCTCACCCTGTTCATGGGCATTTATCCGGCGCCGTTCCTCGATGTGATGGCGGTGTCGGTGAACAACCTGCTGGATCAGCATCAAGCCGCGATTGCCGCCGTCAAGGCGGCGGTGGCAGCCAAGTAGGAGTATCGGCGATGACCTTCGCTTCGCTGGCGCCCGTTTATCCCGAACTCTGGCTTGCCGTTGCCGCCATGGCGCTGCTGCTGCTGGGAGTGTTTCGCGGCGAGGGCTCCACCCGCCTGGTTTCTTGGCTCGGCGTGGCCGCTCTGGTGGTTACGCTTGTGCTGGTGCGGGCGCAGCCGGCCGAAAGCCAGAGCGCCTTCGGCGGCATGTTCCTGGCCGATGGCTTCGCGCGGTTCGCCAAGCTGCTGATCCTGATCGGCTCGGGCTTCGCCATCGTGCAGTCGCTCGGTTATATCAAATATAACCGGATGGATCGTTTCGAATATCCGGTGCTCATCCTGCTGGCTAGCGTCGGCATGATGATGATGGTTTCGGCCAACGATCTGATGTCGCTTTATCTCGGCTTGGAATTGCAGAGCCTGTCGCTTTATGTGCTGGCGGCCTTCAAGCGCGACAGCGAGCGTGCCACCGAGGCCGGCCTGAAGTATTTCGTGCTGGGCGCTTTGTCGTCGGGCATGCTGCTTTATGGCTCTTCGCTGATCTATGGCTTCACCGGCTCCACCGGCTTCGTGCAGATCGCGGAAGCCGTGAAGGCCAGCGGCAGCCATGCTTCGATCGGTTTGATCGTGGGTATCGTGTTTCTCTCCGCCGGCCTGGCTTTCAAGGTTTCGGCGGTGCCCTTCCATATGTGGGTGCCCGATGTGTATGAGGGCGCGCCCACGCCGGTTACGGCTTTCTTCGCCGTGGCGCCCAAGATTGCCGCCGTTGCATTGTTCTGCCGTGCCATGCTCAGCCCGTTCGGCGATATCGCCGCCGATTGGCAGCAGATCATCATCGTGATCAGCGCGCTCAGCATGCTGCTCGGTGCCTTTGCCGCCATCGCGCAAAACAACATCAAGCGCCTGATGGCTTATTCCTCCATCGGCCATGTCGGCTATGCCCTGGTGGGCCTGGCCGCCGGCACCGAAGAAGGCGTGCGCGGCATCCTGATCTATCTGGCGATTTATCTGGCCATGAATGTGGGTACCTTCGCCTGCATCCTGTCGATGCGTCACCGCGACAGTCTGGTGGAAGGCGTGTCGGATCTGGCCGGCCTGGCCAAAACCCATCCCTTCATGGCGTTCCTGTTGGCGGGCTTCATGTTCTCGCTGGCTGGTGTGCCGCCGCTGGCCGGTTTCTTCGGCAAGTTCTACATCTTCATGGCCGCCATCAATGCCAAGCTGTATGCGCTGGCTGTGTTGGGCATGCTGAGCAGCGTGGTGAGCGCTTATTATTATCTGCGCATCGTCAAGATCATGTATTTCGACGAGGCCGACGAACCGCTGTCCAAGCCGCTGCGCACCGAACTCGGTGCGGTGATGGGCATCACCGGCCTGTTCACCCTGCTGTTCTTCGTCTATCCGGCACCGTTGCTGGCTGCCGCCCAGGCGGCTGCGAAAACCCTGTTCCCGTAAGGGGCGGGGTGAAGCGGGTCTGAGCCGCCATGCTGTGGCGCCAGGTTGCCCTGGAGGCGGTGGATAGCACCAACGAGGAGGCCAAGCGGCGGGCCGAGGCCGGCGAGGCGGAAGGCCTTGCCATTACCGCACGCCGCCAGACGGCAGGGCGCGGCCGTCGCGGCCGGCAGTGGGAAAGCCCGGACGGCAACCTGTTCGTTTCCATGCTGCTGCGGCCGAGCCGCCCACCGATGGAAGCCGCCACGCTGTCTTTTCTATCCTGCCTGGCCATGGCCGAGGCAGTGGAGCGCGTGGCGCCGCATTTGGGGCCGGGCCTAGCCTGCAAATGGCCGAACGACCTGTTGCTGAATGGCGCCAAGCTTTGCGGCATCCTGCTGGAATCGCGCAACAAGCCGGGCAATGACGGCATGGGCGGCGGCATCGATTACCTGATCATCGGCATCGGGGTGAATCTGGTTTATCATCCCGCCGATACACCTTACCCGGCCACCGATCTGGCAGCGCATGGCGTGGCGGTTACCCGGGAAGAGTTTCTTGCCGTGCTGCTGGATCGTATCGGCGATTGGTATGATCGCTGGAGCCTGCAAGGTTTTGCACCGGTGCGCGAGGCTTGGCTGAAACGGGCCCAGGGCCTGGGCCAGAAAATTGTAGTGCGGTTGCAGGCCAGCGAACTGCATGGCCGCTTCAAGGCGCTGGATGATACCGGCGCGCTGGTTCTGGAAACCGCCGATGGCGCCACCAGGATCGTTACCGCCGGAGATGTGTTTCCGGCCGCATAGGGAGTGCACGTCATGTTGCTGGCGATCAATGCAAACAACACGAATGTTAAATTCGGGATATTCGACGGTGATCGTATCGTCGGCGAATGGCGCCAGCATACTTCGGCCATGCGCACCGCAGACGAACATGCGGTCTGGCTGTTCCAGCTCATGGCGATGGAAGGCATCGATCCGAAAAGCATCACCGATGCGGTGATTGGCAGCGTGGTGCCGCAGGCCTTGTTCAATCTGCGCCGGCTTTGTACCCGCTATTTCAATTGCACGCCGCTGGTGCTGGGCGAACCCGATGCGGTTTATGGTGTGCAGATCAAGGGGCAGGGGGCTGGTGCGGATCGTATCTGCAACACCGTGGGCGCCAGTATCATGTTTCCCAACACGCCGATGATCGTGGTGGATTTCGGCACCGCCACTACGTTTGACGTGGTGGATGAAGAGGGCAGCTATTGCGGCGGCGTGATCGCGCCGGGCATCAATCTGTCCATCGAGGCGCTGGTGAATGCCACCGCCTTGCTGCCGCGCATCGTGGTGGAAAAGCCATCCATGGTGATCGGCACCAACACGGTTTCCTGCATGCATAGCGGCGTGTTCTGGGGGTATGTGGGCTTGATCGAAGGCATCGTCGCCCGCATCAAGGCCGAATTCGGCAAGCCGATGAAGGTGATTTCCACCGGCGGCCTGGCGCCGGTTTTCGAGGGCGCCACCGATGTGATCGAAACCATCGTGCCCGATATCACCGGCCAGGGCCTGCGCGAAATCTATCGCCGCAGCCGGGGCCGCTAGGATGCCCAGCAGAGTGCCGGGGCGCAAAGACGACAGCCTGTATTTCCTGCCGTTGGGCGGTGCCAACGAGATCGGGATGAACCTGAATCTCTATGGCTATCGCAATCAATGGCTGATGGTGGATCTGGGCACCAGCTTTGCCGATGAAGGCCAGCCGGGCATAGATATGGTGGTGCCCGATACCAGTTGGATTTCGGATCGGCGCGAAGATCTTCTGGGCCTGGTGATCACCCATGCCCATGAGGATCATCTCGGCGCCGTGGCGCATTGCTGGGAAGATCTGGAATGCCCCGTCTGGGCCACCGGCTTTGCCGCATCGGTATTGCGCCGCAAGCTGGCCGAGAAGGGGCTGGAAGATGAAGTGCCGGTGCATATCTACAAGCCGGGCGATACGATCCAGCTTGGGCCATTCAAGATCACCGCCATCGGCATCACTCATTCCACCCCGGAAAGCCAGGCCCTGGCCATCGAAACGCCCCATGGCGTGGTGCTGCATACCGGCGACTGGAAGCTCGATCCCGATCCGGTGCTTGGCCCGGCCAGCGAGATCGAAACCCTGCGCAATCTTGGTGATGCCGGCGTTCTGGCCATGGTCTGCGACAGCACCAATGTGTTCAATCGCGGCCGCTCTGGCTCGGAAGGCGAAGTGCGCGACAGCCTGCTGCAACTGCTGAAGGATCGGCCGGGGCGTATCGCCGTCACCACCTTCGCGTCCAATCTGGCGCGGGTTGATACGTTGCTCGGCGTTGCGCGTGCGCTTAAGCGCCATGTCTGCCTGCTCGGTCGTTCGTTGCATCGCTTCACGGAAGCTGCGCGCGAGAATGGCTATCTGCAGGATGTGCCGGCCTTTGTGGATGAACGCGAGGCCGGCTATTTGCCGCGTGAAAGCGTGATGTACATTTGCACCGGTTGTCAGGGCGAGCCGCGTGGCGCGATGGCGCGCATTGCGTTCGATCAGCATCCGCATGTGGTGCTCAGCCCCGGCGATCTCACGGTGTTTTCCTCCAAGATCATTCCGGGCAACGAGCGCGGCTTGTTTGCCATGCATAACGAGCTGGTGCGGCGCGGCATCGAGGTGATTACCGAGAAAGACGCCTTTGTGCATGTCTCCGGCCATCCCTCGCGCGATGAATTGGCCGAGATGTATGGCCTGGCGCGCCCGCAGATTGCCATTCCTGTGCATGGCGAACCGCGCCATCTGGTGGAGCATGCGCGCTTCGCCCAAAGCCTGCAGGTGCCCCATGGCCTGGTGCCGGCCAATGGCGACATGGTGCGGCTGGCGCCGGGTTTGCCGGAGGTGGTGCAGCAGGTGCCGGCCGGTCGGTTGGCGGTGGATGGCGACGAGTTGATCCCGCTGCAAGGTGGCAGCCTGCAAAGCCGCCGCAAGCAGGCCTTCAACGGCTCGGCGCTGATCTCGCTGGCGGTGGACGAGGCCGGCATCCTGCAGGCGGCGCCGAAGCTGGCCCTGCTGGGTGTGGTGAATGGCGATGTGGATCTCACCGAAGCCGAGATCGCTGCCGAGATTGCCGTGGCCATCGACCGGCTGAAGCCCGGCCGCCAGCGCGATGACGCGGCGCTGCAAGACGCCGCCATCAAGGCGCTACGCCGCAACCTGAAGCCGATCACCGGCCGCAAACCGTTGATCGAAGTGCATATCCTGCGTTTGTGAACACGCTTGTAATGAGCCGGTTTCCGCCTCATATATCTTGGCATAACCGCTAACCCGGGAGCCCGCCCCATGATCGGTCGCCTCAACCATGTCGCTATTGCCGTGCCAGACTTGGCCGCCGCCACCGCCACCTATGCCGCCACGCTTGGCGCCAAGGTTTCGGCCCCGGTGCCGCAGCCCGATCATGGCGTAACGGTGGTGTTCGTCGATCTTGGCAATACCAAGATCGAATTGCTGCATCCGCTGGGTGAGGGTTCGCCCATCGCCAACTTCCTGGCCAAGAATGCCCAGGGCGGCATGCATCATGTCTGCTACGAGGTGGACGACATCATCGCCGCGCGCGACAAGCTGAAGGCCGAAGGGGCGCGCGTGCTGGGCGATGGCGAGCCGAAGATCGGCGCCCATGGCAAGCCCGTGCTGTTTCTGCACCCGAAGGATTTCTGCGGCACGCTGGTGGAACTGGAACAGGTCTGAGGCGGCGTTGTGAACTGGTTCAACAACACGGTCGCTTTTGTCGTCATCTATATGGTGACGCTGTTTTGCGTGCTGCCGATCGGTGTGCGCACGGCGGAAGAGGCGGGTGAGGCGCCGTTGCCCGGCCAGGCCACATCGGCGCCGGCAAACCCGCGCCTGGCCTTCAAATTCCTGCTCACCCTGGCGATTTCGGTTTTGTTGTTCGGCGTCTATTACGCGATAGGATATTTCGATCTATTGGGCTTGTCGGAGCTCTTTGGCCGCAACGCGGTCTAGCTCCACGCCAATGCATGCAATTTAGAAAGCATGCTTACGAGTGATTCTGACAAAAAAATAGGAGCAAGGATGAACCCTGCTCCGTTTCCCGTCTCGCACGGGTAAGTTTAAGCCTCCCCAGACTTGGGCCGCCCGTTTCCAGGCGGTTGCACAGTTTTTATAGCTAATTGCCTTGGTTCTGTCACCGATTATTTTCACAAAGCCCAACAGAATGTTAAGCCAGCCAGGATAAAGTGCAGGAATGCATGCTAAGTCATTGATGCTTATTATCGCGGCAACGCTGCCCATAATCGAGGCAAGGGCACAACCGGCCGCAACCGGCTCGGAATCGGCCGAGTTATCCACAATCGTGGCCATGAGTGCTGTCGATTGCCGTCGATTCCTGGCGACTCGGCCTGCTTCCGCTGCTCCGGTGGAGCATAAGCCGGAGGCCGGCGTGACCTATCAGCCCGGCGTCGATGTAAAAGGCCGCCCGGTGGCGCCGGCTGATCTACAAAACGGCACTTCATCGATATTATCGCAGAATTTCGATTTAGAGCTGAAATTCACCTTGGCCGAATTGCTCGGCCCCCGGGCCGGCGCCTATGCCCAGGGGCGTGCTGGGGCGGCGCAGCTTACCGTCGGTCGGCTGCAATTCGATCCCGCCACCGGCCGGCTCAAGCTGGGCGACGAGCCGGTGCAGGCCCCGGCGCAGGCCGCCGCCGAGGATGCGGTGCTGAAAGCCTGCCGCGCGCATCTGGCGAAACCGCCCAAGCGGTGAGAGGCATGCCTTGCGGCAAGCTGGGCCGGGCCTTAAAAACGCCAGGATTGCCCCGCAAATACATCCAGAGCTTTTCCAAGGAAACCCCATGCGTCTGAGCCGCTATTTCCTGCCCGTGCTGAAGGAGAATCCCACCGAGGCGCAGATCGTCAGCCACCGGCTGATGCTGCGTGCCGGCATGATCCGCCAGACCGCCGCCGGCATCTATTCCTGGCTGCCGCTGGGCCATCGGGTGCTGAAGAAGATCGACCAGATCGTGCGCGAGGAGCAGGATGCCGCCGGCGCACAGGAAATGCTGATGCCCACCATCCAGCCTGCCGAGCTGTGGCAGAAGAGCGGCCGCTACGACGATTACGGCAAGGAGATGCTGCGCATCACCGACCGCCACGAGCGGCCGATGCTGTATGGCCCCACCAACGAGGAAATGCTCACCGATATCGTGCGGGCCGATATCAAGAGCTATCGTGAGCTGCCGAAAATCCTTTACCACATCCAGTGGAAATTCCGCGACGAAGTGCGTCCGCGTTTCGGCGTGATGCGCGGGCGTGAATTCCTGATGAAGGATGCCTATTCCTTCGATATCGACCAGGCCGGGGCGCGCCGCGCCTATAACCGCATGTTCGTGGCTTACTTACGCACCTTCGCCCGGCTGGGCCTGAAGGCGATACCCATGCAGGCCGATACCGGCCCGATCGGCGGCGACCTGAGCCACGAATTCATCGTGCTGGCCGAAACCGGCGAAAGCGGCGTGTTCTGCGACAAGGCGTTGATCGAGCGCGACGTGCTGGGCCAGGGCGTGGATTACGATGCCGATCTGCAGCCCATCGTGGATAGCTGGACCGCGCCTTACGCGGCCACCGAGGAAAAGCACGATGTCGCCCGCTTCGAGGCGCTGCCCCAAGAGCGCCAGGTGGCGGCGCGCGGCATCGAAGTGGGCCATATCTTCTATTTCGGCACCAAATATTCCAAGCCCATGGGCGCGGTGGTGCAGGGGCCGAATGGCGACCAGATCACGCTGGAAATGGGGTCTTACGGCATCGGCGTATCGCGCCTGGTGGGCGCGATCATCGAGGCGAGCCATGATGACGCCGGCATCAAATGGCCGCTCTCGGTGGCGCCTTATCATGTGGGCCTGATCAACCTGAAGGCCGGCGATGCCGATTGCGAAAAGGCTTGCGACGATCTCTATGCCCGCCTGAAGGCCGCCGGCGTGGATGTGCTGTATGATGACCGCGACGAACGTGCCGGCGCCAAATTCGCCACCATGGATCTGATCGGCTTGCCGTTCCAACTCACCATCGGGCCGCGCGGCGTGAAGACCGGCATGGCCGAGGTGAAGGACCGCATGACCGGCGCCAAGGAGGAAATCCCGCTGGACGCCGCTTTCAACAAGATCGTTGCCGCCGTTAAAGGATAAGCCGATGCCTTTTGCCGCCTTTGAGTGGATGCTGGCCCTGCGCTATCTGCGCGCCCGGCGGCAGGAGGGCTTCATCTCGGTGATCGCGGTGTTCAGCCTGCTCGGCATCATGCTGGGCGTGGCCACCCTGATCATCGTGATGAGCGTGATGAACGGATTCCGCGCCGAATTGCTGGGCCGCATCCTGGGCCTGAATGGCCATATCATGATCCAGTCTGAACGCTATGCCACCATGAACGATTACGATCGCGTGGTGAGCATTGTGGCCGGCCTGCCCCATGTGAAACAGGCCAATCCGATGATCGAGGGCCAGGTGATGGTGACCGCTAATGGCGGTGCCACCGGCGCCATGGTGCGCGGGTTGCGCCAGGCCGATCTGGCGCGCGAAACCAGCATCGCCAAGGGTATGCGCGAGGGCTCGCTGCAGGATTTCGAGGGCGATGATGCGGTGGTGATCGGCCATCGCATGGCGCGCAAACTGGGCCTCAATCTCGGCGACAAGGTAACGCTGATCTCGCCGCAAAGCACTGCCACGCCTTTTGGCAGCGTGCCGCGCAGCCGCGCTTATACGATTGTCGGCATTTTCGATGTGGGCATGTTCGAATACGATTCAGGCTTCGTCTTCATGCCGTTTGAGGCTGCGCAGATCTACTTCCGCCTCGGCGACCAGGCCCATGCGGTGGAAGTGCGGCTGGATAACCCGGATGTGGCGCGCCGCGTGGGCACCGAGTTGATCCAGAAACTGGGGCGAGACTACCGTTTCTACGATTGGCAGCAGGCCAATCAGCATTTCTTCAATGCGCTGCAGGTGGAACGCAATGTGATGTTCCTGATCCTCACGCTGATCATCATCGTGGCGGCCTTCAACATCATTTCCAGCATGATCATGCTGGTGAAGGATAAGGGCCGCGATATCGCCATTCTGCGCACCATGGGCGCATCGCGCGGGGCGATCATGCGGGTTTTTGTGCTTGCCGGTGCCAGCGTGGGCGTGATCGGCACGGCGCTGGGCTTTGCGCTTGGGCTGGCTTTCTCGCTGAATATCGAAGGCATCCGCCAAGTGATCCAGAAACTGATCGGCACGGATTTGTTTGCCGCCGAGATCTACTTCCTCTCGCGGCTGCCGGCCAAGGTGGAATCCGCCGAGGTGGTGGCTGTGGTGATCATGGGATTGCTGCTGTCCTTCCTCGCTACGCTCTATCCGTCCTGGCGTGCCGCCCGCCTCGATCCGGTGGAGGCGCTGCGTTATGAGTGATCGGGTTATGAGCGACGCGCTGCTGCTGGATGGCGTGCATCGCCGTTTCCGTCAGGCTGGCGAGGAATTGCATATCCTGCGCGGCGTGGACCTGGCGGTGCGGCCGGGAGAGATCGTGGCTTTGCTGGGCCCCTCCGGCTCGGGCAAGTCCACCTTGCTGCATACGGCCGGCCTGCTGGAGCGCGCCGATGGCGGTCGCGTGCTGGTGGGCGGCGAAGATTGCAGCCGGATGAGCGATGCGCAGCGCACATTGACGCGCCGCCACCGCATCGGCTTCGTTTATCAGTATCATCATCTGCTGCCGGAATTCTCGGCTATCGAGAATGCCGCCATGCCCTTGCGCATCCGCGGCCTGTCGCGTGGCGAGGCGCAGGAACAAGCCCGCGTGGTGCTGGAAAGCCTCGGCCTCGGCCATCGCCTGAGCCACCGGCCGGCGCGGCTATCGGGCGGCGAGCAGCAGCGCGTGGCGATTGCCCGTGCGGTGGTGGGGCGCCCCAGCCTGCTGCTGGCCGATGAGCCGACCGGCAATCTGGATGAGAAGGCCGCCGAGGCCGCTTTTCAGGAATTGCTGCGTCTGGTGCGCGAGGCCGGCATCGGCGCGCTGATCGCCACTCATAACCTGGCCCTGGCCCGGCGTATGGATCGCGTGGTCAGCCTGCATGAAGGATTGCTGCGGGCCGCTTAAGCCGGCCTGCGCGCGAACCATTCTTCACGCGTCTGGCCCCATACATCGATTTCACGGTCGACCGGCGGCGGCAGCTTGGCCTGGCGCAGGATGCGCGAGCCCAGCCGCTTTGCCACCTGCTGCGAGGCGGCATTTTCCGGCGCGATGGAATGGATCACCTCGGTCCAGCCCAGATGGGCGAAGGCCCAGTCGGTGGCGGCTGTCGCGCCTTCGGTGGCATAGCCCTTGCCCCAGGCATCACGGGTGAGGGCCCAGCCGATCTCGGTGCCGGGCCAGCCATCGGGCTGCCAGGGGCCGAGCCGGCCGATCCATTTGCCGCTGGATTTCTCGATCACCGAGAACATGCCGAAGCCCATCAGCGCCCAGGAGCCGGCCATGATGCAGATGGTGCGCCATGCCACCGGCTTGGGCTGCACGCCGCCGAGATGTAACTGCACCTCGGGATCGGCCATCGAGGCCGCCCAGGGCTCGAAATCCTGCCATTCGGTGGGTCGCAGCAGCAGGCGTTCGGTTTCGATGTAGTTGGTCATAGGAATCTCCAGCATGGCGGCGGCAGACTATCCGCAAGCCCTGTGCGGGCAAAGCGCCACAATCAATAGAGCGGTTTTCCGCTTCGTTCGCCTAAGCCTGGGATTCGTCCGCGCCTGTTCCGAATCGGGTCTGGAATCAGGGATGTAAAAAGCCGACTCGGCACAAAAGCTGGTAGCGCGTTCCCGAATCGGACAGGCCGATCTGGGATTCGCCCCATGCCCGTTCTGGCATCCGGCGGCTAGGCAGCGTATCTTCTGGCTGAGAACAGGAACCGATCATCATGCCGCATGCCGATTTCGTCCATCTGCGCGTTCACACTGCCTATTCGCTCACCGAAGGGGCGATCCGGGTGGAGAAACTGGCGGAGCTTTGCGCCAAGCACCGCATGCCGGCAGTGGCGATCACCGATACCAACAATCTGTTCGGTGCGCTGGAGATTTCCAAGGCGCTGGCCGGCAAGGGCGTGCAGCCGATCATCGGCTGTCAGTTGAACATCTCGCGGCTGGATCAGGCCAGCGGCGGCTTCGGCGCCAAGAATCTGAAAAAGCCCGATCCCGACAAGCTGGTGCTGCTGGCGCAGAACAAGGCCGGCTATGCCAACCTGATGCGGCTATCCAGCAAGGCCTATCTGGATGTGCCGCCGGGCGAGGCGCCGCAAGTGGGCTGGGAGGATCTGGAGCGCTGGAATGAGGGGCTGATCTGCCTGGGCGGCGGTTTGCATGGGCCGATGGGCCGGTTGCTGGCCGATGGGCAGGTGGAAGCGGCGCGCCAGCCGCTGGACCGCCTGATGGCGATCTTCCCGGGCCGGCTCTATATCGAATTGCAGCGTCATGGCTGGGCCGCCGAAACGCGGGCCGAGCCCGGCCTGCTGGATTTTGCCTATGAGCATGATCTGCCGTTGGTGGCTACCAACGATTGCTATTTCGCCGATGCCGATATGTACGAGGCGCATGATGCGCTGCTCTGCATTGCCGAGGGCGCCTATATCACCCAGACCGCGCGCCGCAAGGTGACGCCCGAGCATCGCTTCAAATCGGCGGAAGAGATGCGCATGCTGTTTGCCGATCTGCCCGAGGCGATCGACAACACCCTGGTGATTGCCCGCCGCTGTGCCGTGAAGGCAGAGGAGCACAACCCGATCCTGCCGAGCTTTGGCGAATCCGGCAGCGAAGACGAGCCCGCCGCCTTGCGCCGCATGGCCAGTGCGGGGCTGGAAAAGCGATTGCAGGATGCCGGCATCACTGGCGATGCCGCCAAGCCCTATTGGGATCGGCTTGAATTCGAATGCCAGACTATCATCAACATGAAGTTTCCCGGCTATTTCCTGATCGTGGCCGACTTCATCCAATGGGCCAAGGCCAATGGCGTGGCGGTGGGGCCGGGGCGCGGCTCGGGCGCCGGCTCGGTGGTGGCCTGGGCGCTCACCATCACCGATCTCGATCCACTGCGTTTCGGCCTGCTGTTCGAGCGCTTCCTGAATCCCGAACGCGTATCGATGCCTGACTTCGATATCGATTTCTGCCAGGAACGCCGCGACCAGGTGATTACCTATGTGCAGCGGAAATACGGCGCCGAGAATGTGGCGCAGATCATCACCTTCGGCAAATTGCAGGCCCGCGCAGCGCTGCGCGATGTGGGCCGCGTGCTGCAATTGCCGCTGGGCCAGGTGGATCGCATCTGCAAGCTGGTGCCCAACAATCCGGCCAATCCGGTAACGCTGGACAAGGCGATCCTGCAGGAACCCCGCCTGCGCGAGGAGCGCGACCGCGACGAAGCCGTGAAGCGCATGATCGACGTGGCGTTGAAGCTTGAAGGGCTTTACCGCAACGCTTCCACCCATGCAGCCGGCGTGGTGATTGCCGACCGGCCGCTGGTGGAGCTGGTGCCGCTCTATCGCGATCCGCATGCCAGCATGCCGGCTACGCAGTTTTCGATGAAATACGCCGAAGCCGCCGGCCTGGTGAAGTTCGACTTCCTCGGCCTGAAAACTCTCGACGTGCTGGAAAAAGCCGTTGAGTTGATCAAGAAGCGCGGCGTGGAGATCGATCTGGCACGCATTCCCCTGGAGGATAAACCTACCTTCGACCTGCTTGGGCGTGGCGATGCGGTGGGGGTGTTCCAGTTTGAAGGCAGCGGCATGCGCGACATGCTGCGACAGATGAAACCCGATGCCTTCGAGGATCTGATCGCGTTGGTGGCATTGTATCGTCCGGGTCCGATGGACATGATTCCATCCTACATCGCGCGTAAACAGGGCCGCGAGGATCCCGATTACATGCATCCGTCGCTCAAGCCGGTGCTTGAGGAAACCTACGGCGTCATCATCTACCAGGAACAGGTGATGGAAATCGCCAAGGTGTTGGCTGGCTATTCGTTGGGCGATGCCGATCTGTTGCGCCGGGCGATGGGCAAGAAGATCAAGGCCGAAATGGATGCGCAGAAGGAGCGCTTCGCCAAGGGCGCCAAGGAGCGTGGCGTCGATCCGGGCCTAGCCGCGGAAATCTTCGAGCGGGTGGAAAAATTCGCCGGTTACGGCTTCAACAAAAGCCACGCGGCAGCTTATGCCTTGGTGGCCTGGCAGACGGCCTACCTCAAAGCGAATTACCCGGTGGAATTCATCGCCGCTTCGATGACGATGGATATTTCCAACACCGATAAGCTGAATGTGTTCCGGCAGGAATGCGCGCGCCAGAATATTCCGCTTCTGCCGCCGGATGTGAACAAGTCGCAGGTGGAATTCGACGTGGAGCAGCGCGATGGCAAGGGCGCCATCCGCTATGCCTTGGCGGCCGTGAAGAATGTGGGCGCGGCGGCGATGGCGCAGATCGTGGCCGAGCGTGTGCGCAACGGGCCGTTCAGCACGCTGTTCGAAATGGCCAGCCGGGTGGAGCCATCGGCGCTGAACAAGCGCATGCTGGAGAACCTTGCCAAGGCAGGTGCCTTCGATGGCATGGAGAAAAATCGCGCCAAAACCGTGGGCGGACTGGATATGCTGATCCGCCATGCCCAGGTGAAGGCCGAAGAGCGCGCCAGCAATCAGGTTTCGATGTTCGGCGGCGGCGGCCCAGCCAGCGAGCGACTGCCCAAATTGCCGGATAACGCGATCTGGACTTCGATGGAGCAACTGGCCAAGGAATTCGAGGCCATCGGCTTTTATCTTTCGGCGCATCCGCTGGATGCCTATCAGGCGTCGCTCAATCGCGTGGGCGTGAAGCGCTATACCGAAATGATGCGGGCGCTGAATAGCGGCGACCAGATATTCAAGCTGGCCGGCACGGTGATTTCGCGCCAGGAACGCACGTCGCAGAAGGGCAACCGCTTTGCTTTCGTAAGCTGCTCGGATGCCTCGGGTATGTATGAAGTGACGGTTTTTTCCGAATTGCTCGGGCAGCATCGGGATTGGCTGGAGGCCGGGCGCAATGTGGTGTGGACCATGGCTGCGCGGCTTGAAGGCGAACAGCCGCGCCTAACGGCGCAGAAACTGGAATTGCTCGATGATGTGGCAGCCCGCGCGGCTGCCGGCATCCTGATCAATCTCGACAAGACCGATGCGCTGCCCAGGATCGCGGATTTGCTGAACCAGGCCGCCGGCAAGGGCAAGGGCATGATCCGCATCGGCTGCCGGGTGGAAGCTTCCGGCGACCAGGCCGAGATGCTGCTGGAAAAACGCTTTGCCGTCACGCCGCAATTGCGCGACCAGTTGCTGGTGCTGCCGGGTGTGCTTGAAGTGCGCGATATCTGAGGAATGATGCCGTGAATGCTGTCCAGCCCAATATGACGCCCCGGGCCATAAACCGCCTCGACTACCGCACGCCGGATTACCGGATCGATAAGGTGGCGCTGGAATTCGATCTCGAGCCGCGCGCCACCCGGGTGGTTGCCAAGCTGGATATTCGCGCCGAACGGCCTGGCGCCCTGGTGCTGGATGGCGAGGCGCTGAAGCTGGTTTCGCTGTCCATCGATGGCCGGCCGTTGTCGCAGAGCGATTATGTGGTGGATGAGAAATCGCTCACCATCCATGCGCCGCCGCAGAAATTCACTTTGCGGATCGAGACCGAGATAGATCCCGAGGGCAATACGCACTTATCCGGCCTGTATCGTTCGAGCGGCAATTACTGCACGCAATGCGAGGCGCAAGGTTTTCGCCGCATCACGTATTTCCTGGATCGCCCCGATGTGATGGCAACCTATCTGGTGACCCTGCGGGCCGATCCCAAGGCCTGCCCGGTTTTGCTGAGCAACGGCAATCCGCAGGAAGAGGGCACGCTTGCCGATGGCCGGCATTACAAGGTGTGGCACGATCCCTATCCGAAGCCGAGCTATCTGTTTGCCCTGGTGGCCGGCGATCTGGCCGTGCTGGAAGATGACTTCACCACCCAGGGCGGCCGCGAGGTGAAGCTGCGGATTTATACCGAACATGGCAAATCCGAACGGGCGGGTTATGCCATGGATGCGTTGAAGCGCTCGATGCGCTGGGACGAGACGCGCTTCGGCCTGGAATACGATCTCGATCTTTTCAATATCGTGGCGGTGAGCGACTTCAACATGGGGGCGATGGAGAACAAGTCGCTCAACGTGTTCAACGACCGCTATATCCTGGCCGATCCGCAAACCGCGACCGATGCCGATTACGCCGCCATCGAGGCGGTGGTGGCGCATGAATATTTCCATAACTGGACCGGAAACCGCATCACCTGCCGGGATTGGTTCCAGCTCAGCCTGAAGGAAGGCCTGACGGTTTTCCGTGATCAGGAATTTTCATCCGACATGCGTTCGCGGCCGGTGAAACGCATTCAGGATGTGCGCAATCTGCGGGCTCGGCAATTCCCCGAGGATGCCGGCCCGCTGGCGCATCCGATCCGTCCGGATTCCTATATCGCCATCGACAATTTCTATACCGCCACGGTGTATGAAAAGGGCTCTGAAGTCATCCGCATGATGCACACCCTGCTGGGTGAGGATGGTTTCCAGAAAGGCATGAAGCTTTACGTGGAGCGCCATGACGGCGAAGCCGCCACCTGCGACCAGTTCGTGGCCGCCATGGCGGATGCCAATGGCTACGACATGGAGCAGTTCAAGCTGTGGTATAGCCAGGCCGGCACGCCGTCGCTGAACATCAGCGGCAGATACGATGCCGGCAGCGGCAGCTATGAATTGAGCGTGATCCAGCATTGCCCGCCCACGCCCGGCCAGCCGGACAAGCAGCCGATGCATATTCCGCTGCATGTCGGTCTACTGGATGCGCAGGGCCAGGATATTCCGCTGCGCTTGGAGGGCGAGGCAACGGCGATGCCCGGTCGCGTGCTGTCGGTGAAGCAACCGCAGCAGACATTCAGATTCATCGGGTTGCCTGAGCCGCGTGCATTGTCGCTCAACCGTGGCTTTTCGGCGCCGGTGAATATCAAGGCCGAGATCGGCGGCGCCGAGCGCGCTTTTTTGATGGCTCATGATTCAGATGCCTTCGCGCGTTGGGAAGCGGGGCAGCAATATGCTACCGACCTGCTGCTGTGCCGCGTGAATAACGGCGCCGGTTTCGATGCAGATTTTATCGATGCCATCGGTCTGATCCTGCGCGACGACAGCCTGGAGCCGGCCTTCGCGGCCGAAGCCATTGCTTTGCCTTCGGAGGATTACATCGCCGATCAGATGCCGGTGATGGATGCCGAGGCCGTGCATCTGGCCCGCCGCGCGCTGCGCCGACAGGTCGCCGAGGCGCATAAGGCAAGCCTGCTGCGGATCTATGATGGCGCAAGCGGCAGCGATGCCTATAGCCCGGATGCGGAGCAGGCCGGCAACCGCGCGCTGAAGAATGCCGCGCTGTCTTATCTTTCGGAACTTGCAGCGGAAGATGCCGGCATCCTGGCGCGTATCGATGGCCAATATGCCAAGGCCGACAATATGACCGACCGTATGGCGGCATTGCGGCTGCTGGTTGATTTGGATGTGCCTGAGCGCGCCGCAGCTTTGGCGGATTTCCATGACCGCTTCAAGGATGATGCCCTGGTGCTGGATAAATGGCTTTCGCTGCAGGCGATCTCGGCCTTGCCCGATACGCTGGAGCGTGTGAAGGCATTGCTGTCGCATCCGGCATTTTCCATGCGCAAGCCCAACAAGGTGCGGGCGCTGGTGGGCGGTTTTTGCATGAATGCGTTGCGCTATCATGCCGCCGATGGCACGGGTTATGCTTTCCATGCCGATCGGATCATCGAACTCGATCCGCTCAACCCGCAGGTGGCGGCGCGGCTGCTGGCCCCGCTGGGCCGCTGGCGGCGGGTGGATACCGCGCGGCAGGCCAGGATGAAGGCCGAGCTTGGGCGGATATTGTCGGTGCCTAAGCTTTCGCCTGAGACTTACGAGATCGCTTCCAAGTCGCTGAGCGGTTAAACTCTGTAGGCGCGCAAGAAGGTATCCACCGCGCGCTCGATGCGTTTGTGCATGGCGGCCTCCGATAGCGGCGGCATCAGGCCGAGCGTGCGACGCATGGCGATGGTACCGATCATCATGCCGATCAGATGATCGGCGGCTTCGGCGGGATCTTCGATCCGCAGATTCGCCGCAGGCGCCGACTTGCGCAGGAAATCGGCCAAGCGTTGGCGGTTGATCGCGGGTCCGTTGGCAAAGAAGGTGGCCACCATCTCGGGGAAGGCCTGGGCGGATGAGATCAACATGCGCTGCATGCCGATCGACCGGTCCGACTGGATCACCGCCAGGTAGTTCTCGCCGAAACGGATCAGCACATCGCGTGGCTCTGCATCGGCCGGCAAATCGCGCAGCGGTGCCGCGATGGTTTCGGCGCCCTGGCTGACAATAGCTGCAAAAAGTTCATCCTTGGAGGCGAACAGATTGTAGATGGTTTGGCGTGCCACCCCGGCTTCGCGGGCTATCGCATCCAGGCCGATGCCATAGCCCAGTTCGTAGAACAGCTTGCGCGCCACGGTGAGGATGGCGTCTCGCTTGGCCGGATCGGCCGGCCTGCCGCGGCCTGGCTTCGTGGCAGATTTGTTGCTCAATGCCCGCCTCCGCTGCCGGCTTGAGGGATCGGCCGCCTGGCCAGCATCACCGCGGCTGCGGCACAGGCGAATAGTATGGCCATCAGATAGAAGCAATCGGCAAACGACATGATGCTGGCTTGTTGCTGAATTTTTGCCCCCAGCAATCTGGCAGCCATCATTGTTTCGTCGGTTTGCAGCCGTTCCGCAAGGGATGTGGCGATACCATCGATATAGGCCTGCACTTCAGGCCGGCCGGGATTGATCGCCTCGATCAACCGGTTCCAGTGCAATGCATTGCGCTCGATCAGCACGGTATTGATGGCCGCCAGGCCGAAGGCGCCGCCGAGATTGCGGGTGAGGTTGTACAGCCCGCTGGCATTCTTCAATTCTTGCGGCGGCAGGGTGCCCAGCGCAATGGCATTGATCGGCACCATGCACAGCATCAGTCCCGCACCGCGCATGATCTGCGGCAGCAGCAATTCGTTGAACTGCCAGTCGCCGGTAATATTGGCCATGCCATAGGTGGAGGCGGCCATAAGGGCCAGGCCGAACAGCAACACCTTGCGTGGGTCGGTGTTGCGGGCCAGATAGCCGGCCAGCGGTGCGATCAGGAATTGCGCCAAGCCGGTTACGAACATGATCTCGCCGATCTGCAGGCTGTTCAATCCACGCACCCGGGCCAGGAAAAGCGGCAGCAGGTAGACCAGGCCATACAGCCCGATACCCATGGTGAAGCTGAAGGCGCAGCCCACCGCGAAATTGCGGTTGGCGAAAGCCTTCAGGTCCACAGCGGGGTTTTTATGCGTGATACTGCGCCAGAAAAACACCACGCCGCCAATGGTGCAGGCTATGGCGAAATTGCGGATAGCAGGCTCTGCCAGCCAATCCTTGCGCGGGCCTTCCTCGATCACATATTCCAGGCTGCCGAGAAAAACCGCCATGGCGGCCAGGCCGATATAATCGAAGCCGCGCAACAGGCCCAGATTGGGTTTATCGATATCCAGGAAGGTCCACACCACCACGCAAACCACGATGCCGGGCACCACGTTGATCAGGAACAGCCAATGCCACGACATCCATTGCGTGAGATAGCCGCCCAGGGTGGGGCCGATGGTGGGGGCCAGCGTGGCGATCAGGCCGATGGTGACCGAGGCGACGGCGCGTTTGCGCGGCGGAAACATGATGAACACGGTGGCAAACACCGTGGGGATCATGGCGCCGCCCAGAAAACCCTGCAGGGCGCGCATCACGATCATGCTTTCCAGGCTGTTCGACATGGCACAGCCAACTGATGCCAATGTGAAGCTGAGCGCCGATATGGTGAATAGAATGCGCGTGGACAGCAGGCGCGACAGATAGCCCGAAAACGGAATCATGATCACTTCGGCGATCAGGTAGGAGGTTTGCACCCAGCTGATTTCATCCGCCGAAGCCGAAAGGCCGGCCTGGATTTCATTGATCGAGGATGAAACGATCTGAATATCCAGAATGGCCATGAACATGCCCAGCACCATGGCGAGATAGCCGATATACAGCCCGGGGCTGAGTTTCGGCTCATCTGCTGCCTGGCCCACCGTAGCGGAACCCTGGCCGGCGACCGCAGAGGGCTGAACGGCGGTGCTGCTCATGATGCGTTACTCGGGCCTGGCGCGGCGATCTATCTCCACCAGCACAGACATGCCGGGCACCAGAGTATCGACCGGATTGCCGGCCGCCTTGTCGATCACCAGTTTCACCGGCACGCGCTGCACGATCTTGGTGAAATTGCCGGTGGCGTTATCGGGCGGCAGCAGGCTGAATTTCGCGCCGCTGGCCGGCGCCAGGCTGTCGATATGCGCTTGCAGCACCTGGCCCGGATAAGCATCCACCTTGATCTGCGCCTTCTGGCCCGGCCGCAAATCCCGCAACTGGGTTTCCTTGAAATTGGCCACCACATAGGCCTCTTGCAACGGCACGATCACCATCAACTGCACGCCGGGGCGTACATATTGTCCTAGCTGGGCGGTGCGGTTGCCCACCACGCCGTCGATGGGCGCACGCACCACGGTGTTTTCCAGATCCAGCTTCACCATTGCCACTTCGGCTTCGGCCTGGGCGATCATTGCCATGGCCTGTTCGCGGTTGGCCTGCAACACGGCAATCTGGCTGCGCTGCACGGAACGACCGGCTTCGGCGCGTTCGAGGGCGGCCTTGGCCTTACGCTGGTCGGTCTGCGCGGTTTCCAGCTTCTGGGTCGACACATATTGACCGCTGGCAAGCTGATTATAGCGCCGCAGATCGTCGTCGGTGCGGGTGAGATCGGCGCGGCTGGAACGCAGGCTTGCCTCGGCTTCGGCGATGCTGGCCTGCTGGGTGTTCAACTGGCGATCCACGATATCCATTGCGGCGCGGCGCGTGGCGAGCAGCGCTTCGGCCTGGGCCAACTTGGCGCGGTAATCGGCGTCGTCGATACGGAACAGCACATCGCCGGCCTTGACCCGGCGGTTTTCCGCGGCTTCCAGGCTTTGCAGGTAACCGCTGATCTTGGAGGAGATCACGCTCATATCGGCTGCCACGTAGGCATTGTCGGTGCTTTCGATGAAGCGGCCATGGCTCCACCATTGCCAACCGAAATGGCCAGCCGTGCCCAGCAGTGCCAGGGCGAACAGGGACAGAATGATTTTTTTCTTCATGGGGAGATTCCGAGACTGTCAGGCGCCTTGTCTATAATTATTGTACAGTATTGTCTATAAAATAATGGCGGCTTTGTGGCGCCCGTTACAAAAAAAGAAAGTGCAAGGGGCGGATAGTCAGGGAAAACCGGGATTGCTATGCAGGGCTATGACAAAAGCCAGCCTGCCGCCCGCCTTCAACCGTCTGTGGATCGCCAATACGGCAGCCCATGGGGCAGACCAGTTGAGCATTGCAGCGCTCCCGCTGATGGCCGCCCTGGCGCTGGGAGCCAGCCCGCAGGAAATGGGGGTGCTGGGGGCGGCGCAAACCTTGCCGTATCTGCTGTTGTCGCTGCTGGCCGGGTTGTGGGCGGATCGGTGGCCCCGCCATTGGCTGATGGCCGGGTCCGAGGCGGCGCGGGCCTTGCTGCTGCTCAGCCTGCCGGTGCTGGTCTATGGCGGCTGGTTGGGCCTCAGCCTGCTGAGTTTGTTGGGGTTTCTGCTGGCAACCGCCAGCGTGATGTTCAACGTGGCCTCGCAGGCCTATCTGCCTGCTCTTGTGCCACGCGGTCTGCTCGGCACCGCCAATGCCAAGCTGGAATTCGCCCGCGCGGCTGCGATCTTTCTGGGGCCGGGCTTGGCTGGGGCTTTTGCCGCCTGGGCTTCGCCGGCGATTGCGCTGGCGGTATCCGGCCTGGGATCGATCTGGGCTGCATGGCTGTTGCGGGATCCGTCGATGCGTCGCGATTTGCCGCCCGAATATACCGGGCAGGCCCGTCAGGCCATGCTGCCGGCGCTGGGCGAGGGGCTGCGGCTGGTGCTGCGCCAACCCTTGCTGCGTGCCATTGCCTGCTGTGCCATGGCATGGAATTTCAGCTGGTTTCTGCTGATGGCGGTGTTTGTGCTGTTTGCCAGCCAGACATTAGGCCTGGGCGCCGCCGAGATCGGCCTGGCCATGGGGCTGATCGGTATCGGCATGCTGCTGGCCAGCCTGTTCATGCCGATGCTGCAACGTAGCCTGGCTTTCGGACGGCTGCTGATGATCGGCCCCATCCTGTCGCTGCTGGCAGCTCTTGCCATTGCCTTGAGTTCTCTACCCGGCGTGATTGCCTCGGGCAACAGCATGGTTCTGGTCGGGGCCGGTTTTCTGCTTTTCGGTTTCGGGCCGATGCTGTGGACCATCAGCCAGAACAGCCTGCGCCAAGCCCTGGTGCCTGTGCAACTGATCGGCCGCGCCAGCGCGATTCAGCAGGTTGTGTCGCTGGGCATGCGGCCGCTGGGGGCGCTGGTGGGTGGCTGGGTCGGCGGCCGCTGGGGCCTGGAGGCCACGATCTGGCTGGGGGCGCTGGGTTTTGTGGTGCAATTCCTGATGATCGCGTTTTCGGCCATGCCGGGTTTGGCCAGCTTGCCGGAACCAGAGCCGGTGCCCGAGACGGCCGATTAGAGCTTGTAGCCCACCGCGCCGCGCAAGTCGGCGCCATCCAGATCGGCGCCGCGGAAATCGGTATTGGTCAGATCGGCATCCAGAAAGCTGGCGCCTTTCAGATTGGCCGCGCGAAAATCCGCCATGGTGAGGATCGAGCGGTTGAATATCGCGCCTTCCAGATCCGCACCCTGGAATTTCGCTTGAGTGAGATTGCATTCGGCAAAGCTGCTGGGCTGCTTGCGATGGAAGGCGCCGGTGATCAGAACCGGCGACAGCTTGGCGGCCCGGAAATCGGCGTTGGTGAGAATGCCGCGATCGAATTTGCAGCCCTGCATGTTGGCCGTGCTGAAATTGGCATTCAACATCATTGCGCCGCGCAAATCCGACAGCACGAAACGGCAGCCGGAGAAATCCGTGTTGCGCAGGATGGCATAAGAGAAATCGCCGGCGGAGAAATTGATGCCGGAGAGTTTCTGATCGGACAGATCGTAGCGGCTGAAATCGATCCGCATGCCCTGCTTACCCAGGGTTTCGATCCAGCTGAGATGCTCTTTCACGATGAATTGCAATGAACGATCCAGGCTTTCCAGGCTGCGCGGCAGGATCGCTTTCGACACATCGGCATCGCGCAGGTCGATCGGGCGGAAATAGCAGGCAGTAAGGTCGGCGCCATCGAAATTGGTTTCGTTCAGCATGGCGCCGGCCAGCACCGCGCCATGCAGCAGGCATTGGCTCAGATTGGCCTGGGTCAGATCGGCGCCGGCAAACAGGCAGCCGGTGAGGTTGGAGCCGGTGAAATCGGCATTGTTCAGCTTGGCATTGGAGAAATTCACATTGGTGAGATCGGTATTGCGGCCCACCACCTTGCCAAGTTTGGCCGAAGACAGATTGGCGCCGGCCATTTTGGCGTTGTCGAAACTGGCAGAGCGTTTCAGCACGGCGATCAGGTTGCCGTCTTCATCGGGCCGCAGCAGCACGCCGTCACGGATATCGGCGGCGGTGAGGTTGGCGCCTTCCAGATTGGCATTGCGCAGGTTGGCGCCGCGCAGGTCGGTTTTGGTGAGATCGCAGCGCCGCATATCGGCGCCCTGCAAATCGGTGGCGAAGAAATTGGCGCCGGTCAGGATCGCGTGGCTGAAATCGGCATAGGTCATCCGGCTGCCGACGAAATCGGCGGCGGTGAGATCCTTGCCGCTGAAATCCAGCCGGGATGCATCGCGGAAATGCATCACCAGGCGTTTGCCGCCGCGAACGCCCTTCACGTAGTTGGCATGCAATTCGAACAATTCGTCGAGTTCGTATTGCGCAATCACCTTGACGGTATTTTCCATCCGCCTGTTCCCAGATCCACCCGTTATTCCGTCTCGGCTTCGGTATTCACGCCGATGGCCGAGCGCAGGTCGGCGCCGCTCATCTTGGCATTGCGCAGATCGGCGCCAGACAGATCGCTGCCGCTGAAATCGGCGCCGGTCAGGTCGGCATCGCGCAAATCCGCATGCACCAGTATGGCGCGCGAAAAATTGGCACCGCGCAGATCGGCTCCGGCCAGCACGGCCTGGCTCAGATTCGCACTTTCCATATTGGCCGGCCAGCGTTTGCCCTGCAGGCTGGTGATCGGCATGGTGCCAAGCTTGGCCTGCTTCATGTTGGCACCGATCATGTTGGCGCCGGAGAATTTCGCACCGCGCAGATCGGCGCCCATCATGTTAACGTTCAGCAGCATCGCATCGGTGAAATCCGCCATGGTCAGCACGGCCTGCTGCAATTCGGTTTCCACCATGGTGCTCTGCACGAACAGTGCGGCAGAGAGATCCAGCTTGTTCAGCTTGGCGCCGGAAACATCCACCCGGCTGAAATCGGCGCGCTTGCCCTTGGCGCCCATGCTTTCGGCCCAGAGCAGATGTTCGCGCAGGATGCTTTGCAGCGGCTTTTCCAGATCGTTGATGGCGCGCGAGAATTGCGTACTGGCGGTGCTGCGGGCGTCTTTCATTTCGGATTGCCGGAAGAAGGCGCCGGCCAGGTCGGCCTGGTCGAAATTCGCCCCCGTGAGCGTGGCGCCGGCCAGCACTGCGCCGGAAAGCTTGCAATTGCTCATGTTGGTGTTGGTCAGGTCGGCGCCCACGAAAATGGTGCCGCGCAGGTCGCAGCCGGAAAGATCGGCATCCACCAGCTTGGCATGGGCCAGGTTGGCATGGCTGAGATCGGCATTCTGGCTGATCGCCCGGCCCAGCTTGGCGCCGATCAGCTTGGCGTGGCTCATATGCGCCTTTTCGGTAATCGCGCCGCCGGCCGCCACGGCCACCAGGTTGCCATCGGCATCCGGGCGCACCAGCCGGCCATCGCGGATATCGGCCCCGGTCAGATCGGCGAATTCCAGGTTGGCGCCGCGCAGCTTGGCGCCGCGCAGGTCAGACCGGGTGAGGTTGGTGTTGGAAAGGTCGGCGCCTTCCAGGTCGGCGCCATAGAAATTGGCGGTGGAAAGGTCGGAAAACCGGAATAAAGCGCCGCGTAGGGTGCTGCCCACCAGGTTGCATTGGCGGAGGTCGCGGTTGGCGAAATTCAGGCCCGAGCAATCGTAGAATTGCAGATTCAGGCGGTTGCCATTGCGTTGGCCCTTGGCGAAACGCTCGTGGGCCTGCACAAGGCTGGCCAGGGTCTCGGGCTTCATTTGTTGTAGGTCCATAGGCGTAGTATGCCCGAGGCGGCGCGGAAAATCCCGGTTGTATTGCGGAAAATCGGTGCAAGTTGTGATCATGGCTGGTTAATCCGACCGGGTAGGGGCGGGCGCTTGCCAAACCGCTCTGATTCGGCTAAAAGCGCCGCGTTTCCATACCCCACACGCAGGCTTGCGCATCCCTGGGGAGACATCCCAGGGCGGCGTTCCGGTGTTTCGGGCCACGGTGGCACGAGACGGCGCTTGCGGCGGACCAACCGGAAAAGGACCTAAGACGATGACCGTACCCACGTTCACGATGCGTCAGCTTATCGAGGCCGGCGTGCATTTCGGGCACCAGACCCATCGCTGGAACCCGAAGATGAAGTCGTATCTCTTCGGAGAGCGCAACAACATCCATATCATCGACCTGCAGCAGAGCGTTCCGCTGCTGCACCGTGCCCTGCATGCCGTGCGCGACATCGTTGCCGGCGGCGGCAAGGTGCTGTTCGTCGGCACCAAGCGCCAGGCTTCCGAAGCCGTGGCCGAAGCTGCCCGCAAGTGCGGCCAGTATTATGTGAACCATCGCTGGCTCGGCGGCATGCTGACCAACTGGAAGACCATCTCCCAGTCGATCAAGCGCCTCAAGGAGCTGGAAGAGCAGCTTTCCGGCGAGCATGGCGCGGTTGGCCTGACCAAGAAGGAATTGCTGAACCTGACCCGCGAGCGTGAAAAGCTCGACCGGGCGCTGGGCGGCATCAAGGATATGGGCGGTCTGCCCAGCGTGATGATCGTGATCGACACCGTGAAGGAAGACATCGCGATTGCCGAAGCCCGCACCCTGAACATTCCGGTGGTGGCGATCCTCGACAGCAATTCCGATCCGTCGGGCATCACCTATCCGGTGCCGGGCAACGACGACGCGCTGCGTGCCATCAATCTCTATTGCGACCTGTTCGGCCTAGCCGTGCTGGGCGGCATGGAAGAGCAGCTGGCGGCCAGCGGCGTTGATCTGGGCGAGGCCGAAGAGCTGCAGCCCGAGATTGCGCCGGAAGCCGAAGTCGCGGCCGAGGCGGCCCAGGCTTAATTCAGCCTGAGCGACGATTATCGGCGGCGCACCCCTGATCAAATCGGGGGCGCGCCGCCGCCGTTTAAGATTAAGCGTTTGAAACCTGATTTGAACCGGAGATACGAACATGGCTGAGATCACTGCGGCCCTGGTGAAAGACCTGCGCGAGAAGACCGGCGCGGGCATGATGGATTGCAAGAAGGCTCTGGGCGAAACCGCTGGCGACCTGGATGCCGCCGTGGATTGGCTGCGCAAGAAGGGCCTGTCGGCTGCTGCCAAGAAGGCCGGTCGCGTGGCCGCCGAAGGCCTGGTCGCCCTGGCTCTCGAAGGCAATACCGGCGCCGTCATCGAACTGAATTCCGAAACCGATTTCGTGGCCCGCAACACCCAGTTCCAGGGCATTGCCGCCGGCATCGCCAAGGCCGCCCTGAAGGTGGGCGACGATGTGGCCGCGCTGGAAGCCGCCGCTTTCCCGGGCGGCGCCGGCAATGTGAAGGAAGCCATCACCAACGCCATCGCCACCATCGGCGAGAATATGAGCCTGCGTCGCGCCAAGCGCCTGACGGTCGAGGGCGGCCGCGTGGTGGGCTATGTCCACTCCGCGCTGGCCGAAGGCCTGGGCAAGCTGGGCGTGCTGGTGGCGCTGAAGTCCACCGCGCCGGCCGAGGCCGTGGATGCGCTGGGCAAGCAGCTGGCCATGCATATCGCCGCCGCCAACCCGCAATCGCTGAGCGTGGCCGATCTGGATCCGGCCGCCGTGGAGCGTGAGCGCCAGGTGCTGACCGACCAGGCTGCCGGTTCGGGCAAGCCGGCCGAGATCATCGCCAAGATGGTGGAAGGCCGCGTGCGCAAGTTCTATCAGGAAGTGGTTCTGCTGGAGCAGACCTTCGTGATCGATGGCGAAACCCAGGTGGGCAAGGCGATCGAAAAGGCCGCCAAGGCCGCCGGCGCCCCGATCGAGCTGGTCGGTTTCGTGCGCTTCCAGTTGGGCGAGGGGATCGAGAAGAAGTCGGAAGATTTCGCCGCCGAAGTGGCCAAGATCACCTCGTAATCGCCTAACTCGTTGTTTTTTCGGGGCTCGCCCGCCGATCTGATCCAGCGCTTTTGCCCGGATCGGATTGGAGGGCGGGCCCCGATGCTGTATGGTCCGGCTTCGGGAATCGTCCCCGTCGCCGGCTTCCGAGGTCCAGTATGAGCATTTTAGAATCTAAGAATGGGCACCTGAAATATCACCGTGTTTTGCTGAAATGCTCGGGGGAGGCGCTGATGGGCCCAACCCCCTATGGCATTGATTTTGAAACCTGCGACAGGATCGCCCGCGAGGTGAAGAATGTGCAGGAGATGGGCGCCCAGGTCTGCATGGTGATCGGCGGCGGCAACATCTTCCGCGGCGTGGCTGGCGCCACCCGAGGCATGCAGCGCGCTTCGGCCGACTACATGGGCATGCTGGCCACCACGATCAACGCCCTTGCCATGCAGCATGCGCTGGAACGCCATAATGTCGACACACGGGTGCAGTCGGCTATCCGGATGGACACCGTCTGCGAACCCTATATCCGCCGCCGCGCCATCCGCCACCTTGAAAAGGGCCGGGTGGTGATCTGTGCTGCCGGCACCGGCAACCCGTTTTTCACCACCGATTCCGCCGCCGCCCTGCGCGCTGCCGAGCTGGGCTGCGATGCCCTGCTGAAGGGCACTCAGGTGGATGGCGTGTATTCCGACGATCCGAAGCAAAACCCCGCCGCCACGCGCTATGAAACGCTGACCTACCGCGAAGTGCTGGCGAAGGATTTGAAGGTAATGGACACCTCGGCAATCAGCCTGGCGCGGGAAAGCAAGATTCCGATCCTGGTCTTCTCCTTGCACGAAGCCGGTGGCTTCGCCAAAGTGTTGACCGGAGAGGGGCGCTGCACCGTAATCGAAGGCGAATAAAGCGTTTCAGGGAGATTTACCGTGGCCGATCTGGATATCGACGACATCGAACGCCGCATGCACAAGGCGGTGGACGTACTGAAGCATGAATTCTCCGGCCTGCGCACCGGCCGCGCCACGATCAGCATGCTGGATCCCGTGCGCGTGGATGTTTACGGCAGTTCGATGCCGCTGAATCAGGTCGGCACCATCAGTGTGCCGGAGCCGCGCATGATCAGCGTGCAGGTCTGGGACAAGTCGAATGCCAAGGCGGTGGAGAAGGCGATTGCCTCCAGCGGTCTCGGCCTCAATCCACAGGCGGACGGCCAGTTGATCCGCATCCCGATCCCGGAATTGAACGAACAGCGCCGCAAGGAGCTGAGCAAGGTGGCCGGGCAATATGCCGAGCAGGCCCGTGTGGCCGTGCGTGGCGTGCGCCGCGATGGCATGGACAGCTTGAAGAAGCTGGAGAAGGACCACGAGATCGGCGAAGACGACGTGAAGATGTGGCAGGAGGAAATCCAGCGCCTCACCGATGAGTCGATCAAGCGTATCGACGATGCGCTGGCGCAGAAATCCAAGGAGATCATGCAGGTCTGATCATGGCTGCATCCTTGCCGGACTCCGCGGCGCTGTTGCAGCCTGCCGCCGACACCGCAACCGCTGGCCAGGAAACCGGCGGCGCGGCTGTTCCGCGCCATGTCGCCATCATCATGGATGGCAATGGCCGCTGGGCCAAGGCACGTGGGCTGCCGCGCAATCTCGGCCATCGCAAAGGCGTCGATGCCGTGCGCGAGGTGGTGAAGGCCTGCCCCGATCTGGGCATCGAGTATCTCACGCTCTATGCCTTTTCCACCGAGAACTGGAAGCGCCCGGCCAGCGAAGTTTCCGGCCTGATGGATCTGCTGCGCATTTTCATCCGAAGCGAGCTTGAGCAATTGCGTCGCAACGGCGTGCGCGTGCGGGTGATCGGCAATCGCAGCCGGCTGCCGGCCGATATCGTGGCGCTGGTGGACGAGGCCGAGGCCAAGACCTTGGGCAACAGCCGGCTCACCCTGATCATCGCGCTGTCTTATGGCAGCCAGGATGAATTGGTGATGGCTGCGCGCAGGCTGGCGGAAGCCGCTTTGCGCGGCGAGATCAAGCCCGAGCAGATCGATGCCGGGATGATCGAACGCAACCTGCTGACCGCCGGCATTCCCGATCCCGATCTGCTGATCCGCACCAGCGGCGAACAGCGCCTGAGCAATTTCATGCTTTGGCAGGCGGCTTATAGCGAACTGGTTTTCACCGATACGCTGTGGCCGGATTTCGGTCGGGCCGAACTGGCCGCGGCGATAGCGGAATATGGCCGGCGCGAACGCCGCTATGGCGCCAGCAGTGCCTGAGCAGGCCGAGGCGCCGCGCCAGCCGGCAAGTGCGCTGACCAAGCGTATCGCTTCGGCTGCCGTCATGCTGCCGCTGGCGCTTGCCGCCTGGTGGATGGGCGGGGCGGTGTTTGCCATGCTGGCGGCCTTTGCGGCTTATTTCATGCTGCGCGAATGGCTGCGGTTTCCCGGCGAAGGTCCGAAATCGCTGCACCTGACCTATTTCTGGATGCCGCTGTTGCTGGCGTTGGGCAGCATGGCCGATGGCCGCGCCGATTGGGCGCTGGGCCTGCTTGCGGTGTTTATCGTGCTGCTGCCGGTGTTGCAGCGCCAGCGTCCGCTCTGGGCCCTGGCCGGCGCGGTGTATATCGGTTTGCCCTGCCTGTGCCTGGTTTGGCTGCGCGGCCATCCCGGCGATGGGCGGCTGATCGTGCTGTGGCTGCTGGCGGTGGTTTGGGCCACGGATACCGGGGCCTATATCTTCGGACGGGTGATCGGCGGGCCGAAGCTGATCCCGGTGCTGAGCCCGAACAAGACCTGGGCCGGCCTGGGCGGCGGCATGCTCTGTGCGGCGGTGACTGGCGGCGCCATCGCGTTGCTGGGCAGTGCGCCGGGGCATGAGCTGCCGTGGCTGCTGTTGGCGCTGTTCTCGGCCCTGGTTGCGGTGGTGTCGCAGGCCGGCGATTTCTTTGAATCCGGCGTGAAGCGGCATTTCGGCGTGAAAGACAGCGGCGCCCTGATCCCGGGCCATGGCGGCGCGCTGGATCGGCTGGATGGCCTGCTGTTCGCTGCCCCTTTCGCGGCTTTGGGCATGCTGCTCTGGGGTGATAAGCTATGGCCATGAAACGGGTCAGTATTCTGGGCTCCACCGGTTCGGTCGGACGCTCCACCGTGGACCTGCTGTTGCGCCAGCCGGAGAGCTTTGCCATCGAAGCGCTGACGGCGCAGAGCAATGTGGCTCTGCTGGCCGAACAGGCTCGCAGCCTGCATGCCGGATTTGCCGTGATCGGCGATGAAAGCCTGCTGCCGGAACTGCGCCAGCGCCTGGCCGGCAGCGGCATCGAGGCTGGCGGCGGCGTGAACGCCCTGATCGAAGCCGCCGAGCGGCCGGCCGATTGGGTGATGGCCGCCATCGTTGGTGCCGCCGGCCTGGCGCCCACCTTGGCCGCCGTGCGGCGCGGCGCCACCGTGGCGCTGGCCAACAAGGAAAGCCTGGTCTGTGCCGGCCCGCTGGTGATGGGAGAGGCGGCGCGCTGCGGCGCCACCATCCTGCCGGTGGATTCCGAGCATAACGCCATCTTCCAGGTTTTCGATTTCCAGCGCGCCGAGGCGGTGGAACGCATCATCCTCACCGCATCGGGCGGGCCATTCCGTACACTGAGCATGGCCGACATGCGGGAAGTCACCCCGGCTCAGGCCATGGCGCATCCGGTCTGGAGCATGGGGGCGAAGATTTCCGTGGATTCCGCCACGCTGATGAACAAGGGGCTGGAACTCATCGAGGCCAGCTTCCTGTTTCCGGTGCCCGAGGAGCGGATCGAGGTGGTGATCCACCCGCAATCGGTGATTCACAGCCTGGTGGCTTATGTCGATGGCTCGGTTCTGGCTCAGCTGGGCAGTCCCGATATGCGCACCCCCATTGCCGTGGCGCTGGCCTGGCCCGGTCGCATGCACACCCCGGCGCCCAAGCTGGATCTTCCAACTCTTGCAAAAATGACCTTCGAGGCGCCGGATTCCGTTCGATTCCCGGCACTTAACCTGGCCCGGCAGGCCTTGCAAAGCGGGGGGGCGGCTCCTACTATCTTAAACGCTGCCAACGAGGTGGCGGTGGAGGCGTTTCTGGCTGGCCGGATCGGCTTTCTGGATATCGCCCGCATCGTCGAACAGAGCCTGACGCGGCTGGACCACGCAATGCCCCAAACTCTGGCGGAGGTTCATGAAGCCGATGCGGCAGCCCGGCGCGAGGCCCGGCAATTGCTGGAGCCCGCCGGTGTGACACGGATACGGCCGGCCCGTGGATTAACCACCCGAGCAGGGCGGTAGTAAGCAGGTTTCAGGGGCGGCAGCGCATAGTTCGGGTTTGGCTTGCGGCTCATCATTAGGTTCAGGTGGGTTTGTTTGGTTTAAGGTGGCGCAATGGATTTCATCGTCAATCTGGTCAGCTACATCGTTCCGTTTCTGGTGGTGCTGACCGTTATCGTCTTCGTGCACGAACTCGGGCATTTCTGGGTGGCGCGGCGCTGTGGCGTGCGGGTGGAAACCTTCTCCATCGGTTTCGGCCCGGAGCTGTTCGGCTGGATGGATCGCCATGGCACGCGCTGGAAGATCGCCGCCGTGCCGCTGGGCGGCTATGTGAAATTCTTCGGCGATGCCGATGCCACCTCGGGCAGTGCCGATGGCGAGACCATGGCCACCATGAGCGCCGCCGACCGCGCCGTATCGTTTCATCACAAGTCGCTGCCGCAGCGCACCGCCATCGTGGCGGCCGGCCCGGTGGCGAATTTCATCTTCGCCATCCTGATCTACGCCGCGCTGTTCATGACCGTGGGGCAATCCTTCTCGCCGCCGGTGGTGGGCAATGTTGTGGCCGGCAGCGCCGCCGAACAGGCTGGCCTGCAGCCGGGCGACCGCATCACCAGCCTGGATGGCAAGGAAATCCTCAGCTTCACCGAGATGCGCACCTATGTGGCGCTGCGGGCCGAAACCCCGATCCAGGTCGGTGTGCTGCGCGACAGCCAGCCACTGACGCTGACCGTCACCCCCGCCCGGGTGGATGTGTCGGATGGCTTCGGCGGCAGCCAGCGGGTGGGCCAGTTGGGCGTGCAGGCCGCTGGCCGCATCGAATTCATCAAGCATGGCCCGGTTTCGGCTGTCACCCAGGCGGTGCGCCAGATCGGCACCGAGATTTCCAGCACCTTCACCTATCTGGGCCGGATCATCGGCGGCAAGGAAAGCGGCGACCAGCTGTCTGGCCCGCTCGGCATTGCCAAGATGTCGGGCGATGTGGCCAAGGCCTCCTGGCTGGGCCTGATCTCGCTGATGGCCACGCTTTCGGTGGCGATTGGCCTGATCAACCTGTTTCCCGTGCCCATGCTGGATGGTGGCCACCTTCTGTTCTATGCATTTGAAGCCGTGCGCGGCAAACCGCTGGGCGAGCGTGCCCAGGAATACGGTTTCCGGATCGGTTTTGCCCTGGTGCTGTCGCTTTTTGTGTTCGCCACCTGGAACGACTTGAACCGCCTGCCGGTTTTCAATTTCATCGCTGGGCTTTTTTCTTGAAAACGGCTATGTGAGGGCGGCTCGTTCGGTGATGGGGATGATTCTGGGCATGGCACAGGCGTTTAACTGCATCGCGCAAAAACTGCGTGCCTGCTCCGCCCTGTTGGTATTGGTTGCCGCCATTCTGTGCGGCGCGGCTGGCATCACGCTGGTTTTGGGCGGCGCGGCACCGGCCTGGGCGCAGCAGCGCGCCGGTGTGGGCCAGGTGGTGCGCGATATCCAGGTGGAAGGCGGCCAGCGTATCGAGGTCTCCACCATCCAGAGCTACATCACCCTGAAGCCGGGCGATATCTATTCCGATGATCAGGCCGATAAGTCGCTGAAAGCGCTGTTTGCCACCGGGCTGTTTTCCGACGTGAACATGCGTATGCAGAATGGCGTGCTGCAGGTGCGCGTGACCGAGAACCCGTTGATCAACCGCGTGGTGTTTGAAGGCATCCGCCGGGTGCAGGATGATACGCTGCGTCGTGAACTGAGCCTGAAGCCGCGCCAGGTCTATACCCGCGCCAAGGTGCAGGCCGATACCCAGCGCATCCAGCAGGTCTACCGCCGCACCGGTCGTTTCGCGGCCACGGTGGAGCCCAAGGTGATCCAGCTGCCGCAGAACCGCGTGGATCTGGTTTTCGAGATCAACGAAGGGTCGATCACCGGCATCAGCCGCATCCGTTTCATCGGCAATCGAGCCTTCAGCGATCCCCGTCTGCGCGAAGTGATCCAGACCAAGGAATCGGTGTGGTGGCGTTTCCTGACCTCGGATGACAATTACGATCCGGACCGCGTGACCTTCGACCGCGAGAAGCTGCGCCGCTTCTATCTCTCCAAGGGCTATGCCGATTTCCGCGTGGTGAACGCGGTGGCGGAGTTGCAGACCAGTCGCGAAAGTTTCTTCCTGACCTTCACGGTGGAAGAGGGCGAGCGTTACCGGGTTGGCGGCATCAAGGTCGCCAGTGAGATCAAGGGCGTGGAAGGCGCGTCTCTGAACCCCTTCCTGCGGATTGCCAGCGGCGAAATCTATAATGCCGATCTGGTGGAAAAGACCGTGCAGGACATGACCACCGAGCTTGGCCGCCTGGGCTATGCTTTCGTGGAAGTGCGCCCCGAGGTGAACAAGGATCGCGACAAGCGCCTTATCGATATCACCTTTGCCATCGGCGAGAGCCCGCGGGTCTATGTCGAGCGCATCGACGTGGTTGGCAATGTGCGCACGCTGGACAAGGTTATCCGCCGCGAATTCCGCCTGGTGGAAGGCGATGCCTTCAACGCCGCAAAGCTGCGCCGCACCCGCACGCGTGTGAACGGCCTGGGCTTCTTCGACAAGGTGAATATCAGCGAGAATAAAGGCTCGGCGCCTGACAAGGTGGTGCTGACTGCGGATGTGACGGAAAAATCCACCGGTGAATTGTCGTTCGGCGTTGGCTACTCCACCACGGATTCCGTGTTGGGCGATGTGTCGGTGCGCGAACGCAATCTGCTCGGTCGCGGGCAGGATTTGCGCGTCGGCTTCACGCTGTCGGCACGTCGCCAGCAGGCCGATCTCAGCTTCACCGAGCCGTATTTCCTCGACCGTGAACTGGCTGCCGGTTTCGATCTGCAGCGCCGGCGCTCGGACTACACCCGCCGCAGCGGTTATACCCAGACCACCACGATGGGTGCATTGCGTGCAGGTTTCCCGATCACCGAGTATCTGAGCGAAACCACCTTCTATCGTCTGCGGCATGACGAGATCGACGACGTTGAATCGAACCAGTCGCGCTTCATCAAACAGGAAGAGGGCGGCACCGTCACTTCGTCGGTCGGCCATATCCTTACTTACGATCGCCGCGACGATAAGATCGAGCCCACCTCTGGCTATATCCTGCGCCTGAATCAGGAAGTGGCCGGTTTGGGCGGCACCGAGCGCTATATCCGCAATGTGGGCCAGGCGGCGCATTACTTCCCGGTTGCCGACGAAGTGGTGTTGAGCGTCGGCGGCGAGGGTGGCGTGCTCTACGACTTCGGCGAGCGCCTGCGCATTTCCGACCGTTTCTTCCTGGGCGGCGACAGCTTCCGTGGCTTCGCTACAGGCGGCGTCGGCCCGCGCGAAACCCAGAACTCCAAGGCATTGGGCGGTCGCTATTATTACAAGAGCGATGTGGAACTGACCTTCCCGCTTGGTCTGCCGAGCGATTTCGGCATCAAGGGGCGGCTGTTCTCCGAGGCCGGTGCGCTCTGGCAGTCGGGTGAAACCGGTAACGATGTGCTGGATTCCAAGGCGGTGCGCGTTTCGATCGGCACCGGCGTTTCCTGGAAATCGCCCTTCGGCCTGATCCGCGTCGATCTCGGCTATCCGCTCCGCAAAGAAGAATTCGATGAAACCGAAGTATTCCGCGTCAATTTCGGTTCCCGTTTCTAGGACGCTACGAAAAGCAAGGCCCTTCGTCATGTCTCGCCAGTCCATCCTGTTCCGCCAAGCCGGTATGCCTAAAATGCTCCGTTTGCTGGGTTGCGTTCTCGTCGCCGCTGTTGCGGTTGCTGCTGTCGGCCCGGCTGTGGCCCAGGCGCAACGCGCGCCGGCCCAGGCCGCTGCACCGGCCGGCAAGGTGCCGCCGGCTTCCATCGCGGTTATCGATATCCAGCGCATCATGCGCGATGCTTCCGCCCATAAGGGCGCGCGGCAGCAGCTTGAGCAGTTCCGCAACACCTTCCAGGCCGAGATGGCCAAGGAAGACGAGAAGCTGCGCGGCGAGGATCAGGAGCTGATGCGTCAGCGTTCGATCCTGGCGCCTGAAGTGTGGGACCAGCGCCGCCAGGCTTTCCAGAGCAAGGTGATCGAGGTGCAGCGCCGGGTGCAGGAGCGCTCGCAGGCCGTGGACAAGAGCATGGCCGGCGTGCGCGAACAGATCGCCCAGCAGGTGGTGAAGATCCTTGAAGAGCTCAGCGCCGAGCGCGGCTTCAACATGGTGCTCGATCGCTCGCAAATGCATGTGATCATCGGCGACAATATCGACCTGACCGTTGAGGTGCTGCGTCGTCTGGATCAGCGGCTGCCCTCGGTGAAGGTCAATCTGCCGGCGGCGCAGTAAGCTGCAATGGCCGATCCGCGTTTCTTCGACAATGCCGGGCCGTTCACGCTCGGCATGGTCGCCGAGCGGATCGGGGCGAAGCTTGCGGACCCGGCCCAGTCCGGGTTGCAGTTGCGCGATGTGGCGCCGCTGGATCGTGCCGGCGATGGTGAGCTGACTTTTCTCGACAATCCGAAATACGCTGACAAGCTGAATGCGAGCCAGGCTGCTGCCTGCATTCTGGCCGAGAAATTCCGTAGCCGCGCGCCAGCCGGCATGGCGCTGCTGATCACGCCGCAGCCCTATCATGCCTATGCCCGTGCGGCGCAGCTTTTCTACCCGCTGCCGCGTTCGCCTGCCGGCATGCATGACACGGCGAGCATCGACCCCACGGCCAGGCTTGGCGAAGGGGTGAGCGTGGCGGAACGTGCGGTGATCGAAGCCGGTGCCGAGATCGGCGCAGGTTGCAGCATAGGGCCGGGCGCGGTGATCGGTCGCAATGTGGTGCTGGGCGAGGCTTGCCGCATTGGCGCCAATGTATCGCTCAGCCATTGCTTGCTGGGGGCGCGTGTAACGCTGCATCCCGGGGTTCGCATCGGCCAGGATGGGTTCGGCTTCGCGCCACATCCCGCCGGGCATATAAAAGTGCCGCAATTGGGCCGCGTACTGATCGGTGACGATTGCGATATCGGCGCCAATAGCTGCATAGATCGCGGTTCCGGTCCCGATACCGTGATCGGGCCCGGCTGTTGGATTGATAATCTGGTGCAGATCGGGCACAACGTGACCATGGGGCGCGGCTGCATCGTGATCGCCCAGGTCGGCATTGCCGGCTCGACGCGGCTGGAGGATTTTGTGGTGGTGGCTGCCCAGGCCGGTGTGGCCGGACATCTTACCATCGGCAGCGGCGCGCAGATCGGCGCCCAGGCGGGTGTGATGACCGACATTCCGGCTGGCCAGCGCCATGTCGGCAGTCCATCCTCGCCCGCCAGAGACTATTTCCGTCAGGTGGCGACATTGCGCCGCCTGAGCAAGACAAGAGGAACCGATAATGAATGACGCCCCCACCGGCGCCGCGCCCGAAGCAAAGCAGGACGTAACCGTGGCCAGCGTGGACATCCTGCGGATCATGGAAATGATCCCGCATCGCTATCCCATGCTGCTGGTCGACAAGGTGGTAGATATGAAGCCGCGTGTGAGCGCGGTTGGTATCAAGAATGTCACCATCAACGAACCGTATTTCACCGGCCATTTCCCCACGCAGCCGGTGATGCCTGGTGTGATGATCGTGGAAAGCATGGCGCAGACCGCTGCCGTGCTGGTGGTGCATTCGCTGGGTAAGGAATCCGAAGGCAAGCTGGTCTATTTCATGACCATCGACGAGGCCCGCTTCCGTAAACCGGTCACTCCTGGCGACCGCGTGTATATCCATGTCAACTGCATCAAGCAGCGCGGTCCGGTGTGGAAGTTCGAAGGCAAGGCTGTGGTGGACGACAAGGTTGCCGCCGAAGCCATTTTCTCCGCCATGATCCTGGATAAGTGATGAGCCAGATACATACCAGTGCGGTGATCGAGCCGGGCGCCAAGCTCGGTGCCGGCGTGAAGATCGGCCCGTTCTGCACCATCGGTGCCCAGGTTGAGCTGGGCGATGGCGTGGAACTGGTCAGCCATGTGGCGGTGTCTGGCAATACCAGCATCGGCGAAGGCACCAAGATTTTTCCCTTCGCGTCCATCGGCCACCAGCCGCAGGACCTGAAATACAAGGGCGAAGCCTCGCGCCTGGTGATCGGCAAACGCAACCAGATCCGCGAAGGCGTTACCATCAATCCCGGCACCGAAGGCGGTGGCATGCTCACCAGCGTGGGCGATAACTGCCTGCTGATGGCCGGTGCCCATGTGGCGCATGATTGCCATGTGCGCGACCATGTGATCATGGCGAACAATGCCACGCTTGCCGGCCATATCGAGGTTGGCGAATTCGCCTTCGTAGGCGGTCTGGCGGCGGTGCATCAATTCTGCCGCATCGGCAAGCATGCGATGATCGGCGGCATGTCTGGCGTGGAGCAGGATGTGATCCCCTATGGCATGGTGATCGGCAACCGCGCGCATCTTTCCGGCCTCAATCTGGTGGGCCTGAAACGGCGCGGCTTCGAGCGTGAAGCCATCCACAAACTGCGCGCGGCCTATCGTATGCTGTTTGCCGATGAAGGCACGCTGGCCGAGCGGATCGAAGATGTAGCCCAGCTTTTCACCGATGTGGAGCTGGTGCAGGAAGTGGTGGATTTCACGCGCAACGCTTCGTCGCGCGGCATCTGCCTGCCGCTGCCCGATGGCAGCAAATCCATCTAAGCTGGGGCTGATCGCCGGCGGAGGGCAGATCCCCGCGCTGGTGCGTGCAGCCTGTGCAGATAGCGGACGCCCGCTTTTCATCGCAGCCCTGCGAGGGTTTTGCGATGAAGCCAC
>NZ_JAHBYG010000019.1 GCF_019636075.1 Ferrovibrio sp.
TTGCCGGCGCCATGGTGGCGGCCAGCCGGGTGGTTTACAGCGTGATCGAACAGAACCGGGCGCTGCGGGTGCAGAATCTGCGCTTCTACGATCGCATCCGCGCCGCACAGGCCAACCTGCTGGATGTAACCGAAAGCGTGGAGGCCTTCGCGCTCTGCGATGCTGCCGGCAGGCTGACCTTGTGGAACCGCAAGCTGGCCGAATTGCTCGGCCTGGGCCAGGAAAAGCTGCATGCCGGCGCCAGCCTGGAGGCCTTGCTGGAAGCCGGCGGCCTGCCGCTGGCGGCGCTGGAACGCGAGGCGCCGCTGCTGCTGCCATCCAATCGCTGGGTGCGCGGCCTGCTGCGCCAGACCAAGCAGGGCGACCGCGCCTTGATCCTGCTGGATATCACCGAACAGCATAAGGCCAATGAATTGCTGGCGCGGCAGAATGCCGAGCTGGAACGCCTGGTGGTGGAATTGCGCACCGCCCGCGATGCCGCCGAACGCGCCAGCCGCGCCAAGAGCAGCTTCCTGGCCAATATGAGCCACGAATTGCGCACGCCGCTGAATGCGGTGATCGGTTTCGCCGATATCGTGCGCCAGCAGCTCTATGGCCCGGACTCGCCGAAATACCAGGAATATGTGCGCGACATCCATGCCAGCGCCACGCATCTGCTGGGCATCATCGACGATATCCTCGATCTCGCCCGCGTGGAGGCCAACCGCATTCCGGTGCGCGACGACACCATCAAGGTGGCCGATCTGGCCGCCACCTGCATCCGGCTAGCCTCGGCCGCGCCCAGCGGCGAAGGCAAGCTGGTGCATGCCGAAGTACCGGCCGATCTGCCCGGCCTGCGCGCCGATGCGCGGCTGCTGCGCCAGACCCTGCTGAACCTGATCGGCAATGCACTGAAATTCTCCGCGCCCGGCGGCGTGGTTTCCATCGGCGCTGCGCCGGTGGTGGGCGGCGGGCTGGATATCTGGGTGCAGGATGGCGGCATCGGCATTGCGCCGGCCGATAGCGAACGGGTCTTCGCACCCTTCGAGCAGGTGGAAGCCGCACGCAGCCGGCAATTCGGCGGCGTCGGCCTCGGGCTGGCGCTGGTGCGTGCCTATATGGAAGCCCATGGCGGCGCCGTGTCGCTGCGCAGCGATCTCGGCCAGGGCACCCGCGTCACCGTGCATTTCCCGCCAGACCGCGTGATCGACGGCCCGCCCAAGCCGCCGCCGGTATCGGAATAACCGCGCGGCTGCTGCACGATTCCACTCCCGCCATCCCCGGTTTCGTTACCGTGATGCATCCTGGCCCGCCGAATACTTGGCCCACCCGACGGCAGACGCCGCGCCGTTACTCCGCGAAATACGCCGCGATGCGCTGCTTGGCGGAATCTTCCAGGCAGCTATAGCGCAGACCGGCATAGCGGCCATCCAGGCGCACCACTTCGGCATCGGCGGTGAAGCGCAGCACCTGGTCGGGCAATTGCACGGTAACATCCAGACGCATGGTTTCGCCCATTTGCGGCTGGCTGTCGAACGGGCCGATGAACAGCCCGATACGGCTCCAGTTGCGCAACGCAAGACGCACGCCCTGCGCCACCACATGATCCGACGGGCTGGATTCGATGCGCCGCGCCCGGCGTGATTCGCGGCCATCGGATTCCAGCTTGAAGAAACCGACCAGCTCGGCCAGTTCCTGCGCCTGGCTGGCCAGCGCCTGCGCCGAAGCATGGGTTTCTTCCACCAGCGCGGCATTGCGCTGGGTCATCTCGTCCATGTTGGTGACGGCCTTGTTCACTTCATCCAGGCCACGGGATTGTTCGCCGCTGGCAGAGGCAATCTCGGCCACGATATCGGTGACCTTGCGCACCGCGGTAACGATATCGTCCAACGCGCCGCCGGCCCGCCCGGCCAGTTCGGCACCGCTTTTCACCTGGCTGTTGGAGGCCTGGATCAGCGCCTTGATATCCTTCGAGGCATTGGCCGAACGCTGGGCCAGCGCACGCACTTCCTGCGCCACCACGGCAAAGCCCTTGCCGGCTTCGCCCGCGCGCGCGGCTTCCACGCTGGCATTCAAGGCCAGCAGATTGGTCTGGAACGCGATCTCGTCGATCAGGCCGACGATATCGCTGATCCGGCGCGCGCTTTCCTCGATGGCGCCCATCGCCTGCACCACGCTCGACACCACATTGCCGCCCTGCTCGGCGGTCTGCCGCGCTTCCGCCGACAAGCGGTTGGCGGCAGCGGCATTATCGGCATTCTGCCGCACCGTGGCGGTCACTTCATGCATGGCGGCGGCGGTTTGCTCCAGCGTGGCGGCCTGGCTTTCGGTGCGCGCGGCCAGATCCTGGCTGCCATCGGAAATATCGGCGGCGGCATCGCGCAGCTGGTTGGCGCTATCGGCCAGGCGCAGCGCAAAGCCGCCCAGCCGTTCGGCCATGCCATTGGCGGCATCCTTCAGGTCGCCGTAAACGCCGGCATAATCGCCACGCACCCGATGGCTTACGCCGCCCTCGGCCAAAGCCTGCATCACGCTGGACAATTCGCCGGTCACGCTTTGCAGGCGGCTGATCAACGCATTCAGTTGCTGCGACACGGTGAGCAGGAAGCCTTCCTTGCCGGCCTCGTCGATACGGCGATTGAGTTCGCCGCGCGATACCGATTGCGCCAATTCGGCGATCTGCGCGGCGGCAACGGCCTCGCGCGCCTCGCGTTCCGCACGCAGCCTGTCGGCTTCGCTGCGCATGGCATCGGCTTCCGCCTGCAGGCGATCGGCTTCGCGCCCGGCGCCGCGCAGCACTTCCACCGAACGGGCGATGGCGCCGATCTCGTCGCGCTTCCCGGTATGCGGCACCTCGATGCTCCAGTCGCGCTCGGCCAGTTTCAGCACCGCCTGCGATATCTGCCGCAACGGATTGGCCACCGAACGCGCCAGCAGATAGCCGAACAGCACCAGCAGCAGGCCGTTCAACCCCACCACGATGGCCGATTGCTTCAGCGATTGGGTGAACTCGGCCTGCAGATCGTCCAGATAAAGCCCGGTGCCGACGATCCAGCCCCAGCCGGCATGGCCTTTCACGAAGGAGATTTTCGGCACCGGCTTGTCATGCCCGGCCTTGGGCCAGAAATAATCCACATAGCCTTCGCCGCTGCGCTTCACGATATTGGCGAATTCCACGAACAGCTTCTTGCCGTTGGGATCGGCATAATCGCTCAGGTTCTTACCCACCAGTTGCGGCGCGAAGGGATGCATCAGCAGCACCGGGGCCTGATCGTTCACCCAGAAATATTCGTTGCCGCTGTAGCGCAGGGTCTGCAATTGCGCCAAGGCCCGCTGCTTGGCCTCGGCCTCGGGCAGCGCACCGGACCGCGCCTGGGTGGCATAGCTGTCGATCACGCCATGGGCCACATTCACCAGATTGCGCAATTCGATGCGACGCTGTTCAACCTGCGCGTCGCGCTGATCGAATTCATCCAACAGCATCTGCGCCAACAGGCTGATCACCGCCACGCCGATGATCGCCATGATCCGTGTCAGCACCGATACGCTCAATCCGCCCTGCATTTTTTTGCCGCCCTGCATTTTTTGTTTCCCATAGCCGAACGGCCGATGACCAGTCTGCACCCCTGATTAGGAATAGAAACAAGCCGGCGCCCCCTTGCAAGAGTCAGCCGGCACCGGACCTGGCCTGAACCTATCCCCCAGGTTGCAACCCGCATGGCCAGCCTGGATCATGGCCGGCCCATGCTGGGCCCATGCCGGGCGCATGCCGGGCGCATGCCGGGCGCATAGCCGGCCAATGGCGGGCAGCAGGCAAGCCCCGGTCCGCTCAAGCCTGGCATTTTTGTTTTTCTTGGTTTTTCAACATGGCTCAGCCGCGATTCCGGGGTTTGGTCGCGGGCCTGCCCGGGCAAAACCGGGCTTTGCCGGGCGCGGCCGACAATCGGCGGGGAAGCTTGGCGCCGCCCGGGCTTTTCGGTTACTCTGCCGCCGCTTCGTAACGTGACGCATCGTTTTGTCATTCATCCGACTTTTCCGAGGATTTCCATGTCGCCTTCCACTGCCCTTCCGGCCGGCAATCTCATGCAGGGCCGCCGCGGCTTGATCATGGGCGTGGCCAACGACCGCTCGCTGGCCTGGGGCATCGCCAAGGCGGTGGCGGCGCAGGGCGCCGAACTGGCCTTCACCTATCAAGGCGACGCATTGAAAAAGCGCGTGGAACCGCTGGCCGCGCAGATCGGCGCCAAGCTGACCATGGAATGCGACGTGACCAACGCCGCCTCGATGGATGCGGTATTCGCCACGCTTGCCAAGGAATGGGGCAAGCTGGATTTCCTGGTGCATGCCATCGCCTATGCCGACAAGGAAGAGCTGAAGGGCCGCTATGTCGACACCTCGCCGGAAAATTTCGCGCTGTCGCTGAATGTGAGCTGCTATTCCTTCACCGCGCTGATGAACCGCGCCGAAAAGCTGATGAGCGAAGGCGGTTCCGCCGTGACGCTGACCTATTTCGGTGCCGAGCGCGTGATGCCGCATTACAATGTGATGGGCGTGGCGAAAGCCGCGCTGGAAGCCAGCGTGCGTTATCTCGCCGCCGATCTCGGCCCGCGCGGCATCCGCGTGAATGCGATCTCCGCCGGCCCGATCAAGACCCTGGCCGCCAGCGGCATCGGCGATTTCCGCTATATCCTGAAATGGAACGAGCTGAACGCGCCGCTGCGCCGCAATGTCACCATCGACGAAGTGGGCGGCGCCGGCTTGTACCTGCTCAGCGATCTGGGCGGCGGCGTGACCGGCGAGACCCATCACGTGGATAGCGGCTATCACAGCGTGGGCATGGTGGCGGTGGATCAGGCGCCGGCGGTGGCTGAATTGCTGCAAAGCCTGGGCGGCAAGAAGGCCGACTGAGCGCGATGTCCGACAACAGCTTCGGCCGGCTCTTCCGCGTCACCACCTGGGGCGAGAGCCACGGTCCCGCGCTGGGCTGCGTGATCGACGGCGTGCCGCCGCTGGTGCCGCTGAGCGAGGCCGATATTCAGCATTGGCTGGACAAGCGCAAGCCCGGCACCTCGCGCTTCGTGACGCAACGCCGAGAACCCGACCAGGTGAAGATTCTGTCGGGCGTGTTCGAAGGCAAAACCACCGGCACGCCGGTCTCGCTGTTGATCGAGAATACCGACCAGCGCAGCAAGGATTATTCCGAGATCCAGGACAAGTTCCGCCCGGGCCATGCCGATTACGCCTATTGGCGCAAATACGGCATCCGCGATTATCGCGGCGGCGGGCGGTCGTCGGCGCGCGAAACCGCCGCGCGCGTGGCGGCCGGCGCGGTGGCGCGGCAAGTGCTGCGCAGCCTGCTGGGCGATGGCGTGCAAATCCGTGGCGCACTGGTGCAGGTGGGCGAGAAACATATCGATCCGGCCAATTGGCGCTGGGACAGCGTGGAACAGAATCCGTTCTGGTGCCCCGATCCCAAAGCCGCGATGGAATGGGAAGAGTATCTCGATGCCATCCGCAAGGCCGGCTCCAGCGTGGGCGCGGTGATCGAATTGCGCGCATCCGGCATTCCCGCCGGCCTGGGCGAACCGATCTATGGCAAGCTGGATGCCGAACTCGCCGCCTCGCTGATGAGCATCAATGCCGTGAAGGGCGTGGAGATCGGCGCCGGCTTCGCCTCTGCTTCGCTCACCGGCGAAAGCAATGCCGATGAAATGCGCATCGGCGAAGATGGCTTGCCGGGTTTCACCTCCAATCAGGCCGGCGGCATATTGGGCGGCATTTCCACGGGGCAGGAAATCGTCGCGCGTTTCGCCGTGAAGCCAACCTCTTCGATTCTCAATCCGCGCGCCACCATCGACCGCTTCGGCAACCAGACCGAGATCGTCACCAAGGGCCGGCACGATCCCTGCGTCGGCCTGCGCGCCGTGCCGGTGGGCGAGGCGATGCTGGCCTGCCTGCTGGCCGACCACCTGCTGCGCCATCGCGGCCAGGTCGGGGGCTTCCGCGAAGGCTTCGATCCGCGCTAGGCTTGGTTTCCGCCCAGGAGGAAACCATGGGCCAGGAGGAAACCATGGCCAACGACAAGATTAAGCCGCATGCGCTGAATATCCCGATCCCGGATCGCGCCAGCCTCGATCCGGCGACGCAAGCCTATTTCGCCAAATGCGACGAGAAGCTGGGCTTCGTGCCCAATGTGCTGCTGAGCTACAGCTTCGATGAGAAGAAGCTGCGCGGCTTCACCGAGATGTATAACGAATTGATGCTGGCGCCGTCTGGCCTGAGCAAGCTGGAACGCGAGATGATCGCGGTGGCGGTGAGCAGCATCAATCATTGCTATTACTGCCTCACCGCCCATGGCGCGGCGGTGCGCCAGCTATCGGGCGATCCGAAACTGGGCGAGCAGATGGTGATGAATTATCGCGTGGCCGATTTGACGCCCAAGATGCGCGCCGCGCTGGATTTCGCCGCCAAGCTGACCGAGAGCCCGGACAAGATCGTGGAAGCCGACCGCCAGGCTTTGCGCGATGCCGGCTGGACCGACAAGGACATCTGGGATATCGCCGCCACCGCCAGCTTTTTCAACATGTCGAACCGCATGGCCGCCGCCATTGAGATGGCGCCCAATGCGGAATACCATGGGCAAAGCCGTTAGGGGGCTTTCGCAACACCGTTTCTCGACAGGGAATATCGCGCTGGAACCGGCAGCCGATCATATCGCCAAGCTGCATGTGATGGTGGTGGACGACATCAAGCTGATGCGCGATGTGGCCACCGCGCTGCTACAGCGTTGCGGCGTGCACCGCATCACCAGTCATGCCGATGGCGAGTTGGCCCTGGCGGCGCTGGATAATCTTGCAACCGAGAATAATCCGGTGGATCTGATCCTGCTGGATCTCAACATGCCGGTGATGGATGGCATCGAGGTGCTGCGCCATCTCGGCGCGCGGCGCTTTGCCGGCCAGGTGGCTTTGGTGAGCGCGGAAAACATCCGCGTGCTGCGCACCGCCGAAACCCTGGCCCGTGCCCATAACCTGGATATCGTCGGCTATGTCGAGAAACCGCTGACGGCGGAAGGCCTGAACGCCATCCTGGGCAAGACCGGGCAGAAGCGCCAGCGCGCCGAAGCGTCGGTGGACGAAGCGCCGACGGAAGCCGAATTGCTGGATGCCATTCGCGATGGCCAGATTCAGATCGCCGTGCAGCCGAAAGTGGATATGCGCAGCCGCACCGTGCTGGGGGTGGAGGCGCTGGCGCGCTGGCGCCATCCATTGCGCGGCACCATCATGCCCGGGCGGTTCGTGCCGGTGGCGGAAAGCGGCGCGGCGGCCGATCCGCTGTTCCATACCGTGCTGAGCCAGAGCCTGCGGGCAGCCGCGCGCTGGCGCGCCCTGGGGTTCAATCTCAAGGTGGCGGTGAATATGTCCACCGCCAATCTGGGCAGCCTGAACCTGCCCGACCGCCTGTCTCTAGCCACCCGCGAGGCCGGCCTGCCGCCCGACAGCCTGATCCTGGAAGTCACCGAAAGCCGGCTGATCGAAGATCTCGCCGCCGCGCTGGAAGTGCTCACCCGGCTGCGGCTGAAAGGGTTCGGCCTGTCGATCGACGATTTCGGCACCGGTTATTCCTCGCTGGAGCAATTGCAGCGCATCCCCTTCGAGGAGCTGAAGATCGACCGGCAATTCGTGGTGGCGGCCGCCGATGACCAAGCTGCCCGGGCAATCATGGCCTCGTCGATCCGGCTTGCCCGCCAGCTCGGCATGAGCACCGTGGCCGAGGGCGTGGAGCGCCAGGAGGATTGGGATTGCGCCCAATTGCTGGGCTGCGACCTGGCCCAGGGCTATCTGCTGGCCGAACCGATGCCGCCGGAGCAACTGCCCAACTGGGTGGCAGCCTGGAATTCAGGCAGGAATTCCACCGAGGCCTGAGCCAGGTATGCTCGCCTTGAAGTGGGATAATAGCCCGAAGTCACACCAATTACTTCGCAGTCGCACACTGAAAATCCGACTTTAATCCAGCGACTCGGCCTTATTTTCGAGCTATGTTCTCGAGTGTTGCAAAAATACCTCAATGAAAACAGCAATTTATTTCACTATTGAATCGCTGCTTTTTCCTCTTGCAGCGCACCATGAAATCCCATATATATTGCATCGCAGCAACGCTTCCCGGCTTGCTGCATGCCCTTCTCGGGCGTTTCCTCCCTAGACTTGGGCCGCACATCGTGCGGCCCCTTTTTTTTGCCCATACACCAGACCAGCCTGGTGCGCTTCCCACCCTCTGCGCAAGCCCAAAACTGCCTGAAAAAGCGTCTTGCCGTTTATCGCGGCAGATTGAATTCGTTTGCAAATTCAATCAACTAAAGCACGTCGCGCAAAACAGCGAATAGCCGATCCACATCCGAATCGGTGTTATACAGATGCGGCGTCACCCGCATGGCCGGGCCGCGGATGCTGACATAGACCTTGGCGGCAGCCAGCCGGGCCGGCAGGTCGGCCGGCGGCGCGCCTTTGAAACGCAGGCCGAGGAAATGCCCGGCGCGCCGATTCGGCGCCACACTGGTGAGGCCGAGTTCATCGCGGGCACGGGCAGCGATCTGTTCGGTACGGACGCGCAAGCTCGCCTGGATATTTTCCACGCCCCAATCCAGCAGCAATTCCAACGATGCCTTGGCGGCCGGCGCCAAGGCGAAATTGCTGCGTTCGCCCACATCGAAGCGGCAGGCACCGGGCTGGTATTCGGCCTGGTAATCCACCAGGCGGGAGAAATCCTCAGACCCCTTGCGGGTGATCCAGTTCTGCTCGATCGGCATTGCCTGCTGCCAGCGCGGCGCCACGTAGAGATAACCGTAGCTATAAGGCCCAAGCAGCCATTTATAGCCGCCGATGGCCAGAAAATCGGGATCGATCTTCGCCACATCGAATGGCAGCGCGCCCAGGGATTGCGTGGCATCCACGCATAAAGCTGTGCCCTGTGCGCGGCAGGCGCGGCCGATGGCTTCCAGATCCAGCAGGCCGCCATCGGTCCAATGATTATGCGGCAGCGCGGCTATCGCCACCGCAGGCGTAAGCTGCTCCAGCACCGCTGCCGTCCAATCGTCGTCGGCCGGGCGCGGCACGGTCTTGATCCGCGCGGCTTTCTGTTCGGCCAACTGCATCCACGGATAAAGGTTGGACGGGAACTGATCGGCCAGCACCAGGATTTCCTGCCCCGGCTTGAGACCCGGCCCCAAAGCCGAAGCCGCCTGCGCCATGCCGTAGGATACGCTGGGCACCAAAGCCACATCCTGCCCAGGCGTATCGCCCGGCGCATTGATCATGCGGCCCAGCAGAGCGCGGATCGCATCGGATTCGGTGAAGAAATCGCTCTGCGCCACGATCCAGGGCGTGGCCTTGCGCGCCATGCCCATTTCGCCCGCCGCCAATGCCGGCTTGGGCAGCGGCCCGATATAGGCGCAGTTCAGATAGGCCACATCGTCGGGAATATCGAACAGCGCCCGCTGCCCCGAAAGCAGTTTGGGATGCGATCCGGGCCTGGCTGTTGGCATGGCTGTGGCCTTGGCTGGCAGGCCTTAAAGCCGGGTGGCCAATTCGCGGATGGTCTCGCGGCAGGAATGAGCGGTGCGCTCCAGATAATCCCGCGCCTCGGGCCGCAGGTCGCTTTGCAGCAACTGCTCGTTAATCGACGCAAGAATAGCCCGCAAGTGCCTGATACGCACCGACATATCAATCTCCCCCACATCCTCGATCATGGGCGGAAGATTGGCCTGTCTTGGTTAATAAAGTTTATCCACAGGCGAAAATCGCTGCTGAAAAATCAGCCGCCGGTATACGGCCTATCGTTCAGACCTGGGGCCTATTCATTCAGACCCGGGGCCTATTATCATTCGGGGGGGGGGCGGATCAGACGCTGATATCGGCCTTGCCGCCCATGCCGCGCTGGCGCGGACCGGGGCGGGCGGTATTGGTGCGGGCTTCGGTGGCATTGGCGCCGTTATCGGCATTCTTGCCTTTGTCGCCGCGCGTATTGGCCGAACCGCCGGAATTGCCCGAGGCATTGGCAGCCATGCGGGTATCCGTGCGCACACCGATAGCGGCCGCCTGGGTCACTGCCTGCAAGGCGGAGGGGCCCTGGCTGGATTGCGGCTGGCCCGGTGCGGTGGCAACCGTGGGCAGCAGGCCGGGAGGAACAGGTGCGATGATCGCCATACCGCAAAGGTAATCGCGATTCGCGGAATTACAAGAAAAAGGTTGCAGCCGGAGGCTTTTAGCCCAAAATGCCGGCCAAGCTTCGATCCGGTCCGCATGAGCAAACCCTCCGCACCCAAGCCTGCCGCGAAATCACCCGGGATACTTAAACGCCTGGCGGGTGCGCTGTTCATTGCCGACAAGCCGCCTGCCGACAAGAAGGCTGGCGCCAAGAAGGCTGCAACTACGGAAAGCCGGCGTGATCCCCGGATCGAGCTGGCCCGGCTGATCAAGAGCATTCGCGCCAAGCTGGATCCCAACCTGCTGCGCATCGCCGAAAAGCTGGCCCGCAAGGGGCCGCCCACCACCGACCATGAACGCGCCATGCTGAGCGTGGAACTCTTCCTGGCCCAGCGCCAGGATGGCGGCCGCTTCGCCGAAAAGCTGCGCGAAAGGCTGCAACGCGAGAAGGGCACCCGGCATTAAGGGACAGCCGGCGCGTAGATGAGGCCGCGTCAATGCAGACGCGGCTGGTCGTCTGATTGATTTGCCGGGTTCGCAGGCTCGGCCTGGGTTTCCGCCGCGGATTCCGCCGGGGCCGTAACCGGGGCCGCCGCCGCCGTGGCGGCATCGGTGCGGCGCAGTCTTTCATGGGCGCGGAAGCTGAACACCATCGTTGCCAGATAGGCGCTGCCCAGGGCGAACAGCGTATACCAGGGTTCGTTGAGCAACAGCGCCGCCAGCACGCCCACGCCCAGCAGCACCAGCGGCACCGCCTCGCGCTTCACCTTCACGCGCTTGAAGGAATAGGTCGGCACCCGGCTGACCATCAGGCCGCCGATCAGCAGCGCCCACAGGCCGTTCAGCCAGGGCGAATGCAGGAAGGCGCTATCCACTTCCAGGCTGAGGATCATGAACATCAGCGCCAGGCCGGCGCCGGCCGGCGAGGGGATGCCGGTGAAGAAGCTGCCGGTCCAGACCGGCTTGTTGGGATCGTCCAGCGCGGTGTTGAAGCGCGCCAGGCGCAAGGCCGTGCAGGTTGAAAAAGCCAGCACCACCAGCCAGCCGGTATTGCCGTTGCCCAGGGTATGCAGGCTCCAGAAATACAGCACCATGCCCGGCGCCACGCCGAAGCAGAGGAAATCCGACAGCGAATCCAGTTCGGCGCCGAAGCGGCTGGACCCCTTGAGCAGCCGCGCCACGCGGCCATCCAGCGAATCCAGCACCGCCGCCAGCGCTATCGCCAGGATGGCGAATTTCCATTGCTCCTGGATTGCGAAGCGGAGCGCCGTAAGGCCCGAGCAGAGCGCGAATACCGTGATGATATTCGGCGCCAGCATGTTGAGCGGCAGGCGTCCCAGCTTATGCGGCGGCTTGATCAGCATGGCAGGCTCCCGCCTCCTGGCCTCAGCGCACAGCGCCTTCGCGCTGCACCTCTTCATCATCCTGCACGGCGATGACGGTTTCGCCGCCCACCGTGCTCTGGCCGGTCACCACCAGCGGCACCATGCCATCATCCAGATACACATCCACGCGGCTGCCGAAACGGATCAGGCCGAAGCGTTCGCCGGCCAGCAGCTTTTGGCCTTCGCGCGCTTCGCACAGGATGCGCCGCGCCACCAGGCCGGCAATCTGCACCACCGCCAGCTCCTTGCCATCGGCCAGCTTCAGCCGCATGGATTGCCGCTCGTTATCCGAGGATGCCTTATCCAGCGAGGCATTGAGGAACTTGCCCGGGCGATAAGCCAGGCCCACCACTTCGGCATCGACCGGCGAGCGATTCACATGCACGTTGAACACATTCATGAAGATCGAGATGCGCAGCCGCGCATCCATGCCCATGCCGAGTTCTTCCGGCGGCACGGCGCGTTCGATCATCTGCACCACGCCATCGGCCGGCGCGATGATGATGGCGCCGCGCGACGGATCGGTGCCGTCCGGCAGCTTGCGCACGGGCGTGACACGCGGCGGATCGCGGAAGAAATAGGCGCACCAGGCGGTGAGCACCACGCCAACCCAACCCAGCGGCGTGGCGATCCAGAACAGGATCAGCGTCGCCAGCGCGAACAGGGCAATGAACTTCCAGCCCTCGCGGTGGATCGGCACCAGTACTGAACGGATCGTGTCCATCGAAAACCTTCCTGCATAGAATAACGGGCCTGTTTACGAACGGACCCGATTAGAGAATGGGGCCGGCTCATAAACGGCGGCTTTCCACCTGTATTCCACCATTCTAGCTTGTCTGGTGGGGCAGGGTAAGGCCTCCCATGGCCGGCGGTTTCTATGCAGATAAGGATTTTGCCGGGCTTTGCAACGGCGAGCCGGCCAATTCCGGCGCCTGCTGGGCTTCCTGCTGGCGGCGCCAGAGCCGGGCATAGAGCCCGTCGGCAGCCAGCAAGGCCTCGTGCCGGCCGCGTTCGGCCACCCGGCCGCCCTCCAGCACGATAATTTCGTCGGCATCCACCACGGTGGACAGCCGATGCGCGATCACCAGCGTGGTGAGGCCTTCGGCGGCGCGCAGCAGCGCCTGCTGAATTTCGCGTTCGGTATGGGTATCCAGCGCCGAAGTGGCTTCATCGAACACCATCACGCGCGGCCGCTTGAGCAGGGCACGCGCAATCGCCACGCGCTGCTTTTCGCCGCCCGACAATTTCAAGCCGCGTTCGCCCACCATGGTTTCGTAGCCATCGGGCAGGCGGGCGATCAGCGGCACCAGCTGCGCCATCTCGGCGGCCTGCCGCACATCCTCGATGCTGGCGCCGGGCCGACCATAGGCGATGTTGTAATAGATCGTGTCGTTGAACAGCACCGTATCCTGCGGCACGATGCCGATGGCGGCGCGCAAACTATTCTGCGCCACATCGCGGATATCCTGGCCATCCACCAGGATGCGGCCCGCCGTCACGTCGTAGAACCGGAACAGCAGGCGCGACAAGGTGCTCTTGCCGGCGCCAGAGGCACCCACCACGGCCAGCTTGCGGCCGGGCTGGATGGTGAAACTCACATCGTTGAGAATCTGCCGGCGCGGCTCATAGGCAAAGCCCACCGCATCGAATGTCACCTGGCCGGGCCCGGCGGCCAAGGCCGGCGCATCGGGCTTGTCGCTCACCTCGGCGGGCACATCCAGCAGCTTGAACATGGCTTCCATGTCCACCAGGCCCTGCTTGATCTCGCGATAGGCGAAGCCCAGGAAATTGAGCGGCATGTAAAGCTGGATCAGATAGGTGTTCACCAGCACGAAATCGCCCAAGGTCATACTGCCGTCGCGCACGCCGATGGCGGCCAGGCTCATCACCGCGATCAAACCCACCGCGATGATGGCGCCCTGGCCGATATTCAGCATGGACAGCGTGACCTGGCTTTTCACCGCCGCGCGTTCGTAGCGGCCAAGCGCTTCGTCGAACCGCCGCGCCTCATGCGCCTCGTTGGTGAAGTATTTCACCGTCTCGTAATTCAGCAGGCTGTCTACAGCGCGGGTATTGGCACGCTGATCTTCGTCGTTCATCTGGCGGCGATACTTGGTGCGCCATTCGGTGAATAGCAGCGTGAAGGCGATATAGCCGATGATCGAGCCCACGGTGATGATCATGAACTGCCAGCCATACATCACCCACAGGATGCCGCCGACCAGCAGTATCTCCACGATGGTGGGGAAGATGTTGAAGGTCATGAATTGCAGCACGAACTGGATGCCCTTGGTGCCGCGTTCGATCACCCGGCTCAAGCCGCCGGTCTGGCGTTCGAGATGGAAGCGCAGCGACAAGGCGTGCAGATGGTTGAACACCGCTAGGCCCAGGCCGCGTATCGCCGCCTGCGCCACCTTGGCGAAAACCGCATCCCGCGCCTCGCCGAAAACCTGCGAGGCCACCCGCGCCAGGCCATAGGCCAGCACCACGCCCAGCACCGCGCCCACCGCGATGTTCGGGTTGTCGCGCAGGCCATCCAGCAGATCGACGGCGCGCTTGAACATATAGGGCACCGCCACGGTGATCAGCTTGGCGGCGAGCAGAAACACCAGCGCCACCAGCACGCGACGGCGCAGATCGGGCCGGTCGCTGGGCCAGAGCCAGGGCAGCAGGGTGGCAGCCAGCGAGCGGCGCGGCGCGGCGCCGGTGGCGTTAGGAGCGGGGCTATTGGACATGGGGGATTTTTTTGCAGCAGCGAAGGGCGGATGGAATAGCGGGCTTCAATAGCATTACGGCATCGAAAAGCCCACCGCGTGGATCAGGCGGCCTCTTGCCTCGGCTGGATGCGGCGCGTATCGTCTGGCCCGTGCAAATCCTGGCGCCCTGTAAATCCAGGCGCCGTGCACATCACGGTACGGCGATATCACAATCCCGGCTCCCCAAACCCGTTTGCGGTATCATCCGCTTGCGGAAAACCTAAGAAACCATACGACAAGAGAAAGAGACGCAGATGAAGGTGGTGACTTTCAACGCCAAAGGCAAGCCCTCCTATGGCCGTGTTGGCGCCGATGGCAATGTGATCGACCTGACCGGCACGCTGGGCGCGAAATATCCCGATCTGGTGGCCGTGCTGAAGGCCGGCGCGCTGGGCGAACTGGCCAAGGCCGATGGTGCATCCGTGGGCCCGGTGGAAAGCCTGGACCTGCTGCCGGTGATCCCCAATCCGGGCAAGATCGTTTGCATCGGCGTGAATTACGACGAGCATCGCCGCGAAATGGGCCGCGAACCGCCGGGCCACCCCACCTGCTTCGTGCGCTTTCCGGAAAGCCAGATCGGCCATGGCAAGCCCATGCTGCGCCCGGCGGAATCCGAAAAGTTCGATTACGAAGGCGAGCTTGCCGTGGTGATCGGCAAGGAAGGCTTCAAGGTGAAGGAAGCCGATGCGCTGTCCATCATCGCCGGCTATAGCTGCTACAACGACGGCTCGATCCGCGATTGGCAGAACCATACCAGCCAGTTCACCCCGGGCAAGAATTTCCCCGCCACCGGCGGCTTCGGCCCCTGGATGGTGACCGCCGACGAGATTCCCGATCCGCAGGCGCTGATGCTGGAAACCCGCCTGAACGGCCAGACCGTGCAGAAATCCGGCACCGATCTGATGACCTTCAACATCCGCAAGATCATCGCCTATGTCACCACCTGGCTGCCGCTGAAGCCCGGCGACGTGATCGCGTCGGGCACGCCCGGCGGCGTCGGCGCCAAGCGCAACCCGCCGCTCTGGATGAAGGATGGCGACGTGGTGGAAGTGGATATCAGCGGCGTGGGCGTATTGCGCAATCCGATCAAGAACGCCTGATCCGCAGGGATCGCGACAGCGCCGCCCCGCAACCCCGGGGCGGCGTTTTTTTATCGCTTGCGTGGTACCACTGCCGGTACCATAATAAGCCATGGGCAAAGCCGATAAATTGCTTGCCGCCATGCGGCGCAACCCGCTGGACTGGCGAATCGAGCAATTGAAGACCGTGGCTGAAGCCCATGGTTTGGACTGGCGGCAACCGGGCAGCAGCCATGTCACGTTCCGGCATGCCTCCGGCGCCATCCTGACCGTACCGGCGAAGCGACCGATCAAACCGATTTACATCAAGCTTTTCATCCGCATGCTTGAGGGACTGGGTAACGATGGCACTGAAACGTAAAACCGCAGCGGTGGACAAGGATTATCCCATCACCGTGCGGCGGCTGACATCCGCCGAGGGCGGCGGCTGGCTGGCCAGCGTGCCGGATTTGCCCGGCTGCCATGGCGATGGGGCCACACCGGAAGCCGCCTTGCGCGATGCCCGTGCCGCCATCGCCGCCTGGATTGCCACCGCGCAGGAATTCGGCGACCGGATTCCCGCGCCACGCCGCGACGATGCCTTTTCCGGCCAATGGCGGGTGCGGGTGCCGCGCTCTCTGCATCGCAAACTGGCGGAACGCGCTGCCCAGGAAGGCGTCAGCCTCAACACCTTCACCGCCACCTTGCTGGCGGAAGGCATCGGCGAGCGCCGTGCCCGCGCCGCCTCATTTGCTTCAGCAAAAACCGGCCGGCGCTAACTGAAATCCGCGCCCACCGCATCGGCCACAGTGGCGAAGCCGTCGCGGCGCAACAGCTCTGACAATTCGGCATTGATGCGGCCGACCAGGCCAGGGCCTTCATAGATCAACGCGGAATAAACCTGCACGGCCGCGGCGCCGGCGCGGATCTTGGCATAGGCATCGGCACCCGAGGCGATGCCGCCCACGCCGACCAGGTGCAGCTTGCCCCGCACCAGCGGATACAATTTGCGCAGCACATCGGTGCTCTGCTCGCGCAGCGGCGCACCCGACAATCCGCCGGCTTCCGCCTTGTTGGCGCTGCGCAGGCTTTCGGGCCGCAGGATCGTGGTGTTGGTGGCGATGATGCCATCCAGCTTGTGGTCCAGCGCCAGCGCGGCGATATCCTGCAAATCCTCATCGGTCAGATCGGGGGCGATCTTCACGAAAAGCGGCCGCGGGCAGGCCTGGCGATGCGGCGCCATGCGCTCCAGCAGACCGGCCAGTTCGGCGCGGCCCTGCAGGTTGCGCAGCCCCGGCGTGTTGGGCGACGACACATTCACCACCAGGAAATCCAGCAGCGGCGCCAGCTTGGCATAGCCGATGCTGAAATCGCCGGCACGATCCTGGCTTTCCTTGTTGGCCCCCAGATTGGCGCCCACCGGGCCGCGCGCCTTGTAATTGCGCGAAGCCAGCCGTGCTGCAACGGCCTCCAATCCTTCGCTGTTGAAGCCGAAGCGGTTGATCACCGCGCGGTCTTCCTCCAGGCGGAATACACGCGGACGCGGATTGCCCGGCTGCGGCAGCGGCGTGACGCAGCCGATCTCCGCGAAACCGAAACCCATGCGCAGCATGGCATCGGGCACTTCGCCATGCTTGTCGAAACCGGCGGCCAGGCCTACCGGATTATCCATCTGCATGCCGGCCAGCTTGCAGCGCAGGCGATCGTCGGGTGCACGCCGCAGATCGGGCAGCAGGCCGGTTTTGAGCGCCATGAGCGTGAGGCCATGGGCGGTTTCGGCTTCGATATGGCGCAGCAGCGGCCAGGCCAATGTGCTGTAGAGGCTCATGCTTGATCCAGGCGATAGCTTTTCAGGGTTCTGGTTTGCAGCGAGGGATACACTTCGCCGCCGAGCAATTCCAGTGCCGCGATATGCGCGTGCACCGAACAGGGCAGGGCGGCGATGCGGGCGGCGAAATCGGCGGGCAGCTTTTCCGGTGCGGCATACCGCAACAACGTGCAATGAATCTCCGCATAGGGCGGCCGCAGACCGGCCGGGCGCTTCACCCGTTCGCTCAGCAGCCGGCGCAGACCCAACGCATGCTCATCGGGTGCGGCCAGGGCGATCACGGCCAGTTCGGCCGCCTGCAATCGCTGGAAATGCCATGCGAAGGCCTTCGCGCCGGCGCAATATTCATCCAGCGCCGCCAGCGCCGGAGCTTCCGCCGCGGCCCAGAAAGCCTGCTTGTCGAAATCCTCGCGCGGGCTGGCAAACACATGCACCGAAACATGCAGGCGATGCGTCGGCGCGCGCAGGAAGGCGCCGGGCGCGATGGCCTCAATCTCGTCGCGCACCGCATCCAGTGCGGCGGCGCTTTCCGGCGGCATCAGCGCCTGCACGAAAAACGATTCCACCCGGGTATTCCAGAAGGGATCGCGACGGAAAACCGCAGGCTGCATCGCTCAATCCAGCGGCGGAAACATATGCACGCCATCCTGGCCCAGCGGCAATGGGCGGATGCTGTGCACCTGATCGGGCCGCAGGCTGGCATAGAGATGCGGAAACAGATCGCCGCCGCGCGCCGGTTCCCATTTCAAGGCATCGCCCAGGCTTTCGGCCTTTATGCTGAGCAGCAGCAGATCGGCGCGCCCGGCGCGATGTTTGGCCGCCGAGGCCGCCACCTGCGCGGCAGTGGAAAAATGCATGAAGCCGTCGCGCAGATCGTCGGGCGAGCCGGCGTAAGAGCCGCTTTGCAACGCCGCCTGCCAATCGGCCAGGGCGGCCATGTGATAGATCATGGTCATGGGCCGGACTTGTAGCTTATTTCACCCGGCCTGTCGCCTTTTCCAGGGTGCGCAAACCGGCCATGCCGAGCATGGCAAGCACAAGTTCGATCAGGTTATCGGTCAGGATACCCGGCGGTTGCAGGCCCGGCGCCCAGAGCGCTGCGGCCCATTGGAATATCGGATGCCCGATATAGGCCCAGGCCACGCCGGCGGCGCAGACCCAGCCCACAGCGGGCCGCCAGCCGGCGACGAAAATCGAGCGATGCGCCGCCTCGATCTTGTTCAGTTCCACCTGCAATTCACCCGGATGCTGGCGCAGCTTTTCCAGCACCGCCTCGGCCTGGGCACGTTCGGCATCGGAGGTGAATAATTTATCGAACACGTTGCCAATCGCCTCGATGGGGCTGGCAACGCCGCCGCCAGCCAAGGTACCACCCAGGGCACCGATCAATCTGCCGAGCATGGCCGCCTCCTATGCGATATGATCGTAAAACACATGCCGGCCGATCCGCGCGCAGGGCTCGTGCCCGCGCGCCCAGCCGGGCAGGATATCCGCCGCGTGGTAATGCGTGGCTCCATGGGTGGGATCGGGCAGCGCGCCGGCCAGCGCCAGACGCGCGATGCGCAAGGCGGCGGCGAAGCTGTTATCGATGGCGCCCACGCGCAACAGCTTGTCGCGGTTCGGATCCCCGGCATTCCAGCAGGAGAATTGCCAGGGCCGGAGGCAGACCTCGACGATATCGCGGCCCCACCAGCCCGGCCGCCGCGCGCGGTTGACGATCACGGCGGCCACCGCCGCCATGCCGGCCTCGCCCTCGCCGCGCGCTTCGCCCCACAGCGTGCGCGCCAGCACGTCGATCTCGCGCTCGCGGGCGGCATGGCCGGCCTGTTCGCGTTGCCGCGCCGGGGTCATGACCGCATGCCATATTGCTGCAGGCTGGCCTGATCCAGCTTGGTTTCGATGCGCAGCAGATGTTCGGTCAACCGGGTTTCCACATCCTTCAGCAGGCCGATGGAGGCATAGGTCTGCGCCACTTCCAGCTTGTAATCGGCCAGCGCGGCACGCAGGGCATGGATCGCCGTGCGGCTGTCGCGGTTGGCATTCTCCAGCGCGCGGCTGCAATCGTCGCGCTGGCGCTGTTGCAGCCAGAACAGCCCGGCCAGCGCCGGCAGTTCCACCGCCGTGAGCCACCAGGCGAGGTCGATGGTGAAAAGCGTGGCAGGCATGGGAATATCCTTCTCTGTCTAGGGGGTGAAATCGCTATCGGCATTGAAACCGCCGCCGCCCGGCCGCCAATCGCGGCGCCGTGCCCTGGTTTTCGCCTGTGCGCTCAGCCGCACCGGTTCGCTGAGCAGACAGCCGGCCACCGCATCCAGGCCATCGTCGCGGCCCTGGGAAATGCCCGGCCGCCATTCGCGCATCTCCACCAGGAAGGGCGAAGCCAGCACGCTGTCATGGGCATGGATGGCGCCGGCCGCCAGCGGCGCATCGAAGGCGGCAAGAATGCGGGCTGCCTTGGCCTGGCGGCTGTTGCATTCGATCACCGCGGCACCCGGCCAATCCTCATCCGCTGCCAGCGCCAATTCGCGCCGCAGCAGCCCGGGCAGGAATTTGCCCAAGCCGTTGCTCTCGATCCGCACGGCGGGCAGATGCAGGTCGCGCAGAAAACCCACCACCTGGCGGCAAAGCTGGGTGGCCGCATCGGTTTCCTCCAACCGGCGCGGATCATGCTGCAGATAGGCCACGCGATGCAGGAAATACCCACCCTCGCCATCGCTGAACATCGCCGCGATCACGCTGCCATCGCCCTTGCGCGGCGTGCCATAGGCCGGATCCCACCAACACGAGGCCGAATGCATGCGGCGTGCGCCGATGCTGAGCTGCCAATGCCCGCCGGCCTGATGCAGCGCAATCTCGTCGCCATAGGGCCGCAGCAGATCGGGATTCAGCCGGCCATCTTCGGCGGCCGTGGGCTGCAACAGCATCTGGCTGGCGAATTTCGCCGGGCCGGAGCGTTTGCGGATGGTTTCGATCCGCTTGAGCGAAAACCGCTCGGGCCAGCGCGACCGCCCCTGTTCATCCACGATCGGCAATTCCAGCCGCTTGAAGCCATCGAGGAAAGGCGCATCCTCGCCGATCTCGCGGCGCGGCGTGGTGGCATAGATGCTGTAATAGGTATGCGGCGTGCCGATATAGAGCTGCATGCCGGTGGGCACCAGCACATAATCGATCTCGCCCAGGCGCTGGCGCAATTCCTCGCGCTTGGCCTGCGAGGCCGCCGTACCCGGCACTTCCACGTCGTCGCACAAAACCACATCGGCGCGGCAGCCGGTGATATTGCCGCCCAGGCCGCGCGCCAGCATGGAGGGATCGCGCAGTTCCAGCACGCGGTTGACGGTGAACTGATCCGCCGCCCATTGCTCGCGCCTGGACGGCTTGAGGCCCGCCGTGAGCGGATGGCGTTCGAGGATGCGTTTCACATTGCGCACCATCTTGCGTGCCAGGGCCTGTTCGGCGGCCAGCACCAGGATGCGCAGATTGGGATCGCGCAGCAAAAGCCAGGCGGCGAACAGACCCACCAGGCTGCTCTTGCCGGCATCGCGAAACACCAGCAGCAGCAATTCGCGGTCGCCATTGCGCCAACATTGCTCCAGCCAGTCGAGGATGCTGAGATGCAGTACCGGCGTGGTGAGGCCCTGGCGCTGGTTCCACACATGCACGAAATCCGGCAGCGATACCGCCCGGGCCAGCTTCGGCGGCAGATTGCGCTGCGATGGCCTTGCTGCATCAGAGGTCATCGGGGCCGCTTTCTTCGCTGCCGAGCGCATGCTTGCGGGCCTGGCCGAGGATATCGTGCAACGCCGCCTCGTCGATTTCAGGCGCCGCCGCTTCTTCCGCATCGGGGCCGCTGGGTTGCGGCAGCAGCCGCTTCACCGCCACGATATGCGCCAGCAAGGCACGGAAGGCGCCCTGGCGGGCCACTTCCGCCTTGTCGCCGTCATTGGCGCTGGCCGGCAGATCCTCATACACGCGCAGCACATCGTTGGCCTTGCGCAGCGTAACCGCCTGAAAGCGCCGGCCGAACCGCACGGCCTCGAGATGATCGGCATACATGGCGATCATTCCCCGGCGGTCTGCGGCTTGGGATTCTTCACCGGCTTGTCGCCGGGCTTGATCGGAAATGCGGCCATGATCAATTCCTCCATTGCAGCCACACGCCATGCAGGCGCTGGGATTTGCCGTTGTGGGTTTCGAAGCGCCATTTCATGCTACTGCCGGATGGCTGGCCCGACAGATCCACGGTGGCGGCGAGGATGTTGGTTGCGGCATCGAAGCTGCCCTCGTCGCTAAGCGTGCCGCTACTCCAGGTGGTGCCGTTGTCGCGGCTCACCTTGATGATGGCATCGGTGTTCAGCGTCACGCCGTCCACCGGCTGATGCAGCAGCACCACGCGGGCTTCGGCGGGCACCATCTCGGCCGCGAAGGCCGTGCTCACCATAACCACATCGGCGCCGCTGGTGATGGCATGGAATTGCAGCTCGGCCACGCAGAAGCGCTGATCGCCGCTGCCGATATTGGAGGTCAGGTGGATGCGGTGATAGCGATAGGCCGCGCTGGTATTGATGCCCGACGTGACATCATGCACCAGCTTGGTGGCACTGTCGGTGAGGCTGCCGGTATGCAGATCGGTCCAGCTGGAGCCGTTATTGGAGCCCTGCAGCTTGATGGTGATGGTGCCGCCATCCACGCCGTAACCCTGGAAGCCCACATCGCTGGCCGATACCACGCGGAAGCGGGTGACCGTATGGCTGTTGCCACTGCCCCAATCCTTGCCCAGCAGCAACGGATCGGATGGCGAGGCCGAACTGTAATAGGCACCGGCGGAATAGGTTTGCGTTTCGTTGGCATCGAAAGCTGCCGCCAGGCCGCCGCCCGAGGTGGCATTGCCGATACTGCTGCCGCCGGAAATCACGCCTTCCAGGGGATTGTGATAATAATCCCCGGCGGCATCGTAGGTGGCGCCGCCGGCCGAGCCGATGCCGGTGCTGTCTTCGAATTCATCGGCGATGCCATCCACCATGTTGAGCAAAGACCAGCCGGCATCGATCTGGTCGCGCAACGTATTGATGGCGAGATTGCGTTCGAGGAATTGCAGCCGCGCTTCGAACACCGCCGGCACCGCCACCCATTCGCTGTCGTAATCGCTGCCCGAGGCCTTGGCGAGGAAATAGCCGCTAGCGCCGCCGCTGGGCACGCCCGCGCCGGCCGGACCTTGCGGGCCGGTGGCACCCGTTGCACCCATGGCGCCGGCGGCACCCGTGGGCCCGGTAGCGCCGGTGGGGCCTTGCGGACCGGTAGCCCCGGTGGGGCCCTGCACGCCGGCCGGGCCTTGCGGGCCGGTGGCGCCGGTGGCTCCCGTGGCACCCGTGGCACCTGCGGACCCGGTGGCGCCGGTGGCGCCGGTATCGCCCTTGGCGGCCAGCAGCGCCCAATAGGTGGGCGAGCTTTCCGGCGCATGATCCGTGCCGGCCTGCAAGGCGATATAGGCCGCGCCATTGCGGCCCACCGCATCATCCACCGCATAGGCCGTGGCCGACGACCAGGCGCCCTGCCATTGCAGGCCCTTGTCGCCCTGCACGCCTTGAATGCCCTGCACACCTTGCGGGCCCTGCTCGCCCTGTTCGCCCTGGGGGCCGATGCCGCCCTGCGGACCGGTGGGCCCCTGTTCGCCGCGCCCGAACGGCACGCCATCGGACCAATCGCCTGCCGTGCCGGAGAGCTTGAAATACAGATAGCCGGTATCGGTGGCCAGATAGCTGAAGCCATCGGCTTCCGCGTCGTGGCTGGCACGGCCGGCATACAGACCCACTTCATCGGGGGTGAAGCTCTGGCCGGCAATGCCCTGCGGCCCCTGAATGCCCTGGATGCCCTGGGCCCCGCCCGGACCCTGAATGCCTTGCGATCCCTGCGGCCCCGTGGCCCCGGCCGGACCCGGCACGCCTTGCGGCCCCGCCGCGCCCTGCGCGCCCTGCGGACCGGTGGCGCCGGTGGCACCTTGCACGCCTTGCGGACCTTGCGCGCCGGTAGGCCCGGTGGCGCCCTGCGATCCTTGCGGACCCTGCGCGCCTTGCGGGCCGGTGGGACCGGCAGGCCCCTGGGCACCCTGCGGCCCCGGCGGGCCCTGGGGCACATCGCCCTCGCCATAGAAAGCCGGCCGGCCATCGGCATCGAAGCCCAGCAGCTTGCCGGCACGGTCGCCATAGGGCAGCGCCAGATCCGCCGCCGGCACCGTCAATCCCGCTTCATGCAGGCGCAGGGCGCGGCTGGCCGAATCATCCACCTGCTGCAACAGCAACGCGATGCGGTCGAGTTCCTCGTTCAGCGCGCGAGCGCGGAATTCGCCGCCCTCCACGAAATCGGTTTCGCGCTTGATCGCCATGCGGCGCGCCGCCGTGATGCGGCTGCCGGAGGCCGGCGCGGTGGCGAATTGCAGCACCGCCCCGGCGCTCTGGTTGAGATTGCCCACGCTGAAACCGATGCCGCTGGGCAGGGCGTCGATCCAGACCAGCAGGTCGGCGGCGGCCAATACGGGAAACGGCAGGCTGAATTCGGTCTGCAAGCCGTTGGCGATGAATTGCGCACGCGGCGGCGCGGCGGAAACGATCAGGTCGGTCATGGGGGATCCTTTCGCTTACGATGTCCGTGTCGGATTCGTTTGGCTGCGCTCATAGGCATTCAGCCCGGTGCGGACCAAAGAGAGCAGGCCATTGGTGGTGGCTTCGCGCTGGCGCAGCAGGTTGATGCGGCCGGCGGCATCGAAATTGGCAAGCTGGTCGTTATAGCTGCTGGCCAGCCGGCTGCGTTCCTGCTCGCTTTCCGCCAGCAGGTTGTTCATCAGCGCACCGGCCGAGCCATCGCCGGAAACCCCCGATGCCGCGAAAGCCGCGCGCTGCGCCGCCTGGCTGCGTGCCAGACGATCCTGACGCTCTTTCTCGGCATCGGCATATTGGCGATCCAAAGCCTGCTTCTGCTGCGCCTGGGCGGAAGCCTGGGCCTTGGCCTGAGCGCTGGAATTCGCCATGCCTGCAACGGTGCTGACGGCACTGCTTGCCAGCGTAGCCCATAACAACGGTGCTGCTGAAATTGCGGCCATTATTCGGTTCCTTTCAGTTCGGTGTAGACGGAAAGCAGGGTGAAGGGTTGCGGCGCCGCCTGGTCGATGCGCCAGAGCGGTTTATCGACACCGCGCACCCAGCCCAGGCCGCGCATTTCGCGGTCGCCGGTGAACGGCACCGGGGCTGCATCCAGCGCGCCGGTTTCGCCGAAGCGGGTGAAGGCCAGGGCACGCGGGCCATTGCCCATATCCACCAGCAAAGCCGCCGTATCCTGCAGGCGGAACACCGCGCGGATCAGCCGCACCGGGCCGGATTGCGCGATGGCATCGCCGCCGATCTCGGCCGGCAGCGGCTCGATCTCATGCTTGAACGGCAGGCCCACTTCGATGCTGCTGGCCGCGCTGGCCAGGCTGAGCATGCCATCGACGATGCCGTAGCTGCCGCGATCGATGCCATCGGCGCGCACCCGCACGCTGCGGCCTTCCAGATGCTCCAGCCCGCCCCAGACGGTTTTCGGATCATTGCTGCTGCCGCGCCAGGCGGCATCGCAGAAACAGGCTTCATCCAGGCATTCGAGATACAGACCGTTCTGGCGCTGCACCAGCACATAGATGCTGTCGTTCAGCACCGCCACGGCACGGAAGGCGCCGTCGGTCTGCAATCTGGTCCAGGCCAGGATCTGCTGGCTGCGGAAATTGGTCTGCACCGCCAGGCTGCCATCGCCCATCGGCAGCAGGATCAGCTTGCGCGTGGCATCGTAATCCATGCCGCGCGGATCGTTGAACAGATGCGGCACCAGCAAAGCCATATCCTCGGCGGAATAGGCCTGGTCGAGATCGGTATAAAGGAACTGCCGCAAACCGCGCCCATCGCGGGCGATGAACATGGTGGCGCCATCCACATGGCAGGGCGGAATGCTGCGTTCGATCTGCGAGCCGATGCGGGTCTGGCGATCGACACGCAGCTTGGCCGGCGTGAGCGGCTCGCCGGTGATCATCCATTCGGCGCCGGCGGTGAACAATTGCAGATGCCGCCCGGCCACCACGGCGCGGATCGCTTCCACCTGATCGGTGAGCAGGGAGAATTCGATCGACTCGTCGTCCAGCGCGGTGCCGAGATTGAAATTGGTGATATCGGAGGTTTTCGACATCCAGACCCGGTTGGGCAAATCGCGCGAGCCGGCGAAGATCAGCCGCTCCTGGAACAGCGTCACCGCCACCGGCCAGCCGCGATGATCGGAAAACGCCTGCTCCTCCCAATCGCGGGTGGACGCGGCATCCACCAGGGATTCCTTGGTGGTGGCGGTGGCCTGGGTGGCCGAGCTGATGCCGGTGATTTCCACTTCCTTCTTCTTGATGCGGAAGCGGGTGCCGATATGCGCGTCGGTGAACAGATCCTCGGATGCGGTGAGCGTGATCGTGCCGCTGGTGGAAGACGGCGTCAGGGTCACGTCTTCCTTGGCGAATTTGAAACTCGGCACGCGCTTGATGCCGCTGCCATCCTCGATCTTGAAAGCGAAGCCGGCGATATCCCAATTGTCATGCGCGGTGCGGGTGAGGCGCTGCGGCGGAATATCCGGATGGCAGATGAACAGCGTATCGGCGCTCTGCACCCAGCTGAGCTGGCGCACCTGATCGGCGGACCAGGGCGCGGCCACGATGGCGGCCAGGGTTTCCTGGTGGAACACCCGGATCTCGCCTTCGATGAACAGCAGCAGATAGGTCTGCTCGGTGTTGAAGCGGAAGGTGACCAGCCGCGCGCCCTCATCCTCGGAATCGGGCAGCATGGCCACATGGCGCAGGCCGGGCCGTCGGGTGACGCCTCCGGTGGGCCGGATCAGCACGTTGCGCAGCTTGGCGGCGCCGTTGGCATAAGCCGACAGATCGGGCCGGCCGAGCAATTCGGCGGCGATTTCGCCGGCAGTGAAATTGTTCTTGAACGCGCGCAGCCTGGCCATCACAAACGCGCCTCCACCAGAGTGAAATCCTCGATGCGGCCGGGCTCGCCCTGCTGCGCGTCCACTGCCTTGGCGCGGCGGAATTCATCCTCCGACAGCTTGAACAGCAATTCCGCGCGGCTGGTGCTCTCGGTCAGCGGCAGGCAGAATTCCGCCGCCAGGCGCGCGCACAGCGCCTGGTCGAAGAAAGCCGGAAACGAGGCTTCGTCGGGCCGCAGGATATAGGTCAGCGTGATCTGCTCGGCATTGGCATGCAGGTTGCCGGCCACGATGCGATAGCCGATGCCGCGGCCGCGTTCGGCGATACCGGCCGACAATGCGCGCAAGAAATCCGGCGGCAGCTGGAAGGCATGGGAGAAATCGGCGCGCGGCGGCGCGACCAGGCGCGCCAGGTCGGTCTGCGCGGTGGCGAAACGCCAGGGATAGGCAGACAGCAGCGCATCGCGGGTGGCCGGATAGACATGGCGCGCCACTTCGGCTTCCACGCTGCCATCATCGAAAGCGCTGATCGGGCGGGCGGCCAGCGCCACCAGGGCCCGGCTGCAAAGCTGAACGGCGTTGAGCGCCATGGCTGGAATCCTTTCATTGTCGTGCGGGCAAGCTCCCCGGGTGGGGTGCCCCGGCGGCGGGGAAAACCGCCGGGACACCCAGGCCGGCGCGGGGGAGCACGCGCCGGCCGGGCCGCCATGACACGCATCCCGGGTTTCGGTGATGGCTGCGCGCGGCCCAAAACGCGCGCAGCGGTCAGGCGGGCGAAGGCAACCGGATCAATCGGTATCCGTGCCGCCGAACGCGGTGAGATCGGCGAGATCCACCACGCCGCCGCTATTGGAGGCGACCACGAAGATGCCATGCGCCGGCGAGCCGCCGGTGGCGCAGTTGGCGAGGATGAAGTCGCCGACCCGCAGCATCTCCACGGCCGCGTTGAAATAGCCGCTGGTATCCACGGTGGCCGCCGTGTCGGTGGTGGTGTAATGCCAGAGCGTGAAGCCGTTGGCGTAGCCGAGCACGCTCAGATTCTTGGCCTGGTAAGCCATGACGATGTCTCCTTCTTGCGGATGTTGGGGAGGGGTGGCGGGATCAGCTTTCGAGGCAGCGGAGCGTCACCACGCCGGTGCCGTCGATCAGCGCGGCGCCCTGACTCATCATGTTGTTGATGAACAGGGCGGCGCGGTCGCCATGCCAGGAGATGTCGGATTCCACATCCTTGCCCGAGGCATGACCGAGCGCGGTCTTGTGATACCAATGGCAGAACCGCACATTGCCGCTGAGCGTGAGGCCGCTATGGGCGATCCACAGCGTGCCCAGCCATTGCTTGGCCTGGGCGCCCTTCCAGGGCAGGTTGTCGTCGCCCACGTAATCCGCATCGGCGAATTCCGGGATGTCGAGCAACTGGCTCCACTGGCGCCAGCCGATCACCGCGGTGCGCTGGCCATCGTCGGGCACATCGGCGCCGCCGAGCAGTTCGAACGCGGTGAGGATCTTCGCCTTGGTGAGACCATCGGCATTGCCGCCGGCATAGTTGGTGGAACTGTCCAGCGCCTTGATGATCAGCTCGTCGGTCTTGCGGCCCAGCGCATAGGCGCCGGCATTCACGATCACGTCGCGCTCGCTATGGCCGACCTTGATCTCGTCGAGCGCATCGAGCCATTCGCCGGCATAATAATCCTGCAGGGCGCATTCCACCGAGCCGTGATCCACATTCATCACCGGCACCTTGCCGTGCCGTGCCTTGGTGGAGGCGCTGCCCTTGCCGACCTTCTGGAAGGTGGTGGAAGCGCCCTTGATGTCGCCCTTCGAGCGCACCGTGGGGCGCAGCTTGGAGCCGAGCCGCTGATAGGCATTGTGCACGTCCTTTTCGAACTGCCGCACAAAGCCGGTTTCGATATTGGGAGTCATGTTGGGGTGTCCTTTTCGAGTTGCGGGAATGCGTTGGGTGCACTTCGCCCATCGCGTTCTCCGCAATAGCGGGCGCGTCTGGAGAGGCATTCGGTTCGGGGAGCCGCCCGGCCCGGAGAGGCGCGCGGTGGCCTGGCGCCGGGTTATCGGAACGGAAATGCAAAAGCGGGAGAGGCTGCCCGATATCCGGCCGGTTCATGCGCCGGCCGGATATCGGGCCTGGGGCGCGCGATCAGCCCGGATACAGCCTCCGGAAACCCTGGGTAACCTTGTCGAGGATTTCGGGGTCGCGACGCTTCCAGTAGCGCGGGTCTTGCATCAGCTTGACCAGCTGTTCCTCGGTCAGCGCCTCGTCCGAGCCGCTGCCTTCGGCACGCCGCAGCGTCGGCTCGCCGGATTTCATCATGGCTTCCAGCGCGATCACGCCCTGGGCATTGCTGGCCAGCGCCGCGAAGGTGCTTTCCGGCAGATTGGCGCGGCCCCAGATTTCCAGGCTGCGGGCGACTTCCCGGTAGCGCGCCGGGCCGCCGAAATGCTGTTCCAGCTTTTCGCGTTCGCTGCGCGCGCTGAAGCCCGATACCAGATCGTCGATCTGCGGCATCACATGATCGCAGGCCAGGTCGTAGACCAGCTGGGCCTGGGCGGGCGTGAAGCCGGCCGCATGCAGCTTGGCATTCACCTCGGGATCCACATGCAGTTGCGGATGGCGCAGCTGGATGCTGTAGCCATCGGGCGCATCGGGCACGCCCAGCGCACGATGGAAACCGCGCAGGCCATCGGCGTCGCCCTCGGCGGGCAGCCGCACCATGCCGGCCATGCGGCGCTCCAGCGACAGGTAGGATTTCAGCAGCTTGTCCACCTGGATCGCGCCGGTCTGCGGGTCGCGGAATTTCGCCGGCACGGCATCAATGCCTTCGGCGGCGAGGCCATCGGCAACCGGCGGAATGGCCGCCGGCTGCGCTTCATCGGTAAGCAGGTTCTGGGTCATCGAGGTCGGTCCTTTCGGTTGCGTGATCATGTTATGTTCTTTCAGTCTTCCGCGATCCGGGCGAGTTGCGTGCCATCGCGGCCGCGTTGCATCAGCGCCTCGATATGGGCCAGCAGATGGCGCTGGCCTTCGAGATGCCGCAACTCGGCTTCCGGGCAATCCGGCGCCAGCCGGCGTTCCACGGTGATGCGCCGTAAATGCCCGAGCAGCCTTTCGCCCTGCGGCGTGCCGAGACAGCGCGCGGCATCCAGCGCCAGTTGATCGGTATCCACCGGCCGCGCGGTCATGCCGCACCTTCCATCATTTGCTGCAAGGCCGGCGCAGCCTGCTGCAGCATCGGCGCCAGCGCCGCCATCGGATCGGCCCCGATCTGCTGCTGCTGCTGCTGTTGTTGTGGCGGCTGAGGATCGGCGGGTTGTTCGCCGGCTTCGAGCAGGAATTCGCCGGGCACGCCGAGCGTGCGGCCGAGCCAGCGCGCCACGGCGGTCTTGTCCACCACCGCATCGGCGGCGGGGCCCAGCGCCTTGATCTGCTCCAGCCACATCAGGATGCCCTGGATGTCGGCCTGGCTTTGCACGCGCGCCAGCGGCGATTGATACGCCAGCTTCACCTCGCGGCCATCCAGGGCGAAATCCGGGATCTCGCCGCGCCGCTGCAGAATCTCCACCACGCGGTCGATCAGCGGGGTGAGGAATTCGCCTTGCAGCCGGCCGAACACCGCACCCAGCAACCGGGCCATTTCGGCGGCGCGTTCCAGCACTTCGGTGGCGCTCATCTTCGGTGCCGCCACCTGGCCCAACCGATCCACCAGCAGCGCATGGCGGATGCGGCCGCGCAGATCGTCGAGCACCAGTTGCGAGATATCGAAACGGCCCGGCGCGGCCAGCGGCGTAAGGCCCGACGAACCCACCGCCTTGGGAATGATGGCGCCCGGCACCAGCTTCACATTGGCGGGATTGAGCACGCCATCGTCATCGGCCTGCCAGATCCCGGTGACGGCGATGGAGGCATTCTTCAACACCAGTTCCACCACCTTGTTGGCGGTCTTGATATCGGGCAATGCCTTCATCACCGGCGAACGGCCATACACATCGCCGGCGGCCTTGATCCAGCGGAAGGCGATGAACGGCGAGCGTTGGAAACGGCCGCGTTCCAAAAGCCCGCCTTGCAGCAGGCCGCCTTGCATCAGACTATCGGCTTCGGCGCCATCCATGTCGTCTTCCAGCAGCGCGATGAAATCATAGCCGGCGGCGGACCTGCCGCCGCCTTCGCGCGGCAACACGCATTCCAGCACGCCGATGCGGGTTTCGCCGTCGCTCTGCTTGCCCAGCCTGGCCACCACGGCGGCCGCTCTGGGATAACGCGCCAGCAATTGCTGCGGGCTGAGCCGGCGCTGCCGGAAAGCCACATCCAGCCGGCCGCTGGGGCCTTCTTCCAACACCACATCCTGGATCGGCACCGCCGTGAAACGCAGCACCGAGGGCGCACCGAGTTCGGCTTCTTCCACCGCCAGGCAGGCGGTGCCGGCGGTTACCAGATCGAGATAGCATTGATGCGCCGCCACAGCGAAATCGGAGCGGTCGATATGATTCTGCGCCCGGGCCGAAGCGCGATCCAGCAGGCTGGCGACCTCGCCCTGCATATCCGGCGCAATCTCCTCGCCCGGCTGAAAAGCGAACCAGCGCGACCAGGGCGGCGTCAGCTGCGCCAGCAAGCTGGCAGCCAGTTGATCCACCGCATCGGCGGCCGTGCCATCGAACAGCGTGTCGGCGCGGCGGCCCGGCTGGTTATGGCTGCCCTGGCGACCGGACGATCCCACGCCATGCTGTTCGGAAGACAGCGGCAAGGTGTAGTCGAAGCAATCGCGCCAGCGGGTTTCCCAGGCCGAACGCGCCGCCTTGGCCTTGCGGAACCGCTCGCGCAGGTCGGTCGCCTGCGGATCGGCAATGTTGGCATCGGACATCGGGGGAAGGGTTTGCATGATCGGCCTCATTCGCCCAGCAGCGTCTTACGGGCTTCGGCGCTGCCACCGTCGTTGCCGCCGGAGACGCCGCGATAGGAGGTGGCGATGGTTTCGCCCTGGGCGCGGCGGCGGCGTTCCCGCGCGATACGCTGCGCCTCTTCGTTGGGATCCTCGGGCTGCACCACCGGGGCTGCCGGAATGGGTGCCGGCGGCGAGGGGCTGCTGAAAATTCCGCCCATGATCTGCCTCCATCTTTCATGCCAGGCACGCAGCCGGCTGTTATTGATCCGCCAGGGCTGCCTTCCACCGGCTTGCAACCGGGAAGACAGATTTTGTTCCTGATATGTACTTTTATAATTGGATCGAATTCCTTCGTCAAGGGAAAACTCTCTTAGATAGCAAAAAAGTTTCCATGGTGTTCTAATTGTATAATCCTGTAATCCTATAAGACGCTTCACCACCTCCACGCAGGTGAAAGCCACGGGCGGCGCCGGGCGTTCCGGCGGCATGCGCGCCTCCACTGTCAGCGCCATCCATCCGGCGCGGCGAAACGCAGCGGCCAGATCGGCTTGGCTGGGAAAATCGACCAGGTCGAGAACCAGCCGTTGCGACAACGGGTCCAGCGCGATCCAGCCGGCCCGGCTCAAACCGTAAGCAAAACAATGGCGGAATCCCGGCTTCAACAGACGTAAGTATTTGATCCTATTTTGTTCTGAAAACACCACCACAACCCGCCCAATGCCCTGGTTTGCATAAGGCAGATCGGCCCATTTCATCTTAATGGGATATTTAGATGGTATTGAATCACCTAATAAGGGTATCATTTGACATGGATGTGGCATTTTCGGTGCAGTGGGGAGGTTTGCGTTTAACGGGGAATTGCGATCAGTCTGCTACTTTTTTTATATGTTGTAATATTAACCTGTATTGTTCTCATGTCAAACACTATTTTGGTGCATATTCCTGTAGCCAAAACGGCTACTCTGTGGGACGATGTTCCCATGTTAACCCATAAAGCGATTTGGACCGCGATCGATGCCCTGGCCGAAAAGCATGGTCTGACTGCCTCCGGCCTGGCCCGCAAGGCGGGCCTCGATCCCACCACCTTCAACCGCAGCAAACGCGCGGCGCGGGATGGCAAACAGCGCTGGCCATCCACCGAGAGCATTGCCAAGGTGGTGGAAGCCACCGGCACCACCATGGCCGAATTCCTGGAAGTGCTGCTGGATAGCAGCGCCGGCGGCCGTGGCTCCGCCTTCCGCATCCCCACCGTGGATTTCCTCTCGCTCAATGGGCCGGAACAGCAACCCGGCCAGCCGGCATTGCCGGGCGACCCGGAGCGGCTGCGGGCATTGTTCGATCCCGCCGGCCTGCCGATCCGCCAGATCGATCCAGCCAAACTTGATGCGGCCAAACTTGATACAGCCAAGCTTGAAACAGCACGCAGTGCGGAATCCATCGCCTGGGATCTGCGGCCGTTTCCCGGGCTGCATGACGACCGGAGCTATGCCCTGGAGCTGAATACCCATGCCTTCGAGCCGCTCTATCGCCTGAACGCGGTGCTGATATTGTCGCCGCGCGCCGAAATCCGGCGCGGCGACCGCCTGCTGGCCGCCACCGTGGCCGGCGAATTCCTGCTCTGCGCCCTGGTGCGCAAAACCCTTACCCGGGTTGAAGTGTCGGATCTGAACAAGCCCGACCAGGAGCGCAGCTTCGATACATCGGAAATCGCCTGGCTGCACCGCATCGTCTGGGCCACGCAATAACCGCCATGGCAGACCGCCCCATGCTCGATAGCGCATTGGCGCGTCTGCCCGTGTTGGTGAATGACGGCGTCGCCGCCATCTGGTGCGATCCAGGCCCGGATGGCGCGCTGGTGCCCGAACGGCTGGAGGCGGAAGCCGCCGGCCGCCGCGCCCGGGCCACGCCGCCGATGCTGGTGCATGGCCGTGCCACCGCCGCGCGGCTGGGGCTGAATCCGTTTCCGGCCTTCGACCTGCTGGACCTGTTCGCCTTCTGCCGGCCGGCGCGCTTCTGCCTGCCCACCGCGCGCGGCCTGCTGGAAGCATTGCAGATGCCGCTGCCGCAGGATGCGCTCGCGCTTGCCGCCAGCCTGCCGCGCGCAGCGCGCCGGCTGCTCGACGACCTCGGCCGCCTGGATGGCCGCGAGAAACGCCGCGCCTTGCGCATTGCCGGCGTGATGCAGAATGCCGGCTGGCCCTGGGCGCTGTATTGCATCGAGGCCATGGCGTCACGGGATGGCGGCGAGGCGATGCCGGCGCGCATCGGCCTGGATGTGTGGAACGAATTGCCGGAATGGGCGGATTTCGCGCCGCCGCCGCCGCCCGACACGCAATCGGTCAGCCCCGCCGAGGCGCGCGAACGTTTGCAGCGCCTGCTTGGGCCGCAAGCCGAAGACCGCGATGCCCAGGCCGATTATGCCGCCATCACCGCCCAGGCCTTTGCACCGCGCGCCGAAATCGGCATGCCCGAACTGGTGTTGAGCGAAGCCGGCACCGGCATCGGCAAGACCCTGGGCTATATCGCGCCGGCCAGCGTATGGGCGGAAAAGAATGGCGGCAGCGTGTGGCTGTCTACCTATACCAAGAATCTGCAGCGGCAATTGGATCGCGAACTCGACAGGCTGTATCCCAATCCAACCGACAAGGCCACCAAGGTGGTGGTGCGCAAGGGCCGCGAAAATTACATCTGCCTGCTCAATCTGGAAGATGCCGCAGGCTATGCCGCCAGCAACGCCGCCGCGCGGCCGGCCGACAGCATCGCGCTGGGCCTGGTGGCGCGCTGGGTGCAGGCAACGCGCGACGGCGATATTGCCGGCGGCGATTTCCCGGCCTGGATCGCCGATCTGCATGGCCGTGGCCGCACGCTGGGCCTCACCGATCAGCGCGGCGAATGCATCCATGCCGCCTGCCCGCATTATCGCAAATGCTTCATCGAGCGCGGCCTGCGCCGGGCGCGGCGCGCCGAGATGGTGATCGCCAACCATGCCCTGGTGATGATCAATGCCGCGCAAGGTGCGCAGGACGACGACGACGGCAACCGTCCGCTGCGCTATGTGTTCGACGAAGGCCATCACCTGTTCGATGCCGCCGATGGCGCTTTCGCCGCCCATCTCACCGGCCGCGAGGGCATGGAATTGCGGCGCTGGCTGCGTGGCCCGGAAGGCCCGCGCCGTAGTCGCGCCCGGGGCCTGGCCGCCCGCATCGGCGATCTGGTGATGCATGACGAAGCCGGGCGCCGCGCGCTGGATGCGTTGGTGGAAGCCGGCCGCGCGCTGCCCGGCGAAGGCTGGCTGACCCGGCTGGCGGAAGGCAATGCATCCAGGGAAGAGAAAGCCTGCGAAGGCGAAGCCTTTCTGGCGCAGGCGCGGCTGATGATCCTGGCCCGCAGCCCGCAACCCGACAGCCCCTATGGCCTGGAATGTCCGACGCGCGAAGCACCCACCGCGCTGCTGGATGCGGCGCTGGCCTTCGCCAATGCGATCAGCCGCATGCTGTCGCCCGCGGCCCAGCTTGCCAAGGCGCTGGCCGCCAAGCTGGACGACGATACCGCCGAACTGGATTCCGCCCAGCGCGGCCGGCTGGAAGGCGCGCTGCGCGGCCTGGCGCGCCGCAAACAAACGTTGGAAGCCTGGCGCAGCATGCTGCTGGCCTTGCAGACCGAAACGCCTGCTGATTTCGTCGATTGGTTCGCGCTGGAACGCGAGGCCGGCCATGATGCCGATCTCGGCCTGTATCGCCATTATCTCGATCCCATGTTGCCGTTTGCCGATGCGGTGATGAAGCCGGCCCATGGTCTGGCGATCACGTCTGCCACCTTACGCGATCTCGATGCGAAGCAGAGCGAAGCCGCGCCCGAGCAAAGCTGGCACAGCGCCGAGATCCGCTCCGGTGCGCGCCATCTGCCGCTGCCGGCGCGGCGCGCGAGTTTTCCCTCGCCGTTCGATTATGCCGGTCGCACGCGCATCTTCGTGGTCACCGATGTGCGGCGCGACGACATGAACCAGGTCGCTGCCGCCTATCGTGAATTATTCATGGCTGCCGGTGGCGGCGGATTGGGATTGTTCACCGCGATCTTCCGGTTGCGCGCGGTACAGAAACGCATCGTCAAGCCGCTGGCCGACCAGGGCATCGCGCTTTATGCCCAACATGTCGATCCGCTGGATAACGCCACCCTGGTGGATATCTTCCGCGCCGAGGAGCATTCCTGCCTGCTGGGCACCGATGCCATGCGCGATGGCGTGGATGTGCCGGGCAGCGCGCTGCGGCTGGCGGTGTTCGACCGCGTGCCCTGGCCGCGCCCGGATCTGTTGCACAAGGCGCGCCGCAACGCCTTCGGTGGCCAGGCTTACGACGATCTGCTCACCCGCCTGAAGCTGAAGCAGGCTTTCGGCCGGCTGCTGCGCCGCGCCGATGATTACGGCGTGTTCGTGGTGCTGGATGCGCAATTGCCTTCGCGCCTGCTCTCGGCCTTTCCGGCGCAAGTGGATGTGCGCCGCATCGGCATCAAGGAAGCCGTGAGCGAAACCCGCGCGTTTCTGCAGGGCATGCGGGGAGCGAATGTCAGCGGTAAACTTCGCGGCGATGGGCAACCCGCAGAATCAATATCGTGATGCGCTCATCTTCGATTTTACATACCGCGCGATAATCGCCGATACGATAGCGCCACAAACCTTGCAGCGGCCCGGCCAGAGCCTTGCCGTATTGCCTGGGATTATCGGCTGATGCGATGCGGCTCTCGAAATAATCCACAATGGCTCGAGCAGCAGGGCGGCCCAATTTGCGGGCTTCTTTCAGCGCCCGCTCGTCCCATTCGATGTGCCAAGCCACGCGATCTGTCAAACTGTTCCGTTACTCAGGTCATTCCGTTGCTCAGGTCATTCCGTTACTCAGGCCCATCAGCCGTCCAGGCCCAAGGCTTTCTTTGCTTCCGCCATTGAAACACGCCGCGCCGGATGCTTCAGCCGGCGTGCCGCTGAATCGGCATCCTCCAGATCTTCCAGATAGCGCTGCACGGCTTCACGCACGATACGGCTCTTCGGCTGACCGGTGCGACGCTTCTGCGCTTCCAGACGGCGCTGCATATCGGAAGGCAATCTTACGGCATACATGTTCATGCTTCATATATAGCGCAGCCGCCATCCTCTCGCCACTCCATTTCATGCCGCCGCCCCTTGCCGCCACCCAGCCAGCCGCGCATACTTTCGGCAAAAGTGCCCTTTGCAGGAAATTGTAGCATGTCCACCATTTCGCCCCAGACCGCCCTGATCTACGCCATGGTGATTGCCGCCGTGGCCGATGAGAAGCTGAAGGATTCCGAGATCGAAGCGATCTCGTTCGCGGTGCGCAGCCTGCCGGCCTTTCGCGGCTACACGCTGGATGCCATGCGCACCGCCACCGGCGATTGCGTGGCCTTGCTGGATGATGAAGACGGCATCGAGGCCGCGCTTGGTTTGGTGAAGGAAGCCTTGCCGCCGGAACTCACCGAAACCGCCTATGCGCTGGCCTGCGATATCGTGGCGGTGGATGGCAATGCCGAGCAATCGGAATTGCGCTGGCTGGAAATGCTGCGCCATGAATTGAATGTGGAACGCCTGCATGCCGCCGCCATCGAACGCGGCGCCCGCGCCCGCTATCGCCGCTGGCCGAAAGATCTGCTGACAGGAATCAAGCCGGATAAATCAGCCTGAGCGGTTTTTCCGCCACCCAGGCAGACAAAGGCAGCCGCCCGGCGATATCGCCATCAGCCTGCACCGGGTCATCCGCCGGGCCTTCGATTTCCACCTGCCGGGCGCGCAGCAGCCGGATTTCCGGCAACCGCTGCAATTGGCCCAGCGGCAGCATGGCCATCGCCCGGGCAGCACCCCAGCGCCCCGGCTTGCCGAACAGACAGATCTGAAAATCCGGCGCGTCCAGCCGGGCATCGGGGCAACAGACAAAGCGCCCGCCATAGAAATGCCCCTTGGCGATCACGGCGGAGGCGCAGGATACAGCCTCGCCGCCATCCAGCCGCAGGCGGTATTCGTTTCCCTGCCAGCGCGCTAGCAACGCCAGGCTCTGCCAGACATAGGCCCCCTTGCCCAGCAGGCGTTTCAGCCGCAGCGGCAGATCGGCCACAACATGAGCATCGAAACCGACCCCGGCCATGATGGTGAAAAGCCGTTCTGGCTGGAGATTATTTCCCAAATAACCGGGATAAATTTCCCTTGCAGGCCCCTGCAAGACTGCTCGTAGAACCGCACTGGGCTGCAACGGCAGACCGATTTCGGCGGCCAGCACATTGGCGGTGCCGAGCGGAAAAATCCCCAAAGGCGCGGCATTTTCGGCTGGCAGGCCATTGGCCACTTCGCCGATCGTGCCATCGCCGCCAGCCGCCACCACGGCATCGTAACGCTCGGAAAGTCCTTCCGCGGCAAAGGCTTGGGCATCGCCACGCTTGGCCGTGGGGCGGAATTCCACCGCGCAGCCGGCCTCTTCCAGCAGGTCGAGATAAGCCTCCAGCCGGGCCCGTTTGCCCCGGCCACCCATATGAAAGCCGCTCATATTGAGGCCGGCCGTGGGATTATAGATCACCAGCAGCCGGCGGCGCCTCGAAATCCAGTCCATGGCGGCGGGATTAGCAGATTTCCAGCCCCCATGTGAGCGAAACTTCTATGACAGGGAGCCGCTGCCTTATGAAACCATCAGGCATTAACCTTTCACAACACCCCTCACCATGAAAGGTTATTCGGTTATCCTTTCATAACCTCTATCCTTATGAGAGGCATATGTGGGGCTGCTGAATCGCGGGACCGAGCCTTACGAGGCTTAACACCCCCGAATCCGGGGTTGACAGGCCCCCCGCCCCGACTATAGTGCGCCTCCTCGGAATTCAGGTGGCCGCCTGCCCCGGTAATCTTGGGTCGGCGCCGCCTTTTCATATGGAATACAGCGATGTTCGCAGTGATCAAGACCGGCGGTAAGCAATACAAAGTGGCAGCGGGCGACGTGCTCGAGGTCGAGCTGATCCCCGGCGAAGCCGGCTCGGTGGTGGAATTCGACAAGGTGCTGGCCGTAAGCGGCGACAAGGGCACCCAGATCGGCAAGCCCTATCTGACGGGCGCCAAGGTGAAGGCCGAAGTGGTGGGCCGCACCCGTGGCGAAAAGCTGATCGTGTTCAAGAAGCGCCGCCGGCAGAATTCGCGCCGCAAGAATGGCCATCGCCAGGATTACACGGCGATCAAGATCGTCGAGATCGCGGCCTGATCGCCGCGCATTAGGATTAGGAGAAGACTATGGCTCACAAGAAAGCTGGCGGTTCCTCCCGCAACGGCCGCGACTCTGAAAGCAAGCGCCTCGGCGTGAAGAAGTATGGCAGCGAGCAGGTGCTGGCTGGCAACATCATCGTGCGCCAGCGCGGCACCCGCGTGCATCCCGGCAAGAATGTGGGTATCGGCCGCGACCATACCCTGTTTGCGCTGACCGACGGCGTGGTGAAGTTCCACGACGGCAAGCGCAGCCGCAATTACGTTTCGGTGCTGCCGCCGGAGGCGTGACCTCGGCGCGCCTTCCCGAACATCCAAGACGAATTCAGGGGAATGGCGCAGGCCATTCCCCTTTTTGTTTTCTGTTTGCCTGTCAGCCTCCGTGTGACACCCGATGAAATTCCTGGATCAAGCCAAAGTCTATATCGAGAGCGGCCAGGGCGGCCCCGGCTCCATGAGCTTCCGCCGTGAGAAATTCATCGAATATGGCGGCCCCGATGGCGGCAATGGCGGCCGCGGCGGCAATGTGTGGGTTGAATGCGTGGATGGCCTCAACACGCTGATCGACTATCGCTATCAGCAGCATTTCCGCGCCCAGCGCGGCGGCCATGGCATGGGCCGCTCGCGCACCGGCGCCGATAGCCCCGATATCGTGCTGAAAGTGCCGCGCGGCACCGAGATTCTGGAAGAAGACAACGAAACCGTAATCGCCGACATGACCGAGCTGGGCCAGCGCGTGCTGCTGGCCAAGGGCGGCGATGGCGGTTTCGGCAACGAGCATTACAAAAGCGCCACCAACCGCGCGCCGCGCCGCGCCGATCCGGGCTGGCCCGGCGAGAATAAATGGATCTGGCTGCGGCTGAAGCTGATCGCCGATGCCGGGCTGGTGGGCCTGCCCAATGCCGGCAAGAGCACGTTCCTGAGCCGCGTCAGCCGCGCCCGGCCGAAGATCGCCGATTACCCCTTCACCACGCTGAAACCGCAGCTTGGCGTGGTATATGTGGATGAGCGCGAATTCGTGCTGGCCGATCTGCCCGGCCTGATCGAGGGCGCCTCGGAAGGCGCCGGCCTCGGCACGCGCTTTTTGGGCCATGTGGAACGCTGCGCGGTGATCCTGCATCTGCTGGATGGCACCGAGGCCGATCCGGTGAAGAACTGGCGCATGATCCGCAAGGAACTGAAAGCCTATGGCGCCGGCCTGGAAGACAAGCCCGAGATCATCGGCTTGAACAAAGCCGATGCGATCCCGCCCGATGAATTGAAGGCCAAGCTGCAAAAGCTGAAACGCGCCGCCAAGCGGCCGATCCATGTGCTATCGGGCGTGAGCGGCGAAGGCATCGAGGATGTGAAACGCGCGCTGCTGGAGCAGATTCAGGCGGCGCGTTTACAGCAGGGCGAAGATTCCGCGTCATGACCGACATCCTGAAGAAATCCCGCCGCGTGGTGGTGAAGGTGGGCTCCAGCCTGCTGGTGGATGGCGAGAAAGGCACGCTGCGGGCGCAATGGCTGCAGGCTTTGGTGGAAGATATCGCGGCGTTGCGCGAGCAGGGCAAGGATGTGCTGGTGGTGTCGTCCGGCGCCATCGCGCTGGGCCGCCGCGTGCTGGGCCTGCCGGGCAAGGCTTTGCGGCTGGAGGAAAGCCAGGCTGCCGCAGCCGCCGGGCAGATCAAGCTGTCTTCCGCCTGGGCCGAGGCCTTGGCGAAACACGATATAAAGACCGCGCAGATCCTGCTCACTCTGGGCGACACCGAGGAGCGCCGGCAATATCTGAATGCACGCGCGACGGTGAACACGCTATTGAAACTCGGCGTGGTGCCGGTGGTGAATGAAAACGACACCGTGGCCACCCAGGAAATCCGCTTCGGCGACAATGATCGCCTGGCCGCCCGCGTGGCGCAGATGATTTCCGGCGATTGCCTGATCCTGCTGTCTGATATCGACGGGCTTTACACCGCCGATCCCGGCGTGGACGCGGCTGCGAAATTCATTCCCGTGGTGAAAAGCATTACGCCCGAGATCGAGGCGATGGCAGGCGTGTCGCGCTCCGGCTTCGGGCGCGGCGGCATGATCACCAAGCTGCTGGCCGCCAAGATCGCGGTGAATGCCGGCTGCGCCATGGCGATTGCCAATGGCAAGAAACTGCATCCCATCGATGCGCTTGCTAAAGGCGGACCCAAGGCGGGGACATGGTTTACCGCCAAGGCCTCGCCGGCCACCGCGCGCAAGCAATGGATCGCAGGCCACCTGAATGCCCATGGCAGCATCCGCATCGATACCGGCGCCGCCGCCGCCCTGCTGCGCGGCCGTTCGCTGTTGCCGGCCGGCGTGCGCGAGGTGCAGGGCAGTTTCCAGCGCGGCGATGTGGTACGCGTGCTGAATGAGGCAGGCGATGAAATCGCTCAGGGCCTGTCGGCTTATTCCGATGAGGATGCCCGCCGCATCATCGGCCATAAATCCAATGAAATTACCGCCATCCTGGGCTACGCTGGGCGCGAGGAAATGATCCATCGCGACGATCTCGTGCTGCACCGGCAGGAGGAGATGCAGGAATGAACGCACCGTTGCAAATCACCGCACAGGCTTTGACGGACGAACAGGCCTTGATGAATGAAATGGGCGCCAAGGCGCGCCAGGCCGCGAGCCTGCTCGCCACGGCCTCCAGCCAGGCGAAGAATGCCGCATTGCTGATTGCCGCGCGTGAAATCCGCGGGCAGAAGGCGGCAATTCTCGCCGCCAATGCGCAGGATATGCAGGCCGCCAAGGATAAAGGCGTGACCGGCGCGCTGCTGGACCGCCTGCTGCTCAACGATGCGCGCATCGAAGCCATTGCCAAAGGGTTGGAAGAGGTGGCCGGCCTGCCCGATCCGGTGGGCGAGACCATGGCGGAATGGACGCGGCCCAATGGCCTGCGCATCCGCCGTGTGCGCACGCCCTTGGGCAGCATCGGCGTGATCTATGAAAGCCGCCCGAACGTAACCGCCGATGCCGGCGCACTGTGTTTGAAGGCCGGCAATGCCTGCATATTGCGCGGCGGTTCGGAAAGCCTGCAATCAAGCCGCGCCATCCATGCCTGCCTGGTGGATGGTTTGCGCGAAGCCGGCCTGCCGGACACCGCGATCCAGCTTGTGCCCACGGCCGACCGCGCCGTGGTGGGCGCCATGCTGGCTGCGGCGCAATGGCTGGATGTGATCGTACCGCGCGGCGGCAAGAGCCTGGTGGCGCGTGTGCAGGCGGAAAGCCGCGTGCCGGTTTTTGCGCATCTGGAAGGCAACAACCACGTTTATGTGGAAGCCTCTTCCGATCCTGCCATGGCGGAAGCCATTGTGCTGAATGCCAAGCTGCGCCGCACCGGCGTATGCGGTGCGGCCGAAACCCTGCTGGTGGAGCGCGCGGCAATCAACAGCCATCTGCCGCGCCTGCTGCGCGCCCTGCATGAGGCCGGCTGCGAGATTCGCGGCGATGCCGATGTGCAGAAACTGCTACCCGAAGCAAAACCCGCCAGCGAGGCCGATTGGCAGACCGAATATCTCGATGCCATCATCGCCGTGCGCGTGGTGGATGGGCTGGAAGCCGCCATCCAGCATATCGCCATGTATGGTTCGCATCACACCGATTGCATCGTCACCAATGACGAGGCCCATGCCGCCGCATTCATGCGCCGCCTGGACAGCGCCATCCTGTTGCATAACGCCTCCACGCAATTCGCCGATGGCGGCGAATTCGGCATGGGCGCCGAGATCGGCATCGCCACCGGCAAGATGCATGCCCGCGGCCCGGTTGGGGTGGAACAGCTCACCACCTTCAAATACCTGGTCTTCGGCAACGGCCAGACACGCCCTTGAAATATGACGCGCAGGCTTTTCCGCTGCCGCCCGGCTTTCATGGCCGGCTGCGGATCGGCCTGCTGGGCGGTTCGTTCAATCCAGCCCATGCGGCACATCGTGAAATCAGCCTGATCGCATTGCATCGCTTAAAGCTGGATGCCGTATGGTGGCTGGTCAGCCCGCAGAATCCGCTCAAGAGCGTTACGGGCATGGCGGCGTTATCGGCGCGCCTGCAAAGCGCCCGCGACATCTCCGCGCATCCGCGCATCATGCCTTGCACGTTTGAATCCGCCATCGGTACGCGCTATAGCGCCGACACCGCGCGCGCCTTGCGCAAGCTGTATCCGCGCATGCGGTTCGTCTGGCTGCTCGGCGCAGACAATCTGGCGCAGTTGCGCTATTGGAAGGATTGGCGCGGTTTCGCGGCCGCCATGCCGCTCTGCGTGCTCGACCGCCCGGGCTATACCGGCAAAGCCGCCGCAAGCCTTGCTGCCCATGCCTTGCAGCCGCATCGCCTGGCGATGAGCGACGCCGCCGCCCTGCCGGATCGCGCAGCACCAGCCTTGCTGCGCCTGCAATCCAAGCTCAACCCGCTGAGTGCCACGCTGATCCGGGCAGCTCAGCCAGCCAAGGCTTCGATTGCCGCCTTCGGGCGCCGTTCTATTACACGCAAATAAGCCGCCGTCGGCGCATCGGGCAATCGGCGGCCTTGCTCCCAGTTCTTCAGTGTCGCCAAAGGAATGCGAAAGGTTGTCGCGAAAGCCTGTTGCGACATTTTCAGCCGCCGCCGTATCGCCTTCACATCCGGCACTTCCACTTCATGCTCAACAACCTTGGCATTCTTGCCTTCCGCATGGCGGATGGCTTGTTTCAAAGCCGAGATCACCTCGCGCCCAACCTTGCTCATGGCTTGCTCCGCTTCTTACGTATGTGTTGTTTCAACACAGTCACCAAAGCACTCATCGCCTTCCGCTCATCGGGAGTCATGTCTGCCTTCTCCGATTTGCCATAAACGGTGAGCAGATAAATCGGCGCAGCACTATCATAATAGTAATAGATCACCCGGGCACCGCCACGCTTGCCCTTGCCATCAACGCCCCAGCGCAGCTTGCGCAATCCGCCAGTGCCAGGGATTTCATCGCCGCTCATCGGATTGCGGGCAATGAAATCGATAAAGGCCAATTTGGCCGTTTCACTCCATAGCTTTTGTGCACGCGCTGTGAAAGGCGGCAGCTCAGCGACGGTTACAGGCCGGTTTGGCATGGCCCATATTAGGCGTCAATGGCGCCCATGGCAAGTTTGATTCTTTGCAGCATTCACCCGCGCAGGAACAGCTTGTTGATGCCGGTGAGCAGCTTATGTACCGGCAAATACAGGGGCAGGAAATCATCCCAGCCGATCTGCATCTCGGCTGCGATCTGGCCCAGGCTGCGCCGGCCATCCATGCGGGCGACGATTTCGGGCGCGCCCACGCCGTTCACACGGGGCGGGGTTTTGAACACCAGCCGTTCAGCAGGAAAATTGATCGCCAATTCGCCGCGCTTATCCAGCGTGGTTGCCAAGGCGGCCGGCGGCAATTCATGCAGATACGGGATCAGGTCGGGTGCGGGCCGGGCCACGGCCTCGCTCAGCCGCGCCTTCGGCACGGCATAGAAGGCATGCACCTTCAACGTCGATGAAATCCGCTCGGCCAGGGCGGCGCGCTCCAACGGCGAAAGCTGTGCGGCGCGAGCACGCAGTTCTTCATCCTTGATATAGCTGTCGGGATCGTAGCGGCAGGGCTCGATCCAGGCGCTGGCGGCAAGGCCGGCGCGTTCCAGCAGAAAGCCGATCTGCATCACGCTATAGGCGCGATCACGGGCATGCAGCAGCAGATCGAACAGCCCGGCATCGGATGCCTTGTGGTCGCCCACCACGGGATTGCGCAGCAAGGCATTGCTAGCCGGCAGATCCGCCAGCAGCTTTTTCGCCAGCATTACCTGTTCGGGGATCGGAATGTCGTGCGGGATCAATTGCCGCAAGGCGGCCTGCATGGGATAGACGCCGACGCGGCCATGGATGCCATACAGCATCAGGCCCAAACCGCCGCCTTCCGCCAGTTGCGCGCTGAGCGCCTGCAAACCGGCGGCGGGATCATCCAGATGATGCAGCACGCCGCAGGCCTCGATGTAATCGTAAGGCCCCAGCGCCAGCGTTGCGATATCCAGCAGCGAGCCGGTGAGGAAACGGATATTCGTCAGGCCGCGCGCCTTGGCGCGGCTTTCCGCTATCCCGCGCGCCGCCGCCGAAAGATCGAGATACACCACCTCATGCGCGCCGGGTGTCTGCGCCAGCAACGCGGCCAACTGGATCGTGCCATCGCCGGTGCCGCCGCCGGCCACCAGGGCGCGGAAAGGTTTGGAAAAATCCCGCCGTCCGCCGAAAACGTAATGATTGAGTTCGGGCAGGAAACTCGGGCTGCCGGTGATCAGGCGCTTGGCTTCATCCGCCGGATCGCGCGGCGGATAGGGCAATGCCTCGTATTGCCCAATGACCTGCGCCGTGACCTGCGCATCGCTGCTCAATCAGGCCACCTGAATGACCACCTTGCCAGTGGTCTTGCGGCTGAGCAAAGCCTGCATGGCCTGCGGCACCTGAGCCAGCGGGAACATGGCCGACACATGCGGCTTCAGCTTGCCCTGCTCGAACAGGCTGAACAATGCAGCGAAATTGGCGCGGTTCTTCTGCGGTTCGCGCGCGGCGAAAGCGCCCCAGAACACACCCACGATGGAGCAGCCCTTGATCAGCGCCATATTGGCCGGCGCTTCGGGAATGCGGCCAGAGGCGAAACCGACCACCAGCAGGCGGCCATCCCAATTGATGCAGCGCAAGGATTGATCGAAGGCATCGCCGCCCACCGGATCGTAAATCACATCGGCGCCATTGCCGCCGGTGAGTTCCTTCACCCGGTCCTTGATGCTTTCGGTGCTGTAATTGATCACATGCTTGGCGCCGTATTGCTTCACGATGGCGGCCTTGTCGTCGGACCCCACGGTGCCGATCACGGTGGCGCCCATCGCCACGCCGAGTTCCACGGCATTAAGGCCCACGCCGCCGGCGGCGCCATGCACCAGCAGCACTTCGCCGGGCTTCAGCCGGCCACGATCCTGCAAGGCATGGATCGTGGTGCCATAGGTGATCGGAAAGCCGGCCGCGATCTCGAAGCTCATGCTGTCGGGAATCTTGAACACATTGGCCGCATTGGTCACCACCGCCTGGGCGAAGGCGCCATTCACCAGCGTGGCCAGCACGCGGTCGCCGGGCTTGAAGTCGCGCACCTTCGCACCCACGGCTTCCACTACGCCGCCGCATTCCATGCCGGGCGCGAAGGGGAAGGCCGGCTTCACCTGATATTTGCCGGCGATGATCAATGTATCGGGAAAATTCAGCCCGGCGGCATGCACGCGGATACGCACATCGCGCTCGCCCAGCGCCGGCAGGGCCAGATCTTCCAGCACCAGGCTGTCCGGTCCGCCCCAGGCCTTGGCCACCATCGCCTTCACACTGTCGGTCATCCGCTGTCTCCCTGTTTCTTAAAAACATGGCCGGCGCGCTATAAACCGGGCCGGCCATGTCGTTGTTTGTTTATGCTGGCGAGATCACCGCCCGCCGAAAACGTATTTCGGCGAGATGACCAGCCCGCCGAAATTTATTTCGGCGAGATAACCATCGTCATCTGGCGGCCTTCCATCTTCGGCGTCTGCTCCACCTTGGCCTTTTCCACCAGATCGTCGCGCACGCGGTCCAGCACCTTCATGCCGAGTTCCTGGTGCGCCATCTCGCGGCCACGGAAGCGCAGGGTAACCTTCACCTTGTCGCCTTCTTCGAGGAAGCGCAGCATCGCCTTCATCTTCACGTCATAATCATGCGTGTCGATGCCGGGGCGCATCTTGATCTCCTTGATCTCGATGACCTTCTGCTTCTTGCGCGCTTCGGCGGCCTTCTTCTGGGCTTCGTATTTATACTTGCCGTAATCGAGGATTTTGGCGACCGGGGGATCCGCGTTGGGCGATATCTCGCACAGATCGAGGCCGGCTTCTTCGGCCAGGCGCAGGGCTTCGCGGATGGAAACAACGCCACGGTTCTCGCCGGCGGCGTCGATCAGACGGACATTGGGAACGTCGATCTCGAAATTCACCCGGGGGCCGTCGGTCTTGGGCGGCGGTGCGGGCTGGAAAGGTGGGCGGGCTATGGCGGACTCCTGTCGATGTTGACGATATAAGTCGATGTTGACGATATAAAATGCAATGGCGAGGTCAGGCCCGGCTGGGCATTTTTGCCTCAGCGGCCAATCTAGCGAGTGCATCGGCCAGCGCAAGCGTCTCCTGGGCTTCCACACCCAGGCGGCGCAAAGTGATGCTACCTTGTTCAGCCTCTTTTTTGCCCACGATGGCCAGAACCGGCACCTTGGCCAGGCTGTGTTCGCGGATCTTGTAGTTGATCTTTTCGTTGCGCAGATCGGTGGTCACGCGCAGGCCGGCGGCTTCCAGCTGGTCGGCCACCGATTGGGCATAGCCATCGGCATCCGACACGATGGGCGCCACCACCACCTGCAACGGCGCCAGCCAGAGCGGCAGCTTGCCGGCATAATGTTCCAGCAGGATGCCGATAAAGCGCTCGAAACTGCCCAGGATGGCGCGGTGCAGCATCACAGGGCGGTGGCGGGCGCCATCGGCTCCCACATATTCCGCGCCCAGCCGCTCGGGCAGCACGAAATCCACCTGCAGGGTGCCGCATTGCCAATCGCGGCCGATCGTGTCGCGCAGCACGAATTCCAGTTTCGGGCCGTAGAAGGCGCCTTCGCCGGGATTGAGGGTGTATTCCAGGCCCACGGCATCGCAGGCTTCCTTCAACGCGCCTTCCGCCTTGTCCCAGATCTCGTCAGACCCGGCGCGGGTGGCCGGGCGGTCGGAGAATTTCACCCGCACATCGGTGAAACCCAGATCCTTGTAGATGCTTTGCAGCAGCGAGCAGAAGGCCTGGCTTTCCGAAATGATCTGATCTTCGGTGCAGAAGATATGCGCATCGTCCTGGGTGAAATTGCGCACCCGCATGATGCCATGCAGCGCGCCGCCCGGCTCGAAGCGGTGGCAGGAGCCGAATTCCGCCATACGCAGCGGCAGGTCGCGGTAGCTCTTGAGGCCCTGGTTGAAAATCTGCACATGGCAGGGGCAGTTCATCGGCTTCAGCGCGAAGATGCGTTCGCTGTCATCGGCGGCGTAATCGCGGATGCCCTCTTCGTTTTCCGCGATATACATGTTCTGGCGGAATTTCTCCCAATGGCCAGACGCCTCCCACAGCTTGCGGTCCACCAATTGCGGGGTTTTCACTTCCACATAGCGCGCAGCTTCCAGGCGCTCGCGCATGAAGCGTTCGAGGCTGCGATACAGCGTCCAGCCCAGCGGATGCCAGAACACCATGCCGGCGGCTTCTTCCTGCTGATGGAACAGGCCCATCTCGCGGCCCAGCCGACGGTGATCGCGCTTTTCGGCTTCTTCCAGCCGCTGCAGATGCGCCGCCAGTTCCTTCGGGTCGCGCCAGGCGGTGGCGTAAACGCGCTGCAATTGGCGGTTCTTGGCATCGCCGCGCCAATAGGCGCCCGATACTTTCATGATCTTGAAGGCCACCGGCAGCTTGCCGGTGGACGGCATATGCGGACCCATGCAGAGATCCAGCCAGCCATCGCCCTGGCGATAGACCGAAATCGCCTCGCCGCGCTTGGCGATTTCCGCCACCCATTCGGCCTTGTAGGTCTCGCCGATGGATTTGAAGTAATCCACCGCCTTGTCGGCCGGCCATTCCTCGCGCTTGATCGGCAGGTCGCGCTTCACGATCTCGGCCATGCGCTGTTCGATGGCGGCGAAATCTTCCGGCGTGAACGGCTGGTCGCGCACGAAATCGTAATAGAAGCCGTCGTCGGTGGCGGGGCCGAAGGTGATCTGCGTGCCGGGGAACAGCTCCTGCACCGCCTGCGCCATCACATGGGCGCCATCATGGCGGATCAGCTCCAGCAGCTCGGCTTCGTTCTTGTCCTTCAGCGTGACGATCTCGAACCGCGCATCGCCGGTCAGCTTGGTCGAGAGATCGCGCAGCTTGCCATCCAGCCGGATCGCCAGCGCGGCCTTGGCCAGGCCGGGGCCGATCGCGGCCGCCACATCGGCGCCGGTGCTGCCAGCCGGGCAAGTGCGCTGGCTGCCATCGGGCAGCGTCAGGCGAATCTCGGCGGGGGCGGCGGCAGACATCGGCATAACCTTTTGGATTTCAAATCGGATAGGGGACAGGCGGCGGCAAACAGGGGGCAGAGACTAGCCCTAGACCGGCCCCTGTCAAGGCAGCGGGCGGGGAAACGGCGGCTATTGCCGATCAGAAAGACCGCTCCGGCCAATGACGGGCGCTTCCGGTTGTAGCAGCGCCGCACAGGGAGACCCGTCCCGCAATATCAGCACCACGTCGCCGCTGCGCGATACATACTCCACCCATTCCTCGGCGTCTTCGGCAAAGCTTTCACGATCTATACGCAGCATCATGGCCTACCAGCCTTGCGGCTTTTCTATCAATTTGCCTTGGACTCCCTGCAAACGGGCCGGAAATTGCGCTGCCGCCAGGTCGGCTTGAGAGATATGGCGCACAAAACCCGCCGCTGCAGCCATATCACGATTGGCCTGCCTGCCATCCAGCCAGATCAGGCCAACAGGCTTCGTCAGTTCCTTGCACACCAGGCGGATCGGCTCGATCAGGTCAGTATCCTGCGACAAGACCAGAGCCACATCGAAACGCCCGCGCCAAGCATCATGCAGCAGGTGAACCGCCAAATTCACGTCCGACCCTTTTTCCTCGGTATCAAGGATTTCCACGAAGCTCCTTGGATCAGCCGCCAGGGGGCGTTTCTTGGTCTTGGTCAGAAACCGGCCGAGATGAATATCCAGGTTGGGCAGGGTACGCAGGGCGCTGAAATAAACCTGCTGATTGCGCGGCGCATCCTGATCGCCGGCCCGCGAACTCACCCGGGCGGAAAAATACCGCAATCCCTCAACGGTATCTTCCGGGCGCAAAAGCCGCTGCGCCAAATGCAACGGGTTGAGCCAACGATACGGCGTACCCTTCAAGGCACGGTAGTAAAGATTGAAGCCATCGATATAGACGCAAACCCTGCCCATGGTGGGCCTAAAAACGACAAAGGCCACGAATGCCGAAACATTCGCAGCCTTTGAGCCGGCAGCACGCTGCCAGCGGGTATGTCGTCATATTATAGGGTTCGCTTGATTTGTCAATTATTTGGCTTGACTCTTGCCCCATTTGGAGTCCTCTGGGCGATTCTTATGAGTAAATATTTGTATTTATTATCGTTCTTTCCGAATCAAATATCAATAAAAATACGCTTTAAATTGGTGCGAGTGTATTGTTCTTCACTTAAAGCGGTTACAAATCCCGCAGCAGGGCCAGGCCCGAGAGCACTTCCTCCACGCTCACATCGGCCAGATGGGAGGAGCGGATCACCCGCACCTGCTCGCCGCGCGGGGCGCACAGCACGGGGTCGGAGGCGGCCGAGAACAGCACCAGGCAGGGCGCACCGGCCACCGCGAACAGATGCATCGGCCCGGTATCGTTGCCCACCGCCACCCGGGCATGGCGGGCCAGCGCGGCCAGGTCGAAAAACCCGGTGCGGCCGCCCAGATTCATCGCCTTGGGGGCCTGGGCCTGGATGCTGGCGAGCAATTCGGTTTCGGCATTGGCGCCGATCAGCACCGGCTGGATGCCATCGGCGGCCAGGGCGCGGGCCAGGGTGGCATAGCGGTCCGCCGGCCAGCGCTTTTCCGGCCGATGCGCCGAGCCGCCCGGCACCAGCAGGGCGAAGCGCGGTTCCAGCTTGAAACGGCCGATATCGGCATCCGCCCAGCTCAGGTCGGGCGGCGGCACCCGGCTGATTCCGGCCATGCGCAGTTGCTCGGCCTGGCGATCCAGCGTGTGCATGAAATTGCGCCGCACATTGCCATGGGGGTGCGAGATTTTCCCGCCCAGCCCCGAGGCGATACCCGACCATTCCGGCTTCGGCGCCGGCAGCAGATGGAAATAGCGGCTGGACCGGCCGGAGGTCTGCAAATCGTAAACCCGGGTGAACCGCCCGGATTTCAGCTTGGCGCGCAGGGCCAGCCAGGAAGAGGGATTCCATTTCGGCCGGCTGTCGATCCACACATCGTCCACATAGCCGGATCTGCGGCCCAGCTCGGCATAGGGTGCGGTGGTGAGCAGGGTGATATGGGCACGCGGATGCGCCTCGCGGATCGCCTGCATCGGGCCCAAAGCCTGCACGAAATCGCCCAAAGCCCCATGCTTGATCACCAGCAGGCGTTCAGGCTCGCCATGCGCCGGCATTATGGCGCCGCTCCCTGGCCAGGATTTTCAATCTTGGCGCTGTCCGGGGGAAACAGCAGATCGGTGTATACTTTCAGCGTGGCGTCGGTCATCGCATCCACGGTGAAATGCGCCAGCACATTGGCCCGCGCCGCCGCGTCCATGGCCGCGCGCCGTTCCGGCGACAGGCCGATCGCCTCGTTCAACGCCTGGGCCAGGGCAGCGGCGTTGTTGGGCGGCACCAGCCAGCCGGTCTGGCCCGGCAGCACGGTTTCCCGCGCACCGCCATGATCGGTGGCCACCACCGGGCGGCCCATCGCCTGGGCTTCCGCCGCCACCCGGCCGAAGCCTTCCGGCTCGGTGGAGGCAGACACCACGGTATCGGCCAGCATCATGGCGGCGGCCATGTCGCGGCAATCGCCGGGCAGCCGCAGGCTGCCTTCCAGGCCCAGATTGGCGGCCAGCTTGTAGAGTTCGTCGCGATAATTTTCGCGGCCCTGGTGGCTGCCCACCACCACGCCGATGAAATCCTTGGCGCCGCGCAGCCGGGCCAGCTCGGCCAGGGCACGCAGGAAAACCGTATGGCCCTTCCAGCGCGCCAACCGGCCCGGCAGCAGGATCACCGGCAGGCCATCGACCAGGCGCCAGGCATTCGATAACAGTGTTATGCGCTCCGGACTGACCCGCGCCGGATCGAACTTGGTAAGGTCCACGCCGCGCGGAATCACGGTCAGCCGCGCCCAGGGCACGCCGAAACGGGCATGAGCATGTTCGGCCACGAATTGCGAAATCGCGATCACCCGGTCGCCGCGCGCCATCTGGCTGGCCCAGAGTTTCTTGAACCAGCCATCGGCCTTGTAGGCATTATGAAACGTGGTGACGAAGGGCAGGCTGCAGCGCCGGGCGGCGGCGCGGGCCGACCAGGCCGGGGCGCGGCTGCGGACATGCACCAGGTCCACCGGCAATTCCCGGATCAGGGCTTCCAGCCGATCGATATTGCTGCGCATCTTGAAGGGATTCTTGGTGGCCAGCGGCAGGGTGAAATGCTGCGCGCCGGCCCGTTCCAGCTCGCGCACCATCGCCCCGCCCTCGGAGGCCACATAGGATTTCCAGCCCGCCTGCACCAGGGCGCGCGCCATATCCACCGTGCCGCGCTCCACCCCGCCGGTCGCCAGGGCCGGCAGCACTTGCAGCACGGCGGGCGGCCGGCCGACCTGCGCCGGGATGGGCGCGGCGGCGGATTCAAAGATATGGGCTTGGCTGTCGGACATATAAGCCGGAGTAACGTTCAAGCGAAAAACAGGGGAAGCCGCCCCCACTATAGCAAACCCCCCATTGTTGCAAGATACCCAGGCTGTTAAGACTTTCGCCGCCATGACCGAAATAGCGCATCTGCCGCAACCTGCCGGCTATACCATCGCCTATTGCCACACGCCGGCCAACGGCCCAACGCCGTTGCCCGGCATCGTCTTCTGCGGCGGGTTCCGCTCGGATATGACCGGCACCAAGGCCATCGCGCTGGAACAGGCGGCCCTGGCGACCGGGCGCGGCTTCACCCGCTTCGATTATTTCGCCCATGGCGCTTCGCCCGGGGATTTCGCCCAAGGCAGCATCGGCCGCTGGCTGGAGGATACGCTCGCCATTCTCGACCGCGTGACCCAGGGCGCGAACCAGGGCGCGCAGATCCTGGTCGGTTCCAGCATGGGCGGCTGGCTGGCGACGCTTGCGGCGCTCAAACGGCCCGAGCGCGTGGCCGGCCTGGTGCTGATCGCGCCGGCGCTGGATTTCACCGAAGACCTGCTGCTGGCAACACTCACCCCAGAACAGCGCGCGGCGCTGGAACGCGATGGCGTGTATCGTGAGCCCTCGCACTATTCCGAGCAGCCTTACGAATTCCACTGGCACTTGATCGCGGAGGGCCGCAAGCATCTGCTGCTGGACAAGCCTTTGGATCTGCCCTGCCCAGTGCGCATCCTGCAAGGCATGCAGGATCCCGATGTGCCCTGGCAGCATGCGCTGCGCATCGCGGAAAGCATCACGCAGCCGGATACGCGGCTCACGCTGCTGAAAGACGGCGACCACCGCCTGTCCCGCCCGCAGGATATCGATCTGCTGGTGGAGACGGTGTTGGGGATGTAGCGTTTTATTTGATGGCGGAAAGCGGTGGCGTTCTTCGCCCATTAAGATATGATTAAATGGATTAATGGTAGTTTGCGTGTATTGTGCTGCGCAACTAACTATAGCGTGGCTAAATCAAAGAAAGGAGGCGAACGTGTCTACCAAGCAAATTCTCGCCCTCCTTAACTCGCATATCGACGGGGATGAAGATCAACTTTTGTCGATTGCTTTACAAATTGCGGCGCAGGAAGCTCGCCAAGGCCGGGCCGATGAAGCCGAAAAGCTCAAACGCCTTGTTCAAAAGGCCCGCGATCAACGCCGTATTGGAAAGCCTGCCGGAGGCCAAACACCCATCCCGCTGGCTCGACCGCGAGGCGAATTACAAGGTCTTGTTGAAAGCGCTTATCCGAAAGTTACACTTTCAAGCATGGTGCTGTCAGATGACATCGCCAAGCGGCTCGGGCGGATCATTCGTCAGCAAGAGGAGCGCGCAACTCTACGCGAACACGGCCAAACCCCAGCAACTCATATGCTGCTTGTCGGACCGCCCGGGACAGGCAAAACGATGACTGCTTCGGCGCTTGCTGGGGAATTACACCTACCGCTCTTCACGGTGCGGCTCGAAGCTTTATTCAGCCGGTTCCTCGGCGAAACCGCAAGCAAAATGCGCCTTCTGTTCGACCAGATTGCGCAAACGCGCGGTGTTTACCTTCTCGATGAATTCGACGCGATCGGTGCGCGCCGCGGCGATCCAAACGATGTTGGCGAGATTCGTCGCGTGCTGAATTCTGTTTTAGCTTTTATGGAAGAGCCAAATTCGACTGACAGCCTTGTTTTGGCGGCGACTAATCATGTTGAGATTCTGGACGAAGCTTTGGCGCGACGCTTCGATGAGGTGATCGAATATACACTACCAGACACCACATCTGCGCGATCCATCATTGAACACCGCCTTGGCAAGTTCAAATTCAACACCAAGGCATGGTCTGCACTTGAGCCTGCAATTGACGGCCTCAGTCAAGGCGAATTGGTTCGGGCTGCAGATGCCGTGGTGAAGGATGCTATCCTAGAAGGCTCGGCAAAGGTTTCACCGGAGACACTGCGAGCCGCTTTGGAAAACCGGCAAACACTGAAGGATAAATTTCGTCGTCAATCCAAACGGTCGGCAGATATTATAAACGGATAATCTAAAATTCGAGAAACGAGCAAAAAAAATATGGCGGAACCAAATAATTTTGATACTAGAGATCGACCGCATATTTCCATTGACGCTTTTCGTGAGACTACAGATTATACCTTCCCACCACGCAATCAGAATCGCAAACCGCTTCGCGACGATTACGCCGCGCACGCCGCTCATCTTCTTAACCAACTCGCCGTAGCCCTCGGCGATGTTCCACAGCCAGCGAACGATACACGCCTCGCCATTCAAGACCTAAGATCCGGTACGATTGTTGAGATTACGACAGTACCACCAAGCGAGGACTCTCGCACCAAAGCGGCTAAAATTCCAACAACACTGGAATTTCCATCACAGGGCGTGGTGGTACTTCGTTCAGAGCGGAATGATGACAGGACTGAGAGTGCATTACTCTTCGTACCTGATGAGGCACGAATTTTCCTGGAAAGCAGGATTAGCGACTATGGGCGCGACCCCGGCAATAGACGACGCCCCGATATTGAACGATTCGAAATCGTTGAAACAATCCAGACAATTGACGCAAGATCATTATTTACTGGAGAAGTGGACTTAACCTCACCGGAAATCGTGTGGTGGGAGTTTTGGATTCGTCAACCTATTGCTTTGGCAGATCACTTAACAGCCGCAGCCCACAAAGCAAACATCGATGTCCACAATGACCGTCTGATTTTCCCTGACACGACTGTACTCTTCTTCCATGCAGCCGCTGCAACAATAGCGAAATTTGCATCACAAGTACCCGGTGCAATCGCCGAAATTCGACGCGCGACAGGAACTATCGAGCCTTTCCTTGATCGTGGAGAGGCTGGAATTGGTCAACACGAATGGATAGCGGATTTAGCTATGCGTGTCTCAGCTCCAGCCCAGGATACTCCTGTCGTCTGCACACTTGACACAGGTGTCGCCAGCGCTCATCCGCTGATTGCTCCAGGTCTGCGTGGTACATGGGCATACGATGCCGCCTGGGGTACCGACGATCACGCAGCCAATGGCGGACACGGTACGCCATTGGCTGGCTTGGTCCTTTACGGCGATCTCGAATCACTGATGAATGATAAACGCCCGGTTATGCTGACGCATGGCGTCGAATCCATGAAACTTTTACCTCCACTCGGCTTTCCACCAACCAAGCCACCTAGCTATGGCGTCGTCACACAAGGTGCTGTCAGCATGGTTGAGATCGAGCGTCCCGCCGTGCTTCGTAGCTTTTGTATCGCGGCATCCACAAGGGATTTTCCACCCAACCGTCCTTCGACATGGAGCGGCGCAATTGATCAGGCCGCCGCTGGCGCAATGCCTGGTGAAGCAGATGAGAAAATACAAGCTGCTAAGCGGACCAAGCGTTTAATTGCCGTCGCTACAGGTAACGTATCCGGTGGCAATGCGGTGGACGTTCTACCATCCCGGCCGCTGGAAGACCCCTCGCAAAGCTGGAACGCCCTGACTATCGGCGGCTTCACCCGCAAAGAACACCCCCCGGAACCGCCGCCTGTGTTCAGGGCCGTAGTGCCCGCAAACCACCGCAGCCCGTTCAGCTTAGGCTCACAATCTCTCCCCGATGATCTAACCCCTATCAAGCCCGAGGTATTGTTTGAGGCCGGCAACATGATGTCGGACGACACCGGCTTCTGTGGCTGGAACTCATCGGTATCACTTCTGTCGACCGGGTCAGATGTGACGGGCGAACCTTTAGTGCCATTCTTTGCAACCAGCGCCGCTGCCGCCATGGCTGGTCATTTCATCGGGCGATTGCAAGCAACCCTGCCGGGCCTTTGGCCTGAAACGCATCGCGCACTTACCGTAGACTCGGCTCGCTGGCCAGAACCTATCCGCAAGAAGTTCATCGGTCGAGGAGCACATTGGAAAGCAGGCTCGAAGGCAGAGAAGCAACAGCATCTGAGAGAATTTGGATACGGTGTTCCCGACATTGATCGCGCAATCTTATCTGCTCGGAACGACGCAACATTGGTCGCGCAGGCCGAGATTCAACCCTATGCAATTGCCGCAGATGAGCGTAGCGGTGTATTTAATGAGATGCATCTCTACAATTTACCCTGGCCAAAAACTGCGCTAGAAAACCTCGAAAATGAAATTGTCACGATGAAAGTCACACTCTCATATTTCATCGAGCCAAATTTGACTGGCAAAGCCGCCACCAGGCCGGATACCTATCGCTCTTTTGGTCTTCGCTTCGATATGAAGAAGCGCACAGAAACTGATGCCCACTTTCGCGGGCGGATTTCTGCCAGTCAATCGAGGGATGGTACGGAAACTGAGAGCGAGGCGAGTTATTGGCTGCTTGGACCGAAATCGATTCAAGCAGGCTCCCTCCATTGTGATCTCTGGCGTGGTCGCGCCATCGAACTAGCCGGACACAATGCTATTGCCGTTTTTCCAGTTGGTGGTTGGTGGAAATCACATATCGGACAAAAGCGCATGACCGATAAAGCGCGTTATGCGCTGGTCATTTCAATTTCTGCCCCTGGACAAGCCGTCGACCTCTACTCAGAAATCAGCACACTTGTGGAAGCAAAAAAAGTCGAAATTCCACTTGGTTAAGAGAGTTTCTATACGTCTGCCTCATAAATCCCGCAACAGCGCCGCCAGGCCGTCGCGATACGTGGGATAGCGCAAGCTTACGCCGAGCGCCTGCTTGATGCGGTCATTGGCCACGCGTTTGCTTTCCGAATAGAAGCTGAGCGCCATCGGGCTGAGGCCCGCCTGTTCTAGCGGCACTTCCGGCGGCGGTTCCATCCCGAGCAATGCGGCGGCATGGGCCACCACATCCTGCGGCGGGGCGGGTTCGTCATCGGCCAGGTTATAGGCTGCGCCGGGATCGGGCCGCGCCATGGAGGCCGCCAGCACGGCCGCCACATCCGCCACATGGATGCGGGAGAAAACCTGCCCCGGCTTCACCGCGCGATGCGCCTTGCCTTGGCGCAGGCTGACCAGCGCATTGCGCCCCGGGCCATAGATGCCGGCCAGCCGGAACAGATGCACCGGCAGGCCATGGCGGCGCCACAGGTCGAGCCAGCCGGCTTCCGCATCGGCGCGGCGCTGGCCGCGATCATGGCTGGGCGCGATGGCGGCCTGTTCATCCACCCAGTCGCCCTGGCGGTCGCCATACACGCCCGTGGTGGAGAGATAGCCCAGCCATTTCAGCCCGCCATGGCCTGCCAGCAAATCGCCGCATTGCCGCAGCACCGGGTCGCCGGCCTTGTCGGGCGGCCCGGCATTTGGCGGTATCGAAATCAGCACATGATCGGCGCTTTGCAGGATGTCCGGCTGCGGCAAGCGGCCGCCGCCATCGAATGGCTGCATCTCGATATCGGGATAAACCCGGTCCGCCGAACGGCTGGTGCCGGAAAACCGCCATTGCCCTGGCTGGTTGCGGCGCAATTCCGCGATCAAGGCTTGGGCGCTATAGCCGAGGCCGAAACAGAACAGGTGCTTTGCATTCTCCGCCATGCCCCGTCTTGCCAAGCCGGAGCGGCGCCGTCAATCTGCCGGCCATGTCGTATCGTGTTTTACTGCTGGCGGGCCTGCTGCTGCCGGCTAATCTTATAGCGCCTGCATTGCTGGCCCAGGGCCGCCCGGCGCCGGCCATCCAATCGCTGAATTACGAGGATTGCCTGGGCCTGGCCCGCACCAATCCGGAAGAGGGCTTCGCCCAGGCGCAAACCTGGCGCGCCACCGGCGGCGGCCTGCCGGCCAGCCATTGCGCCGCGCTGGCGCTGTTCCAGCTCGGCCATTACGGCGATGCCGCCGACAAGCTGGAATCCCTGCTGCCCGAGGCCGAACGCCAGGTGCCGCATCTGGTGCCCGATATCCTGTCGCAGGCCGCCAATGCCTGGCTGCTGGCCAATATCCCCGACCGCGCCCGCAAGCTGCTGGATCTTGCCATCCAGGCCCAGCCCAACCGGCTGGAATTGCGCCTCGACCGCGCCCAGGCCCTGGCCGAGCTGAACGATTATCCGGCCGCCCGGGCCGACCTGGATGTGGCGCTGAGCCTGGATCCCACCCGCGACGATGCCCTGGCCCTGCGCGCGGCCGCCCGCCGCCTTACCGGCGATCTGCCCGGCGCCCTGGAGGATGCCGAACTGGCCCTGGCGCTGAACCGCCGCAACGTGGAAGCCCTGCTGGAACGCGGCATCCTGCGCGCCCAGGCCGGCGACCGCGCGGCCGCACGGGCCGACCTGATCCAGGTGCGCATGATCCAGCCCGATGGTGCGGCGGCGGAAGCGGCGGCCAGGCAGATCGAAGCCATGGATGTGAAGCAGTAGCATTCCCTATCCGTCATGCCCGGACTGGTTCCGGGCATCCATCGTTAAGCAGCTTTGCTGCATCAGGCATGGACCACCGGAACACGTCCGGTGGTGACGGTTAAAGGGTGGAGCCATGCGGTTACACGCCGCTCTTTGCCGTTACACGCTCTTTGCGGTTACACGGCGTCCTATCGTTACACCGTGTCGATCAGGCGGAAGCTGCGGCTGTAAACCATCTCGCGCTGCTTGCCGAGGGATTGCAGCACCTCCTGCAAACGCGCGCGGCCCTGATAGATATGCTCCTCCATCATGCGCCGGGCGCGGGCCGGATCGCGGCGCAGCACGGCATCGAACACGATCTCGTGCATCTTCAGCGCATCGCGCACATAGGCCATGATCTCGTCGATATTGCTGGGCGTGGCCACGATGATGCGCGGCGAGGACAGCGGCACCGTGCCGGTCTGCTGGATCAGCGCGGTGAGCAGCGGGCTGTTGGCGGCGGTGAGAAACGCATCGTGGAAATCGCCGTTGAGATTGGACCAGGCTTCCACATCGGCATCGCTATAGTGCGGTTTCTGCAACAGCGCGGCGGTATCGGCGATGTTGCGTTCCAGCAGCGCCACGGCGGCGGCATCCAGCCCGCTCTGCGCCGCCATCTCGCAGGCCATGGCTTCCAGCCGGCCGCGGATATCCACTGCCGTGATGATCTCGCTGACCGAGAATCCGCGCACGGTGAAGCCGCGCTGCGGCGCATAGGTGAGCAGGCCTTCCTGGGCCAGCGCCTGCAACGCCAGCCGCACCGGCGTGCGCGATACATCCAGCTGCTTGGCCAGGTCCACTTCCAGCATCTTGGCATGGGGGGCGAAACGGCCCTCCATGATCATGCCGCGCAGCCGCAACAGCACGCGCTCGAATTGCGTGCTGGTATTGGGCGGTGCGGCCTGGCTCTCCGGCATGGTGCTATTGTCGCCGAGCCACGGGGGCGAAGACAAGAGGCGGCCCGGGCTGCGGATTCATTGGAGATCGGCGCCGCGCGCATGATCCAGCACGGCGCCCGCATTGCCGGATGCCGTATTGCCGCGCCAGGCCACATGGCCATCGGGGCGCACCAGCACCAGCGGCGCTTCATAAAGCTTGCACAAAGTCGCATCCTGCAAAGCCAGGGCGCGCAGCGGCATGCCTATCGCTCTGGCCGCCTGCAACAGGCCGGATGTATCCGCGCCCGGTGCATGCACCAGCACGAAATCCTTGCCGTAATGATCCAGCAGCGAGGAACCATCCGGCAGCCAGCCATGCGGTGCGCGCGCGCCGGGCCGCGTGGTGGGTTCGTAGCGGCCGGGATCGAACGGGCGCGGATCATGCGGCATTGGTTCGCCGGCGATCACCGGCGAATCTTCGTACACATAACCCAACTGCACGCCGATGGTGTTCCATTCCTTGGCGCGCTTGTCGCGGATAATCTCGGCAAGAGCCGTCCGCGCCGCAGCGCCGGCCGGTGTGTCCTTGTCGAGATCGGGATCCACCTTCAGCGCCATCTGGGCTTTGTAATTGGAGGCGGCCTCGGCCACGTTGCGTGCGGCGACCGGCTTGCGTTCGGGTGTGTAGCTGTTCAGCAGCCGCGGCCCGCCCCAGCCTTGCAGCATGGCTTGCAGCTTCCAGGATAGATCGACGGCATCGCCGATGCCGGTATTCATGCCGAAGCCGCCGCGCGGCCAGAGCAGATGCGCCGCGTCGCCCACCAGGAAGACCCGGCCGGCGCGGAATTCATCGGCCACCACGGTATGCCCGGCCCAGGGCCGCGCATCGAGAATCTCGACCTGCACATCGCTGCCATCGGGCATCTGGCCCAGCGCCGAACGCAGGCAATCCTGCGGCGTGAGGCGGCTGGCATCGGCAGGCCCCATCATGCGGATCAGGCGCCACAGATCGTTGCCATCCACCGTGGAAAGATTGGCAAACGCTTCCGGGTTCATGATGTCCACCATCACGCCGGGGCGGTCGCGCATGATCTCGCGCAATTGCGCCGAGCGGAAATAGATGCCGAAATTATGGCCTTCCGCAAAAGTACCTTGCATCTCGATGCCCAGGGATTTGCGGATGCCGCTGGAAGCGCCATCGCAGGCGGCGAGATACTGGCAGCGCAAGCGGCGTTTCGCGCCGGTTTTCACCTGCTGCAAATCCAGGCTTACGCCATCGGCATCCTGGCTGAAGCCGGTCATCTCCCAGCCGGTCCAGAGCGCGCCTTGCGGCGCGGATTGCACGCGCGCCCGCATCAGCGGCTCGAACAATTTCTTCGGGCACCAGAGCGCGCCTTCCGGGCTGATCGCGCGCATCAGTTCCTGCTGTTCGCGGTTGCTGGGCCGGTCCATGCGCAGCAATTCGTGGCCCAGGATGCGCGTCATGAAATACACATTGCGCTTCAGATCGGGCGGAAAGCCGGCGAAGCGGATCGCATCGGCCATGCCCCAACGGCGGAAATGCTCCATGGTGCGCACGAAGATGGCTTCGCTGGTGGGGAAATCCAGCGCGCTTTCGGCACGGTCGATCTGGATGAAGGGAATTCCGCGATAGCCCAGATCGATGGCAAGCGCCAGGCCCACCGGCCCGGCGCCGACAATGGCGACCGCTACGCTGTAATCCTCGATCTGTTCGGGCATGCAATCAATCCGGAATGCGGGTGATGTCGCTTAGATTTTCGCCGGCCTGGAAACGGCGCCGGAAATCATCGCCATCGATGGGAATGCCGGCGGGATTCTTCTTGAAGGCGGGGGTTTGGAAGAAGCCGAGGAACGCCGCCTCGGTTTCGAAATTCGCCGCCGACAATTCCACCAGATTGCCATCGGGGTCTTCGTAATAGAACGCCGTGGCGGGGCCGTGGTTGAAGCTTTTGTAGGGCGCAACGCCGGCATCGCGCAGCCGGCCGTAGCGCTGCATCAGGGTGGCGAAACTATCGTGGCGCAATTGCATGTGATGCAGCCCGCTGGCCTTTTGCTCCGGCTGCAGGCCAGGCACATCGAACAGCGCGATCACCTGGCTGTAGGGAAACTGGTTATGCACCCGCATGAAGCAGAGCCGGATATCGGTATCGAACCGGCCTTGCGGCTGCTTGGCGCGTTCGGCCCAATCGACCGGCACATATTCGTAGAATGGCTGCACGCCCAGCACCGCCTGATACCACAGCTTCATGGCATCGTAGTTGGAACTGCGCAACACGATCTCGCTGATGCGCGGGGCTTGCAGGTCGCCCGTGAGATCGGGAGTGAGATTGCTGGTTAGATCGGGGGTGAGTTGGGTCATGGCGTCATCCGGGCAAAAATCCGGCGGCGGGTTTGCGCCCGCCGCCAGTCATGATCACTTGGTGTAATCCTGGGTGAACAGCACAGCCAAATCGGCGATCTTGTCGTTCGGCCCGAGCAGGCCGGCGGTCTGCGCATAGCTGAGCGTGTTCTGCATCGCCTGGGCGGTGACCACCAGGCTGTCGGAGGAATTCTCCACCACCTGCTGATAGGAGGCTTCGAAGATATCCGGCGGAATCTGCGCGAAGCGTTTCTTCAGCGCATCTTTCGCCGCCGCCGGCTCGCGCTTCATCTTCACCACGGCCTCTTTCAGCCCGGTCACGATGCGGCTGCAGATGGTGGGCTTTTCCTTGCAATAGGCCGGGCGCGCCACGATCAGGTTATAGCCGAAGGGATTCAGCTCCGGCGCATCCGCTTGCGGCTGCTTGATATACAGCGTGGCGCCATCCTTGATCGCCAGGCTGGTGAAGGGGTCGCCGAAGATGAAGCCATCCACGCTGCCGGTTTTCAGCGCCGCCATCATGCTGGGCGGCTGCATCGGCGTGATCACCACATCGGTTTCCGCATTCAGGCCGGCCTTGCGGCTGAGATAGCGCAGATAGCCATGCGGCAGGCCGTTCACGGTATCCACGCCGATGGTCATGCCCTTCAGCGATTTCACCCGCGTGGCAACATCGGCATTGGGTTGCAGCTTGAATTTCTCCATCGCCGCCGGGCTTACCACCATTTCCAGCATCAGCTTGTCGATGGTGTTGGCAATCGCCAGCAGGTTCTGGCCTTGCGCCGCCGCACGCAGCACCGAGCCGCCGCCGGTGGACGCGAAATCGGCGCCGCCGGCGATCACCGCATTGGTGGCGCCGGGGCCGGCGATCAGCGGCAGTTTCACATCCAGGCCCTTGGCGCTCCACAAGCCCAGATCGGCAGCCACATAAAGCGGCGCGAACAGCAGCGCATTGGCCGGCACGGCGATGGTGGTGCTGTCGGCGGCGCGGGCGGCGAAAGGAATCGATCCCAGGCTGGTGCCCGCGGCAAGCAGGCAGGCGGCAAGAATGGCGCGTTTCATGGTTGGTCTTCCCGGCAGTTATTTATGATTCGGCCTCGGATGGGCCGTGTCTTTCACGCTAGCCAGAAATGCATGCATATGCAATTCGTAAATGAATGCATTTTGACCGGCCAACAGGACCTACCCGCGCCCGAAGCTAAATATTCATGAAATGCTCTTATATAAAATCGATCATCCGGCCCGGCGCACGACGCGACCAAGGTTTGCCGGCGGCGGGGCAAGCCAGCCCGGCATGCATTTCAAAACCCGATTTAAAACAGCCTGATTTAAAACAGCCTATGGGGCGCATCTGTGGGTTCGACACCGTCTGTTTACACCGTTCGCTCACTGGGGCTTGCTCACACCGTTCGCTCACACCGTTCGCTCACTGGGGCCTGCTCACTCGACCAGCCGGCCCTGGTCGGCCAGCATCTGGCGCTGGGCGGCCAGCAGGGCCAGCAGGTCGGCTTCGGCCACACTGTCGCTGCGCATCAGGGCGCGGGTGATGGGATCGTGCAACATGGTTGCCATGCTGGGCTCTGCCAGCCAATCGTAGTCGCTATCCTCTGCCATATCGGCCTCCTGTCTTTGCTCTGGTTCCGCCTCATCGTTGCGAAAGCTTATGCCGATGATAGAGGGCGGTGGCATGACAAGATCAAGGCGATATTGTGGTGAAGCGTGACACATGTCACGCAGCGTCGTGGAATATCAGGCCCAATGTGCGGCGATGGCCGCGATGCAGCTTGCTCACGCCATGGCGCAGCGCCGCGAAACTTCCGGCCCGCCCTTCGCTGAGCGAAAGCGGCCGGCGATCCACCGCGAAAATCAGCGCCTGGCCTTGCTGCAATGCAATAACGCTGGCTTTGCTCTGCATCCGCGGGCGATTTTCCACCAGCACGAATTCGCCACCCTCGAAATCCACACCGGGATGATCGAGCAGCAATACCGCCTGCAGCGGAAACGCCATGGCGCCGTAGAGATCGCGATGCAGTCTATTGTAATCGCCGGCTTCGTAGCGCAGCAGCAAAGGCGTCGGCCGGGTCTGCCCGGCGGCATGGCATTGCGCGAGATAATCCTCTAGTTCGGACGGATAGGCCGCCCCGGTCCATAGCCGGGCCAACGGCGCCAGGCCGCGATAGAATCCCGCGCGCAGGGCCTGCACCAGCGGCGGCAGCGGATAGTCGAAATACTTGTAGCGTCCGCGCCCGAAGCCATGGCGCGCCATGTCGATCTCGCTGCGGAATGCCGCGCCGCCCTCGAACAGCCCGGCCAGCGCGGCACAGGCTTCCGGCGCAAGCAGCGGCGGCGTCGATGCATGGCCTTGTTCGCGCAGCGCGGCATGCAGCGCCGGCCAATCCAGCTGCGCCCCGGGCAGGCCCGCCTCATCAAGCTGCGTCCCTGGCTGCTGCGTCCCGGGCTGCTGCGTCCCGGGCTGCTGCGTCCCGGGCTGCTGCGTCCCTGGCAGCCTCCTGCCGTCTAAGTTGGCAAGATCCATATCGGCGGCGGATTTCATCATGCCGCCAGACTAGGGCCAGACCCGCCGCCGCGCAGCCGCCGCCAATATCCGCTTCTTGCGCAGCCATTCGGAAACAATCTTCCGGTGTGCCATCAAAGGCGAACTATCCTGGCAATTGCATTTTTACCTTGACATGTTCTCTAATTGATCACATCTTATTACGAGCAATGACGCAGTTCTATGCGCGCATAATATAAAGTTTCGCAACAGGGCCTTAATTCATGCCGATTGACCCAACAAACCAATCCCCTGTTAAGCCTCCCGTTAGGCCCCCAGGCTATTTGCGCCGTTTGTGGCAAGCCCTAGGCCGCCACCGCGCCGGCCGCCTGCTGCGGCTGGCGATCATCGCCGTGACTGGCTGGGTAGCGGTGGAGGCGACGTCTGGCGTAAGTCGTGCTGGATACAAGGCATTGTTCATTGGCGATACCGAATTAGCCGTGTCATATGCGATTGAATATGCATTCGGTTTTCGTGTGCAAACGGATCGCGATGTTGCAGCGTGGTCAACAGCGCCAGCTTATCCATTGCCGCCGGTCTGCCTTAGCGACCCACAGTATAGCAGCAATGGCCCCATGTATTTCCGGCTCGACGCTTGTTTGGGCGACACAAACAATCCTGATCCGATCTTTCGAGAGCGCTGCAGATTCGGCGTGGCCTGGATATCTGGCTGTGGGTATCGAAGATATCACATGCATGTTTTGGAACATCGGGAAAGCTTTGAACGGCTGGTATCCGCGATCAAGAATCCATGCCGCTATTTACCGTCGCCGGAAACAATTGATAGCGCCACGAATACCAGCGAGCCCAATGAAAAAGATCTGAAAATTGCATGGCGTGGCGCCGGCTGCGCCGGCAGTAAGCACACTACTCTTTTTTGGACTCAGCTGGAATTTGTAGATGTGAATGCAGAACCCAATTCTCCCAAGCGCAAGATCATCATGATGATCCCGACTGGAGAATGATCAAGCTTCATAACAAAAAGGTAATTTTATGCGACTCACTTCTTCAACCTCCACAACGCGAAAAACAAAAGGCCTCTTTCACCGAGGCGCCAAATATGCGGTAGTGGGAATGTTGGGTTGGTTGGCCGTGGGAATTGTTTTCTCAGGTTATACGGTCTTTCTCATGCAGAGAAACGGCCCCTCCAAATATCAAATCTCCGAATCATTGGCGCTGGCCGTTCATTTATCCGCAGGGTTTCTTCTAATTCGAGGCGAAGAAGAAGAAATTACGCTGGCATTTGAAGAGCGCGATCAGCATGTCATTTGTGATGGTGTAATTCAGAAAAAAAGCGTTTGCCTTTTGCTTCCACTCAACGAGCAATACGATTCCGATTGCGGTATGTTCTCAAAAAAAAATTGGCCGGACGACTGCATTCACCTACCTGCATCCGACATATATCTGACCGATCCGGTTGCGAGAGGTAAAATCTGGGAAGCCCTGTTAAGGCCTTGCGCCGTTCTGGCAAATGCCGAGGCGTCGGATGCCGCTTCGCGTGACTATATCGCGCGGCATATGCGACAGCTTGCTTGCGAAGACAAAAAACTCAAGCACCCTCTGTACGGATTGGTGACGTTCGGCGGCACCAACAAGGCGAGCCCACACAATATCCACTATTTTTTCGAAACCCAATAATGCACGCGACTTGAAACGCAAACTGTAGCCAGGAGAAAAAGATGGATAAGTTCGATTATAAGAAGCTGCTCAGAAATCCCGCTGCCTATGTGGAAGATTCTGTCTCTCCATTAGTAAACGTAGAATCAGCAAAAAGAGCAGCATTTGCGGAAAGCCACGTGCTGGAAAATCCCATGAATAAAAATCCGGCGGATGAAAGAACCGCGCGCCAACAGCATGCCCGCAATCTCAATGGCGGCCCAGCAGATGCATATCGGCACATGATTATCTCTGCTGAGTTAACGAGGCGTTTTGGCCCCGCCGCTGGGCGCGCAATGTCGGAAGCACACGAGTTACGCAATCTCGGCGATAGCTATTTTGGTCCCAATGCAAAACATGAAAAAGCGCTCACCGAAATGGACCGACATAACAATGCCATTGGCGCTGAAATCGGTACAAAAGCTCAAACCTGGGAAGACGTAGTGCGCATGGCACGCGAGAAAATTGCTGAATCAGCGAAAACAGATGGAGATGGTCAAGAAGGCAGAGCTAGCTGGATCAATAAAACCGGCCAATCTTTTGAACCCAAGTGGAAAACGGATGAAATCCGTAATTACGATCTGGGTAGCGAGAAAGAAAAGTATGGCAGTACCTTTGAACGGCTTAAGGCGCAGACTGCGCGCGATCTCGATACCGTCGGCAGCATGGAATACGAGGGTTTTCACAGCGCATTTGATTTGGAACAAAAGCAGCCCGTACCGGATGCTGCGAAGAATGCCGGGCGCGAAGCCGGGCCGGATCAACGCAGCGATGCCGGCGATGCTTCACAGCAGCAGCAATTCGCCGCCGCCAATGCTGACACCGGCATCGACACTGGCGGCATCGACACAGGCACTATCGACACTGGCGGCGGCAACAATGGCCGCAACTATGCCGCTGAACTGGCCGCCCTCCCATTGGGCCGCGAAGTCAGCCTGAACTGGCTGTTGGAGAAATCGCCCGATCAATGGACGCAGCCGGAGCTGGACGACGCCCAGGCCTCCGATGCCTATTGGAACAGCCGCAATCTCCGCCATGCGGATGTGCAGG
>NZ_JAHBYG010000002.1 GCF_019636075.1 Ferrovibrio sp.
GCCCACCGGTCGCGATGCCTCGGCCCTCGATGCTCGCATAGACGGCGGCAGCTTCGGCTTCATGCGGGCGCAAGCCAGCACCGGAGGCGCCGAGGGCGCTTTCGATTATTTCATCAATCTTTCAGAGCAGCGCGAGGATGGCTACCGCGATCACAGCGAAGGCCATATCGAACGCGGCAACGCGAATTTCGGCTATCAATTTTCGCCGGACATGGAAACGCGCTTTTATATCAGTGCGAATTCCTGGCGCCAGCGCCTGCCTGGCGAATTGACCAAGAGCCAGTCGCTGAATACGCCGCGCATGGCGAATGCCAATTTCGTGACGCAGGATCAGCAACGCAATATCGATTCCGTGCGCCTTGCCAACAAGACCACGGTGCGCTTCGACGAAACCACCATCGATTTCGGCATCTTCAGCCACAACCGGCATGTCGATCATCCGATCTTCCGCTATCTCGATTTCGATGTGGATGATTATGGCGGCTTCGTGAATGCCGTGGACGACCGCAGCATCGGCGGCTATCGCAACCGCTTCAATATCGGCCTCAATCTTCTGTATGGCGAGTTGGATTACCGCGAATATACCAATGCCGGCAACGCCACGAAGGGTGCGCTGCAATTCTCGACATTGGATAAATCGCAAATCTACACCGCTTATGCCGAGGATGCCTTCTATTTCCTGCCGGATGTCGCACTCGTCGCTGGCACGCAGGTGCTGCATGCCATGCGCGAACGCACCGACCGCTTCCTGGGCGATGGCGATCAATCCGGCAGCCGTACCTATAATATCTGGAGTCCCAAGGTCGGCCTGCTCTGGGAGGTAGACAAGGATTGGCAGGTTTTCGGTAATGTTTCACGCAGCGCCGAGATACCAACTTTCGATGCCAACACCTTTGCCGCGCCGGCCAATTCCAACCTCGAGGCGCAGACCGCAACCACCTATGAAATCGGCACACGCGGCCGCCGTGCCGATTTCAATTGGGATCTGTCGGCCTATCGCTCGGAACTGAAGAACGAGCTGCAATGCGTGCGTACTTCGCCTTTCGCGCTTTGTTCGGTGCGGAATGTGGATCGAACCGTGCATCAGGGTGTGGAGGCCGGCTTCGGCACTGCTTTCCTGAAAACATTGTTCGCGCCGGACGATCGCCTGTGGCTGAACGCCGCCTATACCTATAACGATTTCTACTTCGACGGTGCGACGTATAACGGCAACAGCATGCCTGGCGTGCCGAAGCATTTCCTGCGTACCGAGCTGCTCTACAAGCATCCGAGCGGCTTCTATGCCGGGCCTAGCGTGGATTGGATGATGCAATCCTTCTACGCCGACAATGCCAACAGCCTCGCGGTCGATCCTTATGCGCTGCTGAATTTCCGCCTCGGCTTCGATGCCGGCTCACGTTGGTCCGGCTATCTGGAAGGGCGCAACCTGCTCGACAAGCGCTATATCTCCAGCGCCGTGATCGCCGAAACCGCGCCGGCTACCGAGGCATTATTCAATCCGGGCTATGGCAGGGCTGTGTATGCCGGCCTGCGCCTCACCTGGTAAGTGCGGCAAGCCGTTTGGCCTGGCCTGCGATGGCTTTGCCGCGTGATGGCTTTGCGGAGCGGGGGCCGGTTGCGGTCCCTGCTCCGAAAGGCGCCGCGCTGCCCGCCGTATCCCTTGCGCTGAAGGATGATAAAGAATGATCGGACAGTTCTATCGCGCGGTTTGGCGCTGGCATTTCTACGCCGGCTTTCTCACCATGCCGATCCTTGTCGTACTGGCGGTGACCGGCGGGCTGTATCTGTTCAAGCCGGAGATTCATCTGCTGCTCTACCGCGACATGATCGTGGTGCAGCCGCGCGATGCGGCTCCGGCTCCGGCCAGCGCGCTGGTTGCCGCTGCCGAGGCGGGCTTGCAGGGCCGGGTGGTGCAGATCACCCTACCGGCGCGCCGCGACCGATCGGCCGAGGCGCTGGTGCGCGTACCAGACGGCACGGTGAGAAACGCCTATATCGATCCATATGATGCGAAACTGCTCGGCTCCACCGTGGCGGGCGGCACGATGCAGACCATACGCAACCTGCATAGCCTGTCGTTGATCGGGGCCTGGGCCAATGCGTTGGTCGAAATCGCCGCCGGCTGGGCCATCATCATGGTTTTCACGGGCATCTATCTCTGGTGGCCTAGGGGCGCGCCGGGCGGCGTGCTGAGTATTCGCGGCAAGCCAGGCCAGCGGCTGTTCTGGCGCGATCTGCATGCCGTGGCGGGCATCCTGGCCGGTGGTGTGATCGTTTTCCTGGCGGTGACCGGCATGCCCTGGTCGACGTTTTGGGGTGCGAAGGTGCAGCAATGGGTGGCGGTATCCGGATTGGGCGCGCCGTCGCCGCCGTCGGGTGTGACGCCGCGCTTTCTACTGACACTGCCTGCGGGCGCATCATCCGATCACAGCCATGCCGCGCCGCGGCCCTGGGGGTTGGAGAAGCTTCCCGCGCCGCATTCCCATAATGCCAGGGGGCATGAGATCGGCATCGATGCGGCTGCCGCGCGTTTCGAGGCGTTGGGAGTACCGAAGCCCTATGGCCTGCAGCCGCCGGAGAGCGAGAAGGGCGCTTATGCCGCAACCCATACGCCGGATCGGGTGGAGGGCATCCGGCTGGTCTATCTCGATCAATATTCGGGTAAGCTGCTCTCGGAAACCCGCTTTGCCGATTATGGCCCCGCTGCCAAGGTGATCGAATGGGGCATCGCCGTACACCAGGGCCTGCAATATGGCGAGGCGAACCGCCTGGTCATGCTCGCGGGCTGCATCGCCATCCTGGTGCTGGCGGTGTCGTCGGTCACGATGTGGTGGAAACGCCGCCCGAAAGGCGGGCTAGGCATCCCGCCGCGCGGCGGCCGCGCCGAAGCCTATGTGGTCGGCGCGATTGCCGTGGTCGGGCTGCTCTATCCGCTTACCGGGCTTTCATTCGTGATCGCCGTCGTGATCGATCTCGCCGCGACCCGCTTGCGGCAGGCCCGGCGGAGCGGCCTTACTTGACGCCCAGCAATTCCACTTCGAACAGCAGGGTGGCGTTCGGCGGAATCACGCCGCCGGCGCCGCGCGCGCCATAGCCCAGGTCCGGCGGCACGATCAGGGTGCGGCTGCCGCCCACCTTCATGCTGGCCACGCCTTCGTCCCAGCCCTTGATCACGCGGCCCATGCCGAGCGGAAATTCGAACGGCTCGTTGCGATCCTTCGAGGAATCGAACTTGCGGCCGCGCTGGCCGTTCTCGAACAGCCAGCCGGTGTAATGCACCACGGCGGTCTGGCCGCGCAAAGGCTGGGCGCCGGTGCCCTGGCGGATTTCGATGAAGCGCAGGCCGGAGGCGGTGCGCTGTTCGGCATTCTGGGCGGCGGACTCATCGGTCATGGCGGGGAACAATCCTGCGAGAAGGGAAGCAACAAGAAACAAGCGGCGGGACGCGCGCATGGGTCGGCTCCGGTTGGGTTGGATAATGCGGCGGCGCCTCAGCGCACCGCCATCAGCTCGATTTCGAACATCAAGGTGGAACTGGGCGGAATGATGCGGCCCATGCCCTGGGTGGAATAGCCCAGATAAGGCGGCACGATGATCCAGCGTTTGCCGCCCACCTTCATGTAGCGCACGCCTTCGTCCCAGCCCTTGATCACCTTGCCGCTGCCCAGCACGAAAGCGAAAGGCTCCTTGCGGGCGCGCGAGGAATCGAACATGCGGCCGGCCTTGCCGTCCACATAGAGCCAGCCGGTGTAATGCACGACAACGGTCTTGTCCGGCACGGCCTTTTCGCCGTCGCCGACTTTTTCTTCCCAGACCTTGAGCCCCGAAGCGGTGGCGCTGAATTTCGCTTCCTGCCCAGACTTGTTGCCGCCAAGACCTATGGCGCCGAGTATTTTGTCAAACATTCCAGCCCGTAACCTATAAGACCAGGCCCGTTAACCCGGGCCCGCTACAGGCATCACATACCCCATGCGGGTTAACTTGGCAAACTTCAATCGGCAACGGCAAGCGGCCCGGTTTTTTCCGGCTCCAAGCTTAAGGCATTGATATCGCCTAAAGTTTCCCGCAATGCCGGCCAATGCAGGATTTCCAGCCGGCCATCGGCATGCTCAACCAGAGCGGTACAGGATTCCACCCAATCACCATCGTTGCAGTAGAGTATGCCGTCGATATCGCGGATTTCCGCATGGTGGATATGGCCGCAGACCACGCCATCCACATGGCGGCGGCGGGCTTCCTCGGCAATCGCGCGTTCGTAATCCGAGATGAATTCGACGGCGTTCTTCACCTTGTGTTTCAGGTAGGCCGACAGCGACCAATAGGGCAGGCCGAGGCGGCGGCGGGCATGGTTGAACCAGGTGTTCAGCGCCAGCGCCATGCCATAGGCCATGTCGCCCAGCAGGGCCAGCCATTTGGCATAGGTGACGATACCGTCGAAATGATCGCCATGGGTCACCAGCAGGCGGCGGCCATCCATGGTGCGGTGGATCGCCTCCATCTTCACTTCCACGCCGCCGAAATGCAGTTCGGTGAAATCGCGCAACGCCTCGTCGTGGTTACCCGGCACATAGATCACCTGGGTGCCCTTGCGCGCCTTGCGCAGCAATTTCTGCACCACGTCGTTATGGCTCTGGTTCCAATACCACGAGCGCTTCAGCCGCCAGCCATCCACGATGTCGCCCACCAGATACAGAATGTCTGATTCCGTATGGCGCAGGAATTCCAGCAGCAGATCGGCCTTGCAGCCGCGCGTGCCCAGATGGATATCGGAAATCCATATGGCGCGGTATTTCGCGGGGCGGAGGGCCATGTTCATGGGCCGGATTCCTGCGCTGTTTACGGGCGATTCGAAGGCCCGGGGAGAGATGCGCGGAGAATGAGTCAGGGCCGGGCGCTTGTCCCGTGAATTTTCCATGACCCAGGTTGCAGTTATGTGACGCGGCGGCTTCCATTTGCCAGCCTTTGGTCTTAGCTTGGCGACCCAGAAAATCCCGTCACGCCGATTTTGCAAAAAACTGATTGAGAAGGGGAAACGCCATGGTTTCGCGTCGCTTGCTGCTTTCCGTGTCCGCTGCTGCCGCCCTGTTTGCCGGCCTGGTTCTGCCCGCCTCCGTACAGGCTCAGGCCAAACAGAAGGTTTCCATCGCCTCGCTGGCCTTCGTGTCCTCGGCGCCGGTCTTTATCGCCAAGGAACGCGGTTATTTCGATGCCGAGGGCCTCGATCTCGATATCAAGATTTTCAATGCCGCCCAGGCGATTGCCGTAGCGGTGGCCGGCAATGATGCCGATTTCGGCATCACGGCTTTCACCGGCGGCTTTTTCAATCTGGCCGGCAAAGGCGCATTGAAGGTGATCGCGGCCCAGAGCCGCGAAGAGCCGGGCTATAATTTCGTGGCCTATGTGGCGGGCAACAAGGCCTATGATGCCGGCTTCCGCAGCCCGAAGGATTTCGCCGGCAAGAGCGTGGCGATCACCACCATCGGTTCCAGCTTCCACTACAATCTCGGCATGCTGGCCGATAAATACGGCTTCAAGCTGGATAGCGTGCAGATGAAGCCGGTGCAGTCGATCCCCAACATGATGGCGGCTTTGGCCGGCGGCCAGGTGGATGCCACCATCCTGCCGGCCAATAATGCACTTAAATTGCAGGCCGATGGTTCGGGCAAGATCATCGGCTGGGTGCATGAACATACGCTGTGGCAACTTGGTGCGCTGTTCACCTCCTCCAAGCATGTGCAGCAGAACCGCCCGATGGTGGAGCGTTTCGTGCGCGCCTACCAGAAGGGCCTGGCGGATTACGCCGAGGCTTTCCTGGCCAAGGATGCCAGTGGCAACCGAGTATTCGGCGCCAAGGCCGAGGCCGCATTCCCGATCCTGGAAAAATGGGTGGAGCCGAAGCCCAGCTTCGAAGTGGTGAAGGTTTCCGCCAATTACATGGATCCGCAGGGTCGCCTGCTGGTGAAGAACATCTACGACCAGGTGGCCTGGAACCAGGCGCAGGGCCTGGTGGACAAGAGCGTGGATGCCAAAAGCTTCCTCGATCTCAGCTTCGTCAAGGGGCATCTCGATCTGCCCAAGTAAGGATCACCATGCGATTGCTGTTGCGGCAGGTCGGCCATCATTATGCCGACCTGCCGGTTCTTGAAGATATCTCGCTGGATGTGGCGCAGGGCGAAACCGTCGCCATCATCGGCCCGTCCGGCTGCGGAAAATCCACGCTGCTGAATCTGGTGGGCGGTTTGCTGCCGTTGCAGCAGGGCAGTATCGAAACCCTGGGCGCGCCGCCGCCCGGCTGTCTCAATCCGCTCACTTTCGTGTTTCAGGATTTCGCCCTGCTGCCCTGGCGCGATGTGGCCGGCAATGTGGCGCTGGCGCTGGAACACCATGATTTAAGCCGCGTCGAGCGCGATGCGCGCATCCAGGATGTGCTGGCCTTGTGCGGCCTGTCGGATTTCGCCAAGGCTTTGCCCAAGCAGCTTTCCGGCGGCATGCGCCAGCGCGTGGGCATTGCGCGCGCCATCGCCGTGCGGCCGGCCGTGCTGTTGATGGACGAGCCATTGTCGGCGCTGGATGCGCAAACCCGCGAATTGCTGATGGAAGACCTGCTGGCCATCTGGGGGCGCGAACGCACCACCACGCTTTATGTTACGCATAATCTGGCGGAAGCCGTGCGGCTGGCGGATCGTGTGATGGTGCTGTCGCGCCGCCCGGGCAAGGTGAAAACCATCATCGGCATCCCGATCCCGGTGCTGGAACGCGGCAAGCCGCAGCATGCCGCCGCTCTGGCCGCGCTGCAGGAGGATCTGTGGCAATCCATCAAGATCGAGGCGCAGGTGGCAGACCGTGAAATGCTGGGGGAGGCGCAGCATGGCTGAGCCGCGCACCAGGATTGCGTTTCGCGGCGGCGGCTTCGTGCTGGGTAATCGCCGCTGGGCGCCGTGGATCGCTTTCGTGATCATCATCGCCGGCTGGGAAGCCGCCTCGCTGAGCGGCCTGCTGCCCGCGCTGTTCATGCCCGCGCCCCATGAAGTGATTGCGGCGCTGCGCGATCTGGTGAATTCCGGCAAGCTGGGCAACCATATCGGCGCCTCGCTGTATCGTGTGCTGGTCGGCTGGGCGTTAGGTACCAGTTGCGGCTTGGTGGCGGGCTTTGCCATGGGCGTGTTCAGCATGGCGCGTGCCGCCGGCCTGCCGGTGGTGGCGGCGCTGTTTCCGATTCCGAAAATCGCCCTGCTGCCGCTGCTGATCCTGTGGTTCGGCATCGGCGAGCCATCCAAGGTTGCCACCATCGCGCTGGGCGTATTCTTCCCCACCGTGGTTTCCACCTTCTCGGCGGTGGATGCCGTGCCGCGCAACCTGATCCGCATGGCGCAAAGCTTCGGCTTGGGCATGCCCGATATCCTGCGCAAGGTGGTGTGGCCCGGTGCGCTGCCGGGCATTCTCGCCGGCTTCCGTATTTCATCGTCGATTGCGTTGATCCTGTTGGTATCGGCCGAGATGATCGGCACGCAAGTGGGCATCGGCGCCTTCATCCTCGGCGCCGGCAACCTGATGCAAACCGATCAATTGGTGGCCGGCGTTGTGCTGCTATCCATCCTCGGCCTCGCCATCAGCTTCCTGCTGAGCCTGGCCGAAAAAACCCTGCTGCGCTGGCGATGAGCAAGCGGGTTTTTCCGGGCACGCATATCGTTACGGCGGGTGCGGCGCCTGCCGCCACGCTGATCGAGGCCGATCTTGCCATCCTGGGCGCCGGCATTGCCGGTGTGGCCGCAGCGCTAGAGGCGGCGGCTTTGGGCCGCAAAGTGGTGTTGATCGACGGCGCGCAGCAGCTTGGCGGGCAATCCACCGGCTCGTTGATCGGTACGTTCTGCGGCTTCTACGGCAATGGGCCGCAGCCCTGTCGCGTGGTTTACGGCGCGGCCAGCCGCATGTTGGATGATCTGCGCAAGGCCGGCGCCACCCAGCCGCGCCATGGCCGCAACACGCTGATCCTGATGTATCGCGAACAGGCGCTGGCACGCTGGATAGAGGATGCGGTGCTGGCCGCCGACACTATAAAACCGTTGCTGGGCAGCACATTGCTGGGCGTGCGGCGCCAGGGCAACCGCATTGCCGGCCTGGATATCGCCACCCGTTTCGGCGCGATCAGTGTGCAGGCCAAAGGCTATATCGATGCCTCGGGCGATGCGGCGCTCAGCCATGCCTCCGGCTTCGCCTGCCGTGAACCCGATAGCCCGATCATGGGCAGCCTGATGTTCAGCATCGAAGGCATCGACGAAGCGGCAGCCCTGGCGCTGGATCGCTGGCAGGTGCAGGCGCGGCTGGCCGAAGTCGGGCCGCGCTATGGCCTGGTGCGGCGCGACGGTTTCGTTTTCGCCATTTCCGGCGAGGGCGCTTTCGGCGGCCAGGCTTTGGTGAACATGACCCATGTGGAAACCCCGCTTGATGCAGAGGGCCAGGCCCGCGCGCAGATTGCGGGCCGGCAGCAGGCCGATCGCGTGCTGGATTTCCTGAAAGGCGAATACTCGGCGGTGTTCGGCCGCGCCCGGGTGCGGCATTACGGCCTGCTGGGTATTCGCCAGACCCGATGGATCGTCGGGCGAGAAAGCCTGACCGTGCAGCAGGTGCGCCAAGGCCATCGCCATCGGGATGCCATCCTGCGCTGTTCCTGGCCGATCGAGCTGCACGACCGGGTGGACGATGCCCATTGGGAAGTGTTCGGCGACGACCATATGCATTACCTGCCATTCGGCGCCATGCTGCCGGCGGAAGCGGAAAACCTGTTGGCCGCCGGGCGCTGCGTGGATGGCGATGCGGCAGCGCTTTCCTCGGTGCGGGTGATGGGGCCGTGCTTCGCCATGGGCAGTGCTGCCGCCCATGCGTTCGATCTTGCCATGGAGCGGGGGCGTGGCGATGCCGGCGCGGTCAACCAGATCGATATCGCGGCCCTGCAGGCCAGATTGGCCGACAATCTGGAACGCTGCGATCCATCCTGATATCCTGGCCGGCATGAAGGTGCTTTTCGTGGTGCATGCTCCGGCGACCGAATTGGCCGGGGGCGAGATCAAGCTGGCTAGCGTGCGCTATCGCGCGGCCATGCCGGTGGCCGAATTGCGCCGCATGGGCATCCAGGCCGACTTGCTCAGCACCGAGCAGATAGCGGCGCCCGGTTTCGCATTGGATGCCGATGTCGTGGTGCTGGCGCAGCCCAAGGAAAGCATCTTCGCCGAAGGGGCGCCGCTTGGCGGTTTGCTGAAATTCATCCAGGGCGTGAAGGCCGCCGGCAAGACGCTGGTGGTGGATGTTTGCGATCTCAAGCTGGGCGAACCCTATTGCGCTTATATCGCCAGCCTGCATGGCGCCGGGGTGGCCGATGCCTGTCGGCGTTTCTATCCCGCCTTGCTGCGTATGGCCGATGCGGTGGTAACGCCCACGGCGGCGTTGGGCGGCCGGTTGCGCAGCTATCTGCCTGAATTGCGAAACACCGCCATCGTGGCCGATCCCATCGAGGTGCCGCTGGGCGCGGCGGCTTTCGCCCCCGATATCGGTCGGCCGCTGCGCCTGCTCTGGTTCGGCTTTTATGGCATGCATGCAGCGCCGGTCTCGGCCTTCTGCCGCGACGAACTGCCCGCTCTGGCTACGGAATTGGCGCCCGCTCGCCCAGTGCGCTTCACCGTGATGGCGGGGCCGGAGGCGGAGGCGCCGGTTTTGGCGCTGGGGGCGGCGGCCAAGCCGGCGATCATCTGGTTCCAGGCCTGGTCGGTGCCGGCGCTGGCACATGCCCTGCAAAACTGCGATGCCGTGGTGCTGCCGTTGGATTACCGCACGGATTCAGCCGTGGGCAAAAGCAACAACCGCGCCTTGCAGGCGTTGTATGCCGGCCGCCCGGTCTTTGCCCATCCGATCGACAGCTACCGCGAACTCGCCGCCTATTGCAGCATCTCGGAAGATCTCGGCGGCGCCATCCGCGCGGCTCTGGCCGATCCGGCCGCCTGCCTGGCGCATACCAAGGCCGGGCAGGATTATGTGGCGCGGCATTATTCCATCCAGGCCATAGCGCAAGCCTGGGCAGAGGTTATTCGCCGATAGAAGCCAGCAGGGCGGCGAAGGCTGCGTCATCATCGGGCGCGGCCAGTTGCGGCGGGGCGGGGCAGCCGATCTCGTCGGCCCAGCAGGCCCAGCCGAAATCCAGGATGCGCGGCCCTTGCGGCGTGATCATCACATTGGTGGAGCGCAGATCGCGGTGGCGGATGCCGGCTTCGCGCAACGCGGCCTGCGCCTGCAATAGCTGCTCGCGCAGGCCCTTGCGGTTGGGCAAGGCCTTGCTTGCCAGGGCCTGCTGCAGATTGGGGCCATCCAGCCATGGCAGCGCCAGGATATAGCCCTGTTCATCCAGCCCCACGCCCAAAGGCTGGGGAAAGAGCGGCGAATTCAGCGCGCAGAGAAATTCATGCTCACGATACAGCAGCAACCGCGCCATGCGGCTTTTCGCCTGCACGTATTTCACCGCGGCACGTTGCGGCGGCCCGCCGGGTTCGCCTTCCAGCGTCACTGGCAACACGCGGCAGATGAAATGATCGTTTTCCTTGGCGTAAAACGGTTTGGTCTTGGCCAGCATATCGCGCAGCCCGGCCATGGCATCGGGGGTCAGGGCCTGGATTTCCATGCCCGATGCGCGCGGCTTGGCGGCCGAACGGAACAGCAGGCGCGGGCCGTGATGGCCGGGCAGCAGCCCAAGACAATCCACCCGGGCATGATGGCCGCTGTTTTTCAGCGCCTTGGCTAGGGCGTTTTGCTTCGGCCCCACGGCCAGGAACAGGGTGGGGCAGCGAGCCTGCACCGCAGCCAGCACGGCAAGCGGGATATCGGTATCGTTGATCAGCAGCGCCACATCGAAGCCGCCCATCCGCTCCATCATTTCAGGGTCGATGGCATGATCCACGAAATGCGCCTTGCTGCCGGCCAGCATGGCGGCCTCGCGGCCCCTGGCGATCAGGTCTGAATCGGGGTCCAGGATGGTGCAATCATGGCCGGCGGCAGACAGTGCCAGCAATTGCGCCAGGCAATCCGAGGTCGGATCGGCAATCGGGCCGCAGCCCAGAATCAGCAGGCGGGCCGGCGCGAAGGGGCGCGGCAGCCAGGTTTCAAGCAGGGCGATACGGGTATTGCTCATGGCGCCATTCTGGCCTTTTTCGCTTTGGCAGACCAGCCCATGCGCGCCGGCATTTCCGATTTGTTAAGGCTGAAAAGCTACTTAACAGGGATGGAAGCGCATCTCCTGATCGTCTGGGCCAATGGCTTGGCCAAGCCCCAAGCGGCCGACGCCCTCGACCTGATCCGCCTGCCGGTGCTGCGGCGCCAACGGCTGCTCTGGCCGGGGGATCGTTTCATGGCCAATTTGAGCCGCTTCTACGACCGCGATATCGCCACTTTGCAGCTCAAGTCGCATGAAACCGGCCTGGGCGAATGCCTCACCTTCGTGCTGCGCGACGATGCCCCGCGCTATGAGGCCCGCCTGACCAGCACCGGCCTGCGCCTGGTCAATGCCGCGATGTTCGATCTGCGCGAGGCGATGCGCGCCAGGCTGGGCGGCAACATGGTGCATGCCACCGTTACCGCCGAAGAAGGCCGCCGCGATCTTTACCTGCTCACCGGCCAGCGCGCCGATGCCTGGTTGCAGCAGCCGGCGATGGCCGAAGAGGCCGCGCCCTCGCAGGCCGATCTGGTGGGCGCCCATGGCTGGAAGCATCTGGACGAAATCTTCGCCCTGTTCAACGAGGCGCTGCCATATCTGGTGTTGCGCAATTTCGAGGGCCTGCCGGATCAGATTTATGTGCCGGGCCATAACGACGTAGACATGCTGGTAAGCAACCGCGATGCGGCCGTGCGCCTGCTGGGCGGCAAGCCGGTATTCCCCCAGCCCTGGCGGGTGCATTACAGCATCGATTTCAACGGCCATGATGTGCGTTTCGATCTGCGCCATATCGGCGACAAATATTACGACACGCGCTGGGAACTCGATCTGCTGTCGCGCCGCATCATGGCGCCGGGCGGCTTCTATCGCCCCGAGCCGATCGATTATTTCTACACGCTGCTCTATCATGCCGTGGTGCATAAGCGGGCGATGAAACCCGATTACGCCGAGCGTTTATCGCGCATGGCGGCTGATCTGGCGGGTTGGACCATTGCGCAGGATTTGTTCTTCGACCGCAACCGGGCGCTGGAAATCCTGTCGCGCCACATGAATGGCCGGGGCTACAAGCCCACCGTGCCATCCGACCATTCGGTCTTCTGCATCTTCCGGCCCCAGCAGCAGGCCCAACAGCAGCCCCAACAGCAGGCCCAGCAGCAATAGCCCGCTTTGTGGCTATTGCAGGCTGGATTCCACCAGCCGGCGCAGCAGGCCGATCAATTGCATGCGTTCCGCCTCGGTGAGCGGATCGAGCAGCCTTTGCTGGGTGCGTTGCGCTGCCGGCAGATAATCGCGCAGCCAGGACTCTCCGGTAGGCGAGATGGCCAGCGTGTTGGCGCGGCGATCATCGCCTGAACGTTCGCGCCGCAGCAACCCGCGCTTCACCAGGCGGGCCGCCATCTCCGCTACGGTGGAGCGGTCGATGCCGGTATGGCGCACGAGGTCCACCTGCGATGCGCCGGGATGCTGGAAGATCGCCGTCAGCAGCGCGAATTGCGGCTGGGTAGGGCCTTCGGTGCCGATTTCCTCGGCATAGATATCGGCACTGCGTTGCTGGCTGCGCCGCAGCAGATGGCCGGGCTGTTCCAGCAGGGTGAAACCGGCGAGCGGATCTCCCGCCATGCCGTTCATTGCCGGGCTTGCGACGGTTTTATTGGTGGCTGGTATTTCGCCCATGATGCCCCCCTGTTATTTTTTTTGTTGTTCCGTACACGTTACGCCCGCTCGGCGCGGTTTGCCAAGCCATGCCGTGCGGCACTAGGATTAGACTTATGGCGATACAGAAACCTGCCGATTACGGCTTCAGCCACAGCGTGCCCGAGGGCGATGACAAGCCGCGCCTGGTTTGCGGCGATTGCGGTTGGATCCATTACGTGAACCCGAAAATCGTGGTGGGCAGCGTGGTACACCATCAGGGCAGGGTGCTGCTTTGCCGCCGCGCCATCGAGCCGCGCCATGGCTTCTGGACCCTGCCGGCCGGTTTCATGGAGGAGCGCGAAACCAGCGAGGTCGGTGCCGCCCGCGAGGCGATGGAGGAAGCCTGCGCCCGCATCGAGATCGATGCCCTGCTGGCGGTCTACAACATCCCCCGCATCAGCCAGGTCCAACTGATCTACCGCGCCAGCCTGGTGGACGGGCAATTCGGCGTGGGACCGGAATCCCTGGAAGCCCGGCTGTTCGCCTGGGATGAAATCCCCTGGGCGGACCTGGCCTTTCCCACCGTGCATTGGGCGCTGAAGCATTGGTTCGAAACCCGGGATGCCGCCCGCATCGTGCCCTTCGGCAATCCGCCCGGATTGGATGCCAACACGCTTTGAGCCGTTTTTTTGTCCAAAATATGAACATTGTTCATTTTAATGAACTATGGTTATAATGGGCAAAAAACAGGAGGCGATGATGACCGAGACCTACAAAACCCTGCGCTATGAAAGCGATGGCCGCGTGGCTCGCATCACTCTGAACCGGCCCGAGCATCTGAATGCCATCACCGATGATACGCCCGGCGAATTGCGCGCGGCCGTGGAGCGGGCCAATTGGGACGAGGCAGTGCATGTGATTGCGCTGTCGGGCGCCGGGCGGGCGTTTTGCTCCGGCTATGACCTGAAAGCCTATGCCGAGGCGCCGCGTCCGGTGAAGGGCAGCCAGGACATGCCCTGGGATCCCCTGGTGGATTACCAGTGGATGCGCCATTGCACCGATTGTTTCATGAGCCTGTGGCGCTCGCTCAAGCCGGTGGTTACCAAGGTGCAGGGCTATGCGGTGGCCGGCGGTTCGGATATCGCGCTCTGCTCCGATCTGGTGGTGATGGCGGAGGATGCCCGCATCGGCTATCCGCCGGCGCGCATCTGGGGCTGCCCCACCACGGCGATGTGGGTGTATCGCTTGGGCGCCGAAAAGGCCAAGCGCATGCTGCTCACCGGCGATCTGATCGATGGCATCACGGCCAAGGCATACGGTCTGGTGATCGACGCCGTGCCGGCGGATGCGCTGGATGCGCATACCGAGGCGCTGATCCAGCGCATGGCCAGCGTGCCGAAAAACCAGTTGATGATGCAAAAGCTGATGGTGAACCAGGCCTACGACAATATGGGCATGAACTCCACGCAAACCCTGGCCACTTTGTTCGATGGCATCACCCGGCATTCGCCGGAGGGCGTGGCCTTCAAGGCGCGCTGCGAACAGGTGGGATTCAAGGCCGCGGTGCACGAACGCGATAGCGGCGATCCGCTCGCCTGGCGCAATGCACGATGACGCAAGCGCGCCTTGCTCGCCGCGAAAGCCTGAAAGCCTATAAGCGCGAGGCTGTGCTGGCGGCGGCGCGCCGGGTATTCGCCCGGGCCGGCCTGGACGGCGCCACGATCCGCGCCATCGCCCAGGAGGCCGGCATTGCCAGCGGCACGGTGTATCTGCATTTCCCCGACAAGGAGAGCATCTACGCCGAATTGCTGAGCGCTTCGCTGGCCGATCTGCACAGAATGATGCGGGCTGCCACACGGGATGCGGAGATGCCGGCAACCGAAGCGTTGCTGGCCGGTGCACTGGCCTTCTATGGCTTCTATCGCGCACGACCGGAAGATCTCGATCTCGGGCTTTACCTGGTGCATGGCTTCAAGCCGGTCAGCGACCGCCCCGGCAGCCTCACGCCCGAACTCGACCGCCTGCTGAATGGCCGCCTGATCCAATGCCTGGCGCCGCTGGGCGAGGCGATCGGCCGGCTGATCGGCCCCGATGCCGAAGCCATCCGCCGCGAAAGCGTGGATATGGCCACCCTCATCATGGGCTGCCTGCTGCTGGAAGCCAGCGGTCGCATGAAAATGCTGGGCGATACCGGCGAAGCGGTGCTGCGCCGCCAGGTCGGCCATGTGGTGGCGCGGTTGGCGCTCCGCACGGGGTTGCAAGCGCGGCGATAAACCGCGAACATACGGCAAGCCTCCCTTATCCGACCTAGCATAACGAGACCGGCGTGACCGTTTTCACCGAAACCTATCGTGGCAGCGTGGCTGCCTGGGAATGCGACCAATACGGCCATATGAATGTGCAATTCTATGTCGGCCGGATTTCCGATGCCGCGGCCAGCACCATGCTGGCTGCCGGGATGGGGCAATCGGCCCTGACCGAGCGCGGCCTGGGCATCGTGGCGGTGAACCAGAATATAGATTATGTGCAGGAATTGCGTGCCGGTGCGCTGATCCGCATGGAAAGCGCCATCAAGAGCATCGAGGGGCGCAAGGTGGTGTTTCATCACCGGCTGTTCGATGCCGAAACCGGGGCGCTGGCCATGCAGGCCGATGTGCTGGGCTTGTGCTTCGATCTCAAGGCGCGCAAGACCACGCCTTTCCCCGACGACCTGGCGCAGGGCTTTGCCCGGCTGCTGATGGATGGCACCGAGCCGCAGAAGCCGCATCAGATCGTTCCGCAGGCGCTGCCGGAACTGGAAGACGGTTGCCTGGCGGGATATCGCGGCCCGGTGAATGCCTGGGAATGCGACCGCATGGGCCACATGAATGTGCAATTCTATCTCGGCCGGGCCGCCGAGGCGGTGAACCATGTGTTTGCCGCGCTGGATCTGGGCGCCACGCGTTTGCGCGAGGATGGCCTGGCCTTGCGGCCGCATCTGCATCATCTGGTGTTCCGCCGCGAAATGCGCGAGGCGGCGATCGGCCGGGTGATCAGCGGTATCCGCAAGGTGTCGCCCGACAGGCTGACGATCAGCCACCGCCTGCTGAATGCCGAGACCGGTGAGGTTTCCGCCCAGGTGGAAAGCGAAGTGAGCCTGATGCGCGCGGCGGATGGCGAGGCCGTGCCGCTGCCCGATGATGCGCTGCTGCGGGCCGAGCAACTGGCCGCCGGTTTTGCCGGGCCTGAGACAATCAAGCCGCAAGCGGGGCCGAAAGCGCCGGCCTTGGTGCAGCCGGAAATGCTGATAACCAGCCGCAGCATGGTGGATCGTTGGGAATGCGACCGCAATGGCATCATGGCCACGCGTTTCTACATGGCGCGCTTTTCCGATGCCGTGGGCAACCTGGTGGCCGGCCTTGGCCTGAATCCGATGGAACTGCACGCCCGCGATGTCGGCTTTGCCGCGCTGGATTATCGCATTGTGATCGAGCAGCCGCTGCGCCTGGGCCAGGCGCATTCCGTGTGTTCCGGCGTGCTGGAAATCCGCGACAAGACCTGGCGCTTCTGCCATCTGCTGCTGGATAGCCGCACCCAGGCGGTGATCGCCCGGGCCGAGGTTGTTTCCACCACCTTCGACCTCAAGGCACGCAAATCCATCAGCATCCCCGACGACCTGCGTGCTGCCATCGCCAAGCGGCTGATCGCGCTGCCCGGCGCCGAAGCCGCGGCGCAATAGGCCTGGGATAAGGAAGGCACGGCGCCATGGAAACCCTGCTCACGGTGTCATTGCCTTTCTTCGGCCTGATCTTCACTGGCTATGCCGCCGGGCATTTCCGGCTGATCACCGCATCCGCCCATCTGGGCCTCAATGCTTTCGTGATCTGGTTTGCGCTGCCTGCCATGCTGTTCATGAAGATGGCCGAAGCGCCCATCGTGGAGGCCTTCAATCCCAGCTTCGTGGCGGCCTATACCGGCGGCGGACTGATCGCCTATGCAATCGTGATGCTGGTCAGCCGGTTGCTGCTGCCGCGTTTGCGCTGGGGCGAGCGCGCCGTGCAGGGCATGGGCGCAGCTTTCGGCAATGTGGGCTATATGGGCCTGCCGATCCTGTATGCGCTGTTCGGCGATGCCGCTGTGCTGCCGGCGGTGCTGGTGCTGGTATTCGACCATGTGGTGCTGATTCCGCTCACCACGGCGATCATCGAGGCCAGCAGCGGTCGTGCCGCCTCGCTGCGCATGATTTTCAAGCGCGTGCTGTTCGGCATGCTGCGTAATCCGCTGATCATCGCCACGTTTGCCGGCTTGCTATGGAATGTCAGCGGATTGAGCCTGCCGGCGCCTTTGGGCGCGTTCGGCAATCTGCTGGCTTCGGCCTCGGCGCCCTGCGCGCTGTTTTCGCTCGGCCTCACCCTGGTGGGCCGGCCGCTGCAGGAAGGGCTGGAAGAGGTGAGCATCACCGCCATCGGCAAGCTGGCGCTGCATCCGCTGCTGGTCTGGATTCTGGCCAGCAGCGTGTTCAAGCTCGATCCGTTTCTGGTGGCGGTGGCGGTGATCCAGGCCTCCATGCCCACGGCGGCCAATGTGTATATCCTGGCCAGCACGATGAACACTTTCATTGAGCGCACCTCCACTACCATCCTGATCACCACCCTGATCGCCACCGTTACGGTGTCTGCCTTCATGGTGCTGTTCACAGCCTATTAGCGGCAGCAATAACTCCGTAAACGGCGCAACTCCTTAGCAGTTGCACAATACTCCGCATTGCGCCTATTGCGATTAATTTACCTTGCAAGCTTCACGCGCATACACGCATCATGCGCAGCAGTAGCTCTGCCTTGATTCCATAAAAAACATGGCTGCATCGCGGCCCCATAACATAACCGGAGGAAACAGCATGACCGACACCACCAAACCCACGAAAGCAGCATCGCGCCGGCGTTTCATCGGCGGCGCCGGCCTGGCCGTGGGCGCTGCCGCAGCCACGGTAGCGATGCCCAATGTCAGCCGGGCGCAAACCGTGACGATGAAATACCAGAGCACCTGGCCCACCAAGGATATCTTCCATGAAATGGCCGGCGATTATGCCACCCGCGTCAACGAGATGTCGGGCGGTCGCCTGAAGCTGGAAGTGCTGGCCGCGGGTTCGGTGGTGCCGGCTTTCGGCATGCAGGATGCGGTGCATAGCGGCGTGCTGGATGCCGGCCATGGCGTGACCGCCTATTGGTATGGCAAGCACAAGGCGTTTTCGCTGTTCGGCACCGTGCCGCCATTCGGCTGGGATGCCAATGGCGTGCTGGCTTGGATGGCCTATGGCGGCGGGCACAAGCTGTATAACGAACTGGTCAACGATGTGTTGAAGCTCAACATCGTCGGCTTCGTTTCCGGCCCGATGCCCTGCCAGCCGCTGGGCTGGTTCAAAACCCAGGTGAAGGTGCCGGAAGACCTGAAGAACCTGAAATACCGCACCGTCGGCCTTTCGGCGGATGTGTTCAAGGAAATGGGTGCGGCGGTCACCATCGTGGCCGGCGGCGAAATCGTGCCGGCGATGGATCGCGGCCTGCTGGATGCGGCGGAATTCAACAACCCGTCGTCGGATCGTGTGCTGGGCTTCCCCGATGTGTCGAAGGTCTACATGCTGCAAAGCTGGCATCAGGCCGCCGAATGTTTCGAGATCATCTTCAACAAGACCAAGTTCGACGGCCTGGCCGCCGAGCAGAAGGCGATCCTGAAATATGCCGCCGAGGCGGCTTCGTCGGATATGTCGTGGAAGGCGCTGGACCGCTATTCGCGCGATCTTGCCGAATTGCAGACCAAGGACAAGGTGAAGGTGTTCACCACGCCGCGTCCGGTGCTGGATGCCCAGCTCAAGGCCTGGGATACGGTGCTCACCGAACAGCGCAAGGAGGCGTTCTTCGACAAGGTGGTGAAGTCGCAGCTCGATTGGGTGCGCCGCACGGTGCGCTACGAATTGCTCAACACCCCCAGCAAGCAGGTGGCCTACAACCACTTCTTCAATCGCAAAACCTGATCCTGCCGATGCAACAGGCGTGATGGCGCGGGAACCGCCGCCGGTATGGCGGTTCCCGCGTCGGGTTTTTTCAGCAGCAGGGCCGCTGGAGTGCAGATGGACAAGAATGGTTTCGACGGGCGCTTGGTCTATTGGATAGATGCGCTCAATACCTGGATCGGCAAGGCATTCGGTTGGTGCATCCTTCTGCTCACACTGGCCACATGTTACGAAGTATTCGCTCGCTATGTGCTGCGCGCGCCCACCGAATGGGCGTTTGATGCCGCCTATATTCTTTACGGCACGCTGTTCATGATGGCCGGTGCCTATACCCTGGCCCGCAACGGCCATGTGCGCGGCGACTGGCTGTATCGCGGCTGGCAACCGGCCACCCAGGCGCGCTGGGATATGCTGCTGTATTTCCTGTTCTTCTTCCCCGGCATTCTCGCGCTGATCTATTCCGGCTGGGATTATGCCGCGCATTCATGGGCGATGCGCGAACGCAGCCTGTTCAGTCCCAACGGCCCGCCGATCTATCATTTCAAAACCTTGATACCGCTCACCGGCCTGTTGCTGCTGTTGCAGGGCGTGGCCGAGGTTTTGCGCTGTCTGTATTGCATCCGCAACAATGCCTGGCCGCCGCGCATGGGCGATGTGGAGGAGTTGGAAACCGTTATCCTGCGCGAACATGCCGACCCTGATGCCCCGAATGGGCAGGAGGCCGCGCGATGAGCGATCCGCAGGTCGGCATTCTGATGCTGGTGGTGTTCCTGTTCGCCATCGGCTTCGGCTTTCCCATCGCCTTCACCCTGATGGCCATGGGCGTGGGCTTCGGCTATTACGCCATGGGCGATCATATCTTCCAGCTTTTCGTACAGCGCACCTTCAGCGTGATGGCCAATGATGTGCTGATCTCGGTGCCGCTGTTCCTGTTCATGGGATATATCGTCGAGCGCGCCAATATCCTCGACCGATTATTTTTCAGCATAGAATTGGCGGCCAAGAACCTGCCGGGTTCGCTGGCGGTGGCTACCTTGCTCACCTGCGCCTTGTTTGCCACGGCCACCGGCATTGTCGGCGCGGTGGTAACGCTGATGAGCCTGCTGGCTTTGCCCGCCATGCTGCGGGCCGGCTATGACCCCAAATTGGCGGCCGGCGTGGTTTGCGCCGGCGGCTGCCTGGGGATTCTGATTCCGCCTAGCGTTCTGCTGATCCTGTATGGCGCCACGGCGGGCGTTTCCGTGGTGAAGCTTTATGCCGGCGCTTTCTTTCCCGGTCTGATGCTGGCCGGCCTGTATATGGCCTATGTGATCACCCGCGCCTTGCTCAATCCGGCGCTGGCGCCCAAGCCGCCGAAAGAGATTCTGGATGTGCCTTTCTCCAAGGTGGTATGGGCGCTGCTCACATCCTTCGTGCCGCTGGCCACGCTGATCGTTACCGTGCTTGGCGCCATTCTGGCCGGCCTGGCCACGCCCACCGAGGCTGCTGCCGTAGGGGCGGCGGGGGCCATTCTGCTGGCGATTGCCTATCGCAGTTTCGATCTGGTGAAGCTGCGGGAATCGGTGTTTCTCACCGCGCGTTCGGCGGCCATGGTGTGTTGGCTGTTCGTCGGATCGGCCACCTTCTCGGCGGTGTTTGCCTATCTCAATGGCCATGAGGTGGTGAAGGATCTGATCGATTATCTCGATCTGTCCTCCACCCAGTTCATGATGCTGGCGCAGTTCATCATCTTCCTGCTGGGTTGGCCGCTGGAATGGACCGAGATCATCATCATTTTCGTGCCGATCTTCCTGCCGCTGCTGCAGCATTACGATGTGGATCCGCTATTCTTCGGCGTGCTGGTGGCGCTGAACCTGCAAACCTCGTTCCTCACGCCACCGGTGGCGATGGCGGCCTTCTATTGCAAGGGCGTGGCGCCGAAAAACATCAGCATCGAGCAGATATTCCGCGGCATCTATCCTTTCGTTGCCATGGTTCTGCTGGCGATGGCGTTGCTTTATATCTTCCCCGATATAGCGCTCTGGCTGCCCGATGCGCTGTATTCATCCAGCAGTGGCGAGGGCGCGCTGCCGGTCGATGGCCTGCCGCTGGACTTACAGGCGGACGATGCGCAGATGCAGCAGGATCAGGCCACCGAATCGGGCGATGGCGCGTCTGGCGAGGATGACGATGGCGCCGTGCCGCCGCCCGAGGAGGAATAAGGCGCAACATTAAAAAGGTTTAATCCGGCATTCAGGCCCCGTGCAGGCGGGGTTTCCTATCTTGCAGGCATCCGATGAGCCAAAGGAGGATGCCATGCGCTTCAAACGGACCCTTATCGCTGCCCTGCTGGCCAGCACGATGCTTTCGGCCACCGGCGGTTATTTTGCCGCCCGCGCCGCCGGCAAGGATTTTCCGATGCCGGCCGCCAATCCGCCGGCTGCCGTGCAGGCGCCGCTGGTTCAGCCCAATGTCCATCCCGGCTTTGCCGATCTGGTGGAGAAGGTGAAGCCCGCCGTGGTGAATATCGCCACCACGGAGAAGATCGAGGCCGGCCGCAATCGCGGGCCCGGATCGGGTTCTGGCCAACCGCCGCAAAATCTGGAGGAATTCTTCCGCCAGTTCATGGAACAACAGCAGCAACAGCGCGGCCCGCGCCATGCCCTGGGTTCGGGCTTCATCATCGATCCGGCCGGTTATATCGTTACCAACAACCATGTGGTGGATGGCGCCGCCAAGATCATGGTGAAGCTGGAAGACGGCAATGAGTATGCCGCCACGCTGAAGGGCCGCGACGAAAAGACCGACCTTGCGCTGCTGAAGATCGATGCCAAGCGGCCGCTGCCTTATGTGGCCTTTGGCGATTCCGATGCCGCGCGTATCGGCGATTGGGTGCTGGCGGTGGGCAATCCCTTCGGGTTGGGTGGTACCGTCACCGCCGGCATCCTGTCGGCGCGCGGTCGCGATTTGAATAACGGGCCTTACGACAGCTTCCTGCAGATCGATGCGCCGATCAATCCCGGCAATTCCGGCGGGCCGATCTTCGATGCCACCGGCCGGGTGATCGGCATTTCCACGGCGATCTATTCGCCCAATGGCGGCAGCATCGGCATCGGCTTCGGCGTGCCGGCCAATATGGCGGCCAGCATCGTGGAGCAGTTGAAAAGCAACGGCCAGGTACAGCGCGGCTGGTTGGGCGTGAGTCTGCAGCCGATGACCGAGACCATGGCCAAGGCGCTCAACCTGCCCAAATCGCCCGATGGCAAGGTGGCGGGCGTGCTGGTGAACGGCGTGCAAGATGACAGTCCGGCTCTCAAGGCCGGCCTGCGCCAGGGCGACGTGCTCACCGCGCTGAACGGCACAGGCCTGCGCGATGGCCGCGATCTCGCCACCCGCGTGGCGGCGCTCAAGGCCGGCGAGAATGCGGCGCTTACCTATTGGCGCGATGGCAAGGAGCATGTCGCCCGCGTGGAGGTGGGCAAACAGCCGACCGAGCGCACCGCCGATGCCGCTGCCGATACCGGCGAGGCCAAGGTGGGCCTCAGTCTGGCGCCGCTGAACCCACAATTGCGCGAACGCCTGGGGCTTCAGGGTGGCAAGGGCGGCGCCGTTGTGGCCGAGGTGGAACCGGCCAGCAAGGCCGATGAAAGCGGCGTCCGGCCCGGCGATGTGATCGTGGGCGTGGCCGGCCAGCCGGTGCGCGACCCAGACCAGGCAGTGAGTGCCATCCGTGAGGCCCAGCATCAGAAACGGGAAGCCATCCCCTTGCTGGTCATGCGCGACGGCACTACCTATTATCTCGCCTTGCAACTGACCTGACCTAACCGAACCGGGCGATCTCGACATGAAATTCCTTCTGGTGGAAGACAATGCCGAGGTCGCCCGTTTCGTCCGCAAGGGATTATCCGAAGCCGGCCATACCGTGGATCACGCCGATAACGGTCGTGATGGGCTGTTTCTCGCCAGCAGCGAAAAATTCGACGCCATCATCCTCGATCGCATGCTGCCCGGCGGTATCGATGGCTTAGGCATCATCGAGGCGCTGCGCCGCACCGGCAATGCCACGCCGATCCTGATCCTGAGTGCGCTGGGCGACGTGGACGAGCGCATCCGCGGCCTCAAGGCGGGCGGCGACGATTATCTCACAAAGCCCTTTGCCTATGGCGAATTGGAAGCCCGGCTGCTGGCGCTCACCCGGCGCGGCCAGGGTGCGGTGGCCGAAACCGAACTGGCGGTGGGCGATCTGCGGCTCGATCTGCTCGGCCGCAAGGCCAGCCGCGCCGGCAAGCCGATTGCGCTCAAGCCGCGCGAATACAAACTGCTTGAATATCTCATGCGCCATGCCGGCCAGGTGGTGACGCGCACCATGCTGCTGGAATCGGTGTGGGATTATCATTTCGATCCGCAAACCAATGTGATCGACGTGCATATCAGCAATCTGCGGCAGAAGATCGATGCCGGCTTCGATGCGCCCCTGCTGCATACCGTGCGTGGCGCCGGCTATAAGCTGAGCGTAGAACCATGAAGCTGCTGCGCTCCACATCCCTGCGCGTGGCGTTGCTGTTTGCCGGCCTGTTCGTGGTCGCCGCCCTGGCGCTGAGCGCGCTGCTCTGGTGGAACACCACCGGCTATCTGGACCGCGAAACCGATGCGGTGATTGCCGCCGATACCCGTGCGGTGGCCGACCGTTTGCGCGATTTCGGTCTGCCTGGCGCCATCCGCATGCTGGAAGAGCGTATCGAGGCCGGCGCGGCAGACAGGGGCGGCGCGGATCGCCGTGCGATTTATCTGCTGGCCGATCCTCGGCTGCGGCCGCTGGCCGGCAATGTGGATGCCTGGCCGCTGAAGGTGGGGGCGCGCGCCGGCTGGTATGAGATCGATCTGGTCTACCGCGACAAGCTGCATGCCACGCGCCTGCTGCATGTGGAACTGCCAGGCGGTTTTCAATTGCTGGTCGGCCGCGATGTGCAGGATCGTGCACTGATCCGCGACCTGTTCCTGCGCGCCTTGCTGTGGTCTGGCCTGCTGGTGCTGGCCCTGGCGCTGGGCGGCGGCTGGTTGGTGCGCCGCGCCGTGCTGCGTCGGGTGGATGGGATCAACCGCACGGCGCTGGCGATCCAGCAGGGCGATCTCACGCAACGCCTGCCGCAGCATGCCAGCAGCGATGAATTCGATCAGCTTGCCGCCACCATCAACCGGATGCTGGATCGCATTCAGCAATTGGTGGAGGGCGTGCGCCAGGTTTCCAACACCATCGCCCATGATCTGCGCACGCCGCTGGCCGAAACACGCGTGCGGCTGGAAGGCCTGCTGCGCCATATGCCTGAGGCAGGCCAGGCCGAAATCGCCGCCGCCATGGCCGATATCGACCGGCTGATCGGCGTGTTCAACGCGCTGCTGCGGCTGGCCGAATTGGATTCCGGCCTGCGCCGCGCCGGCTTTGCCGAACTCGACCTCACCGAACTGGTGGAGGAGGCCGCCGAGCTTTACGCGCCCAGCGCCGAGGCCAAGGGATTGACGCTGAGCTGGGATGCACCGCCCGGCCTGCGCCTGCATGGCGACCGGCAATTGTTGGCCCAGGCCATCGGCAACCTGATCGACAATGCGATCAAATATACCCCAGCCAAAACGCTTGATGGGGCTGGCGGACGTATCATGCTTACGGCACGCGCCGATGCCATCACCGTGGCCGATAACGGCCCCGGCATGAGCGATGAGGATCGCACCCGCGCCGCCGAACGGTTCTATCGCGCCGATAGCAGCCGCAGCCAACCGGGATTCGGTTTGGGGCTCAGCCTGGTGCAGGCGGTGGCCCGGCTGCATGGCGGACAGTTGAAGCTGTCGGACAATGCGCCGGGTTTGCGGGCGGAGATCGTTTTTTCGGCAGCCTAAACGCAACCGCAGGATTTAGGATCCGGCCTGATGCAGCATTGATGCTGCAAGATGGATGCCCGGAACAAGTCCGGGCATGACGATTAGAGAAAGCTATGCGCGCCACCAAAGGCCGTCACCCTCGGGCTTGTCCCAAGGGTCCATGCCTGAAGTGGCGCGCATGCTCGTAAGGGCTAAGCCGCGTAAAACCGCTTGCCTTCGGTGGCCATGTCGCGCAGCAGCTTGGGCGGCGTGAAACGCGTGCCATGCTTTTGCGCCAGGGCGTCGCATTCCGCCACGAAGGGTTTCACGCCCACGGTGTCGATATTGCTTACCGTGCCGCCCCGGAAGGGCGGGAAGCCCCAGCCCATGATCGAGCCCACATCGGCATCGCGCACATCGATCACCACCTTTTCCTCAAGGCAGCGCGCGGTCTCCACCGACTGGATGTAGACCAGCCGCTTGATCACATCCTGCACATCGGGTTGTTCGGCTTCCGGCTTCTGCGGGAAGGCCTGGGCCAGGCCGCTCCACAGACGCTTCTTGCCGTCGGTGGGATAATCATAAAAGCCCTTGCCGGCTTTCTTGCCGATGCGGGCGAGCTTTTCCACCATATTGGTGAGCACCGGTTCCGAACCATCGGCCTTGTAGGCCGCGCCGAGATCCTTCTTGGTCTGCTGGCGCACGCGATGCATCAATTCAAGCGACACTTCATCGGCCAAGGCCAGCGGACCCACCGGCATGCCGGCCATCTTGCCGGCATTTTCGATCAGTGCCGGGTTGACGCCTTCGCTCAGCAGGGTGAGGCCCTCGTTCACATAGGTGGCGAAGACGCGGCTGGTATAGAAGCCACGGCTATCGTTCACCACGATGGGGGTTTTGCGGATCTTCTTCACGAAATCCATGGCACGCGCCAGGGTTTCGTCAGAGGTCTGCTTGCCCCGGATGATTTCCACCAGCGGCATCTTGTCCACCGGCGAGAAGAAATGCAGGCCGATGAAATTCGCCGGGCGCGCACTGGCTTCCGCCAGGCCGGTGATCGGCAGGGTGGAAGTGTTGGAAGCGAAAATCGCACTTGCTGCCAGTTGCGCCTCGGCCTTCTTGGTCACATCGGCCTTGATCGCACGATCCTCGAACACCGCCTCGATCACCAATTCGCAACCCTTCAGCAAGGCATAATCCGTGGTGGGCGTGATCAGCGCCAATTGTGCATCGCGCGCTTCGGGCTTCAGCTTTTTCGCGGCCACGCGTTTGTCCAGCAGGCCGGTGCTATAGGCCTTGCCCTTGTCGGCGGCTTCCTGCGTGCTATCCAGCAGCACCACGTTCAGGCCGGCGGACGAGGCGGCAAAGGCGATGCCCGCGCCCATCATACCGGCACCCAGGATGCCGATCTTGCTATAGGCCTGCGTCGGCACGCCCTTGGGCCGGTTGGCCAGCTTGTTCGCTTCGCCTACCGAGATGAACAGGCTGCGGATCATGTTGCGTGCCGCGTCCGAGGTGGCGCAGGCGGTGAAATAACGCGCCTCGATGCGGATGGCGGTGTCGATATCCACCAGGCTGCCTTCATAGACGCAGGACATGATATGCTGCGCGGCGGGATAATTGCCGAAGGTCTTGGCCCGCAGCATGGCATTGCCGGCCGTGAAGGTTTGCGCGCCGGCCGGGGTCATGGCGGCATCCTTCATGCGATAGCCCTTTTGATCCCAGGGCTTCTGGCTGTCGGCCGGCGTGGCGGCGAGAATCCATTCCTTCGCACGCTTGAGCAGATCGGCTGGCGGCACCACTTCGTCCACCATGCCCATGCCGAGCGCGGTTTTGGGATCCACCTTGCGGCCTTCCAGCAGCATCGGCAGGGCGTTGCGCACGCCGATCAGGCGCGGCAGGCGCTGGGTGCCGCCGGCGCCGGGCAACAGGCCGATGGTCACTTCCGGCAGGCCGATCAGCGCCTTGGGATTATCGGCCACGATGCGGCGATGGCAGGTCAGGCAGATTTCATAACCGCCGCCCAAAGCCGTGCCGGGAATGGCGGCAACAAACGGCTTGCCGGCCTTTTCGATGGTGCGGAACAGCTTGTGCAGGTCCATCGAAAAATCGAACACCGCCTTGGCGCTGGTATCCTTGAACAGGGTGATCAGGTCGGCGCCGGCCACGAAATCGGGCTTGGCGGAGGCGACGATCACGCCTTTCACGGTCTTGTCGGCAATCGCTTTCCCTACTGCGTCCTTGAAGGCGGCGATGGAGCCTTCGTTAAGCACGTTCATCGACCGGTCGGTCATGTTCCAGGTGATGGTGGCGACGCCGTCGCCATCGACAATGTAATCGATCATGGCTGTTATCCTTTAGACGCGCTCGATGATGGTGGCAGTGCCCATGCCGGCGCCCACGCAAAGCGTGACCAGCGCGGTGCTTTTGCCGCTGCGTTCCAGCTCGTCCACCATGGTGCCGAGGATCATGCCGCCGGTGGCACCCAGCGGATGGCCCAGCGCGATGGAGCCGCCATTCACGTTGATCTTGTCATGCGGGATATTCAGTTTCTGCATGAACAGCAGCACCACGGCGGCAAAGGCTTCGTTCAATTCCCACAGATCGATATCGGAGGGCTTCATGCCGGCGAGCCGCAGGGCCTTTTCGGCGGCGAAGCTGGGGCCGGTGAGCATGATGGTGGGTTCCGAGCCGATGGAGGCGAAGCTGCGGATGCGGGCGCGCGGCTTCAGGCCGGTTTTCTTGCCGGCTTCGGCATTGCCGATCAGCACGGCGGATGCGCCATCCACGATGCCGGATGAATTGCCGGCATGATGCACATGCTCGATACGCTCCACTTCCGGGTAGCGCTGCATCGCCACGCTGTCGAAACCGAATTGCTCGCCCGGCACGGTGAAGGAAGGATCCAGCTGCGCCAGCGTCTGCATCGTGGTTTCCGGGCGCATATGCTCGTCGTGGTTCAGGATGGTGAGGCCGTTTATGTCCTTCACCGGCACGATGGATTTCTTGAAGCGGCTTTCGTCCCAGGATGTCTTGGCGCGCTTCTGGCTTTCCACGGCGTAGGAATCCACATCGGCGCGGCTCATGCCGTATTTGCTGGCGATCAGATCGGCCGAAATGCCTTGCGGGATGAAATAGGTGGGTATCGCCACGGCCGGATCCAGCGCCCAGGCGCCGCCATCCGAGCCCATCGGCACGCGGCTCATGCTTTCCACGCCGCCGCCGATGGCCATCTGCGATTGGCCGCTCATCACCTGGGCCGCCGCCATGTTGCAGGCTTCCAGGCCCGAGGCGCAGAAGCGGTTGATCTGCACGCCGGCGGTGGTTTCGGCATAACCGGATTGGATCACCGCCACGCGGGCGATATCGGCGCCCTGTTCGCCCACCGGCATCACGCAACCCAGCACCACATCGTCCACCAGAGCGGTATCCAGTTCGTTGCGGTCGCGCACGGCTTCCAGCACCGTGGTGGCCAGCCGCATCGGGGTCACTTCATGCAATGCGCCGCTCGAGCGGCCCTTGCCGCGCGGGGTGCGCACGGCGTCATAGATGAACGCTTCGGTCATTTGGCTTTCTCCCTAGCTTGTGCCTTCACTCGCCGGATACCCGGTTATGCTCAATTGGTTCAGAGCGTGCGCCCGATCAACTCCTTCATGATCTCGTTGGTGCCGCCATAGATGCGCTGCACGCGGGCATCGGCATAGGCGCGGGAAATCGGGTATTCCCACATGAAGCCGTAGCCGCCATGCAATTGCAGGCAGCGGTCGGCCACCTTGTTCTGCAAATCCGAGCACCAGTATTTGGCCATCGCGGCGGTGGCGACATCCAGTTTGTTCTGCGCCACCAGTTCCACGCATTTATCCAGAAAGACGCGGGCGATCTGGGTTTCGGTCTTGATCTCGGCCAGCTCAAACCGGGTATTCTGGAAATCCAGGATCGACTTGCCGAAAGCCTTGCGTTCGCGGGTGTAATCCACGGTCCATTTCAGCATGGCCTCGCAGGCTGCCACCGCCATGATGGCGATCTGCATGCGCTCCCAGGCCAGTTCCTGCATCAGCATGTAAAAGCCCTGGCCCTGGCCGCCCAGCATGGCATCGGCCGGCACCCGCACATCGGCGAAGAACAATTCGGATGTGTCCTGCGCCCGCATGCCCAGCTTGTCGAGATTGCGGCCCTTGGTGAAGCCCGGCAGGCCGGCTTCCACCAGAAACAGCGAAATCCCCTTGGCGCCCTGGGCCGGATCGGTCTTGGCCACCACGATCACCAGATCGGCATTCTGGCCGTTGGTGATGAAGGTCTTCTGGCCGTTGATGATGAAATCGTCGCCATCGCGGATGGCGGTGGTTTTCACGCCCTGCAAATCCGAGCCGGCGCCCGGCTCGGTCATGGCAATCGCGCCGATCACATCGCCGCTGGCCATCTTGGGCAGCCATTTCTTCTTCTGCTCTTCGGTGCCGTAATTCAGGATATAGGGCGCCACGATATCGGAATGCAGCGAAAAGCCCGGGCCGGTGAAGCCGGCATAGGATTGCTCTTCCATCAGGATGGTGGAGTACATGCGGTCGGCGCCCACGCCACCGTATTCTTCCGGCATGGTGGCGCAGAGGAAGCCGGCTTCGCCGGCCTTTTTCCACAACGCGCGCGGCACGATGCCGTCTTCTTCCCACTTGGCATGATGGGGCGCCACTTCGCGCTCGTAGAAACGCCGCACGGATTCGCGGAACTGATTATGCTCGTCGTCGAAAATCGTGCGCGGTATCGCCAATTCGATCATTGTGGTGTTTTCTCCCTAGACTGCAACGAAAGCTTAGAAGGCGGCGGCCTCCAATGCCATGGTGGATGCCGCACCGGCCTGGATCTTGGCCAGTTGCGCCGCCGTATCGGGCAGCATGCGGTCCATGAAGAATTTGCCCGTCAGCAGCTTGTTCTGGAAGAAAGCCTCATCGCTGCTGCCGGCCGCCAGCTTCTCATTGGCCACCTGGGCCATGCGGGCCCACATGAAGCCGATGGAAACCAGGCCGAACATGCACAGGTAATCCCAGGATGCGGCACCCGCTTCATCGGGATTTTTCAGGCCCTTTTCGCTGATATAGCCGGTGGCGGTCTGCAGCCGGGCGAAGCTTTTCGCCAGCGGCATCACGAAATCCTTGCCGATCTTGGGGTCGGCCATGTTGGCCTGGATGAAGCCATCCACCTGATGGAAGAAGCGCCGCGCCAGGCGGCCGATACCGGTGGGCAGCTTGCGGCCGACGAGGTCCAACGCCTGGATGCCGTTGGCGCCTTCATAGATCATGGCGATGCGGGCATCGCGCACGAACTGCTCCATGCCCCATTCCTCGATATAGCCATGGCCGCCATAAACCTGCTGCGCCATGGTGGCCGACTGATAGCCGTATTCGGTGAGATAGGCTTTCACCATCGGTGTGAGGAAGGCCACCAGATCGTCGGATTGCTTGCGCTGCTCCTCGTCGGGATGCTTGGTGGCGAAATCGATTTCCAGGCCGGTCCACAGGGCAAGCGCGCGGGCGCCTTCGGTGAAGGCCTTGATGCTCATCAGCATGCGCCGGATATCGGGATGCACGATGATCGGGTCGGCCGGCTTTTCCGGTGCCTTGGTGCCGGTGATCGAGCGGCCCTGCAGGCGGTCGTTGGCATAGGTCACGGCATTCTGATAGGCCACTTCGGCTTGTGCCAGGCCCTGGATGCCCACGCCCAGGCGCGCGGCATTCATCATCACGAACATCGCCTGCATGCCCTTGTGCATCTGGCCCACCAGCCAGCCCTTGGCATTGTCGTAATTCAGCACGCAGGTGGAATTGCCGTGAATGCCCATCTTGTGTTCGATCGAGCCCACGCTCACGCCGTTGCGCTCGCCCAGCGAGCCATCGGCGTTGACCAGGAATTTCGGCACCACGAACAGGCTGACGCCCTTGATGCCTTCGGGGCCGCCGGGAATCTTGGCCAGCACCAGATGGATGATGTTCTTCGACATGTCGTGTTCGCCGGCCGAGATGAAAATCTTGGTGCCGGAGATCAGATAGCTGCCGTCTGCCTGCGGTTCGGCCTTGGTGCGCATCAGGCCCAGATCGGTGCCGCAATGCGGCTCGGTCAGGTTCATGGTGCCGGTCCATTCGCCGGTCAGCATCTTGGGCAGATAGGTGCGCTTCTGTTCGTCGTTGCCATGGCGATGCAGCGCCTCATAGGCGCCATGCGTCAGGCCGGGATACATGGCAAACGCCATGTTGGCGGCCGATTGCATCTCGGCCATGGCGAAGCCCACCACATGCGGCAGGCCCTGGCCGCCATATTCCGGGTCGCCGGTCAGTGCGCCCCAGCCGGCTTCGCAATATTGCTCATAGGCTTCCTTGAAGCCGGTGGGCGTATACACCACGCCATTCTCCAGCCGGCAGCCCTCGCGGTCGCCCACCTGGTTCAGCGGCTGCAACACCTCGCTCATGAACTTGCCGCCCTCTTCGAGGATGGCATCGATGGTGTCGCGGCTGGCATCCTCGAAGCCGGGGATCGCCAGATGGCTGTCCAGCTTCAGCATGTCGTGCAGGATGAACTGGTAATCCTTCACCGGGGCGGTATAGGTCGGCATGGCCTGTCTCTCCCGTCTTAATCAATTACGCAGGGGCTTGCCGGTGGTGAGCATATGCTCGATCCGGTCCAGCGTGGCATTGGTCTTGATCAGCGCCATGAAATTTTCGCGCTCCAGCTCCAGCAGCTTCTTTTCCGTCACCACTTCGGTGATGTCGGTATTGCCGCCGGACACGACGTTGGCCAAGGCGGCGGATACCACCACGTCATGCTTGGTGGCCTTGCCCTGCTGGGCGAAGCCTTCCACGGCAAGCTGCATGGCGGCGCGCGCGGTGGCGCCGGGCAGGTTGATCTCCACCGGCTTGGGCGGCGTGTAGTTTTCCGCCAGCTTCAGCGCCTTGGCCTTGGCATCGGCCAGCAGGCGGCGGCGGTTCATGGTGATGCCGTCGCTTTCGCGCAGGATCAGCATGTCGCGGGCTTCCATCGCCGAGGTGGAAACCTTGGCCGTAGAGATCGCCTCGAAAACCTGCGCCAAAGCCGGCATCGGGCCGCCGGGGCGCTTCTTGTTGGTGATCGCGCGGGTCACCAATTCCTTGCAGCCGCCCCAGCCCGGGATCACGCCCACGCCCACTTCGACAAGTCCCATATAGCTTTCGGCATGGGCCTGGATGGCATCGGAATGCAACGTGATTTCGCAGCCGCCGCCCAAAGCCATGCCGGCCACCGCCGACACAACGGGGAAGGGCGCGTATTTCAGCTTCATATAGGCATCCTGGCCTTCCGAGATGCCCTGTTCGATGGCCGGCCACATGGCGATATTGGCCTGGAACAGTGCGATGCCCACATTGGCGCCGACGGAGAAATTGTCGTAATCGCCGCCGATGACCAGCGCCTTGAAGCCTTTCTTGTCGATCTTGGCGGCTTCCTTCACCATGGTGATGATATCGGCATCCACCGCATTCATCTTGGTGTGGAATTCCAGGCCGGCCACGCCATCGCCCAGATCCCACAGGCTGGCGCCCTTGTTGGATGCGATGGGCTGCTTGCCGCGCTTCTTATCGGCCAGGGTCCAGGCATCGGCCTGCACAACGATCTCGGCATATTCGCCATTCGGCATCAGGCGATAGGCCTTGTCGCCGTCTTCCTTGTAGAACGGCCGGCCATTGGCCACCGCCACCATCTTGGGCACCGGCAAGCCGCTGGCTTTCAGCTTATCGGCAAACCATTGCGTGCCGAGCTGGTCGATCTGCTCGAAGGGGCCATGCTTCCAGGCATAGCCGGTCTTCATCGCGGTATCGACGGCCAGGATATCGTCGGCGATTTCCGGCACCAGGTCGGCGGCATAGCCGAGCACGCGGCTCAGCACGCCCCAGGCATAGTGGCCGCCCTTGTCGTCATACTCCACCAGCGCGCGCAGGCCCTTGCGCGCCGCCTTCACGGAGGCGAGGTTCGGCTTCTGCTTGGGGCGGAATTCGCCGCTTTGCAGATCCAGCGCTTCCTTGCCGCGGGCGCGGTAGAAACCGCCCTTGCCCTTGCGGCCGGTATAGCCATCCTTGATCAGCTTCTGCATCAGCGCATTCAGCGGATGCTCCGCCTTGTAGAATTGATGCAATGCGTCGGTCTTGGGCAGGGTCTTCAGCATCGAGCCCACCACATAGGGGCCGAGATCGATGCCGGTGAGATCGGCCAGGCCGAAAATGCCGGTCTTGGGCACGCCCATCGGGCGGCCCACCACGCTATCGGCCTCTTCCACGGTGAGGCCGAGATCATAGGCCAAAGCGGTGGCCACCGTAGACCAGTAGATGCCGATGCGGTTGGCGATGAAGCCCGGGCGGTCTTTGCAATCCACCACTTCCTTGCCCAGCTTCACATCGCCGAAGCGGCGCAGCGCTTCGATGGCATCCGTGCGGGTCTTGGGGCCTTTCACCAATTCGAACAGCCGCATGTAGCGCGGCGGATTGAAGAAATGCGTGACGGCGAAATCGGCGGCGAAGCTTTCCGGCAGGCCCTGGGTCAGCAGGTCGAGCGGGATCGTCGAGGTGTTGGAAGTGACGATGGAGCCCTTCTTGCGGTTGGCTTCCAGCTTGGCATAGAGGTCGCGCTTGAGGTCCACATTCTCGATGATGGCCTCGCAAATCCAGTCCACGTCGGCCAGCTTGGCCAGATCGTCCTCGATATTGCCGGGCGTAACCAGCTTGGCGACACGCGCATGCATGAAGGGCGCGGGCTTGGTCTTCAGCATCTTCTCGATGGCGCCCTTGGCCAGCATGCTGCGATCATTCGCGCCATTTGGCACGATGTCCAGCAACAGCACGGGAATGCCGGCATTGGCCACATGGGCGGCAATGCCGCTGCCCATCACGCCCGAGCCGATAACGGCTACTTTTTTGATCTCGCTCATGATCTGGCTCCCGTGGCTCACACGGCTTCCAGCACGGTGGCGATACCCTGGCCGCCGCCGATGCATTGCGTGGCCAGCGCGAATTGCTTGCCTTCGCGCTTCAGCAGCGATGCCGCCTTGCCGGTGATGCGCGCGCCGGTGGCGCCCATCGGATGGCCCAGCGCAATCGCGCCGCCATCGAGATTGACCTTGCTCATGTCGAAATCCGACTGCTTCACGCAAGCCAGCGCCTGGGCGGCGAAAGCCTCGTTCAGTTCAACGATGTCGATATCCTTCAGGCTCAGGCCGGCGCGCTTCAGCGCCTTGTCGGTGGCGGGCACCGGGCCGATGCCCATCAGCTCCGGCGCGCAACCGGCCACGGCGATGGATTTGATGCGGGCCAGCGGCTTCAGGCCATGGGCCTTGGCGAAATCTTCCGAGCAGACCAGCGTGGCCGAAGCGCCATCGGTGAGCGGCGAAGAGGTGCCGGCGGTAACGGTGCCGGCCTCGTCGAAGGCCGGCTTCAGGCCGGCCAGGCCCTCGGCGGAGGTATCCGAGCGGATGCAGCCATCCAGTTCCACGCGGTTGTTGCCATCGGTGATGGCGACGATTTCGTCCTTCAGCTTGCCGGCCTGTTGGGCGGCGAAGGCCTTGGCATGGCTTTCGACGGCCATCTTTTCCTGGGTGGCGCGGTCGATGCCGTATTTCTTCGCCAGATTCTCGGCGGTGATGCCCATCGACACATAGGCCTGCGGATAATCCTGCAGCAGCTTCGGGTTGGGCAGGGTGTTGAAGCCGCCCATCGGCACGCGGGTCATGCTTTCGATGCCGGCGCAGATGAAAGCCTCGCCGGCATTCATCTGGATCGCACCGGCAGCCTGATGGATCGCTTGCATGGACGAGCCGCAGAAACGGTTCACCGTGGTGGCGGCGGCTTCCAGCGGCAGGCCGGCCAGGAAGCTGATCAGGCGCGCCACGTTCAGGCCCTGCTCGCCTTCGGGGAAGGCGCAACCCACGATCACGTCTTCGATCGCCTTGCCGTCCACGCCGGTGCGCTCCAGCAGGCCTTTGATCACCTGCGCCGCCATGTCATCGGGCCGCACCTTGGTGAGCGCACCCTTGCGGGCCAGGGTGAAGGGCGAGCGGGCATAGCCGGCGATGACGACGTTGCGCATTGGTTTCCTCCTGAAGCGGTACGGCTGAAGCGGTATGGGCTGAAGCGATACGGGCGAGACGGTTTGTTTCGGCAGTGAATACGGTGAATATGGTGTGTGACGGCAGGATTGCTATTCGGCCACGCTGAGCAGGGCGTCGCTGCGGCCTTTCACGAAATCGTCGATATCGGGCACTTTGGCGCCGCGTTCCTTGAGGCCGAGATATTCCTCCAGGATGCGCACGCTGCGATGCAGCTCGTCTATGGCGGCTTCCACATCGCGGCGCTGGGTTTCCAGGGCACGCAGCCTGTCCTGCGACCGCTTGAGCGTAACGCGCAATTGTTCGGTCTGGCCATCGCCAAGATCGTAGAGATTCAGCATTTCGCGGATTTCCGCCAGGCTGAATCCCAAGCGCTTGCCGCGCAGGATCAGGATCAGACGGGCGCGGTCGCGCCGGCTGTAGATGCGGTTCATGCCTTGGCGCGAGGGCTGCAACAGCCCCTTATCCTCATAAAACCGGATGGCGCGGGCGGTTACCTTGAATTCGTGGGACAATTCGGTGATCGAGAAAGTCTGATCCGAATTGGATTGCTGTTCAGACACGCAAGACCCTCCCGGAAAGCCTCTCTGCGGTCCCGCTGCTTGCCGACGGTAAGGCGGGCGGCGCAGGATTTGCCCGACTCTTAGTTTACGTTTACGTAAACGTCAACTGAAATCTTGCCCTCGCGTCATGCCGTATGGTCAACGGCTGGCGGCAGCGCAGGCGAACCAGGGAAGCCCGACCAGGCAGGGGAGTGTCGGTAAGAAATCACCGCCTCATGGCAATGTGGCATGGCAATCCAAGGTTTACGGGTCTATGCTGCCCGGCCTCTGCGGAGGACGCTCCATGTCGAATCACGACACGAATCCGGCCATGTCACCCGATCCCCTGCCATCCGATCCCCTGCCATCGGATACCGGTGAACGCATCACCAGTTATGCCGCCTTCTGGCCCTATTACCTGCGCGAGCATGGCAAGCCGCTTACCCGTGCCTGGCATTATCTGGGCACCACCCTGGCCATCGGCTGCCTGCTCGGTCTGATCATCACCGGCGATTGGCGCTTTCTGCTGGCCGGTCTGGTCTGCGGCTATGGCCCGGCCTGGATTGCGCATTTCTTCGTGGAGAAGAACCGCCCGGCCACCTTCAAATATCCGTTCTGGTCGCTGTTTTCCGATTTCCGCATGTATGGCTGCTTCCTCACCGGCAGTATCGGGCGGGAATTGCAGAAAGCCAGCCGGGGCGCCATCATCGACTGACAGCATCGCATTACGGATTTCGGAGCCAGCCCCCAGTCATGCAGATTTACCTGCCCATCGCCGAGCTTTCGGTCAACATCTGGTTGATCCTGGGCCTGGGCGGAGTGGTGGGCTATCTGTCGGGCCTGTTCGGCGTCGGCGGCGGCTTCCTGCTCACTCCCTTGCTGATTTTCATCGGCGTGCCGCCGGCGGTGGCGGTGGCCACTTCGGCCAATCAGGTGGTGGCGGCCAGCGTATCCGGCGTCTATGCCCATTGGCGCCGCGCCAATGTGGATTTTCGCATGGGCGGCGTGCTGCTGGTGGGCGGCCTGGTCGGCTCGGCGCTGGGCGGCCTGCTGTTTTCCTATCTCAAGCAGCGCGGCCAGATCGATCTGGTGATCAGCTTGTCCTATGTGCTGATTCTGGGTGGCGTGGGTTTTCTGATGGCGCAGGAAAGCCTGCGCAGCCTGTTGCGCAAACCGCAGCCGGGGGTGCCGCCGCGCCGTATCCGGCGGTTTCATGATCATCCGCTGCTGCGCGCGCTGCCCTTCAAGATGCGGTTCCGCAAGTCGCAGCTTTATATCAGCGCCTTGCTGCCGCTGGTGCTGGGCACCGTGGTGGGCGTGATGGCCGCCATCATGGGGGTGGGCGCCGGCTTCCTGCTGGTGCCGGCGATGATCTACCTGCTGGGCATGCCGGCCGCGGTGGTGGTGGGCACATCGTTGTTCCAGATCATTTTCGTCACCGCCAATGTCACCATGTTTCATGCCATCGCCACGCAAACCGTGGATGTGATGCTGGCCTTGCTCTTGCTGGTCGGCTCTGTGGTGGGCGCGCAATACGGCGCCCGCCATGGTACCAAGCTGCGCGGCGAGCAGATGCGCGGCCTGCTGGCCCTGCTGGTGCTGGGTGTGGCGGTGGCGTTGGTGGTGGAAATGGTGCTGCCGCCGGCCGAGCAATTCTCCTTCGAACCCGCGGTAACCGGGGGTGTGCGATGATGGCGCGCCCGGTATTCATGCGCATTCTGCTGTTGCTGCCTTTGCTGCTGATGGGGGGGGCGGCTTTGGCGCAGACCCGTGCACCAATGGCCGCGCTGGCGCCCGCCGATGCGCCGCTGGTCACCGATCTGTCGGCGCATCTGATCGCCATCACCTCCAGCTTTACCGGCACCGAATTGCTTTTGTTCGGTTCCATCGACGAACCCGGCGAAATCGTGGTGGTGGTGCGCGGGCCGCCGGGTTCCACGGTGGTGCGGCGCAAGGATGAGGTGGCCGGTATCTGGCTCAACCGCCGCTCGCTGCGCTTCGATGGCGTGCCGGCCTATTATGCTGTGTCGTCCACCCGCCCGCTGGACGAGATCGCCAGCCCCACCTTGCTCAACCGCCTGCAGATCGGCGCCGAAAGCCTGCGCTTCCGCCCCGCCAGCGACCGCGAAGATCCGCAGCAATACCGCGCCGCCGTGTTGCGCCTGAAGGAACAGGCCGGGCTTTACCGCGAAGAGCTGGGCGTGGTTTTCCTGGGCTCCAAGCTGTTTCGTGCCGAAATCAGTTTTCCCTCCACCGTGGCCGTTGGCACCTACCGCGCAGAGGTATATCTGATCCGCGATGATAGGGTGATCGCCGCGCAATCCACGCCGCTTTTCGTGGACAAGCAGGGCTTGGAGCAGGAGATTTTCGATTATTCCCGCCGCGAACCCGCCATCTACGGCTTCATTGCCGTGCTGCTGGCGGTCTCTGCCGGCTGGCTTGCGGCCTTGCTGTTCCGGCGATAGGCCCGCGTATAGAAAGACAACGGAGTTTCGTTTCCATGGATGCCGATACGCTCGCCCAGTTCCGCGACACGCTGCGCCGTTTCGTGCGGGAAAAGCTCGTGCCGCTCGAAGCCGAGGTGGCCGAAACCGATCATATCCCCGATGAGATTCGCGCCGCTTTCGCCGAGATGGGATTGTACGGTCTTTCGATCCCCGAGGAATATGGCGGCCTGGGCCTGAACATGGCCGAAGAGGTGGAGCTGGTTTTCGAACTGGGCTGGACCTCGCCGGCCTTCCGCAGCCAGTTCGGCACCAATGTGGGCATCGGCAGCCAGGGCATCCTGATCGATGGCACCGAAGCGCAGAAGCAGACCTATCTGCCCAAACTGGCGGCGGGAGACATGATCGCCAGTTTCGCGCTCACCGAACCCGATGCCGGCTCGGATGCCGCCAGTTTGCGCACGCGCGCCGAGTTGCGCGGCGATGTGTATGTGGTCAACGGCGCCAAGCGGTTCATCACCAATGCGCCGCATGCCTCGATCTTCACCCTGATGGCGCGCACCGATCCAAGCATCAAGGGCGCTGGCGGCATCACCGCCTTCATCGTCGATGCCAAATCGCCCGGCATCAAGATCGGTAAACCCGATAGGAAGATGGGCCAGCGCGGCAGCCATACCGCCGATGTGATCTTCGAGGATGTGGAAGTGCCGGCGGCCAATGTGATCGGGTTGAAGCCCGGGCAGGGTTTCAAAACCGCCATGAAGGTGCTGGATCGCGGCCGGCTGCATATCTCGGCCATGTGCGTGGGGGCGGCCGAACGGTTGATCCACGAGGCGCTTGCATTCGCCGTGCAGCGCAAGCAATTCGGCCAGCCGATTGCCGAATTCCAATTGATCCAGGCCATGCTGGCCGACAGCAAGGCGGAAAGCTATGCCGCGCGCTGCATGGTGCAGGATGCCGCCAGGCGCTATGCGGCCGGCGAAAATGTTTCCATGGAAGCCTCCTGCTGCAAGCTTTATGCATCCGAAATGGTGGGGCGCGTGGCTGATCGCGCGGTGCAGATCCATGGCGGCAGCGGTTATATCCAGGATTATGCTGTGGAGCGTTTCTATCGTGATGTGCGGCTGTTCCGGCTCTATGAAGGCACCAGCCAGATCCAGCAATTGGTGATCGCGCGCAACATGCTGCGGCAGGCGGGCGCTTAGCCGATGCCGGATGAGGAAAAGGCGCATCCGCCGGAGGATGACGATTCTACCGCCACGCTGATGCGGCGCCTCGGCCTGATGGTGGCCGTCTGCGTGCTGTTCAGCATGGCGGCGCGTGGCCTCGCTGAAACCTTCACGGTATTCCTGCTGCCGCTGGTCGAGGAATTCAACACCAGCCGCACCAGCGTGATGGCGGTGTATTCCGTGCAGGTATTGTGCAGCGCGCTGGCCGGGCCGCTGGTAGGGCATCTGTTCGATCGCTTCGGCGTGTTGCGGCTTTATCTGGGCGGTGCGCTGCTGCAGATGAGCGGGCTGGTGCTGGCGGCATTTTCCGATAGCCTGTGGCTGGTGTTTCTCGGCATCGGGCTGTGCACCGGCACGGCTTCGGCGGCTTTGGGTTCCGTGCCGCATGGTGCGTTGCTGGCGCGCTGGTTCGATGGCCGCGCCTATACCCGCAACATGAGCCTGGTGTTTGCCGGCACCGGCCTTGGCAGCCTGGTGCTGGTGCCGCTATCGCAATGGCTGATCGGGCATTATGGCTGGCGCCATGCCTATCTGATCCTGGCCGGCCTGCTGCTGATCGTGCTGTTGCTCAGCCTGCAATTGATCAACTGGCGCCGTGCCCAGGCCGGTTCGCCGCAATGGCAGGCCAGGCGCCAGGCTGTGCCGGTTCAGATACCTGCGCAGGAATTGGATACAGCAACCCTCAACGATGACGCGCTTCGCAGCCAGGAAGGCCCCAGCCTGGTGCAGGCGTTGCGCGTGCCGGCCTTCTGGGGCCTGGCCTCGGTGTATTTCTTCACCAGCACCGGGATGTATTCGGTGATGGTGCAGGCAGTGGCCTATCTGGTGGAAAACGGCTTCGCGCCGCTGCAGGCCGCTTCGATCTATGGTCTGATCGGCTTGCTCACGCCGGTGGGCATGATCGGCTTTTCCTGGTTGGATGGGCGGATCGGGCGTCAGGCCTCGGTGCTGTTATCCTATCTGCTCAGCCTGTCCGGGCTGATCGCGTTGTTCCTGCTGCAATGGTGGCCCAGCATTCCGCTGCTTTGGGCCTTCGTGCTCTGCGTGGGTTTCAGCTTCGGTGCCCGCGCGCCGCTGATCGCCAGCACAACGGCGCGCATCTTTCAGGGCCGCCACCTTGGGGTGATTCTCGGCTGCGTCACGCTCGGGGCCGGTTCGGGCATGTTCGCGGGATCGCTGATGGGCGCTTTCCTGCACGATGTCACTGGCGGCTATGTGGCGGTTTTCTGCTATTCGGCTATTTCATTGCTGATCGGCGTGCTGCCCTTTCTGACGGTCCGCGCCTTGCGCGGGGCGATCTGAGCGCCTTGGCCCGGCAGATAGCCGCGAGGGCGGCTTGAAACCGGGCGTGGAATCCCTATCATTCCTGCAACTACGTGGCCCCCCGAAGGAAAATCACATGAGCAAATTCGGTCTCAGCCAGCCGGTGCGCCGGGTGGAAGACAAGCGTTTCATCACCGGCACGGGGCGCTATACCGACGATATCAACCTGCCCGGCCAGGCCTATGGCGTGATGCTGCGCTCGCCCCATGCCCATGCCCGGGTGCTGGGCATCGACACCACCGAGGCGCGCCAGGCGCCGGGCGTGCTGGCGGTTTACACCTATGCCGATCTCGCCGAGGCGAAGATCGGCAACCTGATCTGCTCGATCCCGCTGAAGAACCGCGACGGCACGCCGCGCGCCGATACCCGTCGGCCCGCGCTGGCCGATGGCATCGTGCGCCATGTCGGCGACCCGGTGGCTTTCGTGGTGGCCGCGACCGCCGCCCAGGCCCGCGATGCCGCCGAACTGATCGGCGTGGAATACGAGGCACTGCCGGCGGCGGCCGACATGGCCACCGCCATGCAGCCGGGCCAGCCGCAGATTTGGCCCGATGCGCCCAATAACCGGGTGTTCGACTGGGAAACCGGCAACAAGGCCAAGACCGACGAGCTGTTCGCCCAGGCCGCCCATGTGGCCAAGCTGCGGCTTACCAATAACCGCGTGGTGGTGGCGTCGATGGAAGCGCGCGCCGCGCTGGCCGCCTACGATGCCGGCCGCAATCATTTCACGCTCTACACCCCCACCCAGGGCGTGTGGCTGCCCAAGCGCATGCTGGCGGCCACCTTCGGTGTGCAGGAATCCGATGTGTCGGTGTTCACCACCGATGTCGGCGGCGGTTTCGGCATGAAGATCTTCATCTATCCCGAACAGGTGATGACGCTGTTCGCCGCGCGCCAGTTGGGCCGCCCGGTGAAGTGGACCTCCGACCGTTCGGAAGCCTTCCTCACCGACACCCAGGGCCGCGCCAATATCACCGATGCCGAGCTGGCGCTGGACAAGGATCACAATTTCCTGGCGCTGCGGGTGCATAACCTGGCCGATATGGGCGCCTACCTTTCCACCTATGCGCCGATGATCCCCACCATGGCCGGCACCAAGGTGCTGTCTTCGGTCTATCGCTTCCAGGCCGTGCATGCCCATGTGGAAGGCGTGTTCACCAACACCGTGCCGGTGGATGCCTATCGCGGCGCTGGCCGTCCGGAATCGAATTACATCATGGAGCGGCTGATCGATGCCGCGGCCCATGATCTCGGCGTCGAGCGCAGCGAATTGCGCCGCAAGAACTACATTCCGCCGGATGCCTTCCCGTGGACCAGCGCGATGAAGCTGACCTACGATTCCGGCGATTTCGCCAACACCGCCCAGGCCGCGCTGGATGCCTTCGATTGGGCCGGCGCCGCCGCCCGCAAGGCCGAGGCCGCCAAGCGCGGCAAGCGGCTGGGCGTGGGCATGGCTTATTATCTCGAAGCCACCGGCGGCGCGCCCACCGAACGCGCGGAAATCCGCTTTGTCGATAACGGCGCGGTGGAGGTTTATGTCGGCACGCAATCCACCGGCCAGGGCCATGAAACCGCCTATATGCAGGTGGTGGCCGACAAACTGGGCGTACCGTTCGAGAATATCCGCATCATCCAGGGCGATTCCGACCGCATCCCCACTGGCGGCGGCACCGGCGGCGCCCGCTCGCTGTATTCCGAGGGCGGCGCCATCCTTTCGGCCTCCGACAAGGTGATCGAGAAGGGCAAGGAGGTGGCTGCCGACCTGCTGGAAGCCGCCGCCGGCGATATCGAATTCAGCAACGGCGAATTCCGCGTGGCCGGTACCGACCGCTTCAAGGATATCCTCGCCGTGGCCGCCGAGGCGCGGTTGCGTTCGGGCGTGGCCGCCGATCAGCCGGCCGGGCTGGATACCGCGATGGATTTCAACATCCAGGCAATCACCTTCCCCAATGGCTGCCATGTGGCCGAAATCGAGGTGGATGACGCCACCGGCACCGCCCGGGTCACCCGCTATGTGGTGGCCGACGACATGGGCAAGGTGATCAACCCGATGATCGTGGAAGGCCAGATCCAGGGCGGTGTGGTGCAGGGCATCGGCCAGGCGCTGTACGAGCGCGTGGTGTTCGATGCCGATGGCCAGTTGCTCACCGGCAGCTTCACCGATTACTGCATGCCGCGTGCCGACGATATCCCGCCGATCAAGGTTATTCTCTGCGAAGTGCCCTGCAAGACCAATCCGCTGGGCGTGAAGGGTGCTGGCGAGGCGGGCACGGTGGGGGCCGCGCCGGCGGTGATGAATGCGCTGGCCGATGCCCTGGCGGTGCGCCATGTGGACATGCCGGCCACGCCCGAGAAGCTTTGGGGCATTCTGCAGGCCACCCAGCCCGCGCTGGCGGCGGAATAGCCACCGGCATGTCGCGCGAATATCCGGCGGCGCCCATCGTGGGACTCGGCGCCGTGGTCTGGCACCAGGGCAAGGTGCTGATGGTGCAGCGCGGTAGGCCGCCCCGGGCCGGAATCTGGAGTTTGCCCGGTGGCGCGCAACTTCTGGGTGAAACGGTGGAAGAGGGAATCCGTCGCGAAATCCGCGAGGAAACCGGCATCGAGATCGAATTGCTGGGGCTGTTGGAGGTGATCAATTCCGTACAGCGCGATCCCGAGGGCAGGGTGCTCTACCACTACACGATCATCGACTATGCCGCCCGTTGGATCGGGGGCGAGGTTCAGGCGGGCGACGATGCCGCCGATGCCGCCTGGTTCGCGCCAGACGCGCTGCATGGAATGGAGCTTTGGGCCGAGACGATACGGGTAATCGAAGAATCTCGGCGTTTTTTCGCGGTCTGAGACCCCTCCCGGGCTTTTCTTTCGCACTGCGAATATGATTTAGTAGCGCTCAGGATACGGTCAATTCTACCCTCAGGGGAAGGAATGAATTTTCCCAAAGGTGCCGGCTCGCAGTTTCAGCCGACGAAATTCGAGGAACGCGGTACGGCGGTGGCTTTCACCACGCCCGCGCTGAGCCAGGCGCGTGTCCGCAAGGATAGCCGCGACCAGCTCGAACTCACGGTTTCGTCATTCTCGGGCGTGAAAGGCAATTATGTCATCCGCTGGAAGGACGTGGCGGAAATCTTCTCCCTCTCGATGCATGACCGGGAGTTGCATGAGGTCATCCTGAAGGCCAATTCCTGCCTGCCGCCGCAGGTGCGGCATGCCATTCTGGAAGTGGCCAAGGGCGGCCTGGCCGGGCCGGAAGCGCAAAAATCCGCCGAGGAAGCGCTGGCCGAGGAAGAAAACGAAGCCCTGCTCACCCGGTTTTTCCTGTTCAAGGGCTCGCTGGAGCGCATGACCGGCGGCCAGGTGAATCTGAAGGTGGCGGATTTCGTGGCCCCCAGCGGCCGCGAGCGGGTGAAGGCGGCGATGACCGATGTTGCCCATCGCATGCATGTGCAAACCCAGGTTCTGTATGACCGGCTGGAGCAATGGGGCTCGCTGATCGCGCCGCTGGGCCTCAACGGCATGTCGAAGGAATGCCGCCTGCGCCGCATCATCAATCAGATTGCGATGCTGGAAAACACCATGACCAGCTGGAGCGCCGAGGATAAGTCCGAGGCATCCGAACTGGCGGTGCCGATTGCCCGCATGGCCGGCTATACCGCCGATTACGCCAAGGAGATCATGGCCTCGGCGCTGCGTCCGGTGGAGGTGCCGGAGAAGGTGCTATTCAACTGGGAGAAGGCCAGCGCGCTGATCCAGGTGGATCTCGAGAGGTTGTGGTGGACCGTCGATGGTTGGGAATTCGTGCTGCTGTTGTGGGCCGATGCCCAGGAGCGCGATCGTGACAGCCAACGCGCCGCGGTAACGGAAATTTATCGAGTTCTGCCCATTATTCCCGAGAAAGAGGTGGCGAATCGCCCCAAAGCCAAGGCCATGCAGGAGAATTCGCGCCTGCAGGTACGCGCGCTCGAAGGTTGGAACAGCGGTATGCTCGATATCGAGATGATGCGGCGGGTGGAGACCACCAAGAAGAGGCGGATATGACCGATCTGGCCTCCGAACTGCGCGATATCGAACGCAAGCTGTTCGAAATCCCCGACGAAAAGGTGGCGCAGCTCACCATGCTGATCGAGCGCTCGCGCGCGGTGGTGATGTCGGCTGCCATGGCCAATGCCGCGCTCGGCACGCTGCGCCCGCGCCTTACCAAGACGCGCCCGCCGCGCTATCTCACCCTGCAGCGGGTATTCTGCCATCCTTTCGAAGACCTGCTGGTCCCGTCCGAAACCGATAAGCAATTCGCCCGCATCGCCCGCCGTTCGCTGACGCCGGTCTGGGATTTCCTCATCGCGCGCCTCGATCAGGCCGCCGTGAAGGAACTCGAAGCCGCTCTGCGCGCGGCGCCGTCGCCCGAGATGGGCCTGCATGCCGATCCGCGCATTCCGCGCCTGGGCCCGAAATTCTGGGAGATCAGCGCCAAGCTGCTGCGCGCCGAACTGGCCAAGGCCGAAGCCGATGCCGCACAGCGCGATGAAATCATCCATGAACTGGGCGGCGAAGCGGTGCTGGCCGATCTGGTGGATATCGTGGCGGTGCTGGAACTGGCGTTGCCGCTGCAGGAATTGCGCGAGGAATTGTCGCCCAAGCCGGTGGGGCGCCTGCTCGAAACCCAGGTCGAGGCGATCAAGCTGGCCTATACCGGTCTGCTCGAGGCCGGCACGGCCAATCCGGGCCATCTTATCGCCGTGGTGATCGCCCGCCTGTCCGATGGTTTTCAGGCGCTGCCGATTTTCGATGGGATGGGCGAAGTGGCCACCGGCATCGAAGGCATGTCGCCCGGCAAATTCGCCCGCGCCATGCTGTCGGGCGATTGCAAGCGCTTCCTCAGCAATGTCAGCAAGGCCGACCCGGAAAAGGTGTCCGATGCCGGCGTGGCGGACATGGTGGGCGATTTCGCCAATCTGCTGAGCCGCCTGAAGAATGACGGCATGGCCGAGGGCGCGGAAAAGGAAATCCAGGCCGCCACCCAGCAGCTCAAGCATATGGTGAAGTCGAATGTGCTGGGCGGTATCGATGGCAAGGTGATGGGCGGCGTCAGCGCCGTGCTGAGCGCGCCGCCGGCGGAAGAGGCTGCCGATCCCGAAGCCGCCAAGCAGGCGGTGTTCGATGCCAAGCTGGAAGCCGAGAACCGGGTCTATGCCTTGCAACGTGTGGCAAAGGTTGCTGGCGAGATAGGCGCGGAGAAGGATATAGCCGGCGCCTTGAAGGAACTGACCGGGCAGATCGAAAGCACCGGCGCCACATTGATCAACGACATAAAAAGCGGCAAGCTGAATGCCGAGGGCAAGGATGCGGCGAAAACCAAGCTGTTTGCCGCGCTGCGCATGCTCGAGCTGGTGGCCGGCAGCAACGCCGCAACCAAGCTGATGAAAGACGGATTGGCGGCAATCGCACGCATGCCCGGCTGACAGCATCCAATCAGGATGACCATGCCGGGTGATGCCGGCGGATGTCGTGATGCCGGGTGCCGTCAGGTGCCTGGCGGGGAGCGGATAAGCCATGAGTGGCGGGATCGGCAGCAGCCGCAAGAAGCTGAGCCATGCCGAGATGGCGCAAGTCATCAAGGCGCATGAGAATTACCGCAAGGGCGTGATGGGTGGCCGGCGCGCCATGCTCGGCTTCCACGATCTATCCGGCCTGATCTTTTCCGGCGCCAATCTTTCCGATGCCGATTTCACCGGCGCGGTGCTGTATGGCGCCAAGCTGATGGAATGCAATTTCGATCGCGCGGTGTTTTTCGGCGCCGATCTGCGCGAGGCGGATCTCACTGCGGCCAGCCTGGTGCGCGCCGATCTGCGCGGCGCCAGCCTGCATGGCGCCAATCTCACCAAGGCCAATCTGTTCGATGCCGATCTGCGCGATGGCATGATCGCCGAGCGCGACAAGCACGGCAACATCCACGCCATGCAGCATATGGATGTCGGCCCGGCCGAAATGCCCGGCGCCAAAATGGCCGGCGCCAATCTCAGCAATGCCAAGATGGCCGGCGCCGTGGCCTCGCATACCGATTTCACCGATGCCATCATGGTGGGCGCCAATCTGGTGCGCGCCAATCTGTCGAATGCCAATCTCACCGGGGCCAATCTTTCGGGGGCCGATCTTTCGGGCGCGTCCTTGAAGGGTGCTTCGCTCACCAACGCGGTGATCACCGGCGCCAAGATGCAGATGGCCGATATGAGCGGCGCCAAAACCGAAGGCATGCTGGGCGACAAGCCGGCCGGCAAACCGCTGGAGGATCTGGGCATGACGCCGGAAGAGGCGCTGCGCCAGCATGCATTGTGGGTTACCAGCGGCGGCAAGGAAGGCGTACTCACGGATTTTTCCGGCTATGACCTGCGCAAGTTGGGCAATCTCTACAAGGCCCTGCTGGTCGGGCTGGTGGCCAACAAGGCGGTGTTCTTCGGCCTCAACATGGAAGCCGTGCTGATGCAGGGCGCCAAGCTCGCCGAGGCCGACATGCGCTCGGCCAAGCTTTCGAATGCCGATCTGCGCGGCAGCAATCTCAAGGGCGCCAAGCTGGCCTATGCCGATCTGCGCGATGCCAATCTGGCCGCCCTGGTGGTGGGGCCGGAGCGTTACTTCGGTGTGAATCTGGAAGGCGCCAATCTGCGGCGCGCCGATCTGCGCGGCGCCAAGTTCAACCGCGCCAACCTGCGCGGCGCCGACCTTACCGAAGCGGAATTATTCGGCGCCGACTTTTCCGATGCCGATCTGGATGGTGCTATCGGCTATAAGCCGCAGGGGTAGAGGTTATTGCCGGTGAATCCGGCCCCTACTAATCCGGCGCGCTAGTCTCACCAAATGCCATCACCCTCGGATTTATTACGAGGGTGCATGCTTTAGCAGCACGGCTACCCGATGATGAATGCCCGTAACACGTCCGGGCATGACGTAAGCGCGGGCGCATGAAAAAAGCGCGAGACAGGCCCGCGCTTTATTGCCATCCCGTTTCCAGTTGGGTGTCGGATCAGGCCAGCACGTCCACGCTGCCGCCGACACCGCTGGCCAGGGCGCCGAGGCTCTGGCTCATTGCGGCCGAAATCTGCTGCAGGTTGGCCAGCGCCTGGGTTTGGGCGGTGGAGGGTGTGTTCACACTGCCCAGGCCGCTCGAGGATGAGTAGGCGGGGGCAGAAGATGTGGCAGAGCCGATGCTTCCCATGCGGGCGATCCTTCAATCTGGTGCGAACAGCCTAATCGCCATGGCCGATGCCGGCAACAGGGTTGGTGTGGCCTGGGTGTGACGGCTGCTGCATTTCCTGCCGCAATTCCCCCCAGGCCTGCCGGGTCACCTGAGCCGCTGACCAGATCGCCAGCACGGCCATGAAGCTGGCCACTGCCAGATCCGGCCAGCCATTGCCCAGCAGATACACCGCGCCGGCCGCTGCCATCACCAGCACATTGCCGATGGCATCGTTGCGGGTGCAGAGCCAGACCGCGCGCATGTTGCTGTCGCCTGTGCGGAAGCGATACAGCACCAGTGCCGAAGCCAGATTGGCCAGCAGGGCCAGCAGGCCGATGGCGCCCATGGTGGCCGGCTCGGGCAGGGTGCCGCGCCAGAGATGCAGGCCCACGATGAACAGCACGCCCAGGCCGAACAGGCCCATGCTGGCCGCCTTCACCAGGGCGGCGCGGGCGCGCCAGGCCAGCGACAGGCTCAGCACCGCCAGGCTGAGGCCGTAATTGGCGGCATCGCCCAGAAAGTCGGCGGAATCCGCCAGCAGCGAGGCCGAGCCGGCAGCCAGGCCGGCGCCGATCTCGATGGCGAACATGGCGGCATTCAGGCCCAGTGCGATCCACAATGCCTTGCGCGCGCCGGGTTGGCTGGCATCGTGGTGATGCGAATGGCCCCCATGCCCATGATCATGCCCGTGATGATGTCCGCAGGTGGCGCTCATGATTGGCTCTCCTGGTGCGAATGGGGTTCATCCAGATGTTCGATCATGTCGGCCAGCATATGGCGCACATGGTCGTCGGCGGCCTGATACAGTACGCGCTTGCCCTGGCGTTCGGTCTTCACCAGCCGCGCGGCCTTCAGCAGCCGCAGATGATGGCTGGCGGCTTGCGGGCTTTGGTTGCAATAGGCGGCGAGTTCGCTGGCCGCCCATGGTTGATCCAGGCAGGCCAGCAGCAGCGATAGCCGCGAGGGATCGCCCAGCAGCCGGAAAACCTCCGCCAGTTGCTCCCGTTTGGCGGGGTTGGGCAGAGTGGGGCCCGAGGAAGAGGAAATAGAGCCCTGGGAAGTGGGGCTATGTGTGGGGTTGGCGGCTTGCACGCGCCTTGCTATATCGGCCATGGTTATCATTTCAATCATCATTTAATTGTTTAAACGTTTAAGTCAAGCCGGTTGCTTAAAAATCTGGCGGCGGTACCGGGAAACCGTTAGTGTGCCAATGAAAACAACGAGTTCCGCTGTTTATCCGGTCGCTTTTGGCCCCAATGCCGCCCTGACATGGTGTTGTTCGTGGAGTGTTTCACGTGAAACACGTAACTGTTCGCCCGGTGTTTCACGTGAAACACCCTGCTTTTCGTCCGGTGTTTCATGTGAAACACCCTTTGCTCCGGCTGGGCTGACGCCATGAGTCCCGTGGTTTGGTTTTTCGATTTCATCGGCAAGCATGCCACTCGGTTCATGTTCGTGGGCGTGCTGGCCGGGCTGGCCTTGCCGTGGTTTGCCGAGCTGCTCAAGCCGGCCTTCACGGTGCTGCTGCTGGTGCCGTTGATCCTGGCGTTGATGCGGATCGACTGGCTGGCCTTTCGCGCCTATGCCCGGCGGCCGTTTCTGATCCTGGCCATCCTGGTCTTTCTGCAACTGGTCTGTCCGGTGCTGCTGCTGGGGGCGTTGCAGCCTTTCGGCCTGCCGTTGCCATTGGTCAGCGCCATGGTGCTGATGGCGGCCGCGCCGCCGATCATATCGGCCGCCGCGATCTCGCTGATCCTGGGGCTGGATGCGGCGCTGGCGGTGATCGTGATCATCCTGAGCACCGCGCTGGTGCCGCTCACCCTGCCGCCGCTGGCGCTGCTGCTGCTGAATATGCAGCTGGATGTGTCGCTGGTGGAATTCATGGGCCGGCTGGCGCTGCTGGTGGGCATTGCCTTTGCGGCGGCCTTGCTGCTGCGGGCCATCACCAGCGATGCCTGGCGCGCGCGCAACAAGCGCATGATGGATGGCCTGGCGGTGTTCAATCTGGTGCTGTTCGCCATTGCCATCATGGCCGGCGTTACCGACAAGATGATGACCGCGCCGGGCTATGTGGCGCTCACCACCTTCTGCGCCTTCGCCGCCAACCTGGCGCTGCAGGCCCTGGGCTTCGGCTTCGGCAAGCTGGTGCTGCGGCTTGGCAATCCGGCGGCTGCCACGCTGGGCCTGGCGGCCGGCAATTGCAATATGGGCCTGGTGATGGTGGCGCTGGGCGACAAGGCGGAATTCGACATGGTTGTGTTCTTCGCCATGGGCCAGTTGCCGATGTATATGCTGCCAGGATTGCTTTATCCGGTGTATAAACGCTTGGCGCAGACCGCTCCCCCAGTGCCCCGTTCGGAGATCCCTTGACCATGCCCACGCTTTTCCTTTCCGGTGCCAATCGCGGCATCGGCCTCGAACTCGCCAAGGTTTATGCCGCCGATGGCTGGACCATCATCGCCACCGCGCGCGCACCGGAAACCGCCACCGCGCTTACCGCGCTGGCCGCTGAATACCAGGGCCGCATCACCATCGAGCGGCTGGACGTGAACGACGATGCGGCGGTGGATGCCGTGGCTGCCAAGCATGCCGGCCATGCCATCGATCTGCTGATCAACAATGCCGGGATTTCCGGCGGCAACGATCCGGCGCTCGCAATCGGCGATTTCAATAGCTTTCGCCGGGTGCTGGCCACCAACGCGGTGGCGCCGATGAAGGTGACCCTGGCTCTGTTGCCGGCGCTGAAGCTGGCCAGCAATCCGAAGATATTCACCATCTCCAGCCGGCTCGGCTCGATCGGCCTCAGCAATGGCGGCAAATACGCCTATCGCGCCTCCAAGGCGGCGGTGAATGCCGCCATGCATGCCCTGGCCATCGATCTCAAGCCGCTGGGCATCACTTGCGCCGTGGCGCATCCGGGCTGGGTGCGCACCGATATGGGCGGCAGCGGCGCCGACATCTCGGTGCAGGAAAGCGTGGCCGGCCTCAAGCAGGTGGCGGATAAGCTGACCTTTGCCGATACCGGCAAGTTCTTCAATTACACCGGCGAGGAACTGGCCTGGTGAGTCGCAGCATCCTCATCACCGGCGCCGGTCGCGGCATCGGCGCACAGGCAGCCATCCTGGCGGGTCGGCGCGGCTGGTCGGTGGCGGTGAATTACCGCGAGAATGCCAATGCGGCCGCCGCCACGGTTGCGGCTGTGCAGCAGGCCGGCGGCAAGGCGAAAGCCATTCAGGGCGATGTGGCGAACGAAGCCGATGTGCTGGCGATGTTCGATGCCGCCGAGGCAGCTTTCGCGGAAATGGGCGCCGGCACGCTCGATGGCGTGGTGGTGAATGCCGGCATCGTGGCGCCGAAAGCCAGCGTGGCCGAAATGGATGCCGCGCGCCTGAAGCATGTGTTCGACACCAATATCCTCGGCGCTTTTCTCTGTGCGCGCGAAGCGGCGCGTCGGCTGCCCGGCAGGGCCGGCGCCGGCATCGTATTGATTTCCTCGATTGCGGCGCGTCTCGGCTCGCCCGGCGAATATGTGGATTACGCCGCCTCCAAGGCCGCCGTGGATACGCTGGGGCTTGGGTTGGCCAAGGAACTGGCGCCGCTGGGCGTGCGGGTGAATGTGCTGCGGCCCGGTTTGATCGATACCGAGATCCATGCTTCCGGCGGTCAGCCCGGTCGCGCCCAGCGGCTGGGCAAGACCGTGCCTTTGGGCCGCGAAGGCCGGCCCGAGGAAATCGCCGAGGGCATCATCTGGCTGCTGGACGATGCGTCCAGTTATGTGGTGGGCGCCATGCTGGATATCAGCGGCGGCCGCTGAGCAGCTTTGCCGCCGCATCGCGCACGCTCATGCCTGCGCCGATGCCCTGTGCAACGCCCAGGCTGTTGCAGGCGGTGACGATGCCATTCTGCCAACCATCCAACGCCTCGCCGATGCGGGCCGAGCGGTGGCTATAGGCGATGGCGACGATGCCGGCCTGTGCCAATGGCTCCAGCCCCGAGAGGCCGGCATCATCCTTGCCGCCGCCGGCATCGTTGAAGAAGGCGGCCAGCGGCGGATGCGCCAGCGCGTAAGCCGTGGCCGAAGCGCCGCCATGGGAGCCGGCCACCACCACGCCGCCGCGATCCTGCGGCTGGATTTCGGTGATGCTGTCGATCAGCGCCACGCCGGATTGCGGCGAGGGATGCCGCATGCGGATCAGGCTGCCTTGCGGCGCGTGCGGCTGCCGGGCGGCTTGCCGATCATGCCGCTCACGCCTTGCAGCGCGCCGGGGGCAAGCTCCATCACCTGGAAACGCTCGGGGTCCACCCAGCCGGGCAGTTCCAGGCCATATGCCGGCGCATTCACGAAGCCGAAGGGTTCGTAATACGGCTTGTCGCCCACCAATACGCACAGCTTGTGGCCCTGGCGCGTGGCGGCATAGAGGCTGTGGCGGATCAGCGCCCGGCCGATGCCCTGGCCCTGGTAATCCGGATGCACCGCCACCGGGCCCAGCAACACCGCAGGCGCGGCAGCAGATCCGATGCTGATCGGCCAATAGCGGATCGAGCCGAGCAGCTTGGCTTCACTGTCGCGCACGGCGAAGCTCAGCGCCTTGATCGGCGCCACGCCCTCGCGCAGCCGATACACTGTCTTGGCGCTGCGATCCGGACCGAAGGTCAGATCGAGAAGGGTTTCGAGCTGGGCGGCGTCCTGCGGCCGCTCGCTGGAAATGGGGAACATGAGATTGCTTCCTGGCACAAGATCGGAGACCAAAACCAAGGACGGGGCGGCTTTCGCCTTCCGTCCAGACGGTCGGTTGCTCATGTGCATCGAAGGAAGCTGGCTTGCGAGGTGGGGCGAGGATGCCTGGCTTCAGCGCACACGAAGAACCGCCGTGCGCCGCTTTCGTACTTGCGGCGCAACACGGGACGGTCGTCGGTGTTGCCAAAGGCAGGTCATGGTCGTCTAGGTCCTCTGCGAACGGCGCTTCTTTAGCATGTTCGCCGGAGCCGGTAAACCGCTTTCCGCGACTTTCTGCCGCAGGTGAATCCAGCGGCAATCCCAGGGCGTGTCGATCCCGCCGGCATTGAACCGCGTGGCCAGGAAATCGATGAAGGCGCGCAGCTTGGGCGTCATATGCCGCCCGGCCGGGTAGACCGCATGCACGCCGCTATCGGGCAGGCGGTATTCCTCCAGCAGCGGCACCAGGGCACCATCGGCCAGATCGTTGCCGCACAGGAAGCTGGGCAACCGCACGATGCCAAGGCCGCCGCGCGCCGCTTGCAGCAGCACGTCGCCGTTATTGGCGCGCATCGGGCCGTTTACCCGCACCGCGCTGCCATCGCTGAAGCGCCAGATATCGGGCTCGGGCAGATATGTGTAGATCAGGCAATGATGCCATTTCAGCTCGTCGGGCGTTTTGGGGGCGCCGAAGCGTTCGATATAGCTGGGTGCGGCGCAGACCACGCCGCGGATCGGCGCCAGGCGCCGCGCCGCCAGGGTGGAATCGCGCAGGTCGCCGATACGGATCGCCACATCCACATCCTCTTCCAGCAGGTCCACACGGCGGTCGTTGAGGCTCACCTCCACGCGCAATTCGGGATAGGCGGCCAGGAATTCCGGCAGCAGCGGCGCCACATGGCTCAGCCCGAAACTCATCGGCATGTTCACCCGCAGCAGGCCGCGCGGCGCGGTTTGCAGATTCTGCACGGCAGCCTCGGCGGCCTGGGCCTCGGCCAGCGCGCGCTCGGCATGGTCCAGCACCACCCGGCCGGTCTCGGTCAGGGTCAGGCGCCGGGTGGTGCGGGTCAGCAGCCGGCTGCCCAGCCGGGCCTCCAGCCGCGCCACCTGCTTGGAAACGGCGGATTTGGACAGCCGCAGGCTTTCAGCGGCGGCGGTGAAACTGCCCTGTTCCGCCACCCGGGCGAAGACCGTCAGGTCGTTGAGAAGGTCCATGGATATTGTTCTCTATAGGAAACAATGTAATTCCTAATGCGATATTGTTTCTTTTTCAAGGATGGTTACCTTCACCCCCGGAACAACTCAATCCCGGACCGCAAGGTTCAATCCAAGGAGACCAAGACGATGACCAAGGTGCTGGTTCTGTATCATTCCATGTATGGCCATATCGAAGCCTTCGCCCAGGCCGTGGCGGAAGGCGCCAAGAGCGCCGGCGCCGAGGTGACGGTGAAGCGCGTGCCCGAGACCATGCCCGAAGCGGCCTTCAAGGCGGCTGGCGGCAAGTGGGACCAGGCCGCTCCGGTGGCCGATCCGAGCGAACTGGCGAATTACGACGCCATCATCTTCGGCACCCCCACCCGTTTCGGCAACATGACTGGCCAGATGCGGACTTTCCTGGATCAGACCGGTGGTTTGTGGATGAAGGGCGCGCTGGCCGGCAAGGTCGGCAGCGTGTTCGTGTCCACCGGCACCGGCGGCGGCAACGAAACCACCCTGTCCAGCTTCCACACCACCTTGTTCCATCATGGCATGGTGGTGGTGGGCATGCCCTACGGCATCCCGGAGACGATGGATATTTCCGAACCGCGCGGCGGCAGCCCGCTGGGTGCCGGCATGCTGGCTGGCCCGGATGGGTCGCGTTCGGCCAGCGCGAAGGAACTCGCCATGGCCCGCTTCCAGGGCAAGCATGTGGCCGGCATCGCCGCCAAGCTGGCTGCCAAGTAACCGATGAAGAGGTAACGACAAGCGCTGTCCGGGTGCCGGTATCGTACCGGGCCCGGACGGTTCGCAAAGGAGATGTGCCATGACCGCAGCAACTGCAAAAGTTGAAAAGACCACCCATGTGATTCCGTTCGACCGTTTGGGCCGCTATGGCGCCGACTGGCTCGACAGCCGCTTCCACTTCAATTTCTCGGGCGTGGCGGCACCGATGGGTTTCAGCTTCGGCCCGCTGCGGGTGTGGAACGACGACACCATCAAGCCGCATAGCGGTTTTCCGATGCATGGCCACCGCGACATGGAGATCATCACCTATGTGCGGCGCGGCGCCATCACCCACGAGGACAACCTCGGCAATCGCGGTCGCACGCCGGCCGGCGATGTGCAGGTGATGTCTGCCGGCACCGGCATCATGCATGCGGAATGGAATGAAGAGAACGAACCCACCCATCTGTTCCAGATCTGGGTGGAGCCGCGCCAGGCCAACCTGAAGCCGCGTTGGGCGCAGGCGCAGTTTCCGCGCGATGATCGCGCCGGCAAGCTGCTGCCCCTGGCCAGCGGCGAGGAAGCCATCCGCACGGCCAATCCCGAAGCCTTGCTGATCCATCAGGATGCCACGCTGTATGGCGCCATGCTGAAGGCAGGCAATGGCGTGCGGCATGAATTGCCGGAAGGCCGCATCGCCTATGTGGTGCTGGCCGATGGCGATGCCACAGTGAATGGCGAGGCGCTGAAAACCCGCGATGGCGCGGCGGTATTCCATACCGATGCGCTGGATATCGCCACCAAGAACGGCGCCGAAATCCTGCTGTTCGACCTGCCGCATCCGCAGGGGCGGTAAATCCAACCGTCATGCCCGGACTTGTTCCGGGCATCCATCGTTACCCGGCTTTGCCGTGTCAGGCATGGACCCCCGCAACAAGTGCGGGGGTGACGGCTTTTTTTGTTTTATCTACGCCCCAGGCCAGCCTATGCCGCCGGCCAGCAAGCTTCTTAATTCTTGCTGTAGCGGCTGATAATTTTTGTGAAAGCTTGCAACCATAGCCGGCATGAAACTCTGCGCGTTGATCATTTCCAACCGCAGGGGATGATCCGCCTTGGTGGCGATAAGGTCGAGAAATGTGAGTTGTATGCGCCCGTTGCCTTCGCGAAAGGGATGGATGGCATTCAGTTCACCAAGAAATATCGCTGCCTTTTCAACGAAGATATTTTCATCCAGGTCGCGCAGGAAGCTGTCGCCCCGTAATTGATCGAAAAGCGCATTCATCTGCTGCCGGATATGCTCTGGAAAACAGAACCAGTTGCCGCCCTTCGCCGTGCGTATGGTGCGATAATGCCCCGCCCAGGCATAAACATCCCGGAACAGGTGGCGATGGATATTGCGATAGTGAGTGGAGCTGAAGCGGCCTGACGGCAGCGGCTCTTCCGCCCGCAGACTGCTCAATTCAAGCTCGGCTGCTTCGAGTTGCGCCGGATCGCGCAGGCCCAGCCGATTACGCAGCGTATTTGTGCCTCTATAAAGGTACGGGTCTTCGAAGGCATCATATGCCCCGAATGGCATCAGCCTCCGAGGCGCTTGTAGGCCGTTATGATTTCCTGCCGGCGTTCGTCTTGGCTCAGGCGTCGCGTTTCAGCCTGATCGCGCCGGTTGCGGCCAGCGGTATTCAGTGTCAGGCCTTCCACGGCCGATATGGCAGCAAACTTCCTGGCCCCCAGAATATGGGGCGTGTTTTTCGCCGTATGTTTCGACTTTGCTGTCATGAGACAAATCTAGCCGAAAATGCGGCCCGCAGCCAGTGCGAAGGCGGCCAGTTTAAGCTCCAGGCCAGCTTATGTCACAGGCCAGCCTATGCCGCCGGCCAGCTTACGCCCCAGGCCTGGCCCGGTCCGCAATCGCGCGCAGGTCGATGCCCTTCGGCAGGGTGCCGAAGGCGTGGCCCCAATCGCCGGCCAGGCGCGAGGCGATGAAGCCTTCAGCCACCGCTGTGGGCGAACCTTGCACCAGCAGCGCGCCCTGCAGGGTCAGCATCATGCGTTCCACCACGCGGCGGGCGCGGGTTTCGATATCCTGCACATCCGCAAATTCCGCTTTCAGCCCGGCAATCGCGGCGTCCAGCCGCTTGTCGGCGCCGCTGGCAGATTCGATCTCCTGTAACAGCACATCCAGCGCGTCGCTGGATTTCATCAAGGCGCGCAATACGTCGAGGCACATCACATTGCCCGAGCCTTCCCAGATCGAGTTGAGCGGAATCTCCTTGTAGAGCATGCCCATCGGGCCTTCATCCACATAGCCGTTGCCGCCCAGCACCTCCATCGCTTCCACCACCGCCATCGGTGCGCGTTTGCACACCCAGTATTTAACCGCCGGCGTGCAAAGCCGGCGGAAGGCGGCTTCGGCCGGGTCGCTGTCGGCGCGATCGAAGGCGCGCGCCAGGCGTAGGGCCAGAATAGTGGCGGCTTCGGATTCCAAGGCCAGATCGGCGACAACGTTGGTCATCAGCGGCTGGTCGATCAGATGGCGCTGGAAGGCGCGGCGGTGATAGGCATGGTGCAGCGCCTGCGCCACAGCGCCGCGCAACTGGCCGGCGGATCCCAATGCGCAATCCAGCCGCGTATAGGTGCCCATCTCGATGATGGTGGGCACGCCGCGGCCTTCCTCGCCCAGCAACCTGCCCCAGGCGCCTTGGAATTCCACTTCGGATGAAGCGTTCGACTTGTTGCCGACCTTATCCTTCAGGCGCTGCACGCGGATAGCGTTGCGTGTGCCGTCGGGTTTGAAACGCGGCACGAAAAAGCAGCTCAAACCGCCCGGCGCCTGGGCCAACACCAGATGCGCATCGCATTGCGGCGCCGAGAAGAACCATTTATGGCCGGTGATGATAAACCCGCCGGTGCCATCCGGTTCGGCCCGCGTGGTATTGGCGCGCACATCCGAGCCGCCCTGCTTCTCGGTCATGCCCATGCCGATCAGCACCGAGGTTTTTTCCGGCATCGGCGCGGAGCGTTTGTCGTAGCGGCGGTCGTAAATCTTCGGCAACCAGTCCTTGGCCAGCGTGGCATCGCGGCGGATGGCGGGCACCGAGCCGTAGGTCATGGTGGTGGGGCATTGGCTGCCGGGCTCGATCTGCGCATGCATGATATAGGCGGCCCCGCGCGCCACATGGGCGCCGTCGCGCGGCTCGGCCCAGGGCGCGCTATGCAGGCCCTGGCCGATGATCAGATCCATGATCTGATGCCAGGCGGGATGGAATTCGATTTCGTCGCGGCGATGGCCGAAGCGGTCGAAGGGCTGGAATTGCGGCGGGAATTTATGCGCCAGCCGGCCGGCCTCGATGGTTTCCGGTGCGCCCAGCCTGCGGCCATAGGCAGAAAGATCCTCAGCCGCCCAATCGGCGCCGAAGCGGCGCGCGGCATCGCTCAAAGCACGGTCGCCGGCAAACAGGTCATGGCCTTCCAGCGGCGGCGGCTGGTTGAAGACTTCATGGGTTTCGAATGGATTGGCGCTCATGGCTGCCTCCTGATCTCCCTAGTGAGAGGGAGTTTATCCGGCGGGCGGCACAAGGAAAGCCTGTCGTGGCGTCAAACCAGGGGGGCGTCAAACCAGGGGCGGCAGCCTGGAAACAAAAAAAGCCCCCGCCGGGTTTCCCCGGGCGAGGGCTCGTTTGCTCGGAACCGAAAGGGCCGGATCAGGCCTTCTTCACGGCCTTCTTCGGCGCCTTCTTGGCGGCGGTCTTCTTTTCGCCAGACTTCTTGGCGGCAGTCTTTTTCTTGGCATCTGCCTTCTTGGCAGTGGCCTTCTTGGCGGGAGCGGTCTGCTGCGCCTGGGCGGGGGCGCTCAGGATCGGAGCGGCGGCAAAGCTGAGCAGGCCGGCAACCGCAAAGGCGGCGGCCAACGATTTCAGAGAGGTGGTCATGCTGCGGATCAACATAGGAGCGTTTCCTGTGCTCGGTGCTGCATATCCCAGGCGATGGCCCGAGTTGCATCGCGCTGATCTCGCGCTCATACCGAGAATCCGTCAAGCGAATCGCAAAAACCCGCCTGGATCGCGGGGTTTTGTCGCTACAATTTCGAGTCGAGTGGCGCGAATCGAATCAAGCGGCCCGATTCGCAGCTTTGCGCTCCACCGATTCGGCTTTGGTGCCTAGGCAATTCTGGCCAATTCGCGGCGATGCCGGGCCACGTCCGGGCGGGCGGCGAGGCGGGCCTGCAGGTCTGGCCGGATGGTGTCGAAAGCGCCAGCGCGATAACCGGCTTCCAGCCACAGCCAGTGGAATAGGTCGCGCTGGGCATGGGAGCCGCCGATCTCCTGGCAGCGCGGCAGGCCCTGGCCGAGCTGGCGGAAGGCTTCCGGCCAATTCTCGTCACCATAGGCCAGGATGCCCCGACCCAAGGGCAGGGCCACTTCGCGCCAGGCACCGCCGCCAGGCTTGCCGGTGCGGGCGCGGGCATGCTCGGCCATCGAGCCGAGCAATTCGGTGGCTGAGGCCTCGCGGCCGGCGCGCACCAGGCCGAGCAGGTAATGCAGGTCCAAAAACGGCTCCACATGTTCATGCAGGCGACCGGCAAGGTATTGCGCCACATCCTGCCAGCGGTCGCCCACATCCAGGCCGACGAATTCCAGCCGCGCCAGCAGGCTGACGGCGTTCACCTGATCCTGGCTGTATTCCTTCCACACGCCCCAGACATGTTCGTCGAACAGCCGCAGGGCGCGTTCGGGGTCGTCGCTATCCATGGCGAACAGCGCCAGATGCCACCAATTATGGGTGAGCATGAAGCTGTTGCAGCCGGCCCATGTATCGGAATGTTCGGCCATGAAGCTGGCGCCTTCGCGCACGCGGCCCTGCGCTTCCATCACATGCGCCACCGCGTGATGCGCCCAGGGCTCGGCGCGCTGCATGGCGATGGCGTGCCGCGCGGCGGCCTCGGCTTCCGCCAGGCGGTTATTCTCTTCCAGCGCAAAGGCCAGCATGCCGTGGAAATACGGCGAATCCTCGCATCCGGCGCGGGCGGCCTCGGCCAGCCGCAGCATGGCCGGATGGTCGCCGAGATGGAATTGATGCACCTGGCCCAGTTTCATCGCCGCGATATCGGCGGGGAATAGCCGCACGATTTCCTCGGCTGCCGCAATCGCCGCCGGGATATCGTCGGCCCACCATTGGCGCACCAGTTCGTACCACAGCTTTTCGCGCGGCAGGGCCTGCGCCAGATTGGCTTCGGCGCGGGCCAGAAAGGGCGCGGCATTGGCCACCGCATCGCCGGTCTGCATGAATAAGTGCAGCGCGGCGGCCTTGGCATTCACCAGTACCTGGTCGGGCGTTGCCTTGGCGGCATCGAAGATCGCCCCGGCGGTGACGCCATAGGAGATGAAGCTCTCCACGAAGGTATCGATGCCGGCGATGGCGGCCGGATCGTCGGTGCTTAAGGCAAGGCCGCGCCTGTCGGTTCCCATCGGTCAGGTCCAGTCGTTCAACCGATCCAGCGGATAGATCGGGCGGCGCACATGCTTGTAATCCAGCTTGGTGTTGTCGGACGTGGTAACGCCAACGCCATCCAGGGTGAAGGTGGCCTTGGCCAGCGGCGCGAAGCCGGCACGGTAATGGATGCGGGATTTCAGCAGCACATAACGCTTGGCGGCGGGATCGATGCCCACCGAGGTGAACACGCCGATATCCCAGGGTTCGTGATGGCGGGATACCACCACGATCTGCATGCCGCCGGTCTCGAACACCGCCGTCGGCCCCATCATCACCTTGTAGCCGTTATACATCGGGCCGCGCACGATCCATTCGCCGTCCGTCAATGTGCGCACCCGGCCGGTGAGGCGTAAAGGCTCGCCCTTTTCGCCGATCGAGGGCAGGTTTGTCTTGCCGCCGAGATCGATGGTGATCTCGGCGCCCACGCCGGCCTTCTGCATCTGCGCCACGGCTTCCGGATCCCAGACCGCACCTACGGCCACGTCTTCCAGGCCCTGGCGCAGCACTTCGGCGATTACGGTCATCACATCCTGGCTGCCGCCCGAGCCGCAATTATCGGCATGATCCAGCAGGATCACCGGGCCGCCGAGATTTTGGCCGGTGGCGATCTGCCTGGCTTCGGCCACGCTCTCCTTCAGGTCGCGGTGTTTGTAGATATGCTGGTCGCGCACCTGCCAGATGCCATCGGCGATGCGTTGCGCCGCGGCATCGGCAGCAGTGAAATCCTCGCCCACGGTAATCACGGCGGTGCCGACATCATGGATATCGGCCAGTGCGAAGCTGCCGAACACGGTGGCGGCTACCAGCCCCTTGGCTTCCTCTTCACGGCAAGCATGGATGGCGCTTTTCATCGGCTCGTCGTCGGTGCCCTGGCACAGCGTCTGCGACATCAGCGGCAGCTTGCGCCAGGCCATCGCCGGCGCCGGTTTGTTGCCCAGGATGAAATCCATCACCCGGGTGCCGATTTGGCGCGACACGATATCCATGTCTACATGCGGATAGGTTTTGTAGCCGATCAGGCCGGTGCAGTTCTTCACCATCTTTTCGGTGAGGTTGCAATGCAGGTCGAGTGTGACGGCGATGGGCAGGTTGGGTGCGATGGCGCGGATACGCTCCAGCAGCGTGCCTTCGCCATCCTCGGTTTCTTCCGTCACCATGGCGCCATGCAGATCCAGCAGGCAGCCATCGCAGCCCTTGGCCACGGCTTCCAGGATCGGATCGGATAGCCGCTTATAGGCATCGGCGGTTACCCGGCCGCCCGGCATCGCCTCGGCTGCCATGGGCAGTACTACCTCCGCCTTGGCCTGGCGGGCCAGATCGAGATAAACGCCCAGCGGCATGTTGGTTTTGCCATAGGCCTCGATGGCGGCTTGGCCGGTATAGACGCCCCAGGCCTCGAACCGCGCCCAATCGGTGACGATGGGAGAGAAGGTGTTGGTCTCATGCTTCATCATCGCAAGGACAAGCTTCATGGCGGCGAACGGGGCTCCGGCTGTTTTCGTTTGCAAGCGTATGAAAGCATAGCGCCGGGTGGCGGCCCGGTAAAAGGGCCAGAAAAGCAAAAAGCCCCGGGTTTCCCCGGGGCTTCCGCAACTGGGCGGCTGATTCAGCCGATCATTCGTTCTTCTGGCCGAACAGGCTGAGCAGGGCCATGAAGATATTGAGGAAGTTCAGGTAGAGGCTGACCGCGCCGAACACCGCCTGCTTGGTCTGGATATCGGCCGGGTCGCCCTCGTAGAATTCGCTCTTGATGCGCTGGGTGTCGAAGGCGGTGAGGCCGGTGAACACCAGCACGGTGATCGCCGAGATCGCCATCTGCAGCACGCTGGAACCCAGGAAGATGTTCACGATGCTGGCAATCACCAGGCCGATCACACCCATGAACAGGAAGCTGCCCATGCCGGTGAGGTCGCGCTTGGTGGTGTAGCCCCACAGGCTCATGGCACCGAACATCGCGGCGGTGATGAAGAAGATGCGCATGATCGAGGCGCCGGTATAGACCATGAAGATCGTGGAGATCGACAGGCCCATGGTGGCCACGAAAGCCCAGTACAGGCCCTGGACCGCAGTGGCCGACAGCTTGTTGACGCCGAAGCTCATCACCAGCAGCAGGCCGAGCGGGGCCAGCATCACCACGAAGGCGAGGCCGCTGCCGAAAATGGTCTGCATCAGGGCCGGGCTGGACGACACCGCCAGAGCGACGATGCCGGACAATGCCAGGCCGGAGCCCATCAGGTTGTAGACACGCAGCATGTAGCTGCGCAGCGCCTGATCGATGACGGCGGTATCGACCGAGCTGGCACCGTAACCGAAGCGGGCGCGCGGTTGATTGAAAGGTGTGGACATAGCTTCTCTGGCCTCCTTGCCGGGTCTGAGCGGCGCAATGCGCGCCATCTTTATGTCTCGAAGTGGTATATTGGAGGTAACGACCGGGATTTCAAGCCGAATTGCCCCCGCTATCTGCGGTTATCCTGTTCACAAGGCTGTCAGACTCCCGGCTTTGATATATAAATAGCGCGGAGCGTGGATTAACCGCGCCGGAGCCCTCCCATGAAGCCTGAATCCACCGCCCCAGCCAATCTCGGGCGCATAACGCTTATTCTCGGCGCGCTGACCGCATTCACGCCGCTGGCCATCGACATGTATCTGCCGGCATTGCCGGCGATGGAAGCGCAGTTTTCCGCCGCTCCCGGGCAGGTGCAATTCACCTTGGCACTGTATTTCATCGGCCTTGCGCTGGGGCAGGTCGTGTTCGGTCCGCTATCCGACCGCTATGGCCGGCTGAAGCCGCTTTTTGCCGGCTGCGTGATATTCGTGCTGGCATCCCTGGCCTGCGCGCTGGCGCCCGATGTGGAAACTCTGTCGGTCTTGCGATTCGTGCAGGCTTTGGGTGGATCGTCCAGCATGGTGGTGGCGCGTGCCATGGTGCGCGACATCTATCCGCCGCGCGAGGTGGCGCGGGCGTTTTCGCTGCTGATGCTGGTGCTGGGCGTGGCGCCGATCCTGGCGCCGATGCTGGGCAGCTACATGCTGATCTGGTTCGGCTGGCAGGCGATTTTCCTCACCCTGGCGCTGGTCAGCGCCGTGGTGCTGGTGCCGGCCTGGCTGCTGCTGAAGGAAAGCCATCCCGGCCCCTACAAGCCGCTCACGCTGGGCGGCGTGCTGGGGGCTTATGGCAAGCTGCTGGTGGATCGCAATTTCCTGGGCTACACGCTGGCCTCGGGGCTGCCCACGGCGGGCATGTTTGCCTATATCGCCGGCTCGCCGTTTCTGTTCATCCAGGTTTATGGCCTCGACCCGCAGCATTATGGCTGGCTGTTCGGCGCCAATGCGGTGGGCATGATCGCGGCCTCGCAGATCAACCGCACGCTGCTCAAGCGGTTCAGCCCGGAAAGCATGATCCCGCCGCTGGGCCTGTTCCAGGCCGCCGTCACCGCGGTGTTCCTGGCGGCGGTGTGGATCGAGCCGGCCTCGGTCTGGCTGTTGATCGTGCCGCTGTTCTTCGTGATGGCGCCGCAGGGCATGCTGATGCCCAATGGCGGCGCGGCGGCGCTGAGCGGCGTGGGCCAGGGCGTGGGCACGGCCTCGGCGCTGATCGGCATTCTGCAATTCGCCATGGGCGGCATCAGCAGCGCGCTGGTAGGCGCCCTGGCCGACGGCACCGGCCGGCCGATGGCGCTGATCATGCTGGTCGGCACCTTCGGCGGCTGGCTGGCCCGGGCGTTGCTGGTGAAGCCGCGCAGTTGATCGGCTCAAGCCTGCCTGAGCAGCGGCGCCGGCTTGGCGCCCAGCGTGGCCCAGGCGCCGATCAGGCCGAGCAGCAGGGCAACGGCCAAACCGCCCAAAGCCGTCAGTGCGCCGACCTGCGGCAGCATCACGAAGGCGGCATTCATCTGCTTGGCCACGATGGCCCAGGATGCCACCAGGCCCAGCCCGTAAGCCACCAACGCGGCGCATAGGCCCACGGCTGCATATTCCATCAGGGTTGCCGCCATGATGTCGCGCCGCGTGGCGCCCAGGGCTTTCAGGATGGCGCCCTCGCGCAGGCGGCGGCGATGTTCGGCGGCCAGGGCGCCGGCCAGCACCAGCAGCCCGGCGATCAGCGTTACCACCGCGGCCCCGCGCACGGCGGCACCAAGCTGTTCCACGATGCGGTTGAGTTCGGTCAGCACATCCTTCATGCGCACCACCGAGATATTGGGATAGCTGGCGGTGATCGCCTTGAACAGGGCGGTTTCGCCATCCGGCGTGGCCTTCACGGTGGCCAGCATGGTATGCGGCGCGCGCTCCAGAAGGCCGGGCGAAAACACCAGCACGAAATTGATGCCGAAGCTGGTCCAGTCCAACCGGCGGATATTGGCGATGCGCGCCTCGATATCGCGGCCCAGGATATTCACGGTGAGCGTATCGCCGATGCCGATGCCCAGGCCGCGCGCGGCGGCTTCTTCCAGCGAGATCAACGGCGGGCCATCGTAATCCGCCGGCCACCATTGCCCTTCCACCAGGGTTGAACCCTCGGGCAGGGCGCGGGCATAGGTGATGCCGCGATCGCCTTGCAGCACCCAGCGCTGTTCGGTGGCGGCATGGCTGCTGGCTTGCTCGGCGCTTTCGCGGCCCACCCGCACCACGCGACCGCGCATGTTGGGCACGGTTTGCAGATCATGGGCGCCCGGCGTTGTGCGCACCAGGTTTTCCAGCAGCGGCACCTGGTCGGGCTGGATATCCACCAGGAAGAAGGCCGGGGCCTCGTCGGGCAGGCGTTCGGAAACCTGGCGTTGCAGATTGCCTTCCACCAGGGCCATGGTGACCAGCAGGGTGAGCGCCAGACCGAGCGACAGCATCAGGCTGGCGGTGGCCGCGCCCGGGCGATGCAGATTGCCGAGCGCCAGCCGCAGCCGCGCGGTAAACCCGCCGCTGGGCGGCAGCTTGATGGCGGCGGCGAGCCATCCCAGTCCCCAGGCGATGGCGCGGAAGAACAGGAACGACACCGTGGCCGCGCAAACGAAATAGAAGGCGAATTTCGGCTCGGCGGCACCGAAGACGGTGAGCAGGGCCAATGCCAGGAACAGGCCGGCCGCCGCCAGCACGAAGATGCGGCGCGGCCATGTGCGGCGGCCCGCAATCATGTCGCGGTACAACGCCGCCGGCTTGATCTCGGCGGCGCGCGCAAGCGGCCAGAGCGCGAAGGCCAATGCCACCAGCAGGCCATAAAGCGCGGCCATGCCCAGCGGCAGCCAATAGATGCCGGCGGCCAACGGCACCGGAATGATCTCGGCCAGCAGGGTGACGGCCAGATAAGGCATGGCGGCGCCGAAGATCAGCCCGATCATGATGCCCACCGCCGACAGCAGGAAGGTCTGCCACAGATAGATGCGGAAGATCAGCCCGGTGGTGGCACCCATGGATTTCAGGGTGGCGATGGTGGGCAGCTTGCTTTGCATATGGGCATGCACCGCATTGGCCACGCCAACGCCGCCGATCAGCAGGGCCGTGAGGCCCACCAGCACCAGAAACAGCCCGGCGCGGTCCAGAAAACGCCGCAGGCCGGGGCTGGAGGCGCTCCAGTCGCGGATACGCCAGCCGGCCTGGGCGTGTTCGGCCTTGGCGCGCTCGGTCACCATCTCTGGCGTGAGACCGGGCGATAGCCGGATGCGATATTCCCAATTGCTAAGCGTGCCGGGCTGCACCAGGGCGGTGGCGGCCAATGCGGCATCCGATACCATCACGCGCGGCCCCAGCGTGAAACCATCGGTGGCGCGATCGGGTTCGCGCTTCAGCACGGCGGCCACGCGGAATCGCGCCGCGCCGATTTCGATCTCGTCGCCCACATCGATGCCGAAACGCACCAGCGCGGTTTCATCCACCAGCGCGCCCCAGGTATTGCCCTGGGTATTGTTCTGGGTATTACCTTGCCGTTGCAGCGCCTCCTGCAGCGGCAGATCGGGTTCCATTTGCGCCTGGCCATAAAGCGGATAGGCCTGGTCCACGGATTTCAGTTCGATCAGGTGGCGTTGATCGGTTTTCAACGCATGGCCCATGGCGCGCATCTGCGCCACTTCCGAAACCTGGCCCTGGGCTTCGAGGAACAGGCGTTCCTCGGGCGTGGCCTGGCGATGGGTGAGGCGGAATTCGATATCGCCGCCCAGGATGCGGCGGCCATCGCGCTCCAGCCCGGCGAAAATGCCCGCGCTGATCGATCCGATGCCGGCGATGGTGGCAACGCCCAGCGCAAGGCAGGCAACGAAAAGCCGGAAACCCAGCAGGCCACCGCGCAATTCGCGCCAAGACAATCTGAATGACAGCATCTCAGTCTGCCGCCTGTCGCAAGGGTGCTTGTTGATTTGCGGCATTGCCGGCGCGCATATCGGCGATCACGCCATCCTCGATGCGCAGCACGCGGTCGCATAATTCGGCCAGTTGCGGATCATGGGTGATCAGGATCAGCGTGGAGCCGAGCCGGCGCGCTTCGCCGAACAGCAGATCCACGATGCCTTGCCCGGTGCGGCCATCCAGGTTGCCGGTGGGTTCGTCGGCCAGCAACAGCGGCGGGCGCGGCGCCACGGCGCGGGCCAGCGCCACGCGCTGCTGCTCGCCGCCCGATAGCTGCGCCGGATAATGCGTGAGGCGCTTTTCCAGGCCCACTTGCGCCAGCGCCGTGCCGGCACGTTCGGCGGCATCCTGCAAGCCCGCCAATTCCAGCGGCACCATCACATTTTCCAGCGCGGTCATGGTGGGGATCAGGTGGAAGCTTTGGAATACGATGCCGACATGACTGCGCCGCCACAGCGCCAGGGCATCCTCGCTCATGCCGTTCAGCGCCGCGCCGGCCACGTTCAGGCTGCCGCCGGTGGGCGCTTCCAGCCCGGCCAGCACCGCCAGCAGGCTGCTCTTGCCCGAGCCCGAGGGACCGACGATGCCAACGCTTTCGCCGGCCTGTACCGAAAGATCGATGCCGCGCAGGATATCGACCGGCCCGGCCGTGCTGGGTAGAGTGAGGCGGATATTGCTGAGCTGTACGATGGGTTCGGCAGGTGTCATGAGGCTTTTTATGCTTTCGGAATTGGCTTTTAGCAGGTGCGGCATGCAGACAATACACGGTTTATATGGGGCCATCCTGCGGTTTCGCCAGATAACGGCGGCATTTATGGTGATCGGGCTCACGCTTTGTGCAATCGGTGCCGCGCAGGCGCAGGCCGGCGGTAAAATGCAGGGCGGCCCGAAAATACTGGCTTTAGGCGACAGTCTCACCGCCGGCTATAATCTGCCCGCCGATGCGGCTTTTCCGAAACAGCTTGAAGCGGCTTTGCGCAAGGATGGCATTCAAGCGAATGTGATCAATGCCGGCGTATCGGGCGATACCACCACCGGCGCGCTCAACCGTGTGGATTGGGCTTTGGCCGACAAACCCACCCATGCCATCGTGGCGCTGGGTGCCAACGACATGCTGCGCGGCCTGAGCCCGGAAACCGCCCGGGCCAATCTGGAAAAGATCATCGTGAAATTGCAGCAGGCCGGGGTGAAGGTGATGCTGGCCGGCATGCTGGCCGCGCCCAATCTAGGTGCCGATTACGCCGCGCGCTTCAATCCGATCTATCCCGATCTGGCGAAGCAATACGGCCTGGCGCTGTATCCGTTTTTCCTGGATGGCGTGGCGGGCCAGCCGGCATTGAATTTGTCGGACGGCATTCATCCCACCCGCGAGGGCGTGGCCGAGATGGTGAAGCGCATGCTGCCGGGTGTTAAGGCTTGGCTGGCGGGGTAGTTGGGCTTCCCGCCGCATGCGTCGCGGTGTGCTTTTGCGAAAACACATCGTCACCCTCGGATTTATTCCGAGGGTCCATGCCTGGCCCATGCGCGCTGCTTGACCATGGACCCTCGGGACAGGCCCGAGGGTGACGGTGGGGGCGGGTGAGTGGCGGCGATGGGCGTTACAGCGCCGCCTTGATCGCCGCGCCGATGCGGTCGGCGGTTTCTTCCGGCATGAAGGGGTGCATGGGCAGGGCGAGGATTTCGCCGCTCAGCTTTTCGCTCACCGGCAGTGAGCCGGGGCCGCCGCCGAATTGCGCATAAGCGGTTTGCAGATGCATCGGGCGCGGATAATACACCGCCGTGGGCACACCGGCGGCTTTCAGCTTGGCGGCCAATTCGTCGCGCTTCGGCGTGAGGATGGAATATTGCGCCCAGGCGCTTTGCGTACCCTTGGGGCGGATCGGCGTGACCACCAGGCCCTTGAGCATGGCATCGTAATGCTGGGAGAGTTTTTCGCGCGCTTCGATCTCGGCGGCGAAGCTGGGCAGCTTGGCCAGCAGCACGGCGGCCTGAATGGTATCCAGCCGGCCATTCACGCCCACGCGCACGATGTCGTATTTATCGTCGCCCTTGCCGTGCGCCCGGATCGAGCGCAGCACATGGGCGGTTTCGTCGTCCTGCACGAAAATCGCGCCGCCATCGCCATAGCAGCCCAGCGGCTTGGCGGGGAAAAAGCTGGTGGCGGTTGCCGGCGCCAGCAGGCCCACGCGGGTATTGTCGCGCGCGCCGCCGAAGCTTTGCGCGGCATCGGCCAGCAGCAGCATGCCGTGCTGGTCGCAGGTTTTCTTCAGCGCGCTGTAATCCGCCGGCAGGCCGAACAGGTCTACCGCGATCACGCCGCGCGGCTTGAGGCGGCCTTCCTTCTGCACCCGTGCGATGGCGGCTTCCAGGCTGGCCAGGTCGATATTGAAATCGCGGCCATCGACATCGACGAAAACCGGCTCGGCGCCCAGCAGCAGCACCACTTCGGCGGTGGCCGTGAAGGTGAAGCTGGGCATGAATACGGCATCACCGGGGCCGATATTCTCCGCCATCAGCACCATCTGCAGCGCGTCGGTGCCGCTTGAGCAACTGATCACATGCTTGGCGCCGCAGAATGCGCCCAGCGCCTTTTCCAGTTCGGCCACTTCCGGGCCCATGATGAAGGCGCCGTGTTCCAGCACGCGGGCGATGCGGGCGTCGATATCGGCCTTCAGGTGGCTGTATTGCGCTTTCAGATCGACGAAGGGAATGGCGGCTTGGCTCATGGCTGCTTACTTTGATTGGAGGGGAAACAAATTGCCATCGCGTTCGGCATAGCGTTCGCCGGTGCGCGGGCAGACGAGATCGGGGCCGAGGCGTTCGCCGGTGCGGCTGACCCAGCCGATGCGGCGCGCCGGATTGCCCACCACTAGCGCGTAATCCGGTACATCCTTGGTGACCACGGCGCCGGCGCCGATCATGGCATAGGCGCCGATGGTGTGGCCGCACACAATCGTGGCGTTGGCGCCGATGGTGGCGCCGCGCTTTACCAGGGTGGGGCCGAATTCGTTCTTGCGCTCCACGAAGGCGCGCGGCGTGAGCACGTTGGTGAACACGCAGGACGGGCCGCAGAACACATCGTCTTCCAGCGTGACGCCGTTATAGAGCGCCACGTTGTTTTGCAGCTTGCAGCCATCGCCCAGGCTGACATTGGGGCCCACCATGGTGTTCTGCCCCAGCACGCAGCGCGTGCCGATGCGGCTGCCAGGCAGCACATGGGCGAAATGCCAGATCTTGCTGCCTTCGCCGATCTGCACATCGCTGTCGATGATGGCGGAGGGATGAACGTAATAGGATGGCTGGCTCATGCGGCCTCTTGCAGCAGGGATACGTAGAAATCATGCATTGCGCCATGCTCTGGCCCCGGCGGCTGGCCGGTATGGTATAGCAGCACCAGATCGCCGCCGAAGCGCCGGCAGGTGGCGATGATCGGGCGGCAGAGTTCCAGCGCCTGTTGCGGCGTGCAATCGCGGTATTTGCCGCCGAACAGGCCGAATTCCATCACCGGCGTGCTGCCTTGCAGCAGATCCAGGCTTTGCCGGCGCACCAGCGAATAGGCCGGCAGCGTGCGGCAGGAGCCGCTGCGGAAACCTTCGGCTTCCGGATAGCCCAGCGAATAATCCGCCTGCATGCCGGCATCGTTCCAGATATCGGGCGAGGTATCGGCGCGCCAGGACAGGATATGCTGGCGGCCTTCGCGCACCGGGCGGCCGATGGCGGCTTCCAGTCCGTCGCGCTGGCGGCGCCATAGCGACGCATCGGTTACCGTGCCGAAGCCGGGATGAAAACCCAGGCGATGGCCGCGCGCGGCAATCTCGTCGGTCAGCTTATGCAGCAGGCCGGGCATGCTGGCGGCATAGGGGCTGTCGTAGCTGCTGTCGCTCGGCCCCATCAGATAGAAGCGCGAGCGCAGGCCGTGGCGTTCGGACAGATCGAGCAGGTCGCGCACCGAACCCCAGGGCTCGTTGCTGGCATAAGCCTGCAGCCGCTTGAAAGCCGAAAGCGGCTTGCCGCGCTTGAGCAGGTCGCCGGCGGCCAGCCGCAGCGGCTCGATGGGCCGGTGATAGGCTTTCAGGCGGTCCACGTCGTGGGTGGGGATGGCGCGATAGCTTGTGGTGCTGGCCGGGTTGGCCTCGCCGGTGATCAATTGGGCCAGAGCCAGCAGGGCTTCATCCGCCGGCGCGTTGCCATACAGGCCCTGTTGCACCATGAAATCGGCCTGATAGGGATAGCGGCCATAGCGGTCGCGTTCGGCATGATCGCGCTCTTCCAGGCGGCTTTGCAGCAGGAAGATCAGGCCGATGGCATCGAACTGGCGGGGGTCCGGCCGGGGCTTGAGCTGCGCCGCGATGGCATCCAGCCGGGCGCGATTGAGATGCAGGCCATCGGCGGCAATCGTTACCGCCTGGGGAAACAGAAAGGCCGGCAGAGGGATGGCGCCAGAGGGGGGCTCGGCGCCGTAATGCAGCCAGCAGGGCGAGTCATCCGCCCGGCGCAGGCCGTAGCTCAGCGCCAGAGCCTTGCAGACATGGCCAATTTCCGGGGAATAATCCCTGGTATCGGGGCCGAGGCTGAGGCGATAGGTGCGGTTCATGGCAGGCCGTATAGGCCAGTGTTTAGCAGCCGGAAGGCGCCAGGGTCAAGGCGTGTTCAAGATGTGAACATGACCTAGCGGGCGGTATTCAGCAGCCGGATATCGTAAAGCGCCGGCGCGGCCTCGAATTCGCCCAGTTCGCCGGTGGCCAGCCCGAGCTGGATGGCATCGCTATCCTCGCGGTCGAAGATCATCCGGGCATTGAAGGTCTGGTGCGCGTAACCGTGCTTGTCGAGGATGCGATAGACCGTGACGCCGTTGCGGATCTCGGTGGCCGAGGTGACGCTGGCGCGGATGTTGCTGATGCGGTAGCCGCCGATCTCGCGGCCCAGCAATGGCTGCATGATCTTCTCGGCGCGGGCCAGGAACATGATCGTATCGACATCCGACTGGTTCACCAGCGCGTCGGTGCCGCGATTGAACTGGCCCACCAGCACCTGATAGGGCAGCGCCTTGGCGATGATGCGGGCCAGGGTGATGGTCACGTCGCCGACGATATACTCGAAGCCGCGCGGATTGACGCCTTCCACCTGATGATAGGAAAAATGCGAGCCCACCGTGAAGGCCGCGCGCAGCGTGGGCACCAGGCGCGGATCGCCCTTGCGGCGCGCCAGCGCATTGTCGGCCAGGATCAGCAGCAGCGCCAGATAGGTGCGCAGATCGGCTTCCAGGCCCTTGCTGCGGTTCCACACATAGAAGCCGTCGCCCACCGTCGAGCGTGCCAGTTCCACGCGCAGGCCGCATTCGTTCAGCCGCTTGCTGGCGCTGTTGATGGAATATTCCAGCGAGGAAAGCTGGGCCACCTGCTCCAGCGGCGTATGCTTGGAAAACCCCACGATATCGAACAGCATCACCGCGCGGTTGGCGGTTTCGGTGACAGCGTAGCGCTTCACCAGATTTTCGATCACGCCGGGATTCACATCGGCGCGGCCCTGGCCGATGTTGAAGGGTACTTCCATGGTGAGCGGGCGGGTGCGCAGCACCTTGCAGGTTTCGGCGAAGGTATGGTCGCCCATCAGGCGGCGGCCGCGGATCAGGCGCGGATATTCCTCGGCGCGGCCCAGCACATTGTAGGGTTCGGAAAACGCGAACGACACTTCGCTGCCGCGGTGGGTCCAGCCGGCAAGGATATGCTTGCCCAGGCGCCAGGAGGAATACAGGACGAAGTCGATCTCCCGCATGCCCTGACGGACGGCGTCCTGATCGCTCATCCGAGCCTCGTTCCCCTGTATTGTTAGTCGACAGCGCCTTTGCGGGCGACTTCGATCAACCCGTTGGTTGCCGGATCATGATGCGGCTGTCGTTTCGGGTCCGTCAACTCCTCGAGGATCGGCTTTGCAAGGCGCTTGCCCAGTTCCACCCCCCACTGGTCGAACGAATTGATGCCCCATACCGCGCCTTGCGCGAAAATCTTGTGTTCGTAGAGGGCGATCAACTGACCCAACGTAAACGGATCGATGCGCGGCAGCAGCAGCGTGGTGGTGGGCCGGTTGCCGGGAAAGCTGCGATGCGGCGCCAGCATGCGGGATTCGTATTCCGGCTGGCCGCTCTGGCGCAGTTCGGCCATCACCTCGGCCTGCGGCCTGCCCATGGCCAGCGCTTCGGTTTGCGCGAAGGCATTGGCCAGCAGCATGGCGTGATGCCGGGTGCCATTCTCGCCCATCGGATACCGGCTGTGCAGCGGCACGATGAAATCCGCCGGGATCGGCTGGGTGCCCTGATGCAGCAATTGATAAAAGGCATGCTGGCCATTGGTGCCTGGTTCGCCGAACACCACGGGTCCGGTGGCGTAATGCACCGGGCGGCTCCAGCGGTCGACGCGCTTGCCGTTGCTCTCCATGTCGGCCTGCTGCAGATAGGCCGGCAGGCGGGCCAGGCCCTGGTCGTAAGGCAGCACGGCCAGGGATGTGAAGCCCAGGAAGTTGATGTTCCAGATGCCGGCCAGGGCCATCAGTACCGGCAGATTGCGCTCCAGCGGCGCGGTCTGGAAGTGTTTGTCCATGGCATGGGCGCCGGCCAGGAAGCTGCGGAAATTCTCCATGCCGATGGCCAGCGCGATGGGGAGCCCGATGGCCGACCACAGCGAATAGCGGCCACCCACCCAATCCCAGAAAGTGAGGCGATGATCAGGCTTGATGCCGAATGTTTCCATCTCGGCAGGCGCCGCCGACAGCGCGATGAAATGCGCCGGCCAATCGGCATCTCGGCCCAGGCCGGCCTGCAACCATGCACGCGCCGAGGCGGCGTTGGTCATGGTTTCTTGGGTGGTGAAGGTTTTGGAGGCGACGATGAACAGCGTCTCGGCCGGGTCCAGCCCGGCCACGGCACGCGCCAGATCGGCACCATCCACGTTGCTGACGAACCGCACATCCAGCCCCGGCTGGTGATCGGCGGCCAGGGCATCCACCGCCATGCGCGGGCCCAGATCGGAACCGCCGATGCCGATATTGATCGCGGTGCGGAAAGGCTTGCCCGTCGCGCCGCGCCAGCGGCCTTCGCGGATGGCGGCCACCATGGCAGCCATGCGTTCAAGTTCGGCCTGCGCGGTGGCGGCCACATCCTCGCCATCGAGATCGAAAGCACTGCCCGGCGGCAGACGCAGCACGCTGTGCAGCACGGCGCGGTCTTCGGTCAGGTTGATATGCTCGCCGGCAAACATTGCGTCACGCAGGCCGGTCAGATCGGCGGCCTCGGCCAGATCGAGCAGCAGGCGCAGGGTCTCGGCGGTCAGGCGCTGACGGGAGAGATCGAGCAGCAAGCCGTCCTGGCGCCAGGACAGGGTATCGAACCGCTGGGCATCGGCGGCGAACAGGTCGCGCAGAGTCTGCGGCGCCAGCGCTTCGGCATGGGCTTGCAGGGCCTGCCAGGCGGGGCTGCTATCAATCGGCGGAAGCTGATCCATGCTGACAAGGGCCTTTCAGGTTATTACATCGGGTCCGCTGCGGCCGCTTTGCCGTCGCAGACCGAGCAGGCTTTCGGCAAAATCAATCAGCGGCGCCAGGCGCTGCTGCGGATCATCCTGCTGGCCTGCCGGATCCGGCTCGTAGGCCTCGAAATACAGCCGCACCGTGGCGCCTTCGGTGCCGGTGCCGGAAAGCCGCGCGATGATGCGGGCCTGGTCGCCGCAGATGATGCGCAGGCCCTGATTGCGGCTGATGCTGCCATCCACCGGATCGGTGTAGCTGAATTCATCGGCCGCCGTGATGGCGAGGGTGCCGATCTTTTGCCCCGGCAGGCCCGGCAGCGCCTTGGTCAGATTCGCCATGCAATCGGCAGCGATGTCGCTTTGCACGGCTTCGTAATCATGGCGGCTGTAGTAATGCCGCCCGAATTGCCGCCAATGCTGTTGCACGATTTCGGTTACCGATTGCTTCCGCACGGCCAGGATGTTGAGCCAGAACAACACGGCCCAGAGGCCGTCTTTTTCGCGCACATGGTCCGAGCCGGTGCCATAGCTTTCTTCGCCGCAGAGCGTGATGCGGCCGGCATCCAGCAGGTTGCCGAAGAATTTCCAGCCCGTCGGCGTCTCATAACAGGGCAGGCCCAGCTTTGCCGCCACCGCATCGGCGGCGCGGCTGGTGGGCATGGAGCGCGCAATGCCAGCCAATCCGTTTTTGTAACCCGGAACCAGATGCGCATTCGCCGCCAGGATTGCCAGGCTGTCGGACGGGCTGACCGCGAGATTGCGGCCCAGGATCATGTTGCGGTCGCCATCGCCATCCGACGCCGCGCCGAAATCCGGCGCATCCCTGCCATTCAGCAGCGCGGTGAGCTCTTCCGCATGGGCGGGATTGGGATCGGGATGGCCACCGCCGAAATCGGGCAGCGGCGTACAATTCAGCAGGCTGCTTTCCGGTGCGCCGAGCAATTCCACCAACAGGCGGCGCGCATAGGGGCCGGTGATGGCATGCATGCCATCGAAGGCGATGCGGAAGCCGCCTTTCAGCAAGGCGTGCATGGCATCGAAATCGAACAGGTTTTGCAGCACCTGGGCATGGTCATGCACCGGGTCGATCACCGATACCCGCATGCTGCCCAAACTGGTCTCGCCCACGCGATCGAGATCGGGCAACGGCCAATCCAGGATGCGATAATGGCTGATTTTCTGTGTGGCCTGGTAAATCGCTTCGGTGACGCCTTCAGCCGCCGGGCCGCCATTGCTGCTGTTGAATTTCACGCCGAAATCGCCATCCGGTCCGCCGGGATTATGGCTGGCCGACAGGATGATGCCACCTTGCGCCTTGTGGGCGCGGATCACCGCCGAGGCTGCCGGCGTGGAGAGCAGCGCGCCGCTGCCGATGATGCAGCGCGCCACGCCATTGGCGGCCGCCATGCGCAGGATGATGCCGGCGGCCTCGCGGTTGAAAAAACGGCCATCGCCGCCGAGCACGAGGCTGCCGCCCTGCAACGCCGGCTGGCTGTCGAAAATCGCCTGCACGAATGCTTCCAGATAGCCGGGCTGCTGGAATTCGCGCACCTTTTTGCGCAAGCCCGATGTGCCGGGCTTCTGGCCGGCAAAGGGCTTGATGGCGATGTCCTGGATCGACATGAATGCCTCAGGGCTTCAGGCGTGCGGCAGGCGGCTGGTGAGGTCGTATCGCGCGCCGGTGGCGGCATCCAGAATCAGTGTGTGCAGGATGGCGGTGTTGCCCTCGATGCGCACGCCCTGGCAGACCGGGCCGCTATTGATGCCGCTGGCCACGAACAGCGCATGCTCGGCTTTCACCAGGTCGCTGCCCGCAAGCCATTTGCCGGTATCCAGGCCGAAGGCGCGCACCTTCTCGGCCTCATCGTCGCTCTGCGGATCCACGCGACCGAAGAATTCGCCGCCCATGGCGCGCGCGAAGATCGCGGTGATCACGCCTTCCGGCGAACCGCCGGTGCCAAACAGCGCATCCACCGGCTGGCCATCCTGCAGCGCCATGAAGGCGCCGGCCACATCGCCGTTTTCCTGCAACATGGTGCGCGCGCCGGCGGCATGGATATCCTTGATCATCGCATGATGGCGCTTGCGGTTGAGCACGAAGATGCGCAATTCGCGGACCGGCTTGCGCAAGGCGTCGCTCAAGGCTTCCAGCCGCTGCTTAACCGGCCAGGCGGGATCGACCTTGCCCTTGGCGGCGGCCGGCAGCACCAGCTTGTCCATGTAGAAACTGGGGCCGAGATCGAACATCGCGCCGCGCGGCGCCAGCGCCATCACGGCCATGGAATTATCCACGCCGTTGGCCATGTTGGTGGTGCCCTCGATGGGGTCCACGGCGATTTCGATTTCAGGATCTTTCTGGCCGATGCGTTCGCCGCGATAGAGCAGCGGCGCATTGTCCTTTTCGCCCTCGCCGATCATCACGATGGCATTGATGCCGATCTCGCTCAGCGCCTTGCGCATGGCATCCACGGCGGCGCCATCGCCGTCTTCCTTGGCGGAGCGACCGGCCCAATCGTAGGCCGCCAGCGCGGCTGACTCGGTGACCAGGCGGAGCGCAAAGGGAAAATCGGGGCGGGCAAAGGGATTGGATGCAGGCGCGTTGCTAGCAGACATGGGGTGGCGGTCTCCTCCTGGCCGGCCGATTGATCGCTTGGGAATACGGCAAAAACCCGGCTACGCCAAGGCGGATGCATGAATTTAGCACTGCATTATGCAGGCATTGCAGGGCCGGAAATGAGACATTCAGATTATCGGGACAAGCCGCCGGAAGTGGGACAGCGGCAGGCTATTGATCCCGGCGCCGCAGGCTATTGATCCCAGCGCCGCAGGCTATTGATCCCAGCGCCGGCGCCAGAATTCCTGGCTCTGGCGTTCGCCGATATCGCAGCCCTTGGCATAGCCCTGGTTCTGGGTGGGCATCACGCGCCAATCGTTGAGCTTGGGGCGCGGGCCGAATTGCAGCCAATCTTTGGGCACCACCGGGGCGCTGGCGATTTCCAGGATCAGCTTGCGGCGCACGGCTTCATGGAAGGTGTCGAAACCCTGAGCCACCACCACGAAGGAGCCCGGCCCGCCGGTGACACAGCCTTCGTAATAGGCGTCCAGATCCGGCAGCGTGGGAAAGCCCCAGGTATTCTGTTTGTCGTTGATGATGGTGAGGCCGTTGATCACGATGCCGGCGGCCAATGCCATGTCGCGCGCCACATCCACCCGGCCGCCATCGTTGTTGGGGCCGTCGCCGGAAATATCCAGCACGCGCCGCATGCCCTGATAGGGTGCGGCGGCAAAGCGCGGCAGGGCATGGGTGATGGCGCCTGAAATGCTGGTGCGGCGCGCCGTGCGGATCGGCTGGGCCAGCAGATGCTGCGATACCCGCTCGGCGCTGGCGGCGTCCGAGATCAGCGTCCAGTCCATGATCTGATTGTCGGTGAAGCTGTCGGCCCATTCGAAATAGGCGACGGCGATGCGGCCATGGATGCCGCCCTGGATAGCCTTCACCACTTTGGGATCGACGATTGCCTTGGCATAGCCTTCGCGCTGCAGGCGGGCTTCGTCGGGATCGATGCTTCCGGAGATATCCACCGCCAGCAGCAACACCAGATCCACTTGGGGTTTGTTGGGGTCGAAACCGAGGGTGCCGCCATCCCGGTTCCGGAGCTGGGCCGAAGCGGGAGCGGAAAGGGATACCGACGCCAGCAGAGCCAGCGCAAGAATCGCAAGGCAACGCCTGATCATGCAATCAGCCTAGCCCGGGCGCGACACCGCGTCCATCGCAGATTGCTTTACAAGCCGGCCCGGCAGGGGGATGCTGCCGGCCATGACAACGCTCGATACCGATATTGCCATCGTTGGCGGCGGCCTTGCCGGCCTCACCCTGGGCATCGCCCTTGGTAGGATGGGCGGCCGTATGGGTGGGCCGGGCTTGCGGGTTTTGCTGGTAGACCGCGAAGATCCGGCCAGGGCCCTGGCTGCCGGCTTCGATGGCCGGGTATCGGCCATCGCGCTCGCCTCGCAGCGCATGCTGGATGCCATCGGCCTGTGGCGCCATGTCAGCGAGGCGCAGCCGATGTGGGATATCCGGGTATCGGATGGCGATTCCCGGCTTTTCGTGCATTACGATCACCGCGACCTGGCTGAACTGGGCGACCAGCCCTTCGGCTGGATGGTGGAAAACCGGGTGATGCGCCAAGCCCAGCAGGCGGCCCTGGCCGATTTGCCCAACGTGACCCTGCTGGCGCCCATGGGCGTGACCGGCATGCAGCTGGGCGAAAGCGGCAGCGGTCAGCCGGCCAGCCTGCAGCTTGCCGATGGCCGCGAAGTTCGCGCCCGCCTGGTGGTCGGCGCCGATGGCCGGCAATCGCAGATCCGCCAGCTTGCCGGTATCGGCGTGCAGCACTGGAGCTATAACCAGACCGGCATCGTCTGCACCGTGGTGCATGAACGGCCGCATCATGGCGTGGCGCAGGAGCGTTTCCTGCCCGCCGGACCCTTCGCCATCCTGCCGATGACCGACGATAGCGCGGGCCGGCATCGGTCCTCCCTGGTCTGGACCGAGCCGCCGGAACGCGCCAAGGCGATCCTGGCGCTGGACGAGGCCGGCTTCGTAGCCGAGATGCGGCTGCGCTTCGGCGACCATTTCGGCAAGCTGACCAGCACGGGTCCGCGCTGGTCCTATCCGCTCACCTTCCTGCATGCGCGCGATTATTGCGCCCATCGCCTGGCGCTGGCCGGCGATGCCGCCCATGGCATCCACCCGATTGCCGGCCAGGGCCTCAATCTCGGCTTGCGCGATGTGGCCACGCTGACGGAAGTGATCGTGCAGGCGGCGCGTGTGGGGCTGGATATCGGGCAGGAAAATGTGCTGGACGATTACGCCCGCTGGCGGCGGGTGGATAGCACCGTGCTCAGCGCCGTCACCGATGGTTTGACCCGGCTATTCTCCAACGATATCGCGCCGATCGCGCTGGCCCGCCGGCTCGGCCTGGGGCTGGTGCAGAAATTGCCGCCGGCCAAGCGATTGTTCATGCGCCATGCCATGGGCGATCTGGGCAGGCTGCCCAAGCTGCTGCGCGGCGAGGCAGTTTAGCCACAATCACCCCAAATCCGTCATGCCCGGGCTTGTTCCGGGCATGACGGATTTGGGGTGGCGGGTTCGCAGGCTACGGCTTTTCAGGAGCCTTCGCGGCCGGTTTCCGCCGCCATGCCGATGCGGCCGATGCCGGGCAGTTTGAGGGCAGGGCGCAGCAGGTCGATGCCGAGTGTGAGGCCGAGCAGGTTCAACTCGATGCCTTCGGCGGGCGCCAGCGTCAGGCCGGCCAGGCCGAACAGGGAAAGCTGTACGCCATGGCCGCTGGGTGCGGTGCCAATCGGCATGCCTTCGGCGATGAAATCCTTGCCCACGGCGGTAGGCGGCAGGCTCAGGCCGAGTTCCGGCACGGAGCGACCGATATGGGCGGTGAATGTGTTGGAGTTCGGCCCCGGCCACATCACGTAACGGTCGGCATGGGGATATTCGGCAATCGCCTGCAGCACGCGGGGGATCAGCTCGGTGGCGCGAGGGCCGCGGATATCCAGCAGCAATTCCGGTTCGTTGCCGGCCCAGCGGGTATCGGGCTGGCCATAGCGTTCGCGCACATTGGGGCTGCTCCAGCGCACCACTTCAAAGCGCCGGAAGCCATCGGCGCCCTCAGGCTTCACGGCGATCCAGGTATGCACCGCGAAGGCGCCGCGCCAGCCCCATACCCGGGCGGCATAAACCTGGATGGCGGCTTCGCTGTTCTTGGTGGGATCGGGGGCCAGGCCGGTGCTGTCCCAGCGCGCGCCGCTCCATGAACGGGGCCGGTCTTCCTGCAAAGCCAAGCCGGCCGCGCTGACACCCAGCGGCAGGAAAAGCAGGGCTAGCAATATCAGGGCAATACGTCGCGCGGTCTGCATGACCTGCGATGATAGGGCGGATTATGGCGGCAACAAGGCCGTTTTCTCCGCCCTCACCATTTCGTGGTCAGGAACCGATTTGCAGTCAGGCGATATCGCTTTGGTTCTGCACGATACGGCCGACCAGGCCATAGGCGATGGCCTCATCGGCGGTCATCCAATAATCGCGGTCGGTGTCCTTTTCGATCCGCTCCAGCGGCTGGCCGGTTTCGCGGGCGAAAATTTCGTTCAGCCGCTTGCGCATGCGGATGATTTCCTTGGCCTGGATGGCAACATCCGATGCCTTGCCGCCGGCGCCGCCAGACGGCTGGTGCAGCAGGAAGCGGGTATTGGGCAGGCAGAGGCGGTTTTCCCGGGTGGCGGCGCTGAAGATCAGCGCGCCGGCCGAGGCCACCCAGCCGGTGCCGACGATGCGCACGGTGGGTTTCACGAACTTGATCGTGTCGTAGATCGTGTCGCCGGATTCGACGTGGCCGCCCTGGGAATTCAGGAAGATGGTGATCGGGTCGTCGCTGTCGGCGGCCATGGCCAGCAGCCGGGCGGTGACGCCCTGGGCCAGTTTCTGGTCGATGCCGCCGAAAATCAGGATGGTGCGGGCCTTGAACAGCCGCTCATCCAGGCCGCCGAACTTGTCCTTGGCGTCCTTTTCGTCTTTCTCTTTTTCCGGGGCGTCGTCGTTCAGCGCATACAGCATCGGTCAAACTTCTCCTGGCGGTTGATCCTGCCTAGCCCAGCCCGTTGCGGCTTGCAAGGGCCGGGGGCGCCTTGCAAGGGCCGGGGCAGGGCAGCAAGATGGTGTTACGCCGGCCAATCCGCTAGATTGCCGCCGGAAACCACAGCAAATTCCACTTATAAATCCACTTATAAAGGAGTGCAGCGATGCTGAAAGGCAAGTCCGCCGTCGTGACCGGCTCCACCTCCGGCATCGGGCTCGGCATTGCCGATGCCCTGGCCGCGGCCGGCGCCAATGTGATGCTGAACGGCTTCGGCAAGCCCGAGGAGATCGAGGCGATCCGCGCCGGCCTGGCCGCCAAGCACAAGGTGACCGTGCTCTATAGCGGCGCCGACATGAGCAAGGGCGAGGAGGTGGCCGGCCTGGTGCAGGGCGCCGAGCAGGCCTTCGGCAGCGTGGATATTCTGGTGAACAATGCCGGCATCCAGTTCGTGTCGGCGGTGGATGAATTCCCCGAAGCGCGCTGGGCTGCCATCCAGGCGATCAACCTGTCGTCAAGCTATCACGCCATCAAGGCCGCGCTGCCGGGCATGAAGAAGCGCAACTGGGGCCGCATCGTGAATATCGCCTCGGCCCATGGCCTGGTGGCCTCGCCGTTCAAGTCGGCCTATGTGGCGGCCAAGCATGGCCAGGTGGGCCTTACCAAATCGGTGGCGCTGGAAGTGGCCGAGCAGAATATCACGGTGAATGCGATCTGCCCCGGCTATGTGCGTACGCCGCTGGTGGAAGGCCAGATCGACGACCAGGCCAAGGCGCATAACATGCCGCGCGACCGGGTGATCCGCGAAGTGATCCTGGCTTCGCAACCCAACAAGCGTTTCGTGGAAGTGGAAGAAGTGGCGCAACTGGCGCTGTTTCTCTGCGGCGAATACGCCAAGTCGATCACCGGCACATCCATTGCCATCGATGGCGGCTGGACGGCGCGTTAAATCACCGCGCTAGGCGGCGCGCAGCACGAACACATAGCCGGCCACCGGCTTTGCATCTTCCTGGCGCAGGGTTTCCCGCGCCAGGCTTTGCAGCGCCAGGCTTTCCAGTGCTGGGCCTGCGGTTTCGGTCAGCTTGCGGATATAGCCCTCGCCATGGGCGTAGCGGCCGCTCTTGCCCGCCGTGAAACCATCGGGGCGCAGGGCATCGGCTTCCACGGTGGCCACGAAAATGCCGCCGGGCCGCAAGGCCGCGCGGATGGCGGCGAAGGCATCCTCCAGTGCGCCGAAATAGGCCAGCACATCGGCCGCCAGCAGCAGATCGAACTTAGCCGGCCGCGCCTGCAGCCAGGCCACGATCTCGGCCACGTCCAGCGCATCGTAGAGTTTGCGCTCGCGGGCTTTCTCGATCATGCGCGGCGACAGGTCGATGCCGCTTAAATGCGTGCAGAGGTCGCGGATTTCAGGCCCCAGCAGGCCGGTGCCGCAGCCCAGATCACAGGCATTTTCCGCCTTGATGCCGACCAGTGCCGCGCGCGCGGCATCGGCCACCAGCTTGGGGGCGCGGTATTCCAGCCAATGGGTGAGCGTGCGATCAAACGTATCGGCGAAGGCATCGAATAGCCCGGCCACATAGGCGGGATCTGGCCTGGCCGGTGCGCTGCCCGACAGCACCGCATGCATATGCGCCACTTCCGGATCGTCTGGCAGCAGGGCATGCAGGCCGGCATAGGCGGCCCCGGCCTCGGCGCGTTTATCCAGCCGCAAGGCAAGCTGCGCCACGCTGCGCAAGAGCGGGATGGATTGCGGATTGGCGGCCAGTGCACGGCTCTGGCGGGCGAATTCCTCTTCGCGCTGGCGCTTCTGCTTTTCGGCGGCCAGCAGGCTTTGCACCGGATCGGGCGCAAAAGCCGCGGGCAGGGCGGCCGTGCCGGGCATCGCCTGTTTGCCGGCCAGGCCGAGCAGGCGGTCGCTGATCGAAGTGGCGGCAACAGGCTTTTGCGGTGGCTGCGTGTTGCCGCCTGCTTTTCCTGCTTGTCGCCGCTGCTTGCGGTTCATCTGCTGGCTGTGCCGTTTTTAGCTGCGGACCAGGGGTTTGTACTTGATGCGATGCGGCTGATCGGCATCGGCACCCAGGCGCTTTTTCTTGTCGGCTTCGTAATCCTGGAAATTGCCCTCGAACCATTCCACATGGCTGTCGCCCTCGAATGCCATGATATGGGTGGCGATACGATCCAGGAACCAGCGATCATGGCTGATCACGATGGCGCAGCCGGCGAAATCCAGCAGGGCCTCTTCCAGCGCGCGCAGGGTATCGACATCGAGATCGTTGGTCGGTTCGTCGAGCAGCAGCACGTTGGCGCCTTCCTTCAGCATCTTGGCCAGATGCAGACGGTTGCGCTCGCCGCCGGAAAGCATGCCGACTTTCTTCTGCTGGTCGGCGCCCTTGAAGTTGAACCACGAACAATAGGCGCGGCTGGGCACTTCGCGTTTGCCCAGCGTGATCATGTCGTTGCCTTCCGACAATTCCTCCCACACGGTTTTCTTGTCGTTCAGGCTGTCGCGGCTCTGGTCCACATAGCCCAGCTTCACGCTCTCGCCCACGCGCAGGCTGCCGGCATCGGGCGTTTCGCCGCCGGTGAGCATGCGGAACAGGGTGGTCTTGCCGGCGCCGTTCGGGCCGACGATGCCGACGATGCCGCCAGCCGGCAGCTTGAAGTTCAAATTCTCGATCAGCAAGCGGTCGCCGAAGCCCTTGGTGAGGCCTTCCGCCTCGATCACCACATTGCCAAGGCGCGGACCCGGCGGGATCGTGATGGTGACCTGCTCCACAGCCTTGTCCTGCTGCTGGGCCAACATCTCTTCATAGGCATTGAGACGGGCCTTCGACTTGGCCTGGCGCGCGCGCGGGCTCTGGCGCACCCATTCCAGTTCGTTCTTGAGGGTGCGGCGGCGGGCGTCTTCCGCCTTGCCTTCCTGCTCCAGGCGTTTTTCCTTCTGGTCCAGCCAGGAGGAGTAATTGCCTTCCCAGGGAATGCCGGCGCCGCGATCAAGCTCCAGAATCCAGCCGGCCACATTGTCGAGGAAGTAGCGGTCATGGGTGACGGCCACGACAGTGCCGGGATATTCGTGCAGGAAGCGCTCCAGCCAGGCCACGGATTCGGCATCCAGATGGTTGGTCGGTTCGTCGAGCAGCAGCATGTCTGGCTTGGACAGCAGCAGGCGGCACAAAGCCACGCGGCGCCGCTCGCCGCCCGATAGTTTGGTCACATCGGCATCGCCGGGCGGACAGCGCAGGGCATCCATGGCGATTTCCACGTTGCGCTGCAGATCCCAGGCATCGGCGGCGTCGATCTTTTCCTGCAGCTCCGCCTGTTCGGCGATCAGCGCATTCATTTCATCGTCGTCGGTCACCTCGCCGAACTTCATCGAGACTTCCTCGAAGCGGTCCAGCAAAGCCTTGGTCTCGGCCACGCCTTCCATCACATTGCCCAGCACATCCTTGGACGGGTCGAGCGCCGGCTCCTGCGCCAGATAACCCACCTTCACGCCTTCGGCGGCCCAGGCCTCGCCGGTGAATTCGCTGTCCAGCCCGGCCATGATCTTCAGCAGCGTGGATTTGCCGGAGCCGTTCAGACCCAGCACGCCGATCTTGGCGCCGGGCAGGAAGCTCAGCCAGATATTCTTCAAAACCTGCTTGCCGCCGGGATAGGTCTTGTTCAGACCCTTCATCACGTAAATATATTGATACGAAGCCATGTTATTGATTCCACTAGATGATCATTTCGTCGCGCGGTCGGCCCGAACGGCGCCGCGCCTGCGGCCCGCACTCTATACGTTTTCACGCCGGCCTCAATGCCCAGGGTTTTTCACCGGATCAGCAGGGCGATCACCAGGGCATTCACGATATCGATGAAAAAGCCGCAGACCAGCGGCAGGATCACGAAGGCGCGGTGGGCGGCGCCGTATTGCTGGGTGACGGCGGTCATGTTGGCAATCGCCGTGGCCGTGGAGCCGAGTGTGATGCCGCCGAAACCGGCCGCCATCACCACCGCCTCGTAATCCCGGCCCATCAGGCGGAAGACCAACAGCAGCGTGTAGCCGATGGTGAGGGCGATCTGCAGCGTCAGCACCGTGATAATGAAGCCGAAGCTGCCGGCCAATTGCCAGAGCTGTAGTCCCATCAGTGCCATGATCAGGAACAGACCGAGCGATAGATCGGAGATCAGCGCAAAGCCATGGCGGATGCCGGGCCACAGCCTGAGCAGGGTGCGGCCCACGATATGCGGCAGCACGTTGCGCACCAGGATGCCGGCAAACAAGCAGCCGACGAATGTGGGCAGTTTCAGCCCCAGCGTATCGATCATGCCATGCAGGCCGATGCCCAGCATGATGGTGGTGTTGAGGATCAGCAGCGCCCAGAGGATGCCGAAATAATCCAGCGGCGCATCGTCTTCATCATGGGTGGTGCCGATATCCAGCCGGGTATCGGTGGATGGCTCCACGGCATGGCGGCGCATCAGCCAGGCTGCCATCGGACCGCCGATCACGCAGGCCGCGATCAGCCCCAGCGTGTTGCCGGCCAAGCCCAGTTCCATGGCATTGCCGATGCCGAAATCGCGCTCGAAATGCGGCGCCCAGGCCAGGGTGGTGCCCACCCCGCCGGTGAGCGAGATCGACCCCACCATCAGCCCGGCGCGCGGATCCAGCCCGAAGGCTTTCGCCATCGCCATCGCCATGCCGTTTTGCAGCAGGATGAACACGCTGGCCAGCGCCAACAGCATAATCAGCGGCCTGCCGCCCTGCAGCAGGCTGCGGATATCGGATTTCAATCCGATGCCGGCGAAAAACATCAGCAGCAGAAAATCCCGCGCCGTCAGTTCGAAGCGGATTTGCTGGCCGAAGCCGAAATAGGCCAGCGCCACCAAGGCCGCACAGAGCAGGCCGCCGATCACCGCTTCATGGATGCTGTAGCGGCGCAACGGCTCGATCAGCATGGTGACGATCTTGCCCAACACCAGCAGCACCAGCGCGATGGTGAAAGAGAGGAAGGCGTCGATATCGACGACATTCACCGGTGCTGTCATCCGCGTCATGCCGCTCAGCCCAGCATCAGCGCGCGCACATGGGCGGCGGTGGCGGAAGCCAGCGCGGCGAGGTCGTAGCCGCCTTCCAGCGTGGAAACGACGCGGCCTTGCGCGGTTTCATCGGCAACGGCCAGCAATCGTTCGGTGATCCAGGCATAATCGTCGTCCTGCAGATTCAACTGCGCCAGCGGATCGCGGGCATGGCCGTCGAAGCCGGCCGAGATCATCACCAGTTCGGGCCGGAAGGCGCGTAGCATCGGCAGCAGGCTTTCGCTGGCGGCGGCGCGGAATTCCTGGCTGCCGGCATAGGGCCTGAGCGGCAGGTTCAGGATGTTGTTGGCACAGCCGCGTTCGCTGGGGCGCCCGGTGCCGGGATAAAGCGGCCATTGATGGGTGGAGATGTAGAAGAGGTCGGGATCGTCGTTGAAACTGGCCTGGGTGCCGTTGCCGTGATGTACATCGAAATCGATCACCGCTACCCGCCGGATGCCCCAGCGTGCCCGGGCCTGCAATGCGCCGATGGCCACGTTGTTGAACAGGCAGAAGCCCATAGCCTGTTCCGGCTCGGCATGGTGGCCAGGCGGGCGCACGGCGCAGAAGGCATTGCGCACTTCGCCGGCCATCACCGCATCCACCGCAGCGCAGACCGCGCCCGCCGCCCGCAAGGCGGCTTCGCGCGAGCCTGGGCTGACCACGGTATCGCCATCGATATAAGACAGGCTGCGCCCCCGGCCGCTTTCCGGGATGCTGCCCAGGATATGCTGGATATGCGCTTCCGGGTGCACCCGGGCGATCTGGTCCAATCCGGCCTCCGGGGCTTCCCGGCGATCCAGCCACATGAATTCCTCGGTCTCCAGGCGTGCCAGCACGGCTTGCAACCGTTCAGGGCATTCCGGGTGTCCGTCGCCCGTATCATGGCGTAGGCAGGCTGAATGGCTGTAGAGCGCCGTGACCATTAAACGTGCAGTTCCTCTGCTGCTGGCGATGGTGTGGGCAGTCGATAAATCGTCGGATAAATACTGTCATGTCAGAACATGGCTAGGCAACGCTCGGGCTACTTGTGTATTCTCATCGCAGGCCAGCAGCCAGGATTGAACAAAACACATGAAACTCTGGGGTCAGATTGCGTTGATCGCGGCGCTGGGCGCCGCGGGCACCGGCGCCTATTTGTATCGTGACAAGATTCCCTTCCTGACCCCGCCCTCGGCGGCGCCCCAGGCGGTGCGGGCTGGCGGCGGCGGCCCGCCGGCCTTGCCGGTGGAAACCGCGGCGGTGAAGCGCATGGATGTGGTGCGCACCCTGGAAGCCGTGGGCACCGCGCAATCCAATGAAGCCGTGAACGTGACCGCCAAGGCCAACGGCATCGTCGATCGCATCAATTTCCAGGAAGGCCAACTGGTGAAAACCGGCAGCATCCTGGTGGAACTGGAAGCCGGCGAGTCGAATGCCAAGCTGGCCGAGCTGCGCGCTGCCCGCGATGCCGCACGGCTGGCTTATGATCGCGCCACTGCGCTGGCCGAGAGCCGTTCCGTGGCCCAGGCGCGGGTGGACGATTTATCCAAAGCCTTCGAAGCCGCCGAAGCGCGGCTGCGCGGCGAGCAGGCGAAATTCGCCGACAGCGTGATCCGGGCACCGTTCAGCGGCAAGCTGGGCATGCGGCGGGTATCGCTGGGGGCGCTGGTGCGGCCGGGCGATGTGATCACCACGCTGGACGATACCTCGCTGATCAAGCTGGAATTCGAAGTGCCGGAAACCGCGTTGAGCGGCATCGCCGTGGGCAATGCGGTAACCGCCACGGCCAGCGCCACTCCGGGGCGTAAATTCCAGGGCAATGTCACCGTGATCAACAGCCGTGTGGATCCCACCACGCGCGCTATCAAAGTGCGGGCGCAGATTCCCAATGCCGACGATGCCATCAAGCCCGGCATGTTCATGACGGTTGCATTGTCGATCGGCACCAGCAACAACGCCATCGTGGTGCCCGAGGAAGCCCTGCTGGCCCAGGGCGGCGAGCAATTCGTCTATGTGATCCGCGATGGCCGCGCCAGCCGCACGCGGGTGCGGATCGGCCAGCGCCTGCCCGGCATGGCGCAGATCCTGGAAGGCCTCGATGCCGATGCCCGGGTGGCGATTACCGGCCTGCAGCAATTGCGCGATGGCATGGCGGTGCGTCCGCCGGGGCCGCCGCCAGGGCAACAGCCTGCGCCGGCCACCGCCGCAAAACCCGCCGCCAGCTAAGACACGCCACAAACCGAAGCCGCGAGGCAGCCATGGTGCTCTCCGACGTTTCCATCAAGCGACCGGTCTTCGCCACCGTGATGTCGCTGGTGCTGATCATCTTCGGCCTGTTTGCCCTGCGCGGCATGGCGGTGCGCGAATATCCCGATATCGATCCGCCGGTGGTATCGGTGAGCACCACCTATCGCGGCGCTTCGGCCGAGATCATCGAAAGCAAGATCACCCAGATCATCGAGGACAGCGTGGCGGGCATCGAGGGCATTCGCTCGATCACCTCGTCCAGCCGCGAGGAATCCTCCTCGGTTTCCATCGAGTTCAATCTCAGCCGCTCGGTGGATGCCGCCGCCAATGACGTGCGCGACCGCGTAAGCCGCGTGCTGTCGCGCTTGCCGGCGGAAGCCGACACGCCCACGGTGGCCAAGACCGAGGCCGATGCCCGGCCGATCGTGTATCTGTCGCTGACCAGCGACCGCATGAGCTTCCTGGAACTCACCGATTATGCCGACCGTTTCCTGGTGGATCAGTTCTCCATCGTGGATGGCGTGGCCAGCGTGAATATCTATGGCGCCCGCAAATACGCCATGCGGGTCTATCTCGACCGCATGGCGATGGCGGCCCGCAATGTGACCGTGCAGGAAGTGGAAAGCGCGATTGCGCGGCAGAATGTGGAATTGCCGTCCGGCCGCGTGGAAAGCAGCCAGCGCGAATTCACCGTGCGCACCGAAAGCGGCCTGCGCACGCCAGAGCAATTCCGCAACATCGTGCTGCGCCAGCAGGATGGCTATCTGGTGCGGCTGGGCGAAGTGGCGAAGGTGGAACTCGGCGCCGAGGATGAGCGTTCGGAACAGCGCACCAATGCCAAACCCTCCATCGGCCTGGGCATCATCCGGCAATCCAAGGCCAATGCCATGGATATTTCCAATGGCGTGCAGGCGGCGCTGGATCGGGTGAAGGATTCGCTGCCCCAGGGCGTGAATCTGGAAGTGACCTACGATCAGTCGAAATTCATCAGCCAGTCGATCTACGAAGTGTTCCATGCCCTCACGGTGGCACTGGGCCTGGTGATCGGCGTGATCTTCCTGTTCCTGCGTTCCTGGCGGGCCACGCTGATTCCGGCGGTGGCGATTCCGGTTTCGGTGATCGGCAGCTTCATCGTGCTGGGTGCGCTGGGCTATTCGATCAATGTGCTGACCCTGCTGGCGCTGGTGCTGGCTATCGGCCTGGTGGTGGACGATGCCATCGTGGTGCTGGAAAACATCCATCGCCGCATCGAACTGGGCGAGCCGCCGCTGCTGGCGTCTTTGCGCGGCGCACGGCAGATCGGCTTCGCGGTGATTGCCACCACGGTGGTGCTGATCGCGGTGTTCGTGCCGATCTCGCTGATGGAAGGCAATACCGGGCGGCTGTTCCGCGAATTCGGCATATCGGTAGCGGCCAGCGTGCTGTTCTCGGGCTTCGTGGCGCTCACGCTCACGCCGATGATGTGTTCCAAGCTGCTGCACGAGGCGAAGGACGAGGGCTGGTTCTACAAGATCACCGAAAAATTCTTCGTCGGCATGACCAACGCCTATGGCTGGACGCTGAAGCAGGCGTTGAACATGCCCTTCGTGGTGCTGGCGCTGGGCGGCGTGGTGTCGCTGGCCGCCTACCTGATGTTTCTGGCTTTGCCGCGCGAATTCGCGCCCACCGAGGATCGCGGCGTGTTCTTCGTTTCGATGACCGGGCCGGAAGGCTCCAGCTACGATTATACCCGGCGCAATGTGATGCGGGTGGAGCAGGTGCTGCAGCCGTTGATCGATCGCGGCGACGTGACCCGCGTGCTGGCCAATGTGGCGCCGGGCTGGGGCGGCCGGCCGGCGCCGGTGAATACCGGCTTCATCGTGGTGCGGTTGAAGGATTGGCATGAGCGTACGGTGAAGCAGCAGGATCTGGTGCGGGAGGTGTTTCCGCGTCTGCTCGGCATCACCGGCGTGCGCGCCTTCGCCATCAATCCGCCCAGCCTGGGCCAATCGGGCAGCCAGGCGCCGGTGCAGTTCATCATCGGCGGCCCCACCTATGCCACGCTGGATCAATGGTCGGAACGCGTGATGGAACGCGCGTTGGGCAATCCCAACCTGCTGAATCTGACCAAGAGCTATCTGCCCACCCGGCCGGAAATCCGGGTTGAGATCGACCGCAACCGCGCCGCCGATCTTGGTGTGCCGATCGAAACCATCGGCCGCACCATGGAAACCATGCTGGGTTCGCGCGAGGTGACCAACTTCCAGCGCGAAGGCAAGCAATACAAGGTGCTGGTGCAGGCCCGGCCGGAGGATCGCGTCACGCCGTCCGACCTCAACAATATCTATGTGCGCACCGTCTCGGGCGCGCTGATCCCGTTGCAAAATCTGGTGAAGATCGGCGAGGGCGCCAATGCCCGCGAACTCACCCGCAACGACCGTCTGCGGTCGGTCACCATCACCGCCTCGCTGACCCCGGATTACACCCTGGGCGAAGCGCTGGATTATCTGGAGAAGGTGGCCGCCGAAACCCTGCCGCCGGAAGCGCGCATCACCTATGGCGGACAGAGCCGCGAATTCAAGGATTCCTCGGCCGCCGTGTATCTCACCTTCGCGCTGGCGCTGGTGATCGTGTTCCTGGTGCTGGCCGGCCAGTTCGAAAGCTGGATCCACCCGGTGATCATCATCTTCTCGGTGCCGCTGGCGATTACCGGCGCGCTGGGTGCGCTGCTGTTCAAGGGGCTGTCGTTGAACATCTACAGCCAGATCGGCATCATCATGCTGATCGGCCTGATCGCCAAGAACGCCATCCTGATCGTGGAGTTCGCCAACCAGCTGCGCGATGAAGGCCGCGATGTGCGCACGGCGGTGCAGGATTCCTCAACCATCCGCCTACGGCCGATTCTGATGACCACGATTGCCACGATCTTCGGTGCCATGCCGCTGGCTTATGCCACCGGGGCGGGTGCGGAAAGCCGCTCGGCGCTGGGCTGGGTGATTGTCGGCGGCATGAGTTTTGCCACATTACTCAGCCTTTATGCCGTGCCGGCGCTGTATCTTCTGCTGGCGGGCTTCGCCAAGCCGGCAGGCTTCATTGCACGCAGACTTTCCGATATGGATGCTAAGCAGCCGGATGTGGATGCCAAGCATGGCGTTGCGGAATAGGCTGGCGACCTGTTGCAAGCAGTGGGGTGGGGTGTGAGGATTTTCAGGCAATGAGCGGCGCGGGTGCCGACGATCCGGCGAATTTCGCCGCGGCCCTGGCACAGGCGCAGGCTGCCGTGGCCGCCATGGCGGATGAGTATATCGGCTGGGTGACCGCCGATCTGGTGCGGCTGGACGAGGCGGTGGCGGCGATAGACCCCGCCAACCCGCCAGCCGGCCTGAAAGCCGCCCATGGTGTGGCGCATGATATCAAGGGCCAGGGCGCCACATTCGGCTACAAGCTGGTGACCGATATCGCCGCCATGCTGTGTCGATATCTGCAGCATCATGCCGAGACCGGGAGTTACGATCCCGAGGTGATCGAGGCCCATGTGCAGGCGTTGAAGACCGTGGTGGAGAACCGCGTGAAGGGCGATGCCGGCGCGCTGGGTCAGGAGATACTGGCCACCTTGCAGGAAGTGGGCGGCCCCGCCTAAGGGCCGCATCCCGCGCCGTTAACCTTTTCGGATAAGGCCGGCACTGCGACGATCCGTCCTGATTCCCCCTCTTTTCAGGCCGGGTAGCGAGTCGTTAGTATGGCTCTACCAGCAATTCCAAGGCCTTGGATCCGCGCTGTCGCGGGCCGGGCTGCCGGGAGAGGCATTGCCCCATGGACTATGAAGCCATTTTCGGCCAGGCGGTCGAGAAACTGCGCGATGAAAAGCGCTATCGGGTGTTCACCGAATTGGCCCGGCAGGTTGGGCAATTTCCGGTCGCCGACAATTTTTCGGGCATCGGCCCGGAGAAGATCACCATCTGGTGCTCCAACGATTATCTCGGCATGGGCCAGCATCCCGTGGTGGTTGAGGCCATGGCATCGGCGGTGCGCCGCTATGGCGCCGGCGCCGGCGGCACGCGCAACATCTCGGGCAACCATCACGCCATCGTGGAACTGGAAGCCGAACTGGCCGACCTGCATGGCAAGCAGGCCGCCCTGGCTTTCGGCTCGGGCTATGTCGCCAACCAGACCAGCCTGGCCACCATCGGCAAGCTGCTGCCCGGCTGCGTGATCCTGTCGGACGCCGACAACCACAATTCGATGATCGAGGGCATCCGCCAGTCCGGTTGCGAGCGGCATGTATTTCGCCACAATGACCTGGCGCATCTGGAAGAATTGCTGAAGGCGTTGCCCATCGGCAAGCCGAAGCTGATCGCTTTCGAGAGTGTGTATTCCATGGATGGCGATATCGCGCCGATCCATGCGGTTTGCGATCTGGCCGACAAATACAATGCCATGACCTATATCGACGAGGTGCATGCTGTGGGCATGTATGGCCCGCGCGGCGCCGGTGTTGCCGAACGCGACAACGCGATGCATCGCATCACCGTGATCCAGGGCACCTTGGCCAAGGGCTTTGGCGTTGTGGGCGGCTATATCGCGGCGTCGAAAGATCTGGTTGATGCCGTCCGCTCCTATGCGCCGGGTTTCATCTTCACCACCACGATGCCGCCGGCAGTGGCGGCCGCAGCCACGGCCAGCGTGCGCTATCTCAAAAACAGCCAGGTGGAACGCGCCCGCCACCAGGAACGCGCCGCCACCTTGCGCCGCATGTTGCAGGCTGCCGGTTTGCCGGTGATGATGAACCAGAGCCATATCGTGCCGGTGATGGTGGGCGATCCGGCCTTGTGCAAGCTGGCCTCCGATCTGCTGCTCAGCGACCACGGCGTTTATATCCAGCCGATCAACTATCCCACCGTGCCGCGCGGCACCGAGCGTTTGCGCATCACACCCACGCCGGTCCATACCGACGAGATGATGCGCGGCCTCACCGGTTCGCTGGGCGCGGTCTGGGAAAAGCTGGGGCTGCGGCGCCGCGCGGCCTGACGAGCCTTGCGCATATTTTGCTACAATTGAGGCGCCATGCTGCTGCGGCCTACCGCCGCGATCAGTGTCGAATGCTCCGTGTAGAATAGATTGCGCGCAGAATGCATAAACTCTTGAAGAGAGTGCGGGTGTAGAGCCTACGACTGTTGCAAGGGCAAATTGCCGCAGGGTATTCTGCCGGCAAACCTTCCCCAAGAGTCCCGCTTCATGGCGTCGAGAGTCTACACATCACTGGTGGATTTCGGTTTCAAGCCGGAAGACATGAACCAGATGGCACAGCGCTTGCGCTATTCCCATGTGGTCTTCATTGCCGGACCTCCGGGCGGCGGCAAAACCGCCTGCGCCACCATGCTGGGCTGGTTCCTGTTTCAGGGCGTGAAGCGGCCATTCCGGGCCGATGGTTCCACCTTGTCGGTGGAGCAGGTGCGCGAGGCGGCGATCCAGGGTACCCATGGCATCTTCTTCAACGAGGTGGCCACCCAGGCCGATCTCACGAAGTCGGTCTATTGCGCCGATTGCCGCATGGTGTCGCTGGTCACCAGCGTGATCGCCGAGCCGAAAGTGCCGCAGATTTTCCAGATCTTGAATTTCTTCAATCCCAAAGTGGCTGCGCGCAAGGATTTGATCCTGGTCGGCGTAGAGCCCGATGGCGACCGCTTCAAGGTCGATTGCAAGTTTCCGCCAGCACCGGTCTAACCTGCCCAGGTCTAACTCGCCGGCGTGAAGCGGCGGGTGATGGCCACGCCGGTCAACACGATGGCGGCCCCGAAAGCCTGGATAAGGCTGAAGGTTTCGCCCAGCAGCAGATTGGCGCTGACGACGGCCACCACCGGTATCAGGTAGGAGTAAACCGCCGCGCGGCTCACGCCCAGGCGCGAAATGCCTTCATACCACCACAGATTTCCAAGCGCCGCCGAGCCGATCGCGGTGAACAGGAAACAGGCGATGATCGGCAGGGTGAAGGCATCGGATGTGACGTCGCCGAGGTTGAGCAGGCCGATCGGCAGCAGGCCAAGAGCGCCGAAAAATAATGTCCAGGCCGAAACCGGCAATGCGCCCATGCTTTTCAGATAAGGCGTGGCCATCACCGAATAGAATGCCCATAGCATGGCGGCAAACAGGATTGCCGCATCGCCCAGCAGGCTGCCGCCGCCCAGGGTGATGGCGGTGAGGCTGTTGTTGAGCACCAGAAACACGCCGCCGAATGAGAGCAGGATGCCGAACCAGGCCAGCGGCCCGGGCAGGGCATCGCTGCTGCCGCCTTTGATCAGATGCCGCGCGATGCTGAACAAGTTGGTGAAGATCGGTGCGGTGGCGATCAGCACGGCGGCCTTGGAGGCGGTGGTGAGATTGAGGCCGGCGCTCCACACATACTGGTTCAGGCTGATGCCGAGCAGGCCGAGCAGGATCAGCATCGGCAGATCGCGCCGGCGCGGCAGATAGAGCACACCGCGCCAGCGCAGCAACAGCAACAGCAGGATGCAGGCAATGAGGAAGCGGGAGGATACGAATACCGAGGGCGACAGTTCGGTCATCACGATCTTCGCGCTGGCGAAGGTATTGCCCCACAGCATAATTGTGGCCAGCAGATAGAAATCGCCGGCGAAATTCTTAGTGCGGCGATTGGGCGCTTCACTCATCGGCTGCTGCCTTTCAGTTTTTCCGTTCGGCGCAGCAACAGCGCCAGGCCCAGGCCGATCAGCCCGGCCAGCAGCAACAGCCAGCGACCTCGGCCCCAGCCGTCCTGGCCAGAACCGCCGCCGAATTGCGTGACCAGCAAAGCCAGCGCCGGCGGCCCCAGAAAGGCGCCGAGATTCAGCACCTGCACCACCACGCCATTCACGGTGGCGATTTCCTCTGGTTTGCGCGCATGCAGCGGCACGCTGGCCAGCACGGCGGCCGGGATCATGCCGCCAAGCCCCGATGCCAGAAAGGCGAAGCCCAGCTTGGTGCTGCCGGCGATGCCGGGGCCGAAGATCATCAAGCCGCACAGCCCCATGATGGTGCTGACGCATGCGATGATCAGCCAGCGTGCCACGCCGCGCTGCATCAGCAGCGCCGCGCAAAGCCCGCCCAGCACATTGGCCAGCACCACCAGGATCGTGCCGTAATTGCCGGCGGCCAGGCCGGCGCTGTTCAGATAGCTGGGCAGCCAGGTGATGATGGCAAACCATTGCAGGGCGTAGAAAGCGAAACAGCCGGCCAGCAGCCATGGGCCGGCCTGCGCGAGGGCGGAAAGCTGTATCTTGCGGCGCGTCGGTTGGGCGGCGATGGCGGGGCTCAGCAGTAAGGCCAGGGCAAACAGCAACAGCATGCCGGCCATGGCAAGCCACAGCCCGCGCCAGCCCAGCCAGGCGCTGAGCGGCGGTGTCAGCAGCAGGCCCAAAGCCACACCCAGCGGCATGTAATTCGCCCACAGACCTAGCGCCAGCTTGCTTTGTTCGGGCCGGATCAGCCGGGCGATCAGGCTGGGCCCGGCCACCACGGTGAGCACGAAACCGATGCCTTCCACCAGCCGACCGGCCACCAGCAGCCAGCTTCCGTTGCCAAAATAGCCGGCCTGGACGTATCCAGCCTGGGCGCCGATCAGGTTGCCCAGACCGAGCAGGCCGAGGCCAAGCGCCTGGGCGTGGCGGCCGCCGAGCCGGTCGCTGACCATGCCGCCCAGGATGCCCAGGCCGCCGCCGATCAGGTTATAGGCTGAGGCCATAAGGCCGGCGCCCACCATGCCGAGGGCGAATTCGGCGCGCAGGCCATCCAGCAGCGGCGGCATCTTGCCGACCTGCAGCCCGCAGGCGATGCCCGCCAGCATCACAATGCTGAAGGCAGCCCAATTGCTGTTCGTTATTGGCTTCCCGGACATGTTTTTGATGGCACAAAAATATAAGGGCGGCAGGGGAGCCGCCATGGTCTGTCATGGCCGCCACTGTGTAGAGCGGCTGGTGCGATGGCAACCCGTTCCGCAGCGGAAACCGAATCCGGCTAAAACAAAACGCCCGGCAGTTTCCTGCCGGGCGTTGGCGATCAATCCTTGCGGATCGGATCAGGGCATCATGCGCTCGGCCTTCGGCGGCAGGAAGGCGTTGGTGAACAGCTCGTCTGCCTTCGGCGCCCGCTCCAGGCCCACGGCTTCGGCCACGGCCTTGGCGGAACGCTCCAGGCGACCGGCATCGACATCGCCGAAGCCATTGGCCTTCACCCAGGGGGTGAGCACGTTACGCTGCAGCGAGAGGTTCAGGCGCTCCAGTTCCAGCGCCTCGTCGATCAGGCCGTCGCGGGTCTTGGCGGCAGCGGAACCGATCTTCGGATCCTTGGCGATTTCCTGCCAGGCCTTGATGGTGGCCTTCACGAAGCCCTTCACGGCATTCGGGTTGGCAGCCATGAAGCTGGGCGAGGCGATCACGGCGTTGCCGTAGAAATCCATCCCGAAATCGGAATAGAAGAACACCTGCACATCATTCGGATCGACGCCGATCTTCTTCAGGTCGAGCAGCGAGGAGAAGAAGTGGCCGGTGATGAAATCCACCGAGCCGTTCTTCAACGAGGGCTCGCGCAGCGGCGGGGCCAGGTTGATGTTGGTCACCTTCTTCAGGTCGATGCCGGTCTTGGCGGCAAAGGCCGGAAACAGCTTGAACGAGGCGTCGAATACCGGGGCGCCCAGCTTCTTGCCTTCCATGTCCTTCGGGGTCTTGATGCCCGAGGATTTCAGCGCATAGGCGCCGAACGGCGGGGCGTCGTAGGCCATCATCACGGCCTTCACCTGCTTGTCGGCATTCTTCACGTTGTATTCGATCAGCGCGTTGATGTCGGCAAAGCCCATTTCATAGGCGCCGGTGGCCACACGCTGCAGCGCGCCGGCCGAACCCTGGCCGGCATCCAGCGTCACGTCCAGGCCCTCGGCCTTGTAGTAACCCTTCTGTTCGGCCAGCAGGAAGGCCGCGGTGGGGCCCTGGAAGGCCCAGTCGAGGGTGAACTTGAACTTGGTCTGCGCGGCGGCCTCGCCGGCGATGCCGAAGGCCAGGCCCAGGCTCGCGCCAAGGCCAAGGAGGGCGGCGCTCAGCTTCAGTTGGATGGTCATCTTGGATGGCTCCCTGTGTGACACGTCGGTAGATGATACGGCGTAGAGGCTACGGCGTAGATGTTTGGTGCCGGCGGCGTTCCCTGGCTATCGGGCCGGGGCGATCCAGGCGGCACAAGCGGACAGTCTATGCCGTCTGGTTGTGCGCCGCCAAGGTCGAATCGCTACCGGGCCGCGGATCATACCGGTACCCTTTAACGGATTGTTCGTATGCAAATCCGGGACCAGTCATTGCCCCCGGGCCGATCTGCGGCAAAGCGCCGAAATTTGCGGCCACGGGGGTGGGGTGGAATGTCCTGGTACAATTATGCGGCAGGCTGCCTATTTTCTTGGCTATTTCCCCGGCGACCGGCTATCGGTACCCCCTAAGCGTGGTTGCGCTGCGGTTTGCCCCGGCGTAATGTCCGCGCGTTTTTTCTTGCAAGCCCACGGGAGCAGCTTTCCATGCCGTTTTTGTCCGACGCGCTTGGCCGCATCAAGCCGTCCGCCACCATTGCCGCCACCCAGAAGGCCCGCGCCCTGAAGGCCGCCGGCCGCGACATTATCGGCCTGGGGGCGGGTGAGCCGGATTTCGACACGCCGGAGAATATCCGTATCGCCGCCAAGGCCGCGATCGACCGGGGCGATACCCGCTATACCGATGTGGATGGCACCGTTGCGTTGAAGCAGGCCATCGTTGCCAAGTTCAAGCGCGAGAACGGCCTGGATTACAAGCCCGAGCAGATCAGCGTGGGCACCGGCGGCAAGCAGGTGCTGTTCAACGCGCTGTTGGCCACCATCAATCCCGGCGACGAGGTGATCATTCCGGCGCCCTATTGGGTGAGCTATCCGGATATCGTGAATTTCGCCGGCGGCACCCCGGTGCCGGTGGTGGGCAAAGCGGAAAACGGCTTCAAGCTTTCGCCCGAAGATCTGGATCGCGCCATCACGCCGAAGACCAAGTGGCTGATCCTGAATTCGCCCTCCAACCCCTCTGGCGCCGCCTATACGCGCGACGAGTTGAAGCGGCTGACCGATGTGCTGCTCAAGCATCCGCATGTCTGGATCCTGACCGACGACATGTATGAGCATCTGGTCTACGACAATTTCGTGTTCACCACCCCGGCCCAGGTGGAGCCTGCGCTGTTCGACCGTACGCTGACCATGAATGGCGTGTCGAAGGCCTATTGCATGACCGGCTGGCGCATCGGCTATGCCGGCGGTCCGGTGCAGTTGATCAAGGCGATGGGCGGCCTGCAGAGCCAGTCCACCTCCAACCCGTCCTCGATCAGCCAGGCGGCTGCCGTGGAGGCGCTGAACGGCCCGCAGGATTTCATCCCGAAGAACAACGCCGTGTTCAAGCAGCGCCGCGACCTGGTGGTGAGCATGCTCAACCAGGCCAAGGGCATCCATTGCCCCACCCCGGAAGGCGCCTTCTATGTCTATCCGAGCTGCGCCGGCACCATCGGCAAGACCTCGAAGGGCGGCGTGAAGATCGAGAATGACGAAGTCTTCTCCAATGCCCTGCTGGAAGAAACCGGCGTGGCCGTGGTGTTTGGCGCCGCCTTCGGCCTCAGCCCGCATTTCCGCATCTCTTACGCTACGTCCACCGAGGCGCTGCGCGAGGCCTGTGCCCGCATTCAGGATTTCTGTGCCGGCCTGAAATGATGCAACCGGCTCGGGCGAGGATGAAAAGAGTGATGGCCGTCACGCCGGGCATAGACGCCGCTTCCGGCGGCCCGGCGGCGATGCTATCTGGTCGCCCGAGTAGCATTGTGCGTTGCAGTATAACGTGCGGGGAGCAATCCTGATGCCCACGACGGTGAAAAAACGCTCCGTCATGGTGGGCGGGCATCGTACCAGCATTTCGTTGGAACGGGCCTTCTGGGTCGCCTTGCGCGAATTGGCGGCCAGCGATGGCAAGACCATCAACAAGATGGTCTCCGACATCGATGCCGAGCGTGCTGGCAATCTTTCCAGCGCCATCCGCGTACATGTGCTGGCTCGGGCCCGTCTGGGCCAATTGGCCGCCGAACCGCCCCAGGCGGCACAGGTGGAAGAAGACATATAGGCGGCGCCATCTCGGCTCCGCCAGTGCGACTGGTGGAGACGGTATCATGGCGGCGCTAACCCGGCCTTTGCTCTCGATCACGCTGCTGGCCTTGCTGCCGCTGCTGTCTGCCTGCGAACAGCCGCCGCCGCCGCCCGAGCCGATCCGCCCGGTGCGGGTGGCCACTGCCCAGCCCCAGCCGTTTGAAAGCCGCTCGACATATACCGGCGAAGTGCGCGCCCGTTACGAGACCAATCTGGCCTTCCGTATCGGCGGCAAGATCGTGGCGCGCTATGTGGAAATCGGCAGCGAGGTGAAGAAGGGCACGCTGCTGGCCCGGCTGGATCCAGAGGATACCAGGCTGGCCATCGAGAATGCCCGCGCCCAGGTGAATGCCGCCCAGGCCGACATGAACCAGACCCAGGCCGATCTGGCGCGCTATCGCCGGCTGTTCGATACCAAGGTGATCAGTCAGGCCGAATTCGACCGCCGCGAGGCGGTGGCGCAATCGGCCGCCGCCAAGCTGGAAAGCGCACGGTCGCAATTGCGCGTGTCGCAGAACCAGATGGCCTATACCGAATTGAGCGCCGATGCCGATGGCGTGGTTACCTCGCTGACCGCCGAGTCAGGCCAGGTGGTGGCCGCCGGCCAGACCGTGCTGCGCCTGGCGCGGCCGGAGGAAAAGGAAGTGGTGTTCAACGTGGCGGAGAACCGCCTGGATGAACTGCGCAATGCCGGCAGCATCCGGGTTTCGCTTTGGGCCCAACAGGATGTCAGCGTGGCCGCCAGCGTGCGCGAGATCGCGCCCGGCGCCGATCCGGTCACCCGCACCTATGCCGTGAAGCTGAGCGTGCCCAATCCGCCGCCCGGCATGCGGCTGGGTATGACCGCTTCGGTGGAAATCCTGCGCCGCGATGGCGGCAATGTGGTGGCCCTGCCGCTATCGGCGCTGTACCAGAAGCAGGCCGATCCGGCGGTATGGGTGTTCGACCCGGCCAGCGAGACCGTGAAGCTGCGGCCGGTGAAGGTGGCCGCCTACGTGGAGAAATACGTGCTGATCGCCGATGGCCTGAAGCCCGGCGAGCAGGTGGTGACCGCCGGCGTGCATAAACTGATTCCGGATCAGAAGGTGCGCCTGCTGCCCGGTGCGGCGAATGGCGCGGGGAGCCGCGCGTCGTGAGTTTTTCCGATCGCACCAATCTGTCTGCCTGGGCGCTGCGGCATCCTTCGCTGATCGGCTTCCTGATCGCCATGCTGCTGCTGGCCGGCGGCATGGCTTATGCGAATCTCGGCCGTGCCGAGGATCCGGACTTCACCTTCAAGCTGATGATCGTGCGCTCCAACTGGCCGGGCGCCACGGCGCGCGAGATGGAGCAGCAGGTTACCGACAAGATCGAGAAGAAGCTGCAGGAGACGCCCTATCTCAGCCATGTGATGAGTTTCTCCAAGCCGGGTGAATCCACGGTTTATGTGGTGTTGCGCGACGATACTCCGCCCAAGCAGGTGGAGGGCGTGTGGTATCAGGTGCGCAAGAAGGTGAACGATATCCGCCACACCTTGCCGCAGGGCACCCAGGGGCCGTTCTTCAACGACGAATTCGGCGATACATTCGGCACCATCTACGCCTTTACCGCCGATGGCTTCACCCATCGCGAATTGAAGGATTACGTGGAAACCGTGCGCGAGGAATTGCTGCGCATCCACGATGTGGGCAAGGCCGACCTGCTGGGCGTGCAGCCCGAACGCATCTATATCGAATTCTCGAACAAGAAGCTGGCCAATCTGGGCATCACGCCGCAGCAGATCGTGGATGTGCTGCAACAGCAGAATACGCAATCCTCTTCCGGCGTGGTGGAAACCCCGTCGGACCGCATCTACACGCGCGTATCGGGCAATTTTCAGGATGTGCGCGCGCTCACCGAATTGTCGGTGAATGCCAATGGCCGCCTGCTGCGGCTGGGCGATGTGGCCGATATCAAGCGCGATTATGTGGATCCGCCAGCGGCGCAATTCCGCTTCAACGGCGAGCCCGCCATCGGCCTGGCGGTGAGCATGGCCAAGGGCGGCAACATGATCGAGCTGGGCAAGAAGCTCGAGGCGGCGATGCGGCAGATCCGGGCCGACATGCCGATCGGCATCGAATTGCAGAAAGTGGCCGATCAGCCCACCGTGGTTCAGCGCAGCATCGACGAATTCATGAAGGTGCTGCTGGAAGCCGTCGTGATCGTGCTGGGCGTAAGCTTCCTCAGCCTCGGCCTGCGCTCCGGCTTCGTGGTGGCCCTGTGCATTCCGCTGGTGCTGGCCATCACTTTCGTTTGCATGCAGATTTTCGGCATCGATTTCCAGCGCATTTCGCTGGGCGCCTTGATCATCGCACTGGGTCTGCTGGTGGACGACGCCATCATCGCGGTGGAGATGATGCAGGTGAAGATGGAGCAGGGCATGGAGCGCGCCAAGGCTGCCGCTTTCGCCTATACCTCCACGGCTTTTCCGATGCTGACCGGCACATTGATCACGGCGGCCGGCTTTGTGCCGGTGGGTTTCGCCCGGTCGGCGGCTGGTGAATACACGTTTTCGATCTTCGCGGTGGTGACGATCTCACTGCTGGTTTCCTGGATCGTGGCGGTGATCTTCACGCCGTTCATCGGCTACAAGCTGCTGCCTACGCCCAAGCCGGGCGCCCATGGCCATGATGTGCATCATGGCGGCATCTACCGTTTCGTACGCCCGGTGGTGGGCTGGTGCGTGGGGCATCGCTGGATCGTCATCGCGGTCACGCTCGGCATTTTCGCCGGATCGGCCTACAGCTTCCAGTTCGTGCAGCAGCAATTCTTCCCGGCATCCAACCGGCCTGAATTGATGGTGGATCTGCGCCTGCCGCAGGGTGCATCCATCGCGGCTACCCAGCAGGAGGCATTGAAGCTGGAGAAACTGCTGAAAGACGATCCGGATATCGAGAATTACACCACCTATGTGGGCAGCGGCGCACCGCGCTTCTATCTGCCGCTGGATATCCAATTGCCGAACGACAATTTCGCGCAGGTGGTGGTGCTTACCAAGGGCGATGCCGAACGCGAGCGGGTGCGCGCTCGGCTGATCAAGCTGTTCCAGGAAGATTTCGTGCTGTTGCGCGGTCGTGTGAACCGCTTGGAAAACGGCCCCCCGGTGGGTTTCCCGGTGCAGTTCCGCGTATCCGGGCCCGATCCGATGGAGGTGCGCAGGATCGCCTTCCAGGTGGCCGATGTGATGCGCACCAATGCCAATACGCGCGATGTGAATCTGGATTGGAACGAACTCAGCAAGGTCGTGAAGCTGGATGTGGACCAGGCCAAGGCACGTCTGCTCGGCATGTCGTCGCAGGATTTGTCGCTGGCGCTGAATTCCGTGCTCAGCGGCATCACCATCACGCAATACCGCGAAGGCAAGGAATTGATCGACGTGGTGGCGCGTGCCGAGGCTTCCGAACGCCTCAGCCTGTCCGGCATCAAGGATTTGAATGTCGGCGGCGGCGAGAATGGCCGGCCGGTGCCGCTTACCCAGGTGGCGGAAGTTTCCTATGCGCAGGAGCAAGGCATCATCTGGCGGCGCGACCGCCAGCCGGTGATCACCGTGCGCGCCGATGTGGTGGATGGCATTCAGGCGCCCGTTGTGTCGCAGCAGTTGAACCCGCGGCTGAACGAATTGCGCAGCCAGCTGGCGCCGGGCTATCGCATCGTGATGGGCGGTGCCATCGAGGAAAGCGCCAAGGGCAATGCCTCGATCGGCGCCGTGGTGCCGGTGATGATCCTGATCATGGTGACGTTGCTGATGGTGCAGTTGCAAAGCGTTTCGCGCATGCTGCTGGTGCTGCTCACCGCGCCGCTGGGGCTGATCGGCATCACGCTCGCTCTGCTCACCTTCAATGTGCCGTTCGGCTTCGTGGCCATGCTGGGCGCCATCGCGCTGGCCGGCATGATCATGCGCAACTCGGTGATTCTGGTGGATCAGATCGACCAGGATATCGCCGCCGGCCATACGCCCTGGGATGCGGTGATCGATGCCACGGTGCGCCGCTTCCGGCCCATCGTGCTCACTGCATTGGCGGCCATCCTGGCGATGATCCCGCTGTCGCGCAGCAATTTCTGGGGTCCGATGGCTTTCACCATCATGGGCGGCCTGCTGGTGGCCACCTTCCTGACGATATTGTTCCTACCGGCGCTTTATGCCGCCTGGTTCCGCGTGAAGCCGAACCAGGCGCAGGAGAATCCGGCCTAATCGATATCGCGGAACTTCGCCGGATCGAGCTGGCAATCCAGGATGCGCGGCTGGAAGGTAGCGCCGATCAGCAGCCGGCCGCGATGATGGGCGGCCACGCTGGCGCCTGAAAGCAGTTCGCCTGGATCGGCGAACACTTCCTGCACCCGCGTGGCACCGCGCAGATCGCTGTGGATACGCACGATGCGGCTGGGGCTCTGTTTCTCCGGATTACGGGCATGGCCGATGAAGGCGAAGCTGTTCACATGCAGGGCGGCCCAGAGATCGCCCTCATCATCCAGCCGCAGATTATCCACGCCGCCGGGCAGGGCCAGCGAACCGGTGCGTTTGATCAGGCCGCTCAAGGGATCGCGCTGATAGGCCAGCAGCATGCGCCATAGCGTGGAACCAACCACCAGGCTTTCGCCATCCCGCCCCAGCGCGATGCCGTTGGCAAACGCGATATCCTCGGCGGCGAGGCGAGCCCCACGTTCGTCGTTGAGCACGATGGTGGAGCGCGATAGCTGCAGGATATTCTCCACTGCATGCATCCAGCGCGGGCCGGAACCGCGATCGTTGGTGAGATAGAAGCTTTCCGGGCCCGTGGCGGCCAGTGCATTCGGGCTGATGAACAGGTCGCTGGAAATCGTGCCGCGATGGCGCAGTTTGAGGGCGCTGCCTTCGCCTTCGATGACGAAGATTTCCACCGTGCGGCGTTCGTCGGAGCGATTGTTGATCACCTGCAGATACCAGGTGCCGTCTGCCGCCGTATAAAGCGACAGGCCTTGCGGGTGGAAGGGCATCCCGGCGGGGACGGCAAGCTGCTGTGGTACGGCCGGTTGCCGGCTGAGATCGTACAGCCAGAGGCCGCCATCGCTCTGCCGGTTGCGGCGGTCCTGCGCCGAGATCAGCGCGGCCTTGCCATCGGGCAGGATCAGGATGTCTTCCGGCCCGGCCGGTGCATCCACCGCGCTGCATTGTCCGGCCACGAAGGGCCCTGCGGTTTGATAGGCGCCGCCCAGCCATATCGTGTAAAGCACATAGACCACCAGCACGATGGCCAGGAATACCCACCAGACCCTGAGGCGCGGACCGCGTCGGGGTTCATCAGCCGCACGCGCTTCGCGCGGGGATTCAGCCATACGCGCTTCGCGCGGGGATTCAGCCATACGCGCTTCGCGCGGGGATTCAGGATGCGGCGTCTTCGCCATTTTCGCCTGCCTCGGCGCGGATCGGATTGTCGAGGAATTGCAGCCGCGCCAGGCGGGCATAGAGGCCGCCCTGGCTGATCAGGCTGTCATGGCTGCCGGTGGCCAGGATGCGGCCCTTGTCCATAACCACGATGCGGTTGGCCTTGCGCACAGTGGCCAGGCGATGGGCGATCACCAAGGTTGTGCGGCCGCGCATCAGCCGTTCCAGCGCCTGCTGCACCTTCACTTCGCTTTCGGCATCCAGCGACGAGGTGGCCTCGTCCAGCAGCAGCAGCGGCGGATCGCGCAGCAATGCGCGGGCAATGGCTATGCGTTGGCGCTGGCCGCCGGAAAGCCGCACGCCGCGTTCGCCCAGATAGGTATCGTAGCCCTGCGGCAGCGCCTGGATGAAGCCATGGGCGGCTGCCGCCTCGGCGGCTGCGCGCACGTCATCCAGGCTGGCATCGGGCCGGCCATAGCGGATGTTTTCCGCCACGCTGGCGCCGAAGATCACTGCTTCTTGCGCCACCAGGCCAACATGCCGGCGCAGTTCCACCGGGTCCAGCCGGGTGATATCCACGCCATCGAACAGGATGCTGCCCTGCTGCGGATCGTAGAAGCGCAGCAGCAACTGGAACAGCGTGGTTTTACCGGCGCCCGAAGGGCCGACGATGGCCACGGTTTCGCCGGCGGCAATCGAAAGATCCAGCCCATCCACCGCCGCCTGCTTGGGCCGGGCCGGGTAATGGAAGCGCACGCCCTGGAAAGCGACAATGCCGGCTGGCTTGGCCGGCAGGCTGGCCGGCTGTTCGGGGGCGCGGATATCGGGCTGGGTATCCAGCAACTGCATCAGCCGCTCGGCGGCGCCGGCGGCGCGCTGCACATCGCCCCATACTTCCGACAATGCCCCCAGCGAGGAGGCGCAGATCACGGCATAGAACACGAAGGCGGAGAGTTCGCCGCCCGACATTTCGTTGGCATAAACCGCCTTGCCGCCGATCCACATCACGGCATTCACCGCGCCGAATACCAGCAACATCACGATGGCAGTCAGCCAGGCGCGGGCACGGGTGCGGCGCACCGCGGTGGAAAAGGCGTTTTCCGCATTGGCCGAGAAACGCGCGGCCTCGCGCGCCTCGCTGGTATAGGCTTGCACGGTGCCGATGGCGTTCAGGGTTTCGCTGGCCTGGGCGGCCAGATCGGCCACGCGATCCTGGCTCTCGCGCGACAGCTTGCGCAGGCGGCGACCGAAAATCACGATCGGCAGCACCACCATCGGCACCACCAGGGCCACCAGCATGGCCAGCCGCGGCGAGGTGAGGCCCAGCAGCACGGCGCTGCCGACGAATAGCAGCAGGTTGCGCAGCGCCACCGAGATGGAAGAGCCCACCAGGGTCTGGATCAGTTCGGTATCGGTGGTCAGCCGCGATTGCACCTCGCCGGTACGGGTGCTTTCGAAGAAGGCGGGATTGAGCCTCAGCACATGGCCGAACACCGCCTTGCGGATATCGGCCACCACGCGCTCGCCCAGCCAGGTGACGAAATAGAACCGTGCATAGGTGGCCAGGGCCAGCAGCGTCACCACGCCGAACAGGGCGCCGAAATAGAGATCCATCATCTGGCTGTCGGCGCCGCCGAAGCCTACATCGATCACCCGGCGGATCGCCTGGCCGATGCCCAGCACGGCGGCGGCGGCCACCACCAGCGCCACGCCGGCTCCCAACGCCGCCCAGCGATAGGGCAGCACGAAAACCAGCAGGCGGCGCAGCGCCCCCAGATTGGCTTTGCGGTCGGCCTTTTCGCTGCTCTGGGCGGCGGCCTGAGCGGACGGAGAACGGGCGGCGGTATCAGGGTCTGATTGGCTCATGTCTGCGCGGGTATAGCAGCGGCTTGGGGCTCTGCCCAGCGGCGGGATTATAAAACCTTCCCTCGCATATTTGGGGTCTAGAGGGAACAAATGTTCCCTCTAGACCCCAGTAATCAGTGCGTGTATATTAATGACAAATATTGATTAAGGGGAGTCCTTATGTCGATTGCATCCTTCCAAAAGAGCATAAAAAATAAGATTGTGATTAGAGGTATATGCGTTGTGGCTCTGCTCGGCCTTACCGCATGTCAGACGGGTGCCAATCAACGGCCTTCCACCACTTCTGCAAGTGTGCAGGAAACATCGCAGGAAGCGGCATCGAATGCCGCCGCCCCAGCCAATGCAGCCTCCGATGCAAAAAACGAACGCCGGGTTTCGCGCGAGAGCTATTCGATATTCTTTTCCCAGACCGATCATTTGAAGGCCTTGCTGGCGGAGCAGAAATTCGATGATGCCGCCAAGCTCTATGATGAGCAGGAAGCCTATTTCACCAGCGAACGCGGAATTTCGCGCGCTGGCGACATGATCGGCCAGGTGGGGCGCCAGCAGCGCGATGCCTGGGAAACGGACCTGAGCGCAGCTTTGCAGGCTTTGTCGGCGGAGCGTGCGTTGAGCGACCGGGCGCAATGGCCTGCCTTGCGCGAGGCTGTCGGCAAGGCCGAAACCGCTGTGCAAGCCAAGGCGGCTTCCAAGCTGCTGCGCCGGCCGGAATTCCTGCCGCCATCGCTGGCGCCTACCCGCACCGCACTGGAAGGCATGCGCGAAAGGTTGCGCCAGCAGGCGGTGGAATCCTTCCTTGCCCATGATCATGGCGGCGGGTCGTTTCTGACCGCTTATCCGATCGACTTGCCGGCGGGCGAATTTCTGCAGGCCAATTGGCAGGCGTTGCAGGCACGCCACACCCAGGCGCCGGCCACCGCGCTTGCTGCCATCGCCAAGGCTTATCCAGAGCTTGGTGCGACTGAACGCGACACGCTCACCGCGGCATTGATCAGCCGGCGTATGGCCGAGGCCGGCAGCGATATCAAGGGCGCGCTCAACGCCGTTGCCTTCGCACGCGAGCATGGCTTGCAGCCGAAGGCGATTCCCGGCTTCAAGGTGGCTTTCGTGCAGGCAACCAGCCGCACGCTGCTTTCCAAGGGGCAGATCGACTTTCCCGCAGCCGTGGAAGTCGATCTGCCGGTGGCGAATACCTATTCCGAACTGGAAGCCGCGCTCAGCGGAGCGGGGGCCGATGCGCCGCGTTATGTGATGGTGTTCGATGTGGCGGCAGCCAAGGCCAGCCGGCGCGTGATCGGCTCTACGCCGATGCCGTCGCGCACCGTCATTGGCTATCGTCCGGTGCCAAATCCGGCCTACAAATCCGCCGAACTTGATTTGCAGAAGGCCGAGCTCGACATGCGCGGCCTGGCCGGCGACAAGGCCGCAGCGCAGATCAATTCCGCCACCTGCTACGGCCTGGGCTGCCTGGGCGCTCTGGTCGGGCAGGCGGCGGTGATTGCCAGCGAAAATAATATAAAGGGCAAGATCGCCACCGCGATGGAAACCCTGCGCAATACCCCGCAGACCATCGAGGAACCGATCTATCGGTCCTACAGCTTCACGCGCGCCGAAGTGCGCGCCACCAAGATCATGACGGTGAACTACCACATCATCGATCTGCACGAACGCAAGCATTTCAAATCGACCTTCGATGTGGTGGAGCGGCGTTCCCTGCAGGTGGCCTACAACGTCGATCCGGCCGACCCGCAGCGCGAGGCCCATATCGCCGCCTTCACCAAGGAAGAAGAATTGCAGGAATGGGAGATCGCGCCGCAGCCGGTGAGGCTGTCGCAATTGATGCGGCAATACATGGAGGCGACCGAGCAGACGAAGCCTCTGGCCGATCTGGCGGCTTTGCGCGCCGAAATGACGGCGGATCGCGCCCAGGCGTTGGCCAAGCTGGCCGACGAGCCGGAGCAGCGGCCCTTGAACGATCCACGCTTCGATCATGTGGTGAAGGTCTATCGCGGCGGGAAAGGCGGGCATGGCAGCGGATTTTTCGTGTCCAGCGATGTCGTGCTCACCAACTGGCATGTAGTGGATGGCACGCAATTCGTGGAACTGATGGGCTACGACAAGCAGGAAAGTTTCGGCCGGGTGATTGCGCAGGATATCCGGCTCGATCTTGCCCTGGTGCGGGTGCAGAGCCGGGGCAAGCCGGTGCGGTTCTATTCCGGCCGGCAACTCGATCTTGGGCGTACGGTGGAGGCGATCGGCCATCCTCAAGGACTCGATTTCAGCGTCACGCGTGGGGTGGTGAGCGCGGTGCGTCCGATGCCGAATATCAACCTGCGTGGCTCCGGCGGCAGCGGAAAGGATGTGCTGTATGTGCAGACCGATACGGCCGTCAATCCAGGAAATTCCGGCGGACCGCTCTTCCTGGGAGATCGGGTGGTGGGGGTGAATACCTGGGGCCGCAACGACGCCACTGGCCTGAATTTCTCCGTGCATTATTCCGAGGTGTTGAATTTCCTGAAGGAAAATCTGCCCGGCTTTACTCCGGCGATGAATTGAGGATGACAATGAATTTGCAGAAATTCTTCGGACGTTCGGCGTTGATCGGCGTCGGTTTGCTGCTTGCCTCCTGCATCGGCGCTGCGCCGAGCCGCATGGGTATGGTGAAAGATCCCGATACCGGGCTGCAATTCGGCTCGGTGGTGGAGCGTTCCATCGTCACCGACCCGTCCTTCATGAATAATCGCCGGGTTAAGCTGCGGTTGCGCAACACCTCGGGCGATACGGCTTTCGATCTGCGTGGGTTTTCCGACCAGATCAAGCAGAGCTTCGCCTCTGCCGGTTATCAACCGGTGGAGGACGATAATTTCGGCGTCTTGGTGGATGTGAATGTCACCTATAGCGGCCAGATCCAGCGCAATCTGTCTACCGAATACGCTTTTCTCGGGGCCTCCGCCGGCGGCATCGCGGGCTACCGTTCCCAGACCAGCGCCGGCACCGCGATGGGTATCGTAGGCGGCGCCACCCTGGGCTCGATCATCGGCAGTTTCGTTACCGACGACACTTATATCATCGTCAGCCAGGTCACCATCGGCTTCGTGCGCCAGCCATTGGGGCGCGACGGCCGCACGGTGGTTTTCGGTCGCTCCGCCCAGGGCAATGCGGATGAGGAGGAGGAGCGCGAACAGCGCCGCCGCCAGACCCAGCTACGCAGCAGTACGGGTACCGGAGTCTCGGTTTTCGCCGGCGGCCGGAATGTGCGGCAATCGGAAATCGCCGGCGAGGTACGCCAGCGTATTGCCCGGATTATTGGGGATATCATCTGAGCCCCAGCCACCCCAAATCTGCCGCTTGCAAGGGGGGCCGGGGTTCGCTATAACCCGCCGCCATTGCGGAATTTTGAAAAGGTCCGCCGTTACCCTTTTGGGTTGTATGCCCTGGGTTGCGGTCGGCCAGGAGCCTGAAGATGAAGCCGGATATCCATCCCGATTACCACGAGATCAAGGTGCAGATGACCGACGGCACCGTGTATTCCACCCGTTCGACCTACGGCAAGGCGGGTGATGTGCTGGCGCTGGACATCGATTCCAAGTCGCATCCGGCCTGGACCGGCGGTCCCGCCCGCATCAACGAGGCTGGTGGCCAGGTCGCCAAGTTCAACAAGCGCTTCGCCGGCTTCGGCCTCAAGAAGTAAGCCGCACCGATCAGAAAACGCCGCGCCGGACAGATTTCCGCCGCGGCGTTTTTTTGTGTCCGATCAAGCCTTGCCGGGATGGCTAACAATATGGCGCAGGTCTATCAGTCCGCTTCCTTCAAGCTGGGGCATGAAGTGGTCACTCTCGTGATGGTGGCGCATTCGGCGCTTTCCACCGACGAGATGGCCCGCCGTTCGTTTTCGGCCTTGCAGCCTTATTTCCCCAATTCGGTCCTGGTGCTGTGCTGCCAGAGCTTCGATGGCAAGCCGCAATTCCTCGGCCCCCGCCATGTGGTGGCGGCGCTGAATGGCAAGACTTTTGCGGATTTCCGCTGGGCGCCGATTGCCATAACTTGAGGCGTCGTCACTAAAAGACCGGCCCGCAACAGGGCCTCTTGAAATCGCAAAACACGCTACCCACATCGGGTTTGTCCGGGTGCCATGATGGGCCCGGATATGCGGCGGTCCGGCCGGTTTTCGGCGGGTCGCATAACCCTGATTGCTCTTATCGCTCAAGGAGGATGAGACCATGCGTGCTTTTGATATTTCCCCGCTGCTGCGCTCCAGCGTTGGCTTCGACAATGTGAACCGGCTGTTCGATTTCGCCAGCCGGCTCGATGAAGCCAGCCTCAGCTACCCGCCCTACAACATCGAGAAGCATGGCGAAGATGCCTATCGCATCTCCATGGCCGTGGCCGGTTTCCGCCCCGATGAACTGGATGTGACGGTGAAGGAGAACAGCCTCACCATTTCCGGCAAGGCCGCCGAAGCCGAAGCCAATGATGCGGGCGTCACCTACCTGCATCGCGGCATCGCGCGCCGGGCCTTCGAGCGCCGCTTCGAACTGGCCGATACCGTGAAGGTGGTGGGTGCCCGTTTCGCCGATGGCCTGCTGTATATCGACCTCAAGCGGGAAATCCCCGAGGCGAAGAAGCCGCGCCAGATCCAGATCGTGGCCGGCAGCCAGCCGGTGACCCTGGAAGCCCAGGCTGCGTAATCTGGCCTACTGAAAAAACGAAAGCCCGGGTGGCAACACCCGGGCTTTTTTTGCGGCTATGCAGTCGGCTGTCAGTCTGCGGTCTTCAGCGCAGCCACGCCGGGCAGTTCCTTGCCTTCCAGCCATTCCAGGAAGGCGCCGCCGGCGGTCGACACATAGGAGAATTCCTCGGCCACGCCGGCATGGCGCAAGGCCGCCACAGTATCGCCGCCGCCGGCCACGCTGAGCAGGCGGCCCGAGGCGGTGAGGGCAGCCGCCGTGCGCGCCACCATCACGGTGCCGGCATCGAAAGGCGCGGTCTCGAAAGCGCCGAGCGGGCCGTTCCACACCAGCGTGCGGCAATCGGCCAGGATGGTGCCCAGGCGGGATGCGGCCACGGGGCCGATATCCAGGATCATCTGATCGGCAGCCACACGTTCGGCAGACACCACCTTGCTGGCAGCACCAGCCTTGAACTCGCGCGCTACCACCACGTCGTCGGGCAGGATCACGGCGCAGCCGCGCACCACGGCATCGCGCAGGATGTCGCGGGCGGTATCGGCCATGTTCTTCTCGCACAGGCTCTTGCCCACTTCGCGGCCTTGCGCGAACAGGAAGGTATTGGCCATGCCGCCGCCGATGATCAGCTTGTCCACCTTGCTCAGCAGGTTGCCCAGCAATTCCAGTTTGGTGGAAACCTTGGCGCCGCCGATCACGGCCGCCACGGGCCGCTCAGGCGCCACCAGGGCGGCTTCCAGATGCTTCAATTCCACTTCCATGTTGCGGCCGGCATAGGCCGGCAGCAGATGCGCCAGAGCCTCGGTGGAGACATGGGCGCGATGGGCGCAGGAGAAGGCATCGTTCACGTAGATATCGCCCAGCTCGGCCATCATGCGGGCAAAGGCGCTGTCGTTCTTTTCCTCGGCCTTGTGGAAGCGGGTATTTTCCAGCAGCACGATGCCGCCTTTGCGCAGCTTGGCGATGGCATCCTTGGCGGCATCGCCAACGCAATCATCGGCGAAGGCCACCGAACTGCCAAGCGCGGTGGCGAGCGCAGCCGCCACCGGCTTGAGGCTCATTTCCGGCACAACCTTGCCGTCGGGCCGGCCGAAATGCGACAGCACCACCACTTTCGCATCCTTGCGCGACAATTCGTGCAAGGTGGGCAGGATGCGGCTGATGCGCAGATCGTCGGTGATCCGGCCGTCCTTCATCGGAACGTTCAGATCCACGCGCACCAGCACCACCTTGCCGGCCACGTCCACGTTGTCGAGCGTGCGGAACCTCGCCATGGCCGGGCTCCGGATTACAGCTTGGCCATGGCCAGCGCGGTATCCGACATGCGGTTGGAGAAACCCCATTCGTTGTCGTACCAGCTCAGCACACGCACCAGATTGCCCTCCAGCACCTGGGTCTGCAGCAGATCGAAGGTGGAGGAATTCGGATTGTGGTTGAAGTCAGACGACACCAGCGGCACGTCGTTGACGCCCAGGATGCCCTTCAGCTTGCCATTGGCGGCGGCCAGGATGGCGGCGTTGATCTCTTCCTTGTTGGTGGCGCGCTTGGCCACAAATTTGAAGTCGATCAGCGATACATTGGGGGTCGGCACGCGGATCGACGAGCCATCCAGCTTGCCCTTCAGTTCCGGCAGCACCAGGCCCACGGCCTTGGCGGCACCGGTGGTGGTGGGGATCATGCTCAGCGCGGCGGCGCGGGCGCGGTAGAGATCCTTGTGCATGGTGTCCAGCGTGGGCTGGTCGCCGGTATAGGCATGGATGGTGGTCATGTAGCCTTTTTCGATGCCCACGGTCTCATGCAGCACATAGGCCACCGGGGCCAGGCAGTTGGTGGTGCAGGAGGCATTCGAGACAACGGTATGCTCGGGCTTCAGCTTGTCGTGGTTCACGCCGTAAACCACGGTCAGGTCGGCATCGTTGCCCGGGGCCGAGATCAGCACCTTGCGGGCGCCGGCGGTCAGATGCGCGGCGGCCTTGGCGCGATCGGTGAAGATGCCGGTGCATTCCATGGCGATATCGACCTTCAGGGCCGCCCAGGGCAGCTTGGCCGGATCGCGCTCGGCGCTCACCTTGATCGGGCCGCGGCCCACATCGATGCTGTCGCCGGTCACGGTCACGTTGCCGTTGAAGCGGCCATGCACCGAGTCGTAGCGGAATAGATGTGCGTTGGTTTCCACCGGGCCGAGATCGTTGATGCCGACCACTTCGATATCGGTGCGACCCGACTCGATGATGGCGCGCAGCACATTGCGCCCGATACGACCGAAACCATTGATGGCAACGCGAACCGTCATTTTTCCGTCTCCGAGAGGTAGGCCCGGCGGAGCGGTAGCAGACCCGAAAACCGGGTGGACGCCCGCGCGGGAACAGGGGAATTTTCGCGCCTCGTGTTAACGGCTTTGGCCGCGCCATGCAAGGCGGGGCGCCTGAAAATACAGCAGTTTGGCTGCCTGCCGGGCAGCGTGGCGCTTGGCGGTCGTCTCACCTTTGGTTAGAGTTGCGCAGGAAATGGGGATTTCTGTGGTTGGGGGAGACATGTTGAAGCAGGTGGTGCGGCAACCGCTCGTATCGGTTGTGTCGCGGGGGACCGTGATTGGAATCATCGCGGTTGGTGCGGTGTCGGCGTTGGCAGCTTTTACATCCGGCGCGACTCAGGCGCAGGTGAGGGCGCAGCAGCCGCAATACCAGGCTCCCTATCAGGTGGTTCAGAATCAGCCGGCCCAGGCGCCCCAGGCCCAGGCGCCCCAGGCTCAGGCTCAGGCCCAGGCCCGGGCGCAGGCCCAGGCCGCCAAGGCAGCCCCGTCACAGTCGCAACTCGCCGATGATCCGGCTTTCTGGTCGTTCTCGGCTGGCTGGTTCGATATCAACAAGCAGAAGAACGAAGCCTTCGAAGGCCGCATCGAATATCGTGACGACCATAAATTCTGGGGCTTCAAACCCTTCGGCGGCGTGATGGCCACGTCTGACCGCGCGGCCCATGTCTATGCCGGCATATTGATGGATTTGTATTTCGGTCGGCGCTGGGTGATCACGCCCAGTTTCGCACCGGGCTGGTATCATGAAGGCGACGGCAAGAAGATCAGCGACGGCATCCAGTTCCGGTCGCAACTCGAAATCGCCTATCGCTTCGATGATCGCTCGCGGATCGGCATCAGCATCAACCATATCTCCAATGCCGGCATCAACGATCCCAATCCAGGTTCGGAAACGCTCGCGCTGACTTATTCGATTCCCACCTCGGGCTGGCTCGGCCGCTAAGTCGCCGATTGGATTTCGGTATGGCCGATGCCCTGAAAGATATGTACGACCGTGCGGCGGTGGATTTTCTTGCCGCGCGCATTGTTGCCGTGCAGCCGAAATTTCCCCGCCAGGCTTTCGTGCGCGAAGTGGCGGCCGACCTGCCGCCGCTGGAATTGAAGGCGCGTTCGCTGCGTATCGCGGCCGGCCTGCGCCAGCATCTGCCGCAGGATTATGCCGCGGCGCTAGGCATCATCCTGAAAAGTCTGGGCAAGGATGACAGCACGGGCGGGATTGGTGGAGGCGGGATAGAAGGCATGGGCGGCTTCCGCTTCATGCCGCTGTTGAATTTCGTTGGCGCCTATGGGCTAGACGAACCAGAGCTGTCGCTGGATGCCCTGGGCGAGTTGACGCTGTATTTCAGCGGCGAATTCGATATCCGGCCATATTTGCGCAAATATCCGCGCCAGGCCTTTGCCAAACTGCAGCAATTGTCGCGCGACAAGGATTGGCGCCGCCGCCGGTTGGCATCCGAAGGCTCGCGGCCGCGCCTGCCTTGGGGCATGGGGCTGCCCGATCTGGTGCGCGATCCATCGCCCGCCCTGCCGATTCTGCACCGGCTGCATGATGATGCGCATGACAGCGTGCGGCGTTCGGTGGCCAATCACCTGAACGATATCGCCCGCGACCATCCCGAGCTTGCGGTGGATATCGCCGGGCAATGGGCCAAACGCGCCGGCCGGAAGCCGCCGGAAACCCTGCGCCCCACCATTCGCCATGCCCTGCGCGGCCTGGTCAAGCAGGGCCATCCGGGCGCATTGGGATTGTTGGGCTTCGAGGCCGATGTGAAACTGGCCTTGCAGGATTTCAAGCTGAAGGCGCAAAGCGTGGCCTATGGCGGGGCGCTGGAATTCAGCGCCACATTGATCAATCGCGGCAAGACGCCGGTCAATCTCAGTATCGATTATGCCATCTGGCATCTGCGCGCCGATGGCAGCCTGCGGCCCAAGGTGTTCAAGCTGGCAGTGCGCGAAGCGGCGCCCGGCGAAAGCATCGCGTTGACCAAGCGCCACGCCATCAAGCCGATCACCACACGGCGCTATTATGCCGGCAAGCAGGCGGTTGATATCCGCGTGAATGGCCAGGTGTTGGGCCGCTGCGATTTCACCCTGAAAATGTGATCAGACCGCGAAGGCGGCAGGATCGAGCTCGAGCTGCCGCCATAAAGCGGCCGGGTCCATGCCCTCCAGGCGCAGGTCGCGCAGGGATTTCGATCCTTTGCGTTTGGCCATGCGCGTGCCGTCGGGATCCAGCAGCAGGGCATGATGGGCGTATGCCGGCACCGGCAAGCCGAACAAGGCTTGCAGCAGGCGATGCAGATGGGTAGCGGCAAATAAATCCTCGCCGCGAATGATATGCGTGATGCCTTGCAAGGCATCGTCCAGCGTGACGCAGAGATGGTAGCTGGCCGGGGTATCCTTGCGCGCCAGCACCACGTCGCCGATGCCGCGCAGCAGCAGATCGGGCGAGGCATGCTGCGGCCCGGCCTGTTCGTCATGCCAATGCAGATGCTGCGCGGCATCGCCCAGGCTGGCGAGTGCCGCTGCCATGTCCAGGCGCAGGGCATGATTCTCGCCGGCTGCGATGCGGCGCGTGCGCTCGGCGGCGGAAAGCTGCCGGCAGGTGCCGGGATAGAGCGTGCCGTCTAAACCATGCGGCGCGGCGCCGATGCGGGCGATTTCCTCCTGCACCTGACGGCGGGTGCAGAAGCAGGGATAAAGCAGGGCGCGCCGTTGCAGATCGTGCAGGGCTGCGCGGTATTCATCGAAATGCTGCGATTGCCGCCGCACGGGTTCTTCCCAGCGCAGGCCCAGCCAGGCCAGATCGGCCAGCAGATCGTCGGTCAGTTCGGGTCGGCAGCGCGTGGCGTCGATATCCTCGATGCGCAGCAAAAAGCGCCCGCCGGCCTGTCGGGCACGCAGATAGGCCAGTCCGGCTGAATAAGCATGGCCGGCATGCAGATGGCCGGTGGGGCTGGGGGCGAAGCGGGTGACAAGCGCGGGCGGCATGTGCAAGCTGTTTGGCGACAAGGGAGACGGATGCTTATGGCAAGTCCAGCATCGCCTGTGAAGCCGGATCGCCGCAAGCGCACGCTGGCGGCGTTGGCGGCATTATGCGCCATCGAGCCGCGCTTTGCCCATGCCTTGCAGCATTGCGGATTCATCGCCGACCGCAGGCGGCCGGCGGATTTCGCCAATCTGTGCCGCATCGTTGTCGAGCAGCAGGTTTCGGTGGCCGCCGCCGCCACCATCTGGGGGCGGGTGACGGCTAAGGTTTCGCCTTTTACCGCCGATGCCTTGCTGGCGCATGACGAAGCCGCCCTGCTGGCCTGCGGCTTGAGCCGGCCCAAGCTGCGCTATCTGCGCCTGGCGGCCGAAGCTTTGCGCGATGGCAGCCTGAATCTGGCGGGTCTGCACAAGCTGCCCGATCATGAAGCGCAGGCGCATCTCACTGCCGTGAAAGGCATCGGGCGCTGGACCGCCGAGATATATCTGCTGTTCGCGCTGGATCGGGAAGATATCTGGCCAGCCCATGACGTGGCGTTGCAGGAAGCCGCCAAACGCCTGTTCAACATGCGCAAGCGGCCCGATGTGAAACGCATGGACCGTATCGCCGCGCGCTGGCGGCCGCATCGCGGCGTCGCGGCGCGGCTGCTTTGGCGCTATTATGGCTTGATGAAACAGAAGGCCATGCCATGACGATACAGCGCCTTGATGGCCCCCGCCTGCCTGCACGCCAGGGGCCGGCGCAACAGCTTGTGGTGCTGCTGCATGGCTATGGGTCCGATGGCAACGATCTGATCGAACTGGCCAAGCATTGGCATGGCCTGTTGCCGCGAGCGGATTTTGTGGCGCCCCATGCGCCGGGTCTGATTCCCGGCATGGAGGCGATGGCCGGTGGCCGGCAATGGTTCGGGCTTAACGATTACGATCCCAGCCTGCTGCGCCGCGATCCCCATCATGCCGCGCGGATTTATGAAAAGCTGCTAGCCGGCGCCGAACAGGCTTCCCCCAGCCTGGATGCCTTTCTGGACGCCGAACTGGCGCGTCTCAAACTGCCGCCTGCCAAGCTGGCCCTGGTGGGCTTCAGCCAGGGTACCATGATGGCCCTGCATGTGGGGCTGCGGCGCCGGCATGGCAGCCTGGGGGCGATTCTGGGTTATTCCGGTGCCTTAGTGGGCGCGGCTAAGCTGAAAGACCAGGCCAGCCCGCCATCGCCGCCGATTCTGCTGATCCATGGCACGGAAGACGATGTGGTGCCGATGGATGCCCTGTTCGACAGCGTGAATGGGTTGGGAGAGGCCGGAATTCCGGCCCGCTGGCATTTGTGCCCCGGCCTGCCGCATTCCATCGACCAGGAGGGCCTGCTGCTGGGCGGGCATTTCCTGGCCCGTACCCTGTAAGCCGCCCTAAATAAGGTGGTTGTCATGATGCGGTCACGCATCATATTGTATTGTCAGTACAGCACGAGTTGATCACCTCTTTTGCCGTCCGGCGTGGGAGTAGCAACACGATGGCGCCAGACAATTGTCCGGCTTTGGTACTGAATGCGGATTATCAGCCGCTGTCTTACTTCCCGCTCTCGGTCTGGCCGTGGCAGGAAGTGGTGAAGGCGGTCTGCATGGACCGTGTCACCATCCTTTCGGTTTACGATCAGGAAGTGCGCAGCCCGGGCTTTCGCATGCGGCTGCCCAGCGTGGTGGCGCTGAAGCGTTATATCCAGCCGGCCCGGCGCCCGGCCTTCACGCGCTTCAATTTGTTTCTGCGCGACCGTTTCTCCTGCCAGTATTGCGGCAGCCGGCACGAACTCACCTTCGACCATGTGATCCCGCGTTCGCGCGGCGGCCTCACGCGATGGGATAATGTGGTGGCGGCTTGCGCGCCCTGCAATCTGCGCAAGGGCGGTCGCATGCCGCGCGAATGCAACATGTTTCCACGCATCGCCCCGCATGTGCCCAGCGTGCATGAATTGCAGCAGAATGGTCGCGCCTTTCCGCCCAACCATCTGCATGAAAGCTGGCGCGACTATCTCTATTGGGATAGCGAACTGGAGCCTTAAATCGGCTCGGCTTCGATTGTTTTCAGCAGGCTAGATTGGCATGCCCGCCAAATCGTCACCCTCGGATTAATTCCGAGGGTCCATGCCTGATGCCGCAAGGCCGCTGAACCATGGACCACCGGAACAAGTCCGGTGGTGACGTTCTTTTTTAAATCCGTTCAGACAGCCAGATCGCCAGCTTGGTGGCGTTCTTGATGCCCTGGCTCAGCACCGGATAGGCGGGGGCTTCGGCTGCCCCGGCTTCGCGCGCGGTGTCGCGGTGTTCGATTTCCTCGGCGCGGAATTCGGCGATCAACGCCTGCAATTCCGGTTCGGCCTTGCCCTCGGCGGCGAGGCTGTCCAGCGTTTCAAGCTGGCGGGTGTAATGTTCGTCGATCACTTCCTCCACCGCCTCGGTGCAGGCCATGGCGGCTTTCTCGCCCATCAGCGCGGTGGCCGCGCCCAGCGCGAAACCGGCAACATGCCAGACCGGGCCCAGCAAAGTGGGGCGCACGCGGCGCTGCGGCAACAGGCGGTCGAAAGCGGAAAGATGCTTCAATTCCTGCTCGGCCATGTGTCGGATGGTGGGCGCATTGGCAGATTTGCCTAAGATGGCCAGCTGGCCGTCATAGATGCGTTTGGCGCCGTATTCGCCGGCATGGTCCACGCGCAGGATGCGCTCGATCATGGCACGCGGGCTGAGATCGCCCGGCAGGCGGGGTCTGGGCAGGCTGGGTCCGGGCAGATGCGGTCCGGGCAGGTGGGGCTTGATGGCCTGTGTCGTATCCGTCATGCAGCCTCCTGAAACGCGCGGCGGGCGAAACCCAGCGCCAGCACAGCCAGCGCCAGGCCCCAGATTGCGTTCCATGCTGCCATACTCAGGCCGAGAAAGCGAAAGGCCACTTCGTCGCACCGCACGATGGGGGCGGCCATGATCTGGGCCCGCAGGGCTTCCAGGCTCTGCGCCGTGCTACCGCCGCCGCAGCTTTCCAGCCCTTTCCACCAGCCATATTCCACGCCGGTATGAAATCCGCCGATGCCGCTGGTGGCGAGAAAGGCCAAGCCGGTCAGGGCCAGCAGCCAGGGCCGCAGCGCCTGGTTCCGCCAGGCCGCCAGGCCCAGCAGGATGGCGGCGGCATAGGGCCAGCGCTGCCACAGGCAAAGCTGGCAGGGCGCCAGGCCAAAGCCGTATTGCGCAACGAAGGCTGCGCCGAGGGTTATTGCGGCAAGGCCGGCTGAAAGCAGGCCCGCGAGACGGAGTGGGAAGCCAGACATGATGCCATCCTTGGATGCGACGATCCTAGAATAGGTAGCGCACCACCACAAAGCCACCGATCAGGCCGATGAAAAAAATCCACGTGAGCAGCACCAGCCGCTTCTCGATGAAATCGCGGATCGGGGCGCCGAAACGCCATAGCAGGGCGGCGATCAGGAAAAACCGCAAGCCGCGCGTGGCAATCGATGCCAGAATGAACACGCCCAGCGAGAAATGCGCCGCGCCGCTGGCGATGGTTACCAGCTTGTAAGGGATCGGCGTGAGGCCCTTGATCAGGATGATCCACACGCCCCATTCCCGGTAGGATTCCTGGAAGACGTGCAGCTTTTCGCCATAGCCATAAACCCGGATGATCCACTCGCCCAGGGTCTCGATCAGGAAATAGCCGATGCCATAGCCCAATATGCCGCCCAGCACCGAGGCGATGGTGCAGATCATGGCATAGCGGAAGGCGCGCTCGCGATGCGCCAGGCACATCGGAACCAGCATCACATCCGGCGGAATCGGGAAGACCGAGCTTTCCAGGAAGGAAACCAGCCCCAGCACCCGCCCGGCATTGGGCCGCGCCGCCTGGCGCATGGTCCATTGGTAAAGGTTCTGCATCATCGCCGGGCGGGTTTAGCCGGAATGCCGGGTGTTGTCCATCCGCCGAGGGTTGCGCGGCGGCGCGACTTGGCTAATATCCCGGCCGCATCAGTGATCGCTGCATAATCGATCCTGGCCCCAGTGGTGGAATTGGTAGACGCGACGGACTCAAAATCCGTTGCCCTCACGGGCGTGCTGGTTCAAGTCCGGCCTGGGGCACCAAACTCTGAAAAATCCGGCTTCAAGCAAGCAGCTTGATCACGCGAACAGCTTGGTCAGGGCGCGGTCGATGGCATCCACGAAACGGTCGATCTCGGCCGGGGTGACGATCAGCGCCGGGCTGAGGCAGAGCGTGTTGTTCAGGCCGGGCAGCGAGCGGTTGGTGGCGCCGATGATCACGCCCTGCGCCATGCAATCGGCCACCACGGCCTGCACCAGCTTTTCTTCCAGTGGTTCCTTGGTTTCGCGGTTGGCCACCAGCTCGGCGCCGCAGAACAGGCCCAGGCCGCGCACATCGCCGATCACCTTATGGCGTTCGGCCAGGCCATGCAGGCCTTGCATCAATCGCGCGCCCATCGCCAGCGTGTTGTCCAGCAGGTTCTCATCTTCGAGGATGCGCATATTCTCCAAAGCCGCCGCCGGGCCGCTGACGCAGCCGCCGAAGGTGGAGATATCACGGAAGAACGACATCGGATCGGATGGATCGTCCTTGAACAGGTTGAAAATCTCTTCCGTGGTGACGGTGCAGGAAATCGCGGCATAGCCGGAGGCCAGGCCCTTCGCCATGGTGACGAAATCCGGCTTGATGCCATAATGCTGATAGCCGAACCATTTGCCGGTGCGGCCGACGCCGCAGACCACTTCATCCAGATGCAGCAGGATATTGTGGCGCTTGCAGATATCCTGCACCTTTTCCCAATAGCCTTTGGGCGGGGTGATGACGCCGCCGCCCGCCGTCACGGTTTCCAGGCAGAGCGCGCCGATCTGGTCCGGTCCTTCGCGCAGGATCACCTGCTCGATGGCATCGGCGGCCATCTCGCCGTAATTCTCCACCTTGCCGTATTGGCTGCGGTATTCCAGGCAATGCGGCACTTCCACGAAGCCCGGAGGCATCGGGCCGAATTGCTCGCGGCGCTGCGGCTGGCCGGCAGCCGCAAGCGTACCCAGCGTGGTGCCGTGATAATCGCGCTCGCGGTAGAGTATCTTGTATTTGCGGCCGCCATGATGGCGATGGGCGATCTGGCGCACCATCTTGAAGGCCTTCTCGTTGGCCTCGGAGCCCGAGTTGGAATAATACACGCGGGTCAGGCCCGGCATTTTCTCGATCAGCCGCTTGGCGAATTGTGCGCCGGCGATGGAGCCCGCCGAATTGGCGAAATAGTTCAGCTTCACCAACTGGTCGCGCACCGCATTGGCGATGCTTTCGCGGCCATAGCCCACATTCACCGTCCATACGCCGCCTGAAACGCCATCCAGATATTCCCGGCCGGCGGCATCCCACAGCTTGAGGCCCTTGCCCTCCACGAAGATGCGCGGATCTACACTCTCGAAAGGCTTGTGCTGGGTGAGGTGGTGCCAGACATGGGCGCGGTCGGCTTCAACCACGTCGCGGATATCATTCGGATTGAGGGCGGTCTGCATGGGATTCTCTTTGGAAAAAACAGCAACATAATGGTTAGCACCCGGCCTGCCGGCTTGGCAGGGCCAAATCGTCTTGGACCAGTCGATAGCCGCCGCTGGACCAATCGCGGCAATCCCGTCACAATCGGCTCATGATCGACAAGCTCGAATACCTGATGGCCCTGGCGCGCGAACGCAATTTCGGCAAGGCCGCCGAGCAATGCGGCGTGACGCAGCCGACCTTTTCCGCCGGCATCAAGCAATTGGAAGACACGCTGGGCGTGTTGCTGGTGCAGCGTTCGTCGCGCTTCCTGGGCTTCACCGTGGAAGGCGAGCGGGTGCTGGATTGGGCGCGCCGCATCGTGGGCGACAGCCGCGCCATGCGCCAGGAAGTGCAGGCCTTGAAGCGCGGCCTGGTGGGGCATCTCAAGATTGCGGCGATTCCCACCGCGCTGGCCATGGTGTCGGCGCTCACCACGCCGTATCGCGCCAAGCATCCGAATGTGAAATTCACCATCCTGTCGCGCACCTCGGTGGAGATTCTGTCGATGCTCGACAATCTCGAAGTGGATGCCGGCCTTACTTATGTGGATAACGAGCCGCTGGGCCGTGTGCGTTCGGTGCCGATCTACCCAGAGCAATACCGGCTGCTCACCTCGGCCGACAGCCCGCTGGGCGACCGCGATAGCGTGACCTGGGCCGAGGTGGCGAAGATTCCGCTTTGCCTGCTGACGCCGGATATGCAGAACCGCCGCATCATTAACCGGCTTTTGCGGGCTGCCGGCGCCGAACCGGAACCCACCCTGGAATCCAATTCGATGATCGTGCTGTTCTCGCATGTGCGTACCGGCCGCTGGGCCAGCGTGATGCCGGAAAAGCTGGCCGATACCCTGGGCCTTACCGAAAGGCTGCGTTCGATTCCCATCGTGCAGCCCGATGCGGTGCATATGATTGGTCTGGTGGTGCCGAACCGCGAGCCGATGACGCCGCTTACCGCCGCCCTGGTGGCAGAAGCCAAGATTCTCGCCATCGGCGCCTAGTTGATTGGAATTTTCTATCAAATAATAGTTTTTGACTATGATTTATTGACCAATATTGCAGTGCAAAAGTATTTTATTACAGAAATTTCGGATGCTTCAGGCTGTTTATTGCGCCGCAACTGAGCAATTACCCTTGTTTAATAGAAATGTTCTATTGCAGCACCTTACGGCTTTATTGCGGCTAAAGGCTGCCGGCTCAATCATCGCACCAGTACGGAAAGGGTGGGAATGCCTATGAATGCCCCGTGGAATGTTTCCCGCGCAACGGAAATCATTGCAGAAAACCGTGGTCTGGAAGGGCCGATGCTGCCGATTCTGCATGCCTTGCAGGATGAGTTCGGCTATGTGCCGCAGGCCGCTTTGCCGATGATTGCCGAGGCCTTGAATGTGTCGCGCGCCGAAGTGCATGGCGTGGTCAGCTTCTATCATGATTTTCGCGACAAGCCGGCCGGCCGCCATGTGCTGAAGCTGTGCCGCGCCGAGGCGTGTCAGTCCATGCATGGCGAAGCGATGGCGGAAAAGCTGTTGCGGGATATCGGCCTGGAATGGGGCGGCACCACCGGGGATGGCCGCCTGACCGTGGAAGCCACGTATTGCCTGGGGCTTTGCGCCTCGGCGCCGGCCGCCATGCTGGATGGCCAGCCGATCGGCCGGCTCAATCAGGAAGCCCTGCTTGATCTGGCCCACGATGCCAGGCACCAGCAGGAAGGCAGGCGCTGATGGCCCGCATCTTTGTTCCTGCCGATGCTGCCGCGCGCGCCGTGGGCGCCGACAAGGTGGCAAGCGAGATTCAGGCCCAGGCCGCCAAACGCAGCCTGCGGGTGGATATCATCCGCACCGGCTCACGCGGGTTGTTCTGGCTCGAACCGATGATCGAGGTGGAAACCGCCGCCGGCCGCATTGCCTATGGCCCGGTGCGGCCAGAGGATGTGTCCAGCCTGTTCGATGCCGGTCTGCTGATTGCCGCCGCGCATCCATTGCGCCTGGGCCGGCCCGAGGAATTATCCTATCTCAAACGCCAGACGCGCCTGACATTCGCGCGCTGCGGCATCGTCGATCCGTTGTCGCTGGAAGATTACCGTACCCATGGCGGCTATCGCGGCCTGCAACGCGCCCTCAGCCTGGGACCGGCCGGGATCGTGGAGGAAGTGACCAAATCCGGCCTGCGCGGTCGCGGCGGCGCCGGCTTTCCCACCGGCATCAAGTGGAAGACCGTGGCGGATACGCCAGCGGAGCGGAAATACATCGTCTGCAATGCCGATGAGGGCGATTCCGGCACTTTTGCCGACCGCATGCTGCTGGAAGGCGATCCCTTCGTGCTGATCGAGGGCATGACCATCGCCGGCATCGCAGTGGGAGCCACCAAGGGCTTTATCTATATCCGCTCGGAATATCCCGATGCCATCCGCGTAACCACGCAGGCCATCGCCATCGCCCGCGAGGCGGGCTATCTCGGCAGCAAGCTGGCCGGCAGCAGCCATGCTTTCGATTTGGAAGTGCGGATGGGTGCAGGCGCCTATGTGTGCGGTGAGGAAACCGCCTTGCTGGAAAGCCTTGAAGGCAAACGCGGCACGGTGCGCGCCAAACCGCCGCTGCCGGCCCATAAGGGCCTGTTCGCCATGCCCACGGTGATCAACAATCTGATCTCGCTGGCCAGCGTGCCGGTGATATTGAGCGAAGGCGCGGCCAATTATGCCGATCTGGGCATGGGCCGTTCACGCGGCACCATGCCGATCCAGATTGCCGGCAATGTGCGCCATGGCGGTTTGTTCGAGGCCGCCTTCGGGCTCACCCTGGGCGAGATCGTGATGGATATCGGCGGCGGTGCGGCCAGCGGCAGGCATGTGCGCGCGGTGCAGGCCGGCGGTCCGTTGGGCGCCTACTTCCCGCCGTCGCTGTTCGACACGCCTTATGATTACGAGGCCTTTGCGGCACGCGACGGTCTGCTCGGCCATGGCGGGCTGGTGGTGTTCGACGACAGCGTGGACATGGCCCGCATGGCGCGTTTCGCGCTGGAATTCTGCGCCATCGAATCCTGCGGTAAATGCACGCCCTGCCGCATCGGCTCCACACGCGGCACGGAAGTGATGGACCGCGTGATGGCAGGCCATGATCGCGAGGCCAATCTCGCGCTGCTGGAAGATCTGTGTCAGACGCTCAAATTCGGTTCGCTCTGCGCCTTGGGCGGATTTACGCCCTATCCGGTGATGAGCGCGCTGAAACATTTCCCTGAGGATTTCGGCCGTGCACCCAACCGTGATGTTCACGCGCACGCCGCAGCCGAATAACAGAGGACAAGCCCCATGTCTCTCATTCATGAAATCGACTTCGGTACGCCAGCCAGCAAGGCCGGCGAAACTGTCAATCTCATCATTGATGGCCGCAGCGTGAGCGTGCCGGCCGGTACATCGGTGATGCGCGCGGCGATGGAAGCCGGCATTCAGGTGCCCAAGCTTTGCGCCACCGACATGCTGGATGCTTTCGGCTCTTGCCGGCTTTGCCTGGTGGAGATCGAAGGCCGTGCCGGCACCCCGGCAAGCTGCACCACGCCGGTGGCGCCCGGCATGAAGGTGACCACCCAGAATGATCGCCTGGCCAAGCTGCGCCGGGGTGTGATGGAACTCTATATCTCCGATCATCCGCTGGATTGCCTGACTTGCGCCGCCAATGGCGATTGCGAATTGCAGGATATGGCAGGCGCTGTGGGCTTGCGCGAAGTGCGCTATGGCTATGAGGGCGAGAACCACCTCAAGCAGCAGAAGGATGAATCGAATCCGTATTTCACCTTCGATGCTTCCAAATGCATCGTCTGCTCGCGCTGTGTGCGCGCCTGCGAGGAAGTGCAGGGTACCTTCGCGCTGACCATCCAGGCACGCGGCTTTGAATCCAAGGTCTCGCCCGGCATGGCGGAAAAATTCCTGGATTCGGAATGCGTGTCCTGTGGTGCCTGCGTGCAGGCCTGTCCCACGGCCACGCTGATGGAAAAATCCGTCATCGAGATCGGCCAGCCCGAACATTCGGTGGTGACCACGTGTGCTTATTGCGGCGTGGGGTGCAGCTTCAAGGCCGAGATGCGCGGCGAGCAATTGGTGCGCATGGTGCCCTACAAGGATGGCCAGGCCAATCGCGGCCATTCCTGCGTGAAGGGCCGCTTCGCCTGGGGCTATGCCCAGCACCGCGAGCGCATTCTCAATCCGATGATCCGCGAAAGCATCGACCAGCCCTGGCGCGAAGTGAGCTGGGAAGAGGCGATCAGCCATACGGCGGCCGAATTCAAGCGTATCCAGGCGAAATACGGGCGCGGCAGCGTGGGCGGCATCACTTCGTCGCGCTGCACCAATGAAGAAACCTACCTGGTGCAAAAGCTGGTGCGTGCCGGCTTCGGCAATAACAACGTGGATACCTGCGCCCGGGTGTGCCATTCGCCCACTGGGTATGGCCTGAGCAAGACCTATGGCACCTCGGCCGGCACGCAGAATTTCGATTCCGTGGAGCAGACCGATGTGGTGATCGTGATCGGCGCCAATCCGGTTGCCGCCCATCCGGTTTTCGCTTCGCGGCTGAAAAAGCGCCTGCGAAAGGGCGCCAAGCTGATCGTGATCGACCCGCGCCGTACCGAGATGGTAAAGGCGCCGCATCTGGAAGCCGCCTTTCATCTGCCGCTGCGCCCGGGCACCAACGCGGCGATCCTCAATGCGCTGGCCCATGTGATCATCACCGAGGGCTTGCAGAACGAAACTTTCATCCGCGAACGCTGCGACCTGGACGCCTTCGAACATTGGGCGACTTTCATCGCCGACAAGCGCAACAGCCCCGAGGCGGTGGAGGCCATCACCGGCGTTTCGGCGGAAGCCGTGCGCGGCGCGGCGCGGCTATACGCCACCGGCGGCAATGGCGCGATCTATTACGGCTTAGGCGTGACCGAGCACAGTCAGGGCACCACCACCGTGATGGCGATTGCCAATCTGGCGATGCTGACCGGCAATATCGGCCGGCCCGGTGTGGGCGTGAATCCGTTGCGCGGGCAGAATAACGTGCAGGGCTCTTGCGACATGGGCAGCTTCCCCCATGAATTGCCGGGCTATCGCCACATCTCCGACGATGCCACCCGCGCGATGTTTGAAAGCCTGTGGGGTCGGCCGCTGGATAGCGAGCCCGGCCTGCGCATCCCCAATATGCTGGATGCCGCCGTGGATGGCAGCTTTAAGGGCATCTACATCCAGGGCGAGGATATCCTGCAATCGGATCCCGATACCGCCCATGTGGCGGCCGGCCTGGCGGCGATGGAATGCGTGGTAGTGCAGGATCTGTTTCTGAACGAGACGGCGAATTACGCCCATGTATTCCTGCCGGGCAGTACGTTTCTGGAGAAGGATGGCACCTTCACCAATGCCGAACGCCGCATCAATCGCGTGCGCAAGGTGATGACCCCGAAAAACGGCTATGCCGATTGGGAAATCACCGTGATGTTGGCCAAGGCGCTGGGTCTGGAGATGGCCTACAGCCATCCCAGCGAGATCATGGATGAGATCGCGCATCTCACGCCCGGCTTTGCCGGCGTGTCGTATGATTTCCTGGAGAAAGTCGGCTCGGTGCAATGGCCTTGCAACGAGAAGGCGCCGATGGGCAGCCCGATCATGCACGTAGATGGCTTCGTGCGTGGCAAGGGCAATTTCATGATCACGGAATATGTGCCCACCGACGAACGCACCGGACCGCGCTTTCCGCTGTTGCTCACCACCGGACGCATCCTGTCGCAATACAATGTGGGGGCGCAGACACGGCGCACCGCCAATGTTGTGTGGCATGATGAAGATGTGCTGGAAATCCATCCCCATGACGCCGAGCAGCGCGGCGTGCGCGAGGGCGACTGGGTGAAGCTGGAAAGCCGCGCCGGCGGCACCACGCTGCGTGCGGTGATCACCGATCGCGTGGCACCCGGCGTGGTTTACACCACCTTCCATCATCCGCTAACCCAGGCCAATGTGGTGACCACCGATTATTCCGATTGGGCCACCAATTGCCCGGAATACAAGGTGACTGCCGTGCAGGTGGCGCCATCCAACGGCCCCAGCGAATGGCAGGAGCAATATCGCGAACAGGCCGAGCGTAGCCGCCGTATCGTCAAGGCAGAGGCCGCCGAATGATCCAGCCGGTGGTTCGCCAATCCCGTATCGCCTGGAATGGCGGTCGCGCGCTGAACGGCGAGCGCGCGCTGCCGGTGGAGATGGCGGTGGCGCTGGTCTTCAATGGCAGCAGTCATGCCGTGATGATGGCAACGCCCGCCGATCTGGAGGATTTCGCCATCGGCTTCAGTCTGGCGGAAGGCATCATCGATGCGCGGGGCGATATTCAGGAATTGAGCATCCATACGGCGGAGCAAGGCGTGGAATTGCGGCTCTGGCTGGATGATGCCCATGCCGAGAGACTGGCGGCACGGCGGCGGCAGATGGCAGGCCCCACCGGATGCGGACTCTGCGGCATCGAAAGCCTGGAGCAGGCGATGTTGCCGCCGGCGAGTGTGACGGCCATGCCGCGCTTCACGCCGCAGATGATTGCACAGGCATTGGCCAGCCTGCCGCTGGCGCAGAAGCTGAATGCCGAAACCCGCGCCGTGCATGCGGCGGCCTATTGGGAACCGGGCACAGGCCTTGTCGCGCTACGCGAGGATGTGGGCCGGCATAATGCGCTGGATAAACTGGCCGGCGCCCTGGCACGCAGGGACCAGGCGGCTTCGCGCGGTCTGCTGCTGCTGACCAGCCGCGTATCGGTGGAGATGGTGCAGAAGGCAGCCCGCCTGGGCGCGGCTGTCATCGTGGCGGTTTCGGCCCCCACCACGTTGGCGGTGCACATGGCGGAGGCCGCCGGCATCACGCTGATCGCGGTGGCGCGCGAACAGGATTTTGAGATTTTTACCCGCGCCGATCGCGTGCTGCTGGAGGCGACCGATCATGTCGCATGAAAACAAACTGGTAATGATGGCCAACCAGATCGGCAAGTTCTTCGCGCCGCAGACCAATATGGATGCGCCCGAGATGATTGCCGATCACATCGGAAAATTCTGGGATCCGCGTATGCGCCGGCAGATTTACGCTCATCTGGATGCCGGTGGGGACGGTATGGATGCGCCGGTGCGCGAAGCGATTAAACGTCTGCAGGAGAGGGACAAAGCAAAGCAGACGCGTGCGTGAAGTGTGAGAGGAAATGTCCAAATACTCTGGGAGGGAGAGGACAATGTCGGTTATTCAAGGAACGACGGATGGCACGCCGGGGGGCGTTGGCCTGCTGGATAAGGAGCGTATCGTAGCGCAGGCAGGGTTCAATCGATGGCTGGTGCCGCCCGCGGCATTGGCGATCCATCTCTGCATCGGCATGGCCTATGGCTTCAGCGTGTTCTGGCTGCCGCTGTCGCGTGCCATCGGCATCAACCGTTCGGTGGCTTGCCCGCCCGACATGACCCTTATGGCAGCGCTTTTCACCACCAGCTGCGATTGGAAGATCAGCGATCTGGGCTGGATGTATACCTTGTTTTTCGTGTTGCTGGGTTCAGCGGCGGCGATTTGGGGCGGCTGGCTGGAACGGGCAGGCCCGCGCAAGGCCGGTGTTGCTTCGGCGCTATGCTGGTGCGGCGGCCTGCTGATTTCGGCGCTGGGGGTTTATACGCATCAGCTCTGGATGATGTGGCTGGGTTCGGGCGTGATCGGCGGTATCGGCCTGGGGCTGGGCTATATCTCGCCGGTTTCCACGCTGATCAAGTGGTTCCCCGATCGCCGCGGCATGGCGACCGGCATGGCCATCATGGGCTTTGGCGGCGGCGCCATGATCGGCGCGCCGCTGGCCGATATCCTGATGAACTATTTCCGCACGCCCACATCGGTCGGCGTTTGGGAAACCTTCGTAGTTATGGCGGCCATCTACTTCGTGTTTATGATGGGCGGCGCCTTCGGCTATCGCATTCCGCCGGCGGGCTGGCGTCCGGAAGGCTGGACCCCGCCGCAAGATAACGGCAAGTCGATGATCACCAAGCATCAGGTGCATCTGAAAGATGCGCATAAGACGCCGCAATTCTGGCTGGTCTGGGCCGTGCTCTGCCTCAATGTGAGCGCAGGTATCGGCGTGATCGGCATGGCTTCGCCGATGCTGCAGGAGATTTTCGCCGGTGCATTGATCGGTCAACCGGATGTTGCCTTCGGCCAGTTGAACGACGATCAGCGCAAGATGGTGGCGGCGATTGCCGCCGGCTTCACCGGGCTGCTGTCGCTGTTCAATATCGGCGGGCGGTTCTTCTGGGCTTCGCTGTCCGACAAGATCGGGCGGAAGATGACCTATTACACCTTCTTCGCCCTCGGTATCGCGCTTTATGCCGCCTCGCCCTGGGCGGCGCATATCGGCAGCAAGGCTTTGTTCGTGGCCTTCTTCTGCGTGATCCTGTCGATGTATGGCGGCGGCTTTGCCACCATACCGGCCTATCTGGCCGATCTGTTCGGCACGCAATTCGTGGGCGCTATCCATGGCCGGCTGCTTACCGCCTGGTCCACGGCCGGCATCCTCGGCCCGGTGGTGGTGAATTATATCCGCGAAGCGCAAATCGCCGCCGGCGTGCCGCGTGCGCAGGTTTACGATTTCACCATGTATATCCTGGCCGGCATGCTGGTGCTGGGTTTCGTAGCGAACTTCTTTATCAAGCCGGTGGCCGACAAGTGGTATATGAAGGAAGCTGATGTGGCTGCTTTGCAGGCCAAGAATGCCGCCAGCAGCCAGCTGGTACAGCATGGTTCCTTCGGTATCGGCAAGGGCGGGCTGGATGGTCCGGCGGTTGCAGCTTGGTTGGTGGTGGGCGTGCCGATCCTGTGGGGCGTGTGGATCACGCTGTCCAAGGCCTTCGTGCTGTTCCACTAAGCCTGCAGGCAAAAATAAGCCCGGCGACCGCGAGGCCGCCGGGTTTTTTTTTATAGGGCGGGCCAGACGCCGCCGCTGACCGGCAGATTTTCGCCGGTGATATAGCCGGCTTCCTCGCTGGCCAGGAATAGCATGGCATTGGCGATATCCAGCGGCTCGCCGAAGCGCTTGAGTACGGTCTTGTCGCGGTAGAGGCGCTTTTCCTCTTCCGGCATGCGCTGCACCACCGATGTGTTGATCGTGGCCGGCGAAATGCAATTCACCGTCACTGCCGGCGCGAATTCTATAGCCAGGCTGCGGGTAAGAGAGGCCACGGCGGCTTTGGCGGCGCCGTAATCCGCCTGGCCCTCGGCACCGGCGAAGTTGATCGACGAGACATTGATGATGCGGCCATAGCCGGCCTTCAGCATGGCCGGCACGGTGAGCTTGATGAGATGGAAGTTGGCCATCAGATTCAGGTTGAAGGTGGCGTTCCAGCGTTCTTCGCTAATATTCAGGAAGGGCTCCGACATCACGCTGCTTTTGATACCGCCCACCACATTGATCAGCAGATCGATATGGCCGAACTTTTCCAGGCCGGTCTGCACCAAAGCTGCTGCCTCACCGCCATTGGTGACATCGCCGCGTAGCGAGGCGATTTGCACGCCTGGCACTTCGGCAGTGATTTCCTCCACAGACTGGCCCAGGCGGTTGGCCGAGATTTCGCCTAACACCAACTTGGCGCCTTCCTGCGCGAAACGCTTCGCCACTGCACGGCCCATGGGGCCGCCCGCTCCGGTGATCAACGCGGTGCGGTTTGCCAATCTCGTACCCGGTCCCATACTCTATCCTTTCTTACGACTGCAATCGTTCAGCGTGCGGTAAGGCCGCCATCTACCGGCAGCATCACGCCAGTAAGATTGCGGGCCATGGCGGAGCATAGGAACAGCGCCGCATCGGCCACATCCTCGGGCGCGATCAAACGACCCAACGGAATGCCGGCGCGGAACTGCTCCACGGCCCGATCGAAATCAGGCTGCACCTTGGCGGCGATGCTGCGGAAGAGCGGCGTATCGGTGGGGCCGGGGCAGACTGCATTGACGCGGATGCCCTGCGGCGCCAATTCCAGCGCCAGGCTGCCCACCATGCCGGAGATGGCGTGTTTCGATGTGCCATAAAGGCTGAAATTCGGACGCACCATCAACGACTGGATCGAACCGGTGAACAGCATCGCAGGCTGATTGCCGCGCTTGGCGCTATCGCGCAGGGCGGGCAGGGCGGCCTTCGCCATCACCATGGGGCCTAACACATTGACTGCCAGAACCTGTTGGATCGCCTCGAGCGACATGCTGTCGAGGGCACCTTGCGAGGGCATGCCGGCATTGTTGACCAGCAGATCCAGGCCGCCAAAACGCTTCACCGCCTTTTGCGCGGCAGCCTGGCAATCGGCCTCGCTGGTATGGTCGATACGGATATGATCGGCATTCGCTCCAAGGGCTGTGGCGGTTTGCGCTGCGGCATCGTTGTTCAGATCGGCGATCAGCACGGCGGCACCGGCAGCATGGAAGCGTTCGGCGATGGCTTTGCCGATGCCGGAAGCGCCACCGGTGATCACTGCGGTTTTGCCAGTAAGCGAAAGAGTCATTGCTCGTTCCAGTCTATTTGAGGGTAATTGCCGTCTACCAGAACCGGCTTCAGCAGGATGGAAAGGCCGCGATCGATATAGCGCCGGCAGGTCATGCGCGGCAGACGCCAGGCGGCCAGCGCCCAGCCATGTACCAGCAGCAGGCTCTGGTAGGTGAGCATCTGGGTGTCGATCGGATGGAACAATTCGGCCTTGATGCAGGCACGGATGCGATCCTCGATCAGCTTGGTGGTGGCCACGTCCTTCTGCAGGATTTCCCGCCGCGCCTCGGGCGAGAGCATGTGCGATTCGCGATAGCCGATCAGCCAGGCCGGTCGGCGTTCATCCACCACGCGGCCGAACCCATGCACGGCGGCAATGAACTGGTCCAGCGGATTGGTCTTGCTGGCGATTGCAATCGGCACTTCACGCACATAGGCATCCAGCACATCATTCATGGCATAGATCAGCAGGTCTTCCTTGTCGCGGAAATAGCTGTAGATCAGGCCTACGCTCATGCCGGCGTCATCGGCGATGCTTTGCATCGTGGTGGTGTGATAGCCATCGCGGCTGAAGCGCTCGATGGCTGCGGCGCAAATCTGGCTGCGCCGCGCCTCGATCAACTCGGCGGATCGTTTCGGTCGGCCACGCGGCGGAGAAGCCGATGCCTTGCGCGAGGAAGTCGGGCGTTTCATGCCGCATCTTCTCCTTAGTCGAGAACCTGCATGTCGTCGGCAAAAGGCGGGAAACCGAAGCTCTGGCTGATCGGCATCACTTCCAGGGTGTTGATATTCACCCGGCGTGGCAACAGCACACAGAACGCTATGATCTCGGCAACATCCTCGGCTTTCAGCAGATTGGGGTGATTATAGAAATTCTGCGCGCCCTGCTGCGAGCCGATGCGCACGGCGGCGAATTCGGTTTCGGTGGTGCCCGGCTCGATGCAGGTGGCGCGAATATTGCTGCCTTGCAGATCGGCACGCAGGTTGAGCGTGAACTGCTTCACGAAGGATTTACTCGCGCCATACACATTGCCCGATGGATAAGGCCAGTTGGCTGCAATCGAGCCGATATTGATAATATCGCCAAAGTCGCGCTCTATCATGCCGGGCAACACGGTATGCGTGATATTCAGCATGCCGTTGATATTGGTTTCAACAATGGTGCGCCAATCCTGCAGGCGTGCTTTCGGCACTGCAGCAGAGCCCACCGCGAGACCGGCACTATTCACCACCAAATCAATGGCGTGCCACTCTTTCGGCAATGCAGCAATCGCATTTTGCACTGCATCTGCATCGCGCACATCCAGTGGCAATATATACGCAGCATCGCCAATGCGGCTGCGCAATGCTTCAAGACGATCCTGTCTGCGGCCTGCAAGAATCACGCGGCATCCTGATTCCACAAGCTTTTGAGCTGTTGCCGCGCCAATACCAGAGGTGGCGCCAGTAACAAGAGCAATGCGGTGTCTCGCAGTTGCGCTGGCTTTGGTCATGGCGTTTGTCTCCCGCTGAAGTCTTTTCTTGACAGCCATATTATATTGAATATACGCTCATTCAAATAATGAATTGATGGCCGGCACGAAAAAACATCGGCCATCGGAGGAAATGTCTTGAATGGGCCGATCATGATCCGCTCGCATGCTCATTGTTGCCGATCCTCTGGTGCGGCCAGCGCAGTACGCTGCTGCATCCCGACTGAATCCGGCGCGTAGCCATGCTTAATAAGCCGGCCTTTCCGCAATCCGTGATCGATGCTTATGCCAAGGCGGGATCCTGGCCGCAGCGCGATATCTATGCCTTTTTGTCGGATGCGGCGGAAAATCAGCCGAACAAGACTTTGATCGTCGATCGCTTCGGTCGCCTCAGCTATGCCGAGGCGTTGGCGCAGACCGATGCGCTTGCCGGTAATCTGCAAAGCCTGGGGGTTGGACGCGGCGACCGCGTGGCGGTGCAGTTGCCGAACTGGCGCTATTTTCCCTTGATGGAATATGCCTTGGCGCGGCTTGGCGTGGTGATCGTGCCGCTGCCGCCGATCTATCGGCAGCGCGAATTGCGCCTGATGCTGGGTCTGGCCGAGCCGGTGATGGCGATCTGCCCGGATAGCTTTCGGGGCTTCGATCATGCCGGCATGTTCCATGATTTGCAGAAAGAAATCCCTAGTCTGCGCCATTTGGCGGTGATCGGCGAAACGCGCCCAGATGGTGCGTTGGATTTCTTCGATCTGTTGCGGCCCAACAAGGCGGACCTGCCGCCGCCGCTGGATCCCAATATCGTTACCGAAATCGCCTTCACTTCAGGCACCACTGGCGAGCCGAAAGGCGTGATGCATACCGCCAACACCAATTTCTGTCCGCTGATCAATCTGATCGAGGATCAGAAACTGGGCGCCGATACCGTGGTGCTGATGGCTTCCACCTTTGGACATCAGACCGGTTTTGCCTATGGCGGACAATTGCCGGTGATTGTCGGCGGCACCGTCGTATTGATGGAGCGCTGGGATGCCAAACAGGGTGCGGCGCTGATCGACCAGGAGAATGTTACCTGGATGATGGGCGCCACGCCTTTTCTGCAGGATCTGACCGATGCTGTGGAATCCGGCGCCGGACATTGTCGGTCTCTCCGCATCTTCCTCTGCTCCGGCGCGCCGATACCGCGTTCACTGCTGATCCGCGCGCAGAAGGTGCTGGGCGCGCATGTGGTGTCTGGTTGGGGAATGACCGAGGTGGGGCTCACCACGCTCAGCCGGCTGGATGATCCGGCGGAAAAGATTTTCGGTTCCGATGGCCGGCCTTTGCGCGGCATGCAGATTCGGGTGGTGGATGCCGATGACAAGCCCTTGCCCGATGGCGAAGAGGGCGAATTGCAATGCCGTGGGCCTACGTTGTTCGCCGGATATTGGTTGCGGCCCGATGTGACGGCAGCAAGCTTTGCCGATGGCCGCAATGCCGGCGATGGCGGATGGTTGCGCACCGGAGATCGCGCACGCCGCGATGTCGATGGCTATATCCGCATCACAGGCCGCAGCAAGGACATCATCGTGCGCGGCGGCGAGAATATTCCGGTGGTGGAAGTGGAAGACCTGCTGCACAAGCATCCGCGTGTGCAGGTGGCCGCTATCGTGGCAATTCCCGATCCACGCCTGCAGGAACGCGCCTGTGCCGTGATCGTGACGCGCGATGGCGGTAGTTTCGACATGGCCCAGATGTTGGCATTCCTGGAGCGGGAGCATCTGGCAAAGCAGTATTTCCCAGAGCATTTGGTGGTGATGGATGCCATGCCGATGACGCCGAGCGGAAAGGTGCAGAAATACATTCTGCGCAAGAAGGTTCTCGAAATCATAGGAGTGAGCGATGTCGCTTGAAGCGGGTTTCACGCCTTTGGAACGCCGGGTAATCCTGCCATCCAGTGTGGCAGGCGGCATCGCGCTGATTCTGCTTTCTGCCGTTGTTACCGGCGAGGTGATCCTGCGCGCCATGGGCATCGCCGTGGTGGGCGCGAATGAAATCGGCGGCGTGCTGCTGGCGCTGCTGATCTTCCTGGCGGTGGGTTACACGCAATCCATCGGCGGCCATGTCTCGATTGAAGCCGTGGTCAACCTGTTTCCGCCGAAAGGCCGGCTGGTTTGCGAAACCCTGTCCAATCTCATTTGCGGCGCTTTCAGCCTGGTACTGACCTGGACATCGGCACAGGAAGCATTTGTCAGCTATCAGCGCATGGAATACCAGTTCGGCACCATGGAATTCCCGCTCTGGCCGGTGAAGGCAGTGATCGCTTTCGGCATGGCGTTGTTGGCTCTGGCCTATGCCTGTTCGCTGTATCGCAATGCAGTGAATTTCAGGAAGGGTACGCCATGACCGCAGGCCTGGTCGTTACGCTGATTTTTGCAATCGGCATCATCACTGGCATGCCGATTGCTTTCGTGCTGATCATCTCGTCGTTCAGCGGCTTGGTGATGCTGCGCGGTTTCGATGTGGCGCTGAGTGCGCTCAGCACCATGCCCTACGGAAAATCCACCGATATCGCGCTATCGGTGATTCCGCTCTTCATCCTGATGGGCTACCTCGCTTCGCAGGCGGGAATTAGCGAAAAAGCCTATCAGATTGCCTATCGCTTCGTTGGCCATCTGCGTGCGGGCCTGGCGATTGCTACGGTTTTTGCCTGTGCGGGATTTGCCGCCACGTCGGGTTCCTCGGTGGCTACTTCCGCAGCAGTAGGTAAAATCGCCTTCACCGAGATGAAGCGCTTTCGCTACAATGATGCAATCAGCGCAGGTACTATCGCGTCGGCCGGTTTGCTCGGCATCATGATTCCGCCCAGCATCATGCTGGTGGTGTATGGCATCGTCACGCAAACCGATATCGGCCGGCTCCTGCTGGCCGGCATCCTGCCGGGGATTCTCACGGCGTTGGTTTTTTGCATCGGCCTTTATGTGCTGGCGCTGATTCGGCCCGATTTGATGCCGGTGGCCAATGAACGCTTTTCCTGGCGTGATCGTATGGTGGGCCTGAAGGATGGCAGCGGCATACTGATCCTGTTCACTGTCATCATCGGCGGCCTTTATTCGGGTCTGTTCACCGTGAACGAGGCGGCTGGCGTGGGCGCGGCCGCGGCTTTTGCGCTGCTCTTGCTCAAGCGCGGCTTCGATTGGAAAGCCTTGCTGATCGGCGGCAAGGAAGCCGTTGCCAGCACCGCGATGATATTCCTGATCCTGATCGGGGCCGGTTTGTTCGGCCAATATGTTGCGCTATCAGGCTTGGCCGGCACGGTTACCAAGCTGATCACGGGCTCGGATTTGCCGCGCTATCTGATTCTGGTGCTGATCCTGCTGGCCTATATTCCGCTCGGCATGTTCCTCGAGCCGATCTCGATGTGTTTGATCACGCTGCCGATCGTTTTTCCCGCCATCAAGGCGCTGGGTTTCGATCCGGTCTGGTTTGGCGTGATCATCGTAAAGATGAGCGAGTTGGCGAATATCACGCCGCCATTGGGTGTGAATGTATTCGTCATCAAATCGATACGGCCGGAAATCCAGCTATCCACGGTGTTCCGTGGCGCCAGCCTGTTCATGCTTTTGGAAATCATCACCTTGGTGATCCTGGTGATCTTTCCGGAAATCACCTTGTTCATCCCGAACTTGATGGCCAAGTGAAGAGAAGAAGCAAAACCATGGGAGGAGTATGGAAATGACTATCTCTAAACTGCTGAAGACGGGTGCTTTGTTGCTCCCGTTTGCATTCGCCGGTGCGGCCGAAACCGCACAGGCTCAGGTCAATCTCGTGTATTCCACATATGTGGCGCAGGGTTCCACCTCCAATCGCCAGTATGAAGTGTTTCTCGACGAGCTCAGCGCCCGCACCAACGGCTTTGTGAAGGTGAAGGACAAGCTCTATCTCTCGGCTCTGATGAAGGCCGGAGATCATCTTACCGGCGTTGGCAAGCGGGTTGCCGATGTGGGCTATTTCTGCACCGGCTACACGCCGGCTCTGTTGCCGCTTACCTCGATGGCGGAACTGCCCTATGTGAGCGACAAGGGCGATGCGGTTTCTGCGGCACTGCATGAAATGTATGAAACCAACGATGCGCTGCGCCGCGAATACCATAAGCAGAATGTTGAGCTTGTGGCCTTCGATGCGCCTTCGGCCACCATCATCGGCGTCAACAAGGAGATCAAGTCGGCTGCCGATCTGAAGGGCCTCAAAGTGCGCGCCTATGGCGATCTGGGCAAGATTGCCGGCAAGGCCGGCGGCATGATCCCGGTGCCGATGTCGACCGCCGAAATCTACACCAGCATGCAGACCGGCGCGATCGATGGCTATATCGGCATTCCGCTCTGGATGCCGGGGCCGGAAAACTGGCTGCCGCTGACCAAGACGCTGATCGCCCCGGCCATGGGCACCTACTATACCTGCGGCTTGGTGATGAACCTCGATCTCTACAAAGGCCTGCCTGACAATGTGAAGCAGGAAATGGCCAAGATGCGGCGCGAATTCCCCAAGAAGTCCATCGCGCTGGTGGAAGAGGGCGATGCTGCGACCGTGAAGGATGCCCAGGCCAAGGGCGTGAAGTTCTATCGCTTCACCCCGGCGGAAGTGGACGCCTGGAAGAAGACCACGGATTACGATGCGTTGAAGGCGGAATGGATCAAGACCCGCCAGGCCCGTACCGATGCCAATGTGGAAGAATACCTGAAGCAGTATCAGGCGATTCTGGCCAAGTATGTGCCGCAATCCAACTACGAGCAGCGGTTCCCGAAGTAAACCTTGGTCGGCGCGCCGGTGTATCCGGCGCGCCGATTGTTTCTGGCGTAAAGCATGAAGGGGTTAGGCATGGCGGATGATGATATTGCGATCGTCGGGATTGGGCAGACCAAGCCGACACGGCGCGCCGACCGCGACATTCGCGCGCTCTCCATCGAGGCCGTGCAGATGGCGCTGGATGATGCAGGCATTGCGCCCAGCGAAGTGGATGGCATTATCAGCGACGGCGTGATCATGCCGGGCAGCGTGCCGCGCGAATACATGGCGGCGCAATTCGGCATCACCCGGCGTTTTGATGGTGGCATGTCTTATGGCGGCACAGGCATTGCCTGCGCCCCCATGCTGGCCCGCATGGCGCTGCGCGCCGGCCTGGCCGATGTAGTCGTATTCTATTTCGGCGTGGATTGGGGCAGCCGGGCCGAGGGCCCATATGGTTTCCACAACATGTATCCCGCCAAGATGGCTTTCGAGAAGCCCCAGGGTTTCAATGGCCAGCCATCTTATTTCGCGCTCTGGGCGCGGCGCTACATGCATGAATATGGCCTTACCGAGGCCGATTTGGCAGCCATTGCCACCACGCAGCGCGCCAGTGCGTTGCGCAATGGCCGCGGCCAGGTGCAGAAGGCACTCAGCATGGATGATTATTATGCCTCTCGCATGATTTCCGATCCGCTGCGTGCAGCCGATTGCTGCCTGATCACCGATGGCGCCGTCGCTTTCGTGATGACGCGGATGGATCGCGCGCGGGATTGCCGCAAGAAACCGATCAAGGTGATGGGCTGCGGCTATGCCAGCGAGCCCTTGAGCGGCGACGACATCTTCACCCAGAAGCCGGCGCAATTGACCATGCCTGGCGCCAAGGAAGCCTGCGGGCGCGCCTTGCGCGAGGCCGGTATCGGGTTGGGTGCGGTGAATTTCGCCGAGATCTACGATTGCTTTACCATATCCTGCCTGATGCAGATCGAGGACCTGGGCTTCTGCAAAAAAGGCGAAGCGGGCGCTTTCGTGCGTGAGCAGGGCACGGGTATCGAGGGCAAGTTGCCGGTGAACACCCATGGCGGGCTATTGTCGCATTCCTACCTGCTCGGCGCCGAGCATGTGGTGGAGGCCGTGCGGCAATTGCGCGGCGAGGCCGGCAATGCCCAGGTGAAGAATGCGGAAATCGGCATGGTAACCGGGCTATCCGTGCCCGATTACGGCGTATTGCTGTTGGGTCGGTGAGCGATATGGCTGAATTGAACGAGATCAATCCCGAATTCCATGGTTTCTTCGCGCATCTGCGTGAGGGGCGTGTTGCTTTTCCGCATTGTAATGCCTGTGGCAAGCTGCATTGGTATCCGATGAAGATTTGCCCGCATTGCCAAAGCAGCGATATCGATTGGAAACCGATGCGCGGCGCTGGCGAATTGTGGAGCTGGACCGTGGTGCGGCATCCGTTTTCGCCGGCTTATAACGACAAGGTGCCTTATGTGGTGGCGATGGTCACCTTTGCCGAGGCGCCGGGCATTCGCTTGATCGCCAATATAGAAGACGTGCCGCTGGATAGCCTGAAAATCGGCATGTCGCTGGAACTGGCCCAGCCGAACAGCAACGAAGCGATGCCGCAGGTGCTGTTCCGGCCCAGCAAGGCGCTTAAGGCGGCATGATCGACGATACGGCCTTTCGCACGCTGGATGATGCCTTCCAGGCTGTGGTTCGGCGCAAGCCTGGCCTGGCTTGTATCGCTGTGCCGCCGGCACGGGGCCGCGATTACGCGCCGGATGGCCTGGAATGGAGCTATGGCGAAACCGCCGAACGGGTGGAGGCGGCAGCCCAGGCCTATGGCCGTGCTGGTTATGGCCATGGCCATCGGGTGGCGCTGTTGCTGGAAAACCGGCCGGATTTTCTGGTGCATTTCCTGGCGCTGAACCGCCTTGGGTGTTGTGCCATCCCGATCAATCCGGATTACCGCGCGCATGACATGGCCTATCTGCTGGAGCATTCCGGCAGCGACCTGGCGGTGGTGCTGGATCATCGTGTGGCTGATGTGCTGGCCGTGGCGCGAGGCATTGCCGGCAAGCCGCCGGTTTGCGGATTGTCGCATATGGCAGAGCTGCCGCGTGCACGCCGCGCCGCGTCTTCGACGCCGCCGGATCGAGGCAGCGAAACCGTGCTGCTCTATACCTCGGGTACCACCGGCCTGCCCAAAGGCTGCATGATCGACAACGAATATCTGTTCTTTGCCGCCGCACGATATAATCGTGCCGGCGGGGCCATGGCCGTGCGGCCGGAAGCCGAGCGGCTGTATAATCCGCTGCCGCTTTTTTATGCCAACAGCGTGTCGATCTCCAACCCGGCGATGATCCTCACCGGCAATTGCATGATCTTTCCGGATCGTTTCCATCCGAAAAGCTTCTGGGCAGACCTGGCCGCCACACGCGCCACCATGATCCATTATCTCGGCATCATTCCGCCGGTAATGATGAACATGCCGGCAAGCCCCGAGGAGCGGGCCCATGGTGTGCGTTTCGGTGTGGGGGCCGGCATCGATCCGGCCTTGCATGGCGCTTTCGAGAAGCGGTTCGGCTTTCCGCTGATCGAGGTCTGGGGCATGTCGGAACTTGGCATCGTCACGGCAGCCAATCACGAGCCGCGGCATATCGAAACCCGCAGCATCGGCCAGCCGCTCTGGGATGTGGAAATCGGCTTGCAGGATGATGCCGATGCGCTGGTGCAGGGGCCGGGGCTAGGCGAATTGGTGATCCGGCGTAAAGGCAACGATCCGCGCAAGGGTTTCTTCCGCGAATATTTCCGCGACCCGGAAACAACAGCCACCACCTGGCGCGGAGGCTGGTTCCATACCGGCGATATCGTGCGGCGTGACGAACAGGGCGTGGTGCATTTCGTCGACCGCAAGAAACATATGATCCGCCGTTCGGGCCAGAATATCGCGGCGGCCGAGATCGAGGCCTGCCTGCGCGAATTGCCCGGCATAACCGAAGTTGCCGTGCTGGCGGTGCCTGATGAATTGCGTGAAGAAGAAGTGATGGCGTGCATCATTCCGCGCGACGGCGCAGGCAAGGATCGTGCTGCTGCCCAGGCCATTGTGGAAGCCAGTTTGCAGCGCTTGGCGTATTTCAAGGTGCCGGGCTGGATTTTGTTCGTTGATCGGTTGCCCACCACTGCCACGCAGAAGCTGCAAAAAACGCAAATATTCAAGGCGGGCGAGGATCCGCGCCAGCGTGAGGGCGTATTCGATTTCCGGCCTCTGAAGCAGCGCGCGCCGAAAGGGAGCTGATATGCCGCAAGCTTTGATCGTTGGCGATGTAGGTATCGTCGGCGCCAATATGCGCAAGCTGCTGGCCGCTACCCCAGGCTGGCACAGTATCGGCGTATCGCGGCGCGCATTGCCCGAAGATCCCGATCATATCGCTGCCGATCTCACCGACCGCTCGGCCGCGCTTGCCATGGCGCCCAAGCTGGGCGGCATAACGCATCTTTTTGTTTGCGCGCGCGTGCCGGGCAAGAATCCTTCCGATGAAGCACGGGTGAATCGCCTGCTGATGGAGCATAGCCTCGATGCTCTGGCGGCGGCGAAGGCACCATTGCAGCGCGTGGTGCTGGTGCATGGCACCAAATGGTACGGTTCGCATCTCGGTCCTTACCGCGTGCCGGCCAAAGAAGATCATCCGCGCCACATGCCGCCGAATTTCTATCACGACCAGCAGGATGTGGCGGAAGCCCGCTGCCGGCAGGGCGGCTGGACCTGGTGTGCGTTGCGGCCCCATACTGTGTGGGGCTTTTCCACCGGCACTGGCAACAACCTGATCATGCTGCTGGCGGTTTATGCCGCGTTGTCGAAACAGCTTGGTTTGCCGCTGTGCTTTCCCGGGCCTGCCGCCACCTGGAGCAAGTTCTCGCAATCCACCCATGTGGACCTGCTCAACCGTGCCATGCTATGGGCGGCAATCGCACCGGAAGCGGCCAATGCGGCTTTCAATGTCACCAACGGGGATGTTTTCCGCTGGTGCGACCTTTGGCCACGTGTTGCGGCGTTTTTCGACATGTCGACCGGTCCGGTGCAAACCTTGTCGCTTGCCACCATGATGGCCGATAAGGCGCCGGTCTGGGATGCCGTTGTGGCCAAGCATGGTTTGCAGCCCTACAGCATGGCGGACCTTGCCGGCTGGGCCTATGGCGATGGCTTGATGGCCAATACCTGGGACGATGTTTCGTCCACGGTGAAAATCAGGCAGGCCGGTTTCGCCGAGGCCATCGACAGCGAGGAAATCTTCCTGCAATCGATGGCCGAATTACGGCGAAACCGTATTATCCCCTAAATCAGAGGCTGGAAAGCGCAGCAGTGAGATCGGCGAGGATATCGTCGATATGCTCGATGCCGATGGATAGCCGCACATAGCCGGGCGTGACACCGCTTTGTGCCTGTTCTTCAACGGTCAGCTGGCTATGGGTGGTGGAGGCCGGATGGATGGCCAGGCTGCGGGCATCGCCGATATTCGCCACGTGATAGAACAGTTTCAGGGCGTCGATGAATGTGCGGCCGGCTTGCAGGCCACCCTTGAGTTCGAAGCCCAGCAGACCGCCATAACCGCCCTTGAGATACGTATCGGCACGTTTGCGACTTTCGCCGCTTTGCAGGCCGGGATAGATCACCTTGGCGACGGCAGGATGCTTGCTCAGGAATTCGGCAACGGCAGCGGCATTGCGGCTATGCTCGCGGATGCGCAGCGGCAGGGTTTCCAGGCCCTGGATGATCTGGAAGCCATTGAACGGGCTGAGCGCCGCACCAAGATCGCGCAGCAGGGTTACGCGCGCCTTGATGATATAGGCCACCGGGCCGATCGGCTTCACGGCTTCGGTCCATACTGCGCCATGATAGCTGGGATCGGGCTGATTCAGCAAAGGCTGACGTGCGGGATGCGCCGCCCAGTCGAAATTTCCGCCATCCACGATGATCCCGCCGATCGAGGTGCCATGGCCGCCGATATATTTGGTGGTGGAATACACCACCACGGCAGCGCCATGGGCGAGGGGCTTCGCCAGGATCGGTGCAGCCGTGTTATCCACGATCAGCGGAATGCCCAAGGGACGGCCGATGGCAGCCACTTCGGCGATGGGGAAAACCGATAGCTTGGGGTTGGGCAGGGTTTCGGCGTAATAGGCCCGCGTGCGCGCATCGGTGGCGCGGCGGAAATTTTCCGGGTCTGCGGGATCGACGAAGCGCACTTCGATGCCCTGCTGCTTCAGCGTATTGGCAAACAGATTCCAGGTGCCGCCATAGAGATCGGTGGAACTCACCACGTTGTCGCCGGCCACAGCCAGGTTCTGCAACGCAAGTGCCGAGGCTGCCTGGCCGGATGCAACGGCAAGCGCGGCGGCACCGCCCTCCAGAGCCGTGATGCGCTGTTCCAGCACGTCCAGCGTGGGATTCATGATGCGGGTGTAGATATTGCCGAATTCCTTCAGCGCAAACAGATTGGCAGCGTGGTCGGCATCGCGGAATTGATACGATGTGGTTTGATAGATCGGCACCGCTACGGCGCCGGTGGTTGGGTCGGCGCGATAGCCGGCATGCAATGCAATGGTTTCCGGATGACTGAAGGTCATTTCGAGACTCCTCCCTTGAACAGGTATTTCGCCTGCATATTTGCTCTGGCCGGCAGGTCGCACAAGTTTGGGCGGAGCAAAATTTATTCGTGCGAAACTTTATCGGTTTTATAGCTTGGCAAGTCTGGGCGAAAATACAGGGGCAATCATGCGCCTGTAGCGCGAATATGGTTGTCCCAAGCAATTGGCAGATTGCGGCGCCGACCATCGGGCAGGATCATATCGCCGCGCCCGCCGCTGAACAGAAATCCGCCTTGCAGCGGCGCGGCGCCGCAGATATCGGGCATATACAGGCTGCTGCCATCGGGGTGATGCACAGCCAGCCCGCCATGGGGCGAGGTGATATAAAGGCCATCGCTCCCAGTCGCCAACGATCCGCAATAGCCGCGCAGATCGCCCTGCGCCTTGCCAAGCGGCTGCCATTCGAGATCGTCGCCGCGCCAGAAAACCAACAGCGGAATCCCCGGATCGGCATTGCCGCGATCCTGCGCGCCGACGGCCACGCGACCATCACTCAACACTGCCATATGGCGCAGGCTCAGCCGCCTCAATTCGTCGGGTACTGCGCGCAGGCTGAGAATTTCGCCATTGGCAATACCCATCAGAATGAGACTGGATTTATCCAGTGCATCGCCGCCATTGGCCACCGCCAGCTGGCCATCCAGCAGCAGCAATTCGTGGGGATCGACCCCTTCGGTAGGCCATAATGCGATCCGCTTGCCGGTTTGCGCTTCCAGCACGGCGATACAGCCCAGGCCATCGGCATCGCTGGCCGTGGCGGCAATGCGATGCTCATCCAGAAAGATGGCGTGGCCGCCAAAGGCCAGATCCTGGCTGGGCCAGAGTGCGGTTGCGCCGGTTTGCAGATCAAGCCGCAGCAGCCAGTGATCGGGCCGCCGCGCAGCCAGCACGGCGCTTTTACCATCGGGCGCGATGCCCATGCCATGGCCGCGACCGGGAAGTGCATGGCGCCAGAGCGGCGTGCCAGCGGCATCCAGGCCGAACAGCGCATCGCCCGTTACATCGGCGCCGCAGGTAAGCAGAGCGGCTTTGGCTTGCTGGGCCGCAAAAGCCATGCGCGATGCAAATGGCAGGGCAATAGCTGCCCCCAGCAGGCCGCGCCGACTGATCCGCGTCATGTCAGTCGCCATCCAGCGCATTGAAGCCCACTGGAATTTCCAATGTAGGCGCCAGCTTTTCAGCCAGCATGGATTTCACCGCAAGTAGATCGGCGCGGAGCTTTTCAAGGCCAGGCCGGGCAGAGGGGTCGGCTAGCGCATCTTCAAGATGCAATGCGGCGGTGCGGCTTGCCAGATCATCGAACCGCTTGCTCAGATCGGCTGCCAGAGCGCGATCCGGCACTTTGGCGGCCATGGCGGCAAACAATTCGCGCGCTGCGGCGATATTGGCGGCGATGGCGGCGCCAGACATGCCGCTGCGCCAATATTCGGCAGCCATCGGCTTCTGTTCGCGCAGGGATTTTCCCATCGGTCGATTGAGCTTGTGATCGGCTACAAGCTCCACTGCCGCGTGCAGTGCCTTGAACAGATCAAGCGTGGCCTCTTCAGGCCCGGCATAAACCACCAGATCACCCTTGGCTGCCACGAATTGTTGGGCGTAATTGCGGCCCTTGCCCCAATCGTCGTTGATATCCTTGGCCATGCCGGCAAGGTTTTCGGTTGCCGCCTGCAGCCATTGGCAACGGAAGGCATCGTCTTCCAGTTTAGCGGTTTCCTTGCCATCGAACAGCACGCGTTCCAGCGCGCCCATGCCCTGCACGGCGATGCTGCCGGCATGGAAATCGGGCAGCTTGCCGGAGGCGAATAATTCGTTCATCTGGCGCGGAATGCTGTTGCGCGGATCGGGCCAATAGGCGAAGCGCTGATAGCGATTGAACAGCAGCACCGGGCCAAAGCGCAGATGTTGCACGCCCTGCCAGGCCAGCATTGCCTGCTGCCAGCCCCTGCGCAAAGCCTCGCGCTCGCCGCAGCCGGGCTTGGCGGCATCGGCGAAGGCACGCGTGGTGCTTTGCAACTTGGCCAGGCGCGGCAGGATATGCGCCTGCACGGCCTCGCTATTGATGGCGCGATAATCCGGCGCGGCGTGCACAGCCTGGGTATAACAAAGGCTGGCCAGCAGCAGGGCGAACAGCATCTTGCGCATTACAGCGACTCCAGAAATGCCAGTAGGGCTTCGCGGTCTGATCCGGATAGCGCGATTACACGGTCGCGTGCCTTGGCTGCCTCGCCGCCATGCCAGAGAACGGCCTCCAGAATGCCATCGGCGCGGCCATCATGCAGCAGGTAGAAATGGTCATTCACCCGCCGTGTCAGGCCTAGGCCCCAAAGCGGCTGGGTGCGCCACACTCTTCCCAGCGGCGAGGATCCGTCCAAGCCGTTGGGGTCTGCCAGATCGTCGCCCATATCGTGCAGCAGCATGTCGGTATAGGGCCAGATGGTCTGGCCCGAAAGCTCGGGGAAGCTGTCGCTCCGGCCGGTGACGTGTTTGGGCGTGTGGCAAGCGGCGCAACCGATATCGTTGAACAGCTTCTGGCCTTGGCGCACTGCCGGTGCGGCAATGCCCTCGCGCGCCGGCACCGCCAGATGATGGGCATAGAATACCGTGAGATCGAACAGCTTCTGCGGCACTTCCGGTTCATTGCCTTCCGAACCATGCGGGGCCTCGCGGCAGGTTTTCTGTGCCGGCGTGCAATCGCCATAATCCTCCGGGAAGATCGGCGTGGAAAGCCCCATATCGTTCTTGAATGCGGTGGCGGTCTGGTCCGCCACAGAGGCTGTACCGGTCTTCCAGCCGAAACGGCCAAGCTTCATGGCGCCGCCTTCCGATGGGCTGGGCACGCGGCGGAAGCGGCCGCGTATGCCATCGCCGTTCAGATCCTCGGGATCGGCGCGCGCCATGATATCGGCTTCAGGAATCAACTCCAGCAAGCCCATGCCGATCATCGGCGGTGCGATACGCGGCGCTATGGTTGTGGTGCGATCAAACGGGCCATAACCGGGATCGACCAGCTTGTAATGCGGTTTGCGCAGCGTCACCACCATGCCATCGGTCAGGGTTATCGGGCGCAACTCATGGGTGGTTTCCACATTGGCTTCGGCGGCATGGCCCTGGGTGCCGAAGGTTTGCAGCTGATGGCCATAAACCGGATCGGCCGAGCCATCGGCGCGCGCCAGGGCGAAGAGCAACGAGGATGGGGTTTCACCGGCAGCAGGCGGCCGACCGCGTCCATCCTTCAAATGGCAGGCCTGGCAAGCGCGTGCGTTGAACAGCGGGCCCAATCCATCGGAACTCTTGGTGGAGGAGGGCGCTGCCACCCAGAGCTTGCGGAACACGCCATCGCCGACCTTGAAATCGAGTTGCTTGTCGAATGGCAGATTGCCGGAAGGATTGGAAAAGGCGCTGCGGTTGCGTGGGCCTTTGCTGGTGGCGGCACCGCCGGGCTTGTCCTCGCCGGTATCGGAGAGGCTGTTGCCCGCAAGCGCGACGCCAAGGGCCAGAAGCGTACTGAACAGAAAAAAGCGGTTCACTTTTTACCAACCTTGTCAGGTGAATCCAGGCTGTCGGACCCCTCGAAGGCGACCTTGCCGAGTTGCAGCGCCGCGCTGATACGCTCCAGCGTGCGGGTTTGATCGATCAGGGCTGCGATGGCGCCCTCCAGTACGGCAGCGCCTTCGGCATTGCCCTCGGCCAGCATCTGATCGTAACGCTCCACGGTTTCGGCACGCTGCTTCACCTTGCCCATGGCAGCCAACGAGGCATCAAGCTTGCCGCGCATTTCGCTATCCAGTGCCGACGCCTTTTCGGCCACCAACGCCGTCAGCCCCGGGCCGCTGATCTTGCCATACCGCCCGAGATAGATCGCCTGCATGCCCACTACATTGTAGTAATGCGAATTGTGAGTGTTGTCTGAGAAGCAATCATGCTCTTCCTCGGGATCATGCAGCAGCAGGCCCAGCTTCATGCGTTCGCCTGCCAATTCGCCATAGGCCAGGCTGCCCAGGCCGGTAACCATGGTGGCAATGCCGGCATTGGGATCGGCCAGCAGATGCTTGCGCGCTTCGCCTTGCGGGCCCCATTGCCCAGCCATCCAGGCCAGATCGTCCACCAGCAATTGCGTGGCCACCAGCAGATAGGCGGCGCGGCGGTCGCAATTGCCATTGGTGCAGGCGGCGCCCTTGGCATAATCGGTCCAGGGCCGGTTGCCGGCGCCGGGGCCGGTGCCGTTCAGATCCTGGCCCCAGAGCAGAAACTCCACGGCGTGATAGCCGGTGGCCACATTGGCTTCCACGCCGCCCACTTCCTGCAGGCCACGCAGCGTGCGCCAGGTGATGCGGCTGGTATCCACCTTGCGGCCGCCGATTTCCAGTTTGGTATTGGCGATGATGTTGGCGCCGTACCACGGATTGGCATCCGAGCTTTCGCCGTATTTTTCGCTGTCGACGTAATCGATCAGGCCTTCATCCAGTGGCCAGGCATTCACCCGGCCTTCCCATTCATCCACGATCGGATTGCCGAAGCGATACACCTCGGTTTGCTGATAGGGCACGCGGGCTGCAATCCAGGCGTCGCGCGCGGCGATCAGGTTCTGCTCGGATGGCTTGGCGGTCAGGGTTTCCACCTTGCGCAGCAGATGCCGTGCACTGCGCAGCGCATCGCCATACATTGCCTGGGCGATGTCGCTATAGGTATTCAGCACGGCTTCAGGGGTGGCGGCGCGGGCTGGGAGGCTGGCCAGAGCCAGGCTGGCGGAAACGAACAGGGCGGCGATCAGCGGCTTGAACACGGCTGGCATCCTCGGCAAGGCGGTGGATGGGGCAATTTTTTGCGACTGCCTATCAATATTAATGATAGCAGGGCAGGGCAAGCCCCCGCCTATTGGGTAAGACGTTTTGCCGCGCCGGATTTACCGGGTTTCGGGAAAATATTTTTTGGCGGTTAATCGGTATGTTCGATGCTGAGCACCACATGATCGGCGGCAAAGGCGGCGCGCACGAACTCGATCGGCCGGCCTTGGGGGTCGATATTCACCGTCTCGCTTTGCAGGGTGGCGCGGCTGCGCGGCAATTGCAGCAGGCGTGCCTCCGCGGCATTGAGCAGGCGCGCGCTCACGCGGGTGGAGCGGCGGCGATAATCGGCTACGCCGCCGGCCGCCAGCGCGGCCGTGATGGTGCCATGGCGGCGAAACAATTCCGGCATATTGGGAAAGCGCTCGGCGGGAAAGTAACGCTGGCTTACGCTGATGCGCTTGCCATCGGCGCGGTTCAGGGTTTCCAGCTGCCAAAGCTCGGCGCCGAGCGGCAGACCCAGGGCGCGGGCAATCTCGGCCGGTGCCTTCACGCGCTCGGCTGAGATCAGTTCGCGCAAGGCGGTTTTCTGCTTGGTTTGCAGGTTTTCGGTGAAGCGCGTGCGCGGGCCCAGGGCATAATCCAGCATGTTGTCGGCCACGAACATGCCGCGGCCCTGCTCGATACGGATCAGGCCCAGCTGACCCAGCCGCGCCATTGCCTGGCGCACCGTGTGGCGGTTCACGCCGAAGCGTTCGGAAAGCAGTTTTTCGGTGGGCAAACGTTCGCCCGGACCGATTTCGCCGGCACGGATTTCACGCTCCAGCCTGCTGGCCACCTGGCGCCAGATCGCCATGCCATTACCGCGTTCGATCCCAGGCCCGCGTTCGATAATTCCGCCAGAGTCCGTGCCCATGTCTCAGATCCGCAATGCCGCTGTCATAAAAACTTCGCGCTGACATGGCTTGATAACGCAGCCACACATCGCTAACGATATAGATGTCTAGACAAATTTAGACAAATGCGCAAGAGGTCTGTGTGTCGCCCATCGCTCAAACGGAAACACTGTCTGCTGGCCAGGCTGCGGGCCAGGCTGCTGGCCAGGCCGCGCGCAAGCGGCGTCTGGCTCTGTTGGCACGCGCTGAGCGCGCCCGGCTGGAAACGGCATGGGCCGAACTGCCGCAGCGCCCTGGCTATCGCATGCTCAAACCAGCCGAAACCGGCCTGGTGATGCTGCGGGGGCGGGCCGGCGGCGTGGGGCAGCGCTTCAATCTGGGCGAAATGACGGTGAGCCGCTGCGTGGTGGTGCTGGACGATGAAGGCGCCAGTATGGGCGTTGGCTATGTGCAGGGGCGCGACCGGCGCAAGGCGGAACTGGTGGCCTTGTTCGATGCCTTGGCGCAACAGGACCATCATGCAGCGCAGATTGAACGCGATCTGTTGGCCCCTTTGGAACAGCACTTGAATCGGCAGCGCGCGGTTCGTGCCGCCAAGGTTGCGGCCACCAAGGTGGATTTTTTCACCATGGTGCGTGGCGAGGATTGAGAGGCCGTATGAACCAGCTTTCATCCCGATCTCAGGATTTACCTATATCTCAGGCGCCGGCCCCTGGCTTCGCCGATCCGGTGAGCGACAGCCAGCAGGGGTTTCGCGCCTTGCTGGATGCCTTGGCGCATCCTGGCTGCATCGTCACTTTAGCTGCTGCATGCGGCCGGCCGGAGGCTCTGGATGCGGCACCGGCTGCCGCTTTGCTTACCCTGGCGGATTACGATACGCCGGTCTGGCTCGGGCCTGGGCTGGATGACGCGGCAATAGCTACCTGGCTGCGTTTTCATACCGGCGCCCCGCTGGTTGCCGATTCCGCGCGTGCTGCCATCGTGTTGCTCAAAGCCGATGCGCTGCCCGATCTGCAGGCTTTTTCGCTTGGCAGCGATATCGCGCCCGAACAAGGCGCAACCTTGCTGATCCAGGTGCCCGATCTGACCGACGAAACTGCAATCGTGGCGCGCGGGCCGGGGATATTGGGCGAGATCGGTTTGCCCAGCTGCGGCCTGACGGATGCCTTCTGGCAGCAGCGCGCAGCGCTGAACGATGCCTTTCCACGCGGGCTGGATATCTATTTCTGCGCAGGCGATGCGATGCTCGGTCTGCCGCGCAGCAGCCATATCGGCATGAGGGCATAACATGTATGTGGCGGTGAAAGGCGGCGAGGCCGCAATCGAAAATGCCCATAAGCTGCTGGCGGAAGATCGGCGTGGCGACATGGCGTTGCCAGAAATCGATGTGGCGCAGATTCGCGAGCAGATGAGTCTGGCCGTGGATCGTGTGATGACGGAAGGATCGATCTACGACCGCGATTTAGCGGCACTGGCGCTGAAGCAGGCGCGTGGCGATCAGGTGGAAGCGATTTTCCTACTAAGGGCCTATCGCACAACTCTGCCCCGGCTTGGTATGGCCGAGCCATTGGATACCCAGGGCATGCAGGTGTCGCGCCGCATATCGGCCACCTTCAAGGATTTGCCGGGTGGGCAATTGCTGGGGCCGACCTTCGATTACACCCATCGCCTGCTGGATTTTGCGCTGCAGGCGGAGCGGCAGCCATCGGAAGCAAAGCAGGGTGGCACCCTGCCGCAAGCCATGCCGCAAGTGGTGGACCTGCTGAATGCCGAGGGTTTGATAGAGCAGGAATGTCCGGATGACGATGATGAGGTGGTGGGCGACCTCACCCGCGAACCGCTGATGTTTCCCGCCAGCCGCGCGGTTCGGCTGCAATCGCTGGCGCGCGCAGATGAGGGCTATCTGCTGGCGCTGGGTTATTCCACGCAGCGCGGTTATGCAAAATCGCATCCCTTCGTGGGCGAAATCCGCAGTGGCATGGTGCGTGTGGAACTGGATATCCCTGAACTCGGCTTCGCAGTCGATATCGGCGAAATAGGCGTGACCGAATGCCAGATGATCAACCAGTTTCGCGGCTCGAAATCCGAACCGCCGAAATTCACCAGGGGGTATGGGCTCAGTTTCGGTTATGCCGAACGCAAAGCCATGGCCATGGCCTTGGTGGATCGAGCCTTGCGTGCCGAGGAATTGGGCGAGGATATAACCGCGCCGGCGCAGGATCAGGAATTCGTGCTCTACCATGGCGATAATGTGGAGGCATCCGGCTTCGTGCAGCATCTGAAACTGCCGCATCATGTGGATTTCCAGGCCGAACTGGCGCTGGTGCGCAAGATGCGCGCGGAAATCGCGGCGGGCGATACGGCCCCTGCCTTCGAGGAGGCCGCACAATGACCGCAGATGACAATTACAATTTCGGCTTTCTGGATGAGCAGACCAAGCGCATGCTGCGGCGTGCCATCTTGAAGGCGGTGGCGATACCGGGCTATCAGGTGCCGTTCGGCAGCCGCGAAATGCCTTTACCTTATGGTTGGGGCACGGGCGGTATGCAGGTGACGGCGGCGGTGATCGGCGCCGACGATGTGCTTAAGGTGATAGATCAAGGCGCCGACGACACCACCAATGCCGTATCGATCCGCCGATTCTTCACCCGCATGACCGGCGTTGCCACCACCGAGAAGACCCGCCAGGCCACGCTGATCCAGACGCGCCACCGCGTGCCGGAAACGCCTTTGCAGGCCGGGCAGATTCTGGTTTATCAGGTGCCGATCCCGGAGCCGTTGCGCTGGCTGGAGCCGCGCGAGACGGAAACCCGTATCATGCATGCGTTGTCTGAATACGGCGTAATGCATGTTAAGCTGTATGAGGATATCGCCCGGCATGGCCATATCTCCACGGCTTATGATTATCCGGTGCTGGTGAATGGCCGGTATTTGATGCGGTGTTCGCCGATCCCGAAATTCGATACACCGAAGCTGCACATGAATCCCGCTTTGCAGCTTTTCGGCGCGGGCCGGGAAAAGCGCATCTATGCCTTGCCGCCGCATACCGATGTGAAGCCGCTGGACTTTGCCGATCATCCTTTCGAGATCGAACATTGGCCGGAACCTTGCGCGCTATGCGGCGCCACCGACAGTTTCCTGGATGAAGTGATCCTGGACGACAAAGGCGACCGGATGTTCGTCTGTTCGGATACCGATTATTGCGGAGAGCGGCGCGAAGCCGGCCATCGCGGCCGGATGTCGCCGCCGGAAAATCTGGAGGCAGCGGAATGAGCGCGTTGGAAATGCCGCTGCTGAATGTGGAAGGCATCAACAAGAGTTTCGGCCGTCAGCAGGCTTGCCGTGAGGTATCGCTGGAGCTTTGGCCCGGCGAGGTGTTGGGTATTGTGGGCGAGTCCGGATCGGGCAAATCCACCTTGCTGAAAATCTTGGCCGGCCGCCTGCCTGCCGATAGCGGCTTTATCCATTATCGCTCGACCGAAGAAGGCATCGTGGAATTGCTGGGCGCCAACGAGGCGCAGCGCCGCCGCTTGATGCGCCGCGAATGGGGCTTCGTGCAGCAGCATGCCCGCGATGGCCTGCGTATGGGTTTTTCGGCCGGTGCCAATATCGGCGAACCGATGATGGCGCTGGGCCAGCGCGATTACGGGCACTTACGCAATATCGCCAAGGATTGGCTGCGTGCGGTGGAAATCCCGGAAGAGCGGCTGGATGATGCGCCGCGCACATTCTCGGGCGGCATGCAGCAGCGCTTGCAGATTGCCCGCAATCTGGTGACCCACCCGCGCATTGTTCTGATGGATGAGCCCACCGGCGGCTTGGATGTTTCCGTGCAGGCGCGTTTGCTCGACCTGCTGCGCCGCCTGGTGCATGAGCATAATGTTGCTGTGATATTGGTGACTCATGATCTGGGCGTAGCGCGCCTGCTGGCCGACCGATTGATGGTGATGCGACGCGGCCAGGTGGTGGAGGCTGGTTTGACCGATCAATTGCTGGACGATCCGCAGCATGCCTATACGCAGTTGCTGGTTTCCTCGGTTTTGGGAGTGTGATGCCATGCGCATGATCGATGTGCAGGCTTTGCACAAAACCTTCACCCTGCACCTGCGCGGCGGTGCCGTGCTGCCGGTGCTGCGCAACATGGATCTGGCTGTGCAGGCCGGAGAATGCGTGGTGCTGCAAGGCCCATCAGGCGCCGGCAAATCCACTTTGCTGCGTGCAGTCTATGGTAATTACCGGCCGCAATCAGGCCGCGTGTTGTTGCGTCACGATGGCGGGATGGTGGATATCGTTACGGCTAATCCGCGTCAGGTGATTGATATCCGCCGCCGCAGTTTGGGCTATGTGACGCAGTTCCTGCGGGTGATTCCGCGCGTGCCTACTCTGGATATCGTGGCGGAGCCATTGCTGGCGCGCGGTGCGGCATTGCCCCGGGCGCGGGAGCGGGCGGCAGAGTTGCTGGAGCGGTTGCGCATTCCGCGCAAGTTGTGGGATTTGCCGCCGGCCACATTCTCGGGCGGCGAGCAGCAGCGCATCAATATCGCGCGCGGCTTCTGTGCTGAATTTCCGATCCTGCTGCTCGACGAGCCCACTGCGTCTCTGGATCAGGATAATCGCCGCATCGTGATCGGCTTGATCGACGAGGCACGGAAACGCGGCTCTGCCATCGTTGCCATAGTGCACGATGCCGAAACCCGCACTGCCATCGCAACGCGTCTGGCGCCTATGCCAGCTCTGGAGGCCGCAGCATGACTGCCGAACTGATCATCACCAATGCGCGCATCATCGGGCGGAACGACGAAGTAGCGTCTGGCAATCTGGTTGTGCGCGACGGCGTAATCGCGGCTCTGGATGAGGGGGCGAGCAACCTACCGAATGCGGTGGATTTCGGCGGCGATTATCTGATGCCTGGCCTGGTGGAATTGCATACCGATAATCTGGAAAAGCATTTTGCTCCGCGTCCCGGCGTGCGCTGGCCCAGCCGGCTGGCGGTGCAGGCCCATGATGCGCAGATTGCCGCAGCCGGCATCACCACGGTGCTGGATGCGGTGGCGGTGGGCGATGTGCGCGACGGAGCGGTGCGGATGGAAATCCTGCGCGAGATGGTGGAGGCTATAGACATGTCGCAATCCGCCGGCATGTTGCGCGCCAACCATCTACTGCATCTGCGCTGCGAAATTTCCTTTGCCAGCCTGCTCGATCTGGTTCAGCCGATGGCGGGCCTTGGCTGGCTGAAGCTGGTATCGATCATGGACCATACGCCGGGCCAGCGGCAATTCGTCAGCCAGCAGAAATACCGCCAGTATTATCAAGGCAAGTTCGGCCTCAGCGATGCTGAAATGGACAAGTTCATGGCCGATCAGATTGCCGCTGCGGCTGCCAATGGTGCGCGTAACCGCCGTGCGGTGGTGGAGCTTTGCCGCGCCAATGGCCTGGCCTTGGCCAGCCATGACGATGCAACGGCGGAGCATGTGGCGGAAGCGGCATCGGACGGCATGGTGGTGGCGGAATTCCCCACCACCTTCGAGGCAGCGGAAATGTCGCGCAACAGCGGCATGAAGGTGATGATGGGCGGGCCGAATGTGGTGCGCGGCGGATCCCATTCCGGCAATATCTCGGCACGTGCATTGGCCGAGAAGGGCCATCTCGATATCATCTCATCGGATTACGTGCCGGGCAGCCTGCTCACCTCGGCTTTTCTGTTGCCGGGACAAGTGCCGGGTATTTCCTTGAGCGATGCAGTGGCAATGGTATCGGCTAATCCGGCCGAAGCCATCGGGCTGCATGATCGCGGAGCTTTGGAGCTTGGCCGCCGCGCCGACATGATCCGTGTCAGCCTGGTGCAGGATACCCCGGTGGTGCGCGCGGTGTGGCGCGAAGGCGAGCGGGTGATGTAGGGGAGGCAACGATGGCTGCGGTCGTGGATGAAATTGTCGGTCTGCTGGAAAAAGCCGGCGCGGAGCGTTATGGCATGGAGGCGGTGAGCCAATTGGAGCATGCTTTGCAATGCGCCATGCATGCCGAACGGGCCGGCGGCAGCGATGCTTTGGTTGTAGCTTGCCTGTTACACGATATCGGCCATCTGGTGGGCGAAGGCGATGAAGGCTTGGCCGAGCGTGGCGAGGATGCGGCGCATGAGCATCTGGCAGCCGATTGGCTGAGCCGGTATTTCGGTTCGGATGTGGTGCAGCCAGTGCGATTGCATGTGGATGCCAAACGGTATCTCTGCCATGCCGAGCCGCATTATTGGGCGGGCCTGTCGCAGGCTTCCAAAACCAGCCTGGAAGTGCAGGGTGGCACCTACAGCGCGGATGAAGCAGCGGCCTTCATGGCGCAGCCTCATGCCGCCGAAGCGGTTTTGCTACGACGCTGGGATGACGCAGCCAAGACGCCGAAGCTGAAAACGCCGGATATTGCCTATTATCGCCGCTTCCTGGAAGCGACGCTTAAAGCGTGAGCGGGTAGCGTGCCAGAATGCGGAATTGTGCATTCCCGCTTTGTCTGTAGAGGCACAGTTCGGTTAGTGGCATCGGTTGGGCGAGCAAGGGCAGCAGCCGGTTTGTGAGATACGCGAGCACGGCCGCCCGCTCTGCTTCATCCGTTATGCGCCCGGTTAGCGTGAAATGCGGCCGGAATTCCTCCAGAACATAGGGATAGCCCCAGCGCAGCAGATAGTCATCCTGCCGCGCTGAAAGCCCGGCGGCGCGCCGCTTGGCGATTTCTGCATCGCTTGCCTGCGCTCGAAATTCATCGAAGGCTATCACGCAGGCATCGGCCAGGGCGTGTAATTCGCCATCGCCACCGCCCGCTTCATGGGCGGGCCGCAAAGCCAGAAAGTTGCCGAGAGAAGCCAGTTGCAATGCCAGATGCGGCGGCGCGCTGCGGTGGGCCGCAAAATCTGCCAGCGCCTGCTGCAAGGCGGTTTCATCCTTGCCATCGGCCAGGCGGAAAGGTGGCTTCAGCGTGGCATGAAAGCCGTAACGGCGCGGCTCGGCGGTTAATGCGGCAACGCGTTCGGCCGACAGGCCCGGCACGGAGGGAGGCGGGTAGTCTTGGCCCGATTGCGGATCCCAGCCCAACCAGCGCGCGGCAAAATCATGCAGCGGATGCGCCAGTGGCGGTGCGGCATAGACAGCGTAACGGTGCGAAGAGCTAGACAAGTGCGCCAGTCATCCTGTGGGTAACCTTTCTGCTGCGAGTCCCGGCTGGGATTTCACCATCCCGTCGCCGAAGCGAAACAGAAGTGTCACATGCGATTGCTATCAGCGGCGCAAGGCATAACCGCAAAGCCTGCAGCAGGCTTCGAGGAGCAGCATGAGCACCGCCATCGAGATCACTCATCTATCGAAAACTTTCGGCACCGGCAAGCGCGCATTGGATGATGTAACGCTGCGTATCCGTCCAGGTGAGATGGTGGCGCTTATCGGTGCTTCGGGTTCAGGCAAATCCACTTTGCTGCGCCATATCGCGGGCCTGATTCCGAGCGACCGAGATCAACGGGCCCAGGTGGCTGTGAATGGTCGGATGGTGCAGCAGCAGGGCCGTATCGGCCGTGGTATCCGCGAAACGCGCGCCGGTATCGGCTTCGTGTTTCAGCAGTTCAACCTGGTCGGTCGTATGCGTGTGCTTACCAATGTGATGGCGGGCGACCTCGGGCGTATGCCGCTGTGGCGCAGCTTGCTGGGGCTGTTTACCGACGAACAGCGCCGTGCCGGCGTGCGTGCGTTGGCCCGCGTAGGCATCGCGCAATGCGCTTTTCAGCGCGCGTCCACATTATCTGGCGGCCAGCAGCAGCGTGCCGCCATCGCCCGAGCCTTGGTGCAAGGCGCCCAGGTGATCCTGGCGGACGAGCCGATTGCATCGTTGGATCCGGAATCCTCACGCCGCGTGATGGCCACGCTGGCCGATATCAACCGCAGCGACAATGTGACCGTGGTGGTTTCGCTGCATCAAGTGGATTTCGCGTTGAAATATTGCCGGCGCGTCGTAGCCCTGCGCGATGGCCGGGTGATGTTTGATGGCGCCGCCGAGCAGGTGAGCGCCGATATGCTGCGCGGCATATACGGCAATAACAGCGATCTGGATTTGGGCAGTCTGCTCGGCCCTCAGGCCGATGAGGATCTGCGCCCGGTCGCCGCGGCGCGTTTTGCTCTGGCTTGATCGCTACACCTTTAACACCACCCTCTGGAGAGAGAACCATGAATCGTCGTCATCTGCTTGCCGCCACCGCTTCGCTGGCGCTGTTCGGCCTTGCCTCGGGCGCCTCTGCCCAGGCGCTGAAGGAAATCAACTTCGGCATCATCTCGACTGAGTCGAGTTCCAACCTGAAGACCATCTGGGAACCCTTTCTGGCCGATATGCAGAAGCAGACCGGCATGAAGATCAATGCCTTTTTTGCGCCTGATTATGCCGGCGTGATCGAGGGTATGCGCTTCAACAAGGTGCAGATCGCCTGGTATGGCAATGCTTCGGCCATGCAGGCCGTGGATCGGGCCGATGGCGAAATCTTCGTGCAGACCACTTCCAAGGACGGTTCGCCGGGCTATTGGTCTCTTCTGCTGGCTCATAAGGACAGCCCGATCAACTCGCTGGAAGATCTGATCAAATCGCCTGGCAAGTATACCCTGGGTAATGGCGATCCGAATTCCACCTCGGGTTTCCTGGTGCCCAGCTATTACGCCTGGGGCCAGAACAATATCGATATCCGCAAGCATTTCACCCGCGTGGTGAATGCCAACCACGAAACCAACGCGCTGGCCGTGGCCAACAAGCAGGTGGATATCGCTACCAACAACACCGAAAACCTGGAGCGTCTGGAAAAGACCCAGCCCGCCAAGGCCAAGGACGTGAAGGTGATCTGGAAGTCGCCGCTGATTCCTTCCGATCCCATCGTGTGGCGCAAGGATCTGCCGGCCGAGACGAAGCAGAAGCTGAAGACCTTCTTCATGACCTACGGCACCAAGGATGCTGCCGAGCAGAAGGTGCTGGCCGATCTGCAGTGGGGCCCGTTCAAGGAATCCTCCAACAAGCAATTGCTGCCGATCCGCCAGTTGGCGCTGTTCCGCGACAAGATCAAGCTGGAAGGCGATACCGCCATGGCTGCAGACGAGAAGGCCAAGAAGCTGGCTGAGATCGAAGCCAAGTTGGCCGAACTGAACAAGCAGCTCGGCTCGTAACAACGCAGTGGCGGGGGTGTACACGCATCCCCGCCACGGCCTTTTTAAGGCGTGACCATGACCAGCATGTCCGGCAATCTTCTGAACGAGCATCCGATCCATCCGCCCAAACCGGGTCTGAAGTCCTCGCTTCTGCGGTATCTGGCTTATGGCCTGGGTGCTGCCTTGCTGGTTTGGTCGTATAACGGTGCGGAGATTGCGCCGGCCACGTTGATCCGCGACGCCGGCAATATGGCAACCTTTGCCGCGGATTTCTTTCCGCCGGATTTCACCGACTGGAAATTCTATTTCACCGAATTGATGGTAACCCTGCATATCGCCATTTGGGGCACTGTGCTGGCTATCGTCTGCGCCGTGCCGCTCAGCTTGTTGGCGGCCTCCAATATCGCGCCGGTTTGGTTGTATCAACCGGTGCGGCGTGTGCTGGATGCATTGCGTTCGATCAACGAAATGGTTTTTGCCATGCTGTTCGTGGTGGCGGTGGGTCTGGGGCCATTTGCCGGCGCGCTTGCGCTCTGGCTGCATACCACAGGCACTTTGGCCAAGCTGTTTTCCGAAGCGGTGGAAGCCATCGATCCGCAGCCGGTTGATGGCATCCGTGCCACGGGCGCCAATGCGGTCGAGGAAATTCTATACGGCGTGATCCCGCAGGTGATGCCGCTTTGGGTTTCCTACTCGCTGTATCGTTTTGAAGCCAATGTGCGCTCGGCTTCGGTGGTGGGCATGGTTGGCGCCGGCGGTATCGGCGTTGTGTTGTGGGAAGTGATCCGCGGGTTCCGTTTCGATCAAACCTGTGCGGTGATGATCATGATCATCCTGTTGGTCAGCGTGGTGGATATCATTTCCGCGCGTATTCGCGCCGCTTTGATCTGAGCGTGCCGAGACTATCCTAGCGGAATCAATTCATAAGGCCGGGGCTGCAGGGGCTCCGGCCTCTTCGCATTTGCACCCAAAAAGAGTCGTTGACTCTCGCTAATGAACGTCATTCAATAAGAGCCGTAAACACAAAGGCCGACTCAGATCGGCTGGGTAATTTAGGGAGGAGTACAGGGTGTCTGCGCCAAGCCGCCGGCTTGCGCATGAGACGCGGCGGTGAATCACGCCATGTCTATGCGCGATCAGAATGCCAAGCAAAATGATGCCATGCGGAGCGATGGCCGTATCCTGGAATGCCGTGGCATCGAACGCTCTTTCGGCGGTCTCAAAGCTTTGAAATCCGTTGATATTCATGTTGATCGCGGCGAGATATTCGGTCTGGTCGGTCCGAATGGATCGGGCAAGACCACGATGGTGAATGTGGTGACCGGCTTTTACCCACCCAATGCCGGCAGCGTGCAGCTATTCGGCCAGGATATCACCGGGATGAAGCCGAACCGCGTGGCGCGAATGGGCGTGGCGCGCACTTTCCAGAATCTGGCGCTGTTTCGCGGCATGAGCGTGCTGGATAATATCTTGCTCGGGCGCCATGTGCATATGAAGCCGGGCGCTTTGCCCTCGCTATTCTACTGGCTGTGGGGTGCGCGCGAAGAGATCGCCCATCGCCGCGCGGCGGAAGACATCATCGATTTCATGCAATTGCAGGATATCCGCGACGAGCCGGTGGAAGTGATTCCCATGGGTTTGCAGAAGCGCGTTGAGCTTGCTCGCGCCCTGGTGGCCGAACCGCGTTTTCTGATTCTGGACGAGCCGATGGCCGGTATGAATCAGGAAGAGAAGGAATACATCGCCCGCTTCATCCTGGATGCGCGCGACGAACGCAATGTCAGCATCCTGTTGATCGAGCATCATATGGATGTCGTGACCGCGATCTGCGACCGCATCGTGGTGCTCAGCTATGGCGAAATTATCGCCCAGGGCGAACCGAAGGCTGCCATCGCCGATCCGCAGGTTATCACTGCCTATCTGGGCGAACGGGCGGCAGCCCGCGTGCTGCAGGCGAATGGAGGGGCGCCATGAATGGCGCGCGTCCCGGCAGCCTGATTGCGGCATTGGCGCGCAATGCCGAGCAATATGGCGACCGCATCGCTTTCCGCGAGCGCGATTTCGGCATCTGGCAGCAAGCCACCTGGAAGGATGTGCGCGACACCGTTCTGGCCCTGGCGGCGGGCTTCGAGGAGTTGGGCGTTGTGCCGGGCAACGCGGTGATCGTTGTGGGCGATAATCGCGCCAATCTGTACTATTCCATGCTGGCAGCGAATGTGCTGCGGGCTTTTCCTTCGCCGATTTTCCCCGATGTGCCGGTGGATGAATTGGAAACCTATACGCGCTTCGGCAATCCCGCGCTGGCTGTGGCCGAGGATCAGGAGCAGGTGGATAAGCTGGTTGGCCTGCGCGAGCGCTCGGGCCGGCCGAAGGTTATCCTGTTCGATGATCCGCGTGGCCTGCTGCGCGACCGGCCGGAAGGCGTGTTGTCGCTGGACGAGGTTGCGGCACGTGGCAAGGCACGCTTGGCGGCCAATCCAGGCCTTGCCGCCGATCTGCTGAGCCGATGCCAGCCCGATGATATCGCCGTGTTGCTGTATTCCTCGGGTACCACGGGTTTGCCCAAGGGTATTCCACTGCGTCATCGCAACGTGAGCGGTGGCATCGAAAATGCCGAGAAAGGCGGCTATTTCCGCCCGCATGAGGAGTTGTTCGCCTATCTGCCTACAGCCTGGGTGGGTGACTTCGTATTCACCCTGGGTGCCGGCCTGATGCTGGTGGCCACCATCAACATCCCCGAGCGGCAGGAAACCGTGCTGCAGGATTTGCGGGCGGTGGCGCCGACCTTCTATCTCGCCGCGCCGCGTGCCTGGGACAACATGCTTACCCGTGTGCAGGTGGGCATGGCGGATTCCACCCCGCTCAAGCGTCGGCTGTTCGATTATTTCATGCCGCTTGCCGTGGAGCAGGAACGCCAGCGCCTGGCCGGGCGCGAACCTGGTCTGGGTGGTAAACTTCTGCATGCGCTGGGTGAGATTCTGGTCTATGGCCCATTGAAGGATCAGCTTGGCCTGTCGCGCGCCGAGCGGGCTTTCACTGGCGGCGAGGCGATGGGGGAGGATACGTTCCTGTTTTTCCGCGCGCTTGGCGTGAAGTTAAAGCAGTTCTACGGCCAGACCGAAACTTCGGCGCTTTCTGCGGCACAAAGCGAAGGTCATGTGAAACTGCATACCGTGGGCCCACCGATGCCTGGGGTAGATATAAAAATTGATGATAGCGGCGAGATATTGATCCGGTCGGCTTCGGTTATCGACGGCTATTTCGATGATGCGGAAGCCACCCGTAAGGCTTTGGTGGATGGCTGGCTGCATACCGGCGATGCCGGCTATCTGGATGAAGATGGCCACCTGGCCGTGCTTGGCCGTGTGAGCGAAGTGGTGCGCACCGGGGCCGGCGAGCGCTATATCCCGAATTATATCGAGAATCGCATCAAGTTCAGCCAATTCGTGCGCAACGTGGCGGTGATCGGCGCCGGCAAGCCATTCCTATCTGCCATCGTGTGTATCGATCTTGAAGCCACCGGCCATTGGGCCGAGAAACGCGCCATCACTTACACCTCCTATGCCGAACTGTCGCAGCAGCCGGAGGTGTATGAACTAATCGCCGGTGTGTTGCAGCATATGAATGCCAGCCAGCCGGAGGGATTGAAAATCCATCGCTTCGTGAATCTGCATAAGGATTTCGATGCCGATGACGGCGAGATTACCCGCACGCGCAAACTGCGCCGCAATATCATCGAGGAGCGCTATGCGACGTTGATTGCCGCGCTGGAAGGCACTGCCGATAGCGCCTCCTTCGATGCCGAAATTACCTATGAGGATGGCTCGCGCGGCAAGCTGAGCCGGGTTCTCGCAATCAGGGAGGTGCCGGCCTGATGGATTGGCTGCTGCTCGCCGAACTCGGCATCAATGGAATATTCGTCGGCCTGATGTATGGTCTGGTCGCTCTTGGCATTGTGCTGATCTACAAAACCTCCGGCCTGGCCAATCTGGCGCAGGGCGCATTGGCGATGACCGGTGCCTATGCGGCCTGGGCGATATCCGTGCCGCTGGGATTGCCGATCTGGCTGGCGATTCCGCTGGCTCTGGTGGCGATGTTCTGCTTCGGGGCCATTACCGAACGGTTGGCGCTGCGGCGTATGATCGGCCAACCGGTGATCATGGCGATCATGCTTACACTGGGTATCGAGATCATGCTGCGCGGTCTGTTGCCGGGTTTTGCCGGAGCCGCCGTGAAGCGGCTGGATATCGGCATTCCGGTCACGCCGCTATTCGTGGGCGATCTGCTGCTCAACCGCGCCACGCTGATTGGCGGCACGGTGTCGTTTGCCATGATCCTGCTATCTCTGCTGCTGTTCAACTCGCGGCTCGGCGTGGTGATGCGCGCGGTGTCGGATGACCAGACTGCTTCTTGGGCGGTGGGTATTCGAGTGGAACGCGCGATTGCGATTTCCTGGGGGCTGGCTGCTGCCAGCGCCACTGTGGCCGGTGTGATCTGGGGGGCAACGCAGGGCGTGGATTGGTCGCTCTCTCTGCTGCTGATCAAGGCTTTGGCGATTGCCATCCTGGGCGGACTGGATTCCATTCCCGGCGTGCTGATTGCCGGTGTGATCGTGGGCGTGGCCGAAAGCGTGGCCACCGGCATACTCGATCCGCTGGTGGGCGGGGGCACCCGGGATATCGTTGCATCCGTGATCATTCTGCTCACCCTGCTGCTGAAGCCGCATGGCCTGTTCGGCCGCGAACATATCGAGCGAATCTGATGTTCTATCGACGCGCCGGCATACGTTTCACCCGCTACCGCGACGAGCGCCAGATTTGGCCGTTGCCGCTGGATCGCCGCCTCATGCTGCTGGTTCTGCTGCTGGCTCTGGCGGCGCCCTATCTGCTGGATCGGCTGTATCTGGTGGGGTATCTGCTGCCCTGGCTGATCTGGGCCACGGCGGCGCTTGGCCTCAACCTGCTGATGGGCACGGCCGGTCAGGTGCATCTGGGCTATGGCGCGGTGATCGGCATGGGGGCTTATGGCTCGGTGCATCTGGTGCGTGCCGGCGCGCCGCTGGAACTGGCCATGCTGGCCGGTGGCCTGATCAGTGCCGCCGTAGGTATCGTGTTCGGTGCCGCGGCTTTACGCGTAAAGGGGCTGTATCTGGCGATGGCCACATTGGCCATGCAATACATCGTCGATTTCGTTATCAGCCATGTGCCCTTCATTAGCGGCGGCAGCCAGGCCACCATCACCGTGCCGCCGGTGCGGTTTTTGGGGATTCCCATCGTGGGCGATGCCGCCGTGTATTACATGGCACTCGGCGTCTGCATCGTGGTGACGCTGTTCATGCTGAATGTACGGCGCACTGCATTTGGCCGGGCCCTGGCGGCGGTACGCGAGAAGGATTATGCCGCAGAGGTTATCGGCGTGGATACCTTCCGCTTCAAGCTGCTGGCCTTTTGGGTTTCCTCCTTCATCGGCGGCGTTGTGGGCTCGGTACTGGCGGTTTGCTATCTGCGCTCGATCTCGCCGGATCAATTCCATATCGAATTGTCGATCCAATTGGTCGCCATGGTGATCGTGGGCGGCATGGGTAGCGTGCTGGGCAGCTTCTTCGGCGCGGCACTCATCCTGTTCGCCCCCATCGTGCTCAACAACCTGATCGGCTTCATGGCCGATAGCATGGACATGCAGATCAGCACGGATCTGCGTGCTCATGTGCCGTTGATGCTATATGGCGGCCTGATCGTCGGCTTCTTGCTCTGGGAGCCGCTCGGCTTGGCCAAGATCTATAACAATATGAGGAACTATTTTCTGGTATGGCCGTTCCGCCATGCCCAACGCTGAAGACAGAACCGCGTATAACGATAAACCAGGAGGAAACAATGCAGATCGATCGTCGCAATATGCTTGCCGGTATGGGCGCCGCTGCCTTGGCGTCGCAGGTTCCGGTCCGTGTGGCCTTCGGCCAGGACAAGACCATCCGCTTCCTGCTGACGCAGGATTTCACCCGCGTCTATACTTTCGTTACGGCTGAATACAGTCAGGGTCAGCGCGACTATATCTCGCTGATCAACGAACGCGGTGGTATCGGCGGCCACAAGATCGTGGCGGAAGTATCGGATCACGGCAACGACCTGCCGCGCGCCATCGAGAGCTACGAACGCGCCAAGGCCCAGGGCATGGTGCTGGTGGATCCGCTGTCCACGCCGGTGGCGCGTGCACTGGTCACCCGCGTGCTGGCCGACAAGGTGAACATGATCACCGCCTTCTCAGGCCGCTCGGATGCCGCCGATGGTTCGGTGTTTCCCTATATCTTCCCGCTCTCGCCCAATTATTGGACGCAGATGGGCCTGCTGATCGATTATTTCCGCCAGACCGACGGCAATCTGAAGGGCAAGAAGATTTGCTTCGTGCATATCGACACGCCGTTCGGCAAGGAGCCGCTGCCGATCCTGGAGGCCCTGCGCGATAAACTGGGCTATGAGTTGCAGACCTTCCCCTATACGCCGCCGGGCAATGACCAGTCTGCGATCTGGCCGCAGGTGCGGCGTGCCCGCCCGGATTGGGTGGTGTTCTGGGGCGCCGGCGTGGGCCAGACCGTGGCGCTCACCGAGGCGATCCGCAACGGCATCCGCATGGATCGCATGTCTTCCAGCGTCTGGCTGTCGGAATCCGATATGGATGTGGTGGGGCGCGAACAGGCCAAAGGTGTGCTCAAGATCGATCCCTGCGTGCTGGGCCGCGAAGCCAAGCCGATCCAGGCCATCCTCGATACCGTGGTGAAGCCCGGCAAGGGCGCAGGGCCGGAAAACAAGGTGGGCACCGTCTATTACAGCTACGGCGTGATGATTACCGCGCTGATCCTGGAGGGCGTGCGCAAGGCTTTCGAGATTGCGCCGAATGGCCCGATCAGCGGCCCCTGGCTGAATGCCGGCTTGCATGCCATCAAGGATTTCACCGCTGATGGCATGATCCCGGCAACCACCATCACTACCGCCGATCATCAGGGCGGCGGCAAGGGCCGCATCTCGCGTTGGGATGGCGGCAAGTTCACGCCGATCACCGATTGGTATTCGGCCAACCAGGATGTGGTCTGGGCAGAGGTGAAGAAATACTCCTCTGAATTCGCCAAGACCGGCAAGTAAACGTTATCCGGCGCGGCACGCTAATACGCTGCCGCGCCGGTTCCCTCTCAATCTTTGTAGGCGAGCATGGCGCTGCTTGAGCTGAACAATATCGAGGTGGTTTACGACCAGGTGTTTCTGGCCGTGAAGGGCGTGTCAATCGCCGTGCCGGACGGCGGGCTGGTGGCGTTGCTCGGCGCCAATGGCGCGGGCAAGAGCACGGTGCTGAAAACCGTGAGCGGCCTGCTCAAGCCCGAACGCGGTTCGGTCACGCGCGGCGACGTGACATTCGAGGGGCGCGATATCCTCAAGCTCGACCCGCCCGAGCGGGTGCGCGCGGGCATCGTGCATTGCCTGGAGGGAAGGCGGGTTTTCGGCCATCTCACGCCGGCGGAGAATCTGATCGCAGCCACTTCGATGCATAACGACCGCAGCCATGTGAACGATCTGATGGAACAGATGTTCGCGCTGTTCCCTCGCTTGGCCCAGCGCGCCAAGGCCAAGGCCGGATACCTTTCTGGCGGCGAGCAGCAGATGCTGGCCATCGCGCGCGCGCTGATGACGGAGCCTAAGCTTATCATGCTCGACGAGCCCAGCCTGGGGCTGGCACCGTATCTGGTGGACGAAATCTTCGACATCGTGCGCCGCATAAACGAAGAGAAGAAAGTGGCGGTGCTGTTGGTCGAGCAGAATGCCGCTGCCGCATTGGATGTGGCGCAATCCGCCTATCTGATCGAAAACGGCCGCGTGGTGATGAATGGCCCGGTGGATGTGCTGAAGGCCAACCCCGATGTGCAGGCGGCCTATCTCGGCGGCGCGCATAAGGTGGATTACCACGCCGTGAAGCATTATCGCCGCCGCAAGCGCTGGCTGGCCTGAGCGGGAGGAAGCGCATGTCTGGAGATCAGCACCGCATGTTAATGAACAAAATTCATTTGCACGCGGATAATCCGTCATGAGCGCCTTCCGTACCGTGCTGGTCGCCAATCGCGGCGAGATCGCCTGCCGGGTGATCCGCACGCTGAAACGCCTGAATATCCGCAGCGTGGCGGTCTATCACCATGAGGATCGTGCGGCCCCGCATGTCGCGCTTGCCGATATTGCCGTGCCGTTACAGGGCGCGGTACCCACGGCGGCCTATCTCGATACGGCGCAGATCATCGCTGTTTGCAAAGCGCAGAATGTGGATGCGGTGCATCCGGGTTATGGTTTCCTGTCGGAGAATGCCGGCTTTGTGGCGGCGCTGAATGACGCCGGTATTGCCTTCATCGGCCCGGATGCCGAGAGCATGCATCTGATGGGCGACAAAATCCGCTCTCGCGATTTCGCCCGTGCCAATGGCGTGCCGGTGGCGCCCAGCATCGAGATCGGCGTGGATGCCGCTGGGCTGGCCGAGGCGGCCAAGGCGCTGGGTTATCCGCTGCTGATCAAGGCCTCGGCCGGCGGCGGCGGCAAGGGCATGAAAGTGGTGCGAAACGCTGCTGAATTGGCCGAGGCGGCCAGTGCAGCGCGCGGTGAGGCACAGCGCTATTTCGGGGATGGCCGGATTTATGCCGAGCGCTTGATCGAGCGGCCGCGCCATATCGAAGTGCAGGTGCTGGGCGATGGCCAGGGCAATGTGCTGCATCTAGGCGAGCGCGAATGTTCGCTGCAACGCCGTTATCAGAAGATCGTGGAGGAGGCGCCGGCGCCCAACTTGCCGGAAAATCTGCGCGATGCGATCTGCGAGGCCGGACGCAGGCTGGCCGCTGCTGCGCGCTATCGCAATGCCGGTACGGTCGAGTTCATCCTGGCGCCCGATGGGGCATTCTATTTCCTGGAGATGAACACCCGGCTGCAAGTGGAGCATCCGGTAACCGAGATGGTTTATGGCGTAGATTTGGTGGAATGCCAGATTCGTATCGCCGAGGGTGCCGGACTGCCATTCGCGCAGGCCGATCTGCATCGCCAGGGGCATGCCATCGAGGTGCGGTTATGCGCTGAGGAACCCGAGCGCGATTTCCGCCCGGCCATCGGTAAAGTGGGTCTGTTGCGTGAACCGCAGGGGCTGGGGCTGCGCTTCGATGGCGGCATCCGTGAAGGCCAGATGATCACACCAGCCTTCGATTCCATGCTGGCGAAAGTGATTGCCCATGGCGCGCATCGCAATGAGGCGGCCATGCGGCTGCGCCAGGGGCTGCTGGATATGGCTTTGCTGGGCGTAAGCAATAACAGCGATTACCTGGCACGGATTCTGGCGCATCCGGAATTTCTGGCCGGCAAGCTGCATACCGGCTTTCTGGTCGAACAGGCGGAAAGCCTGCAAGTGCCGCCGCTTAATGCCGAAGCCTTGGCGATTGCTTCTGCCGCAGCGGCTTTGGGCCAGGCCGACACCCGCAGGCTGCTGCTGGATGTGCCCGAGCCCCATGCCAGCATCGGTTTCTGGAGGAACTAGGCCATGCGTTTCGATCTGGATGGCACAGCTTGCGATATTGCGGTGATGGCCCGGCGACCAGAGCTTGCCTTAGTGGTGAATGGCCATGGCGTCAGGTTGAGCGAATTGCCAGCCGAACAGGGCGCCTTTCGCTTGAATGTGGGCGGCCAGGAGATCCGTGGCTGGCGTTGGGTGCAAGGCGATGAGGTGCATCTGCGGTTGAACGGTCGCAGCCTGGTGCTGCGCCGCCATGATATCCGCAACGAGCAGGCGGACGGCAATGCAGCCAGCGGCAATCTGCATGCCGAGATGCCGGGTACTGTGGTGGCGCTGCATGCATTGCCGGGCAGGGAAGTGGAGGCCGGCGACAAGCTGCTGACCATCGAAAGCATGAAATTGCAGACGACATTGACAGCATCGCGGCCAGGCCGCATCGCCGCTTTGCATGTGGCGGAGAATGCCAGTTTCGAGCGCGGCGCCTTGCTGGTCAGTTTCGCGGAGCCTGAGTGAAAGCCATGAGCATCATCCGATCCGCCATTCGCACGAATGATGAGGAATTCCGTCAGCGCTATGCCGCCAATCGCGCGCTGGCTGCCGAACTGCATCGCCGCCAGCAGGCAGCGCGCCATGAGCGGCCGGCGCGCGATATCGAGCGTTTGTCCGGCCATGGCAAGCTGCTGCCGCGCCAGCGGCTGGACTTGCTGCTCGATCCCGGCACGCCCTTCCTGGAGCTTTCCACCCTGGCCGCCAACATGGCCTATGATGGCGGTTCGCCGGGCGCCAGTTGCCTCACCGGTATCGGTATCGTGGCCGGGCGCGAAGTGATGATCCACGCCGACGATCCCACGGTGAAGGGCGGGGCCTGGTATCCGCTCACCGTGAAAAAGATCGTGCGCTGCCTGGAAATCGCCTTGGAGAATCGGTTGCCGGTGATCCATCTCTGCGATTCCGCCGGTGGCTTTCTGCAAATGCAGTCGGATGTGTTCCCAGACAAGCATATGGCCGGTCGCATCTTCCGTAATCAATCCTTGCTCAGCAAGGCTGGTATCCAGCAGTTGGCCCTTGTTTTCGGCCATTGCACGGCGGGCGGTGCGTATATTCCCGCACTCAGCGATTACAATGTGATCGTGCGCGGCACCGGCGCGGTGTTTTTGGCCGGCCCGCCTTTGGTGAAGGCCGCCACCGGTGCTATCGTTTCCGCTGACGATCTGGGCGGCGCCACGTTGCATACCACGGTTTCCGGCACGTGCGATTATCCGGCAAACAGTGAACAGGAAGCCATCGCCATCGGCCGCGAGATCGTGGCGCAATGGACGCCGCAGACCAAGACCCTCATTGCCTGCGATCCCGCCGATCCGCCGCTTTACGATCCGGACGAGCTTTACGGCATCATCCCCGATGCCATCAAGAAAAGCTTCGATATGCGCGAGGTGATTGCGCGCCTGGTGGATGGCAGCCGCTTCCATGAATACCAGCCGGCCTATGGGCCTACGCTGGTTTGCGGCTATGCCAGCATCTGGGGCCAGCGGATCGGTATCCTGGCCAATAACGGCGTGCTTTTCAACGACAGCACGCTCAAGGGCGCGCATTTCATAGAGCTCTGCAATCAAAACAACACGCCGATGCTGTTCCTGCAGAATATCACCGGCTACATGGTGGGCCAGGATTACGAGGCCGCCGGCATCACCAAGGATGGAGCCAAGATGATCATGGCGCAGGCTTGCAGCCATGTGCCGAAGTTTACCGTGATGTGCCATGCTTCGTTCGGCGCCGGCAATTACGGCATGTGCGGCAGGGCTTTCGATTCACGTTTCCTGTTTTCCTGGCCCAATCATCAGATCGGCGTGATGGGCGGCGAGCAGGCGGCCAATACGCTGGTGGATGTGAAGCTGCAGCAATTGCGCCGCACCGGTGCGGCGGTGGATGCAGCAGAGATCGAAAAGCTGCGAGCCGATACGCTGGAGGCCTATCAGTCGCAGCTATCGGCTTATCATTCCACATCCGAGCTTTGGGATGATGGCCTGCTTGATCCGGTGGATACCCGCAATGCTTTGGGCATCGCCATATCGGCGGCGCTGAACGCCCCGTTCGGCCAGCCGGGTTATGGCGTGTTGCGACTTTAAGGAGACGTGTGATGAGCCGTATCCGTTTCACACCGAAGGATGGCGTTGGCCGCATCGCGCTGGCGGCGCCGGCCGCGCGCAACGCGGTTGATATAGGCTGGTGCGAGGATTTTTCTGCTGCCGCAAAGGCATGTGGGGCGGATGCGAGTCTGCGTGTGGTGTTGATCGAGGCCGATGGCGATTTCTTCAGCGTTGGCGGTGATATTGATCATTTCATCGCGCATAGAAACGATCTCACCCCTCATGTACGCCGCATGGCCGGATTGTTTCATGAAGGCCTGCTTGCTCTGCACCATGGTGGATTGCCGGTTGTGGCGGCTGTGCAGGGGCTGGCGGCGGGCGGTGGATTCAGCTTGGCTTTGCAGGCCGATCTGATCCTGGCAGCCAAATCCGCGCGGTTTGTCAGCGCGTATTCTTCATCCGGCCTTTCTCCCGATGGCGGCCTGACCTACACGCTGCCGCGCATGGTGGGCACGCGTCGGGCATTTGAAATCATGGCGCTCAATCCGGTGATGGATGCGGAAACCGCGCAACGGCTTGGCATCGTTGCGCGCATATTTGCCGACGATGTTTTCAAGACCGAGGTCGAGGCCTGCGTCAGGCGCCTGGCCGGTATGTCGGCGGGAGCATTGGCGGCACTCAAACGCCTGCTGGCGAGCAGCCTGAACAATAGCCTGGAACAACAATTTTCCGCTGAAGCGGAAGCCGTGGCGCAGCTTGCCGGCTCGGCGGAGACACTGAAGATATTAGAGGCGTTTCTTGCGCGGCGCGGGTGAGGCAACGGGATTCGGCCTCTGGTCCAGTCCTTGGCAAAGCAGGTTGGTGATGGCATCTGCCGTGCGTTCCACGTCGAAATCGCCTTCGCCACGCAGAAAGGCCCAGGTGTGATGCTCGATGCAGCCATAGATCAGGTTGCGTACCAGCGAAGGGGAAACGTCGGCGCGGAACTCTCCTGCCTGCATGCCCTCGCGTACGATATCGGTGACCCGCGAGGTATAGCGCCGGTTCAATGCGAAGATAGTGGTTTGTCGATATTCCGGATCGGGGCGGAACTCGGAGAAGACCAGGCGGCTCAAGCCAGGTTCCTGACGGATGGCGTTGAGGTGATGCCAGATCGCATGCCGCAGTTTGTTGCGCGCTCCCTCAATGCCCGGCAGCCAGGCTTCATCCTCGCTGATCATGCCGAGATACCATTGCTCGATTACCTTGATCACAAGGTCGCGTTTGTTCTGGAAGTAACGATAGATCGAGCCTTCAACCAGCCCGGCCCGCTCCGCGATTTCCGAAATCGAGGCATTTTCGTAACCGCGCAGACGGAAAACGTGCAGTGCCGCCTCGAGGATATCGGCCTCTCGCCGTTCGCGCGGCAGGCGGTTGACGATGCGCTTCTTGGTTCTCGGTCTGGCCATTTAATGAATGTAATTTATTTGGCTGCCGGGCGGAAGCCGGGAATGATGTCAGGCCACGGAAATTCCGCAACGGAAAAGCTTTTTTAGGGAGGACAGCATGTCGGTTCTGGTAAGTAAATCGGGAGCTGTGCAACGCATAGAAATCAACCGCCCTGAACGCCGCAATGCGTTGAATGCCGCAGTGGTGCAGGGCATTGGCGATGGCATTCGCAAGGCACAAGCCGATGCGGAAATCCGGGTGATCGTGCTGACCGGCAGCGGCGATAAGGCCTTCTGCGCTGGCGGAGACCTGGCGCCGGCAGCCGATGGCGCGCCCTTCACAGTCGACCCGGCGCATCCGCGCAATCCGGTGGTGGATTTGTTCAAGCTGATGGAGCAATGCGATCTGCCGATCATCGCGCGGGTGAATGGCCATGCATTGGCCGGTGGATTCGGCCTGGTTTGTGCCTGCGATATGGCGATTGCCTCCGATGCGGCCACGTTCGGCGTGCCGGAAAGCAAGATCGGCCTGTTTCCCATGATGATCATGCCCTACATGCTGCGTGTGACGCCGTTGCGCCGTTTCATGGAGCTTTGCATGACCGGTGAACCGATCTCCGCGGCCCGCGCGATGGATTGGGGTATTGTCAACGAAACTGTGCCGGCCGATCAACTGGATGCGCGGGTGGATGCCTTCACCGCGCTGCTGGCCCAACGCTCGCCCAGCGCGATACGCCTCGGGAAGCAGGGTTTCCACGCCATGCGCGACATGGCCGTGTTACAGGCATTGGAATATGCCCAATTGATGCTGCCGATGATGGCGCGCACCGAGGATGCAAAAGAAGGCATGCGGGCCTTCCAGGAAAAGCGTGCGCCGGATTTCAAAGGCAATTGAACATATAAAAATCAGGAAGGAAACGTCATGCAATTCAGCCTCACCGATGAACAGCAAAGCGTGCTTGATACCGCGGATCGCTTTGCCCGCAACGAGCTTTATCCGTTGGCTCAGCGCATGGATAACGAAGAATGGTGGCCGCAGGATATCTTCCCCAAGCTGGGTAAGGCCGGCTATTTCGGCATCACGGTGGATCCGAAATACGGTGGCGTGGGCTCCGACCTGTTCACCAGCGGCTTGATCCTGCAAGCTTTTTCGCGTTGGAACCATGCCCTGGCGCTGAGCTGGGTGGCGCATGAGAATCTCTGCCTGAACAACATCTACCGTAATGCCGATGATGAATTGCGGGCGAAATACTTGCCGGGCCTGTGCGATGGCAGCAAGACCGGCGCTTTGGGCTTAACCGAGCCGGGTGCCGGTTCGGATGCGCTGGGTTCTATGCGCACGACGGCGCGCCGCGATGGCGATCATTATCTGCTGAATGGCGGCAAGATCTATATCACCAACGGGCCTGTTGCCGATGTGCTGCTGGTCTATGCCAAAACCTCGCCGGAGCTATCGGCCAAGGGAATCTCGGCTTTCATCGTTGAGAAGGATTTCCCCGGTTTTCGCGTAGCGCAGAAATTGGTGAAGATGGGATTCCGCGGCAGCCAGACCGCCGAACTGGTGTTCGATGATTGCCGGGTGCCGGCGGCCAATCTGGTGGGCGGCGAAAATCGCGGCGTATCGGTGGTGATGAGCGGGCTGGATCTGGAGCGCGCCATGATCTCGCCGATCTGCCTTGGCATTTGCGAGCGGGCGCTTGAACTCAGCATTGATTATGCCCGCACCCGCAAGCAATTCGGCCGACCCATTGCCGATTTCCAGATGATCCAGTCTCGCGTGGCCGAGATGTATGTGATGATCGAAACCATGCGCAGCTTCACCTACAAGGTGCTAATGGATGCCAATGCATTGGAAGTGGGCGGCGGCGGACGCGGCAATGTTCATGCACTGACCGCAGCATCCGTGATGTATGCCGCCGATACCATGAACCGCGTGCTGGATCATGCCGTGCAGATCCATGGCGGCAGCGGCTATATCTGGGAGGCGGAGATCAACCGGCTGTTCCGCGCCACCAAGCTTTTGGAAATCGGCGCCGGCACCACCGAGGTGCGCAAGATGATTATCAGCGGTGAAATCCTCAAAAGTTGAAAAATGCCCTTATCGCGCTTCCTGACAATTGATTCGTATACCTACGATGGGCTAGCCTGCCGGCCCTTAGAAATATAAATGCCGGGAAGCCAGTGAGCCAATCCAACATACCTCTGTCGCATCTGCGGGCGCTCTACGCCATGATGTGCCGCATCCGCGCCTTCGAGGACGCAGCCGAAATCGCCAGCAAGGGCGGTGTGGCCGCGTTTGGCCAGGCTGCCGGCAGCACGGCGCATGTACGCGGCCCGTTGCACCTCTCCACCGGCCAGGAGGCTGTGCCGGCCGGCGTTTGCGCCCATCTGCGCCCGGCGGATTATATGACCTCGACCCATCGCGGCCATGGCCATACCTTGGCCAAGGGCGCCGATCTTGCCGGCATGATGCATGAGCTGTTCGGCAAGGCCACCGGCTTTTGCGGCGGACGCGGCGGCTCGATGCATATCGCGGATTTTTCGGTGGGGATGCTGGGGGCCAATGGCGTGGTAGCGGCGGGGATTCCGATTGCCGTTGGGGCTGCGCAATCCATCAAGATACGCGCCAGCCACGGCAATCCGGATGCCATCGCGGTCACGTTCTTTGGCGATGGCGCGATCAATCGCGGCCCATTTGCCGAAAGTCTGAACTGGGCCGCGGCCTTCAAGCTGCCGCTGCTATTCGTGTGTGAAGACAATCAATGGTCGGCCACCACCAAGACCGGTGCGATGTCTGCCGGCGAGGGGGCTGCGGCGCGCGCGCGCGCGCATGGCCTCGTAGCGGAAACCGTTGATGGCAACGATGTGGGGGCGGTGAGCGAGACCGCTCGCGCGCTGATTGCCGATATCCGCCAGGGTAAAGGCCCGGCTTTGCTGCATGCGCGCACCTATCGCTTCAAGGGCCATGTTTCGGTGGATCCGGCAGCCTATCGCGATCCGAAGGAGCTGGAAGCCGCCCTGGAGCATGATCCGCTGGTGCTGGCAGCGCGCAAGCTTATACAGCTTGGCATCAATGTGGCCGATGTAGACTCCATCATGCAGGCGGCGCGCGAGGAAGTGGCTGCTGCGGTGGCCAGTGCCGATGGAGCTGCTTGGCCCGATGACGCCGCGGCCTTCACTGAAATCCAGAGCATGGGAGCCGGGCAATGGCTGTGATGACCTATGCCGCTGCCGCGGCTTCGGCCTTGAACGACGCCATGCGTGCCGATCCCGCCATTGTGGCATTGGGCGAGGATTTGGGCCGAGGCGGCATCTTCGGTCAATATGCAGGGCTGCTGGCGGCATTCGGCCCCGAACGGGTGATCGATACGCCGATTTCGGAAGCCACAATCGTCGGCGCCGCCGTAGGCATGGCGCTGACCGGCCTCAAGCCGGTGGTGGAGATGCGGGTGATCGACTTCGCACTTTGCGCCATGGACGAGATCGTGAATCAAGCGGCGAAGAACCGCTTCATGTTTGGCGGGCAGGGCCGCGTGCCTGCTGTGATCCGCATGCCGATCGGCGTGTGGACTTCATCGGCGGCCCAGCATTCGCAATCGCTTGAAAGCTGGTTCGCCCATGTACCGGGCCTGGTTGTGCTGGCTCCGGCAACGCCGCAGGATAATCATGCACTGTTGAAAGCCGCCATCGCCTGTGGCGATCCGGTGGCCTATTTCGAGCATAAGGAACTCTGGCCGCTGCAAGGCGAGGTGGACGCCGATCAACGGACCGAGATCGGCAAGGCGGCGATCCGCCGCGTGGGCAGCGACATCACCATCGTCAGTTGGAGCAAGGCGGTGCATTGGTCGCTGGAAGCGGCCGAGGCGCTGGCGGCTGAGGGTATTCAGGCCGAGATGATCGACTTGCGCACCATCTGGCCCTGGGATCGCGATGCAGTCTTCGCATCTGCGGCAAAAACCGGACATGTGCTGATTGCCCATGAGGCGGTGCAGGCGGCAGGTTTCGGTGCTGAAATTGCCGCCACTCTGGCAGAGGCTGGCAATGCAAAGCTGGCACGGTTGGGGGCAAAGCGGGCACCGGTTGGTTACGCGCCCAATCTTGAGGCAGCGGTGCGGGTAACACCGGCAGTCATTGCTGCCAAGGCGCGTGCCCTGCTGGGTCGTTAAGCGGGTATTGGCAGGGGCAGTCATAAGTTGTAAGAGTACAAATCAGGGGATGCCGCTTATCGATGGTATTCCAGCCGGGAAAACAGTTTCATAAAACAGGCAATTGGAGGAAATAAAAATGATCAATCGTCGTTCGTTGTTGAAGGTCGGTGTGGCCGGTGGCGCGCTGGCTGCTGCGCCCTACGTGTTCAGCCGCTCGGCCGTGGCGCAGAGCAAGTATAAGGACGAATACAAGCTTTCCACCGTGGTGGGCCTGCCTTTCCCTTGGGGCCAGGGCGGCGAGATTTTCGGCAATCTGGTGCGTGAGCGCACTGCTGGCCGCATCAACATCAAGATGTATCCGGGCGTGTCGCTGGTGAGCGGCGATCAGACCCGCGAATTCACTGCGATCCGCCAGGGCGTGATCGATCTGGCGCTGGGCTCGACCATCAACTGGTCGCCGCAGGTGCGCGAGTTGAACCTGTTCTCGCTGCCCTTCCTGGCGCAAGATCATGCCGGCCTGGATGCGCTGGTGCAGGGTGATGTGGGCAAGCAGATTGTCGGCATCGTGGAAAAGGCGGGCGTGCAGGTTCTAGGCTGGGGCGAGAATGGCTTCCGCGAAGTGACCAATTCCAAGCGCGAAATCCGCACGCCGGCCGATATGAAGGGCCTGAAGTTCCGCGTTGTGGGTTCGCCGATCTTCAACGACACCTTCACCGCCCTGGGCGCCAATCCCACCCAGATGAGTTGGGCCGATGCGCAGCCGGCTTTGGCTTCCGGTGCTGTGGAAGGCCAGGAAAATCCCATGCATATCTTCACGGCGGCGAAGCTGCATACCCTGTCGCAGAAATTCGTCACGCGCTGGGGCTACGTGGCCGATCCGCTGATCTTCGTGGCCAACAAGGATATTTGGGCTTCTTGGGATGCCAAGGATCGGGATATCGTCAAGCAGGCGGCCGTTGATGCCGGCAAGCAGGAAATCGCCATTGCACGCAAGGGCCTTTCCGGCGCCGACCAGTCTATGGTGAAGGAAGTGGAAGCGCTGGGCGTGAAGGTCACTGAGCTGACCGACGCCGAGAAGAACGCTTTCAAGGCTGCCGTAAAGCCCTCCTACGATAAGTGGGTGCAGCAGATCGGTGCCGATCTGGTGAAGAAGGCGGAAGCGGCAGTGGCCGCCCGCAAAAAGGCTTAATGCGCGCCGCTTAGGTCTGATTCAGCATAATAGGGCAAAGGCCGGGTATCCCGGCCTTTGCTTTTAAGGGCGACGATAGATTTGGGAGAGTGTCAGCATGGCGGAGAACAGTCCATCGCAACCGAATCCTTTCCATCCGCTGCGATGGGAAGATTGGCTGGCGGCCATCGCCATGGGGCTTTTGGCGGTTATCACCTTTGCCAATGTGCTGGTGCGCTATCTCACCGATCAGTCTTTTGCCTGGACCGAGGAATATTCCACCGCGTTGATGCTGATCCTCACCTTGGCTGCCGCAGGTGCCGCAGTGTCGCGCGACCGGCATATCCGGATCGAGTTGTTTTTTTCCACGGGCAGTGCCAATCGTCAGCGTGTGCTCGCACTGGTTTCGGCGGCGGCGAGCCTGGGCGCTTTCGGTATTCTTACCGGCCTGGGCGTGAAATTCGCTTATGACGACTTTCAGTATGATGTGACATCGCCAGGCATCGGCCTGCCGCAATGGTGGTATAGCAGCTGGCTGCCGGCGCTTGGTCTGGCGATATGTCTGCGCGCCCTGATCCATCTCATTCGCGTATGGCGGTCGGCATGACAGCGTTAGCGATCTTCGCAGTCTTCGTCTTGCTGATGTTGTCCGGCACGCCGATTGGCGTGGTGATGCTGCTGGCCGGCAGCCTCGGTATCGGCATGGCCCAATTGGGCTGGTTGGCGGTACCCAACAATTTTTACGCCAGCATCGCCAAATATCCTCTGCTGGCATTGCCGATGTTCATTCTGGTGGGGGTTATCTTCGATCGCTCCGGTGTGGCGACAAGGCTGGTGAAATTTGCCACCGCGTTGATCGGTCGAGGCCCCGGCATGCTGCCGGTGGTGGCTATTTCGGTGGCGATGGTGTTCGGCGGTATTTCCGGTTCCGGCCCTGCTACGGCGGCTGCCGTGGGCAGCGTGGTGCTGGTGGCCATGGCGCGCGCCGGCTACAATCCCGGTTTTTCCGCCACCGTGGTGGGCGCGGCGGCCTCGCTGGATATCCTGATTCCACCGTCCATCGCCTTCATCGTCTATTCGGTGATGGTGCCGGGCGCCTCGGTGCCGGCGCTGTTTGCTGCTGGTATGGTGCCGGGCCTGCTGGCTGGCCTAGCCTTGATGCTGCCGGCGATCTGGCTGTCGCGCCGCCATGGCTTTGGCGTATCGGAACGTAATCTGCCGCGCCCGTCTTTCTGGCTTTCCTTGCGGGAAGCCAGTTGGGGTCTGGCCGCACCGGTGCTGATCCTGGGCGGCATGCGGGCCGGCTGGTTCACACCCACCGAGGCGGCTGTGGTGGCGGTGTTCTATGGCCTGTTCGTCGGCATGGTGATCTACCGTACCATTCGTTGGCGCGATATCCTGTCGATCCTGGTGGAAGCGGCCGAAACATCCGGCATCATCCTGGCCATCATGGGTATGGCCAGCGTGTTTGCCTATGTGGTTTCCACGCTTGGCGTCATCGACCCGATTGCTCGCGCCATCACCAATAGTGGCTTGGGTTCCTACGGCACGCTTGCTGTGCTGGTGGTGCTGCTGTTGTTCATCGGCATGGTGCTGGATGGCGTGTCGATCTTCCTGATCTTCATTCCGCTGCTGTTGCCGCTGATGCGGGCCTTCCAATGGGATCCGGTCTGGTTCGGCGTTCTGCTCACCTTCATGGTGGCGATCGGCCAATTCACCCCGCCAATGGCGGTAAACCTGATGGTATCCTCCAAATTGGCGGGCATATCCATCGAGCAGACAACCCGCTGGGCCTTCTGGTTCGTGGCGGCCATGCTGCTTATGGTGGCGCTGATGGTGATGCTCCCCGGCATCGTGCTGTGGCTGCCGCATGCCTTGGGATATTAAGAGGATCAGTCGCCCAGATTGTCGCGCCGGGTTTTGAGCAGGTCGATCAACTCGTCATGCAGCCAGGGCCCGGCCACCACCACCGATGGGTGGCGATGGTTCTGTCCGGCATAAACCAGCGGCCGGCCATCGGCGTCGGTCACCCGGCCGCCGGCTTCGCGCACCAGCAGGTCGGCGGCGGCCACATCCCAATCGCTTTTTTCAGCCAACGAGATGGCGGCATCGAACCTGCCGGCAGCCACCAGGGCCATGCGATAGGCAATCGAATTGCGATAAGCGAAATCCGCCTTGCCCATACGTGCCAGCCAGCCATGATGATCGAAGGTACGCTTGCTGGCCAGCAGCCTGGCCTCTGCCAGCGCGGCATGGCCCGAGGCGCGGATCGGAGCGCCATTGAGCAATGCGCCTTGGCCGGCGATGGCTGAGAAGAATTCATCGGTTGCGGGATTGAACACGGCAGCCAATTGCGGTGTGCCGCCGCGCAGCAATGCCACGCAGATGGTGAATTCCGGCTTGCCGGCAATGAAGGCGCGGGTGCCGTCTATGGGGTCGATCACCCATAGCGGCGCCGCCGTATCGGCGTGCAGGAAGCCGCTTTCCTCGCTGAGCCAGCCATAACCTGGGCGGGCGCCGATCAATTTCTCCCGCAACAATGTGTCCACTGCAAGATCGGCTTCCGATACCGGATCATTGGGTTTTTTGTGCCAAGATTTCACGCCGTCGCGGAAATATTTCAACGCAAGCGCGCCGGCTTCGCGCACGGCGGAAAATAATAGCTCGGCATCCTGCTGCATGATCAACGGCCAGCAATGGTCATGCCATCCACCCTTAGGGTGGGGGCATCGGTGCCGTATTTGAATATCAGATCGTTGGCCGGAGTTATGGCGCGGAACATCTGCTTCAGGTTGCCGGCGATGGTGATTTCCGAAACCGGTTCAGCCAGCTTGCCATCGCGGATCAGATAACCGGCGGCGCCACGGCTGTAATCGCCGGTCAGGCCGTTCACCGAGCTGCCCATCATTTCGGTGACGAACAGTCCCAGCTTGATATCGGCGATCAACTCTGCGGGCGAAAGCTTGCCGGCGGCCAGGTAAAGATTGGTGGGGCCGGGCGAGGGCGGCGAAGCGATACCGCGCGAGGCATGGCCGGTGCTCTGCATGCCAAGCTGGCGGGCAGTGCCGCAATCCAGCAGCCAGGTGGTGAGGCGGCCATTGTCGATCAGTTTGCGGGTCTGGCGAGCCACACCTTCCATGTCGAACCAGCGCGAGCGGAAACCGCGCTTGCGCAAGGGATCGTCGATCACATCCAGCCCTGCGGCGAAAATCTCTTCGCCCAGTTTGTCTTTCAGGAAAGACGTGCCGCGCGCCACGGCGGCGCCGTTGATGGCGCCGGCCAGATGGCCCAGCAGGCTGTTGGCCACGCGGTTTTCATACACCACCGGCATAGCCTGGCTTTCGATCTTGCGGGGATTAAGGCGCTTCACCGCGCGCTCGCCGGCATTGCGGCCGATGGCCTCGGGCGAAGGCAGATCGGAAAAATACGGCGCGGCGGCATAATCCCAATCGCGCTCCATACCGGTATCGCGGCCGGCTATCGCCACGGCCGAAATGCTGTGCGAGCCGCCGAAGCCATAGCCGCTGAAGCCGTTGGAGGCAGCGAATGCGATCAGGCCGGCGCTGCGTGAGGCGCTGCCGCCTTCCGAATTGGTGATGCCGGCCACATCGAGGGCGGCGGCCTCGCAGGCTCTGGCGCGCTCCAGCAATTCCGCCATCGGCAGATCAACATCGTCCAGCAGGTCGAGATCCTGTTCGTCGCGGGCCAACTGTGCCGGGTCGGCTAAGCCGCAGAATTTGTCTTCCGGCGCCAGTCGGGCCATGCCGATGGCGCGCTCCACGGTCTGTGCCATGGCATCCGGGGTGAAAACGGTGGTGGAAACGCACGCCTGGCGTTGCCCGATCAGCACGCGCAGGCCGATCTCGCGGTTTTCGCTGCTTTCCACATCCTCGGGCTTGCCTAGCCGGACGCCGGCAGAGAGCGAGCGGCTTTCGCTGTAGAGCGCATCGGCGTTGTCGGCCCCGGCCTTGCGGGCGGCGGCGATGATATCTGCAAGCAGGTTCTGCGCCTCAGCGGCGCGGGCTTTACGGTCAAACATCATATCATTCCACACGATCATCCATACGATAGGCCATAAAGCAGACAAAGGCGATGACGGTGCCCAAAGCCCAGCCTGCCCAGGCAAAGCTTTCGCCCCAATCCTGCCAGGCGCCGCCCAGCAGCCGGGCGGCGATCTGGGCGGCAAGATCAACCAGTATGCCGCCGATGGCTGCACCCAGGGCTATCGAGAAGCCGAGATTCCACGCGCCACGCAGCAGCAGCCAGGGATGCCACCAGGGCAGGATATCTGCGGGCGCGGCATCGGACGGCGCTGATTTGCGCGACGGAAATAGCATCGCGCGGCTCAGTGGATGGTAGGCGAAGGCAACGCGCCAGCCGCATCATGCGCTTCGCTGCTGCCGAGATTATGGGCCTCCGACGGAGCATCGCCGCGGTGTCGCGGTTGAATCCAGATCGGCATCATCTCGCGCAGGCCGCGGATCGGTTGCGGTCGTAACTCGGTCATGTCGCCCAGCGGGCCAGGATCGTTACGCACTTCCTGCATCAGACGATCCACGAAGGCCTGGCTCAGGCAGATCGAGGCATTCAGGTTGCGCGTCATCTGCTCCAGGCGGTGGGCCACATTCACGGTTTCGCCTACCAGGGCATATTCCACACGATTCTCATCGCCGATATTACCCAGGGTGACCGGGCCATAATGAATGCCGATGGCCAGTTGCAGCGGCGGCATGCGCATCAGCGCACGCTGGGCGTTCAGTTGCTCGATGCCGGCCTGCATGGCGCGGGCGGCCAGCAGGGCGGCGGAGGCATCGCGCGGGCCAGGACTGGGTGTGCCGAACGAGGCCATGATGCCGTCGCCTAGATATTTATCCAGGGTGCCCTGCTGCTCGAATACCGCTTGCGCCAGGCGCCGATGCACTTCGCGCAGCAGCGCAATGGTCTGTTGCGGCGTCATCTCATCGGTCAGGCGGGTGAAGCCCACCAGATCGGCAAACAGCACGGCGGCTTCCTGCTGTTTCACCGCGCCTAGCGGATCATCCATCCGCGCCAGCTCCTCGGCCATGTGCGGCGAGAAATGCCGAGCCAGGTTGCGCCTTGCCCGTTCGGTTTCGATCTGGCGCGCCACCAGATGTCGGCCACGGATCACCGCGATGGTGAGCACGCCGCCGATCATGCCTAGCAACACCAGTCGCCGGGCCATTTCTCCATACGACATGCGCCAGGGATCGGTCAGCCAGCTCAAGCGTTCCAGCAGCGGCATTTGCGCAACGCTGGCATTCAGCGGTGCAATATCCACGCCCGGCTGCAGCGCCACATAAAAAGTCGCTGCCATCCAAACCGCGATGGCAGCGATGGTGGAGATGAACACCATGCGCGCCGATTGTCCCAGCACGGAAAGCGAGAGGAACAGCGTGAGATACAGGATGGTATCGAAGCCCAGTCGCATCGGCGGTGGCAGCGGGGTCACATCGAATGGATTGGGCATGGCGATGGCCGCGCCGACCATCGCCATGTCGAATAGCGGAAAAACCCAATGCATCCAGGGGCGGTCTGTGCCGGGGCGGCGCAACAGCAATTGCAGATAACCGGAAAGCCCGAGCGCAATGATGTATGGATAGAAATTCAGCGACATCGGCCAGCGCATTTCTAGCGAAACCATCAGGGCCACGATAGCCAGAACCACGAAGCGCAAGCCGATAGCCAGCCGCAAGCCCTCGTATTCTTCGCTGGCATAGGCTGCCGTCAGCCGGGCACGCTCATTGTCGGGCAGGGATCTGCAATCCTCGCCGCAGATCATGTCGTGCATTTTTTGCCAAAGAGCCATAAGGCCGCGTCTCCAAAGGTCGGGCAACAGGATAGCGCGGCCACCCCTAAAGGGCGAGGGGCCGAATTTCCATTAGATAGGAGGGTTTGCGGTTATTTCCAGATCGGTTTGCCGCTGCCAGGCAGGCCCAGGCGGGACCATTTTTCGGTCACGGTCCGCACCACATCTTCGGCCATATAGAGCTTTTCGCCCCATTCCCGCTTGGTTTCGGGCGGCCATTTATTGGTGGCATCCAGGCCAATCTTGCTGCCCAGACCGGATTCCGGCGAGGCGAAATCCAGGTAGTCGATCGGGGTATGCTCGATCAGGGTGATGTCGCGCGCGGGGTCCATACGGGTGGAGATCGCCCAGACCACATCCTTCCAGTCACGGGTGTTGATGTCGTCGTCCACCACGATCACCCATTTGGTGTACATGAACTGGCGCAGGAACGACCACACGCCCATCATCACCCGCTTGGCATGGCCGGGATAGGCTTTCTTGATGCTGACCACGGCCACGCGGTAAGAGCAGCCTTCCGGCGGTAGCCAGAAATCCACGATCTCGGGAAATTGCTGGCGCAGCAGCGGCACGAACACATCGTTCAACGCTTCGCCCAGCACGCTGGGTTCATCCGGCGGGCGGCCGGTGAAGGTGCTCAGGTAAATCGGTTTGCGCCGACGGGTGATGGCACTCACGGTGAAAACCGGGAATTGCTCCACCGAATTGTAATAGCCGGTATGGTCGCCATAGGGGCCTTCATCGCGGTAATCGGCGAGGCTGACATGGCCTTCCAGCACGATCTCGGCCTCGGCAGGCACTTTCAGCGGCACGGTGCGGCAATCCACCAGATCCACTTTCTTGCCGCGCAGCAGGCCGGCGAACTGGTATTCCGACAGCGTGTCCGGCACCGGCGTCACGGCGGCCAATATGGTGCCGGGATCGGCGCCGATCACCACGGCCGCCGGGAAAGGTTCCATCTTTCCCGCCTGTTTCCAGCGCGCATGCTGCTGGGCGCCGCCGCGATGCTTGAGCCAGCGCATGAGCGTCTGCTTGCGGTTCAGCACCTGCATGCGGTAGATGCCGAGATTGAAGCTATCCTGCTTCGTGTTGCTCGGTCCTTTGGTGACGACCAGCGGCCAGGTGATCAGCGGGGCCGGCTCGCCGGGCCAGCAGGTCTGGATCGGCAGGGCATTCAGGTCGATATCGTCGCCTTGCAGCACGATCTCGTGCACCGGGCCGTCGCTCAATGTGCGCGGCTGCATCGCCATCACGGTTTTCACCAGCGGCAACATGCCCAAAGCCTCGCGGAATCCGCCGGGCGGTTCGGGCTGGCGTAGGAAGGCCAGAGTCTCGCCCACCTCGCGCAATTGATGCGGCTCGCGGTTCATGCCCCAGGCAACGCGCTCGACGGTACCGAACAGGTTCACCAGCACCGGAATGTCACTGGGTGTGCCGTCGGCGCGGATGGGATTCTCGAACAATACCGCCGGACCTTGCTCGGCCAGCAGGCGGGTTTGGATTTCCGTCATTTCCAATACGGTGGAAACCGGCTCGCGTACCCGCACCAGCCGGCCGCGGCTTTCCAGCTGGTCGATAAAGTCGCGTAACGAGGCAAAGGCCATCAGGGCATCTCCCGTGCGGGCGGCATTTATTTTGCTGGCTTGTGGGTGGCCAGGAACAGGCCGCACAGCACCAGCGTCGCGCCGGCCCAATGGTAGAACAGGAAGGCCTCGCCGAGAAGCAGCCAGGCCATCACGGATGTGTAGATCGGCGCCGCGTAAAGCATCAACCCGGTGCGGCTGGGGCCCAGATGCTGGTTGATGAAGCCGAAGGTGCCGTAGGCGCCCAGGCCAGGCACCAGCACCAGGGTGGCCAGGGCCGCCGATACACGCCAATCGCCGAAATTCGCCGGGCCGATGGCAATGGTTTCCCAGCCCAGGAAGGGCAGCATTACCAGCACGCCGCAGGCGGCGATGGCGGCCAGCCGGGCGGTCAGCCGCAGGGCGCTTTTCCAGCGCAGCAGCAGCACGGAATATAGCGCCCAGGCAATCGAGGAGATCAGGATAAGTCCATCGCCCGGGGTGAAGCTCAGGTGCCGCAGCGCATCGGGGGCGCCCTTCAGGATGATGAACAAAACCCCGGCCAGGGCCAGCGTCACGCCCAGCACCTGGCGCTGGCTCATCCGCTCGCCGAACCAGAAGCGGCTGAGCAGGATCACCATCACCGGCGATGTGGAATAGATCAGCCCTATATTGGTGGCCGTGGTGGTGGCGCCCCCCATATAGACCAGGGCGCCGCATATCCCCATGCCCAGTGCGCCGAGCACCAGCAATTGCGGCAATTCGCGCTTCAGTGCGGCGCGGTGGTGCCAGAGCTCGCGGTAGCAGAAGGGCAACAGCAGCAAGCATACGCCCAGCCAACGCCAGAAGGCCTGCGCCACCGGCGGAATCAGATCGGTTGTCGCACGCGCCATCAGCATGTTGGTGGCAAACATGGCCGGGGTGACAAACAGCAGGATATGGGCCAGGAGTTGATCCCGGTCCCTGGTTTTCTGGGAGGCTTGCATGGGCGGGGACAATAATGCGCCGGCCCCGAGGATGCCAGACTTGGCCTTTCCAGGTTCCAGAAATCGCGCTATCAACCGCCATGCGCCATTTCCCCGCCGAATTTTCCGATCTGCTGAGCCGCCAGGGGCTGCGCCTGCTCAATGGCACACACCCATTGGCAGGCAAGCTGGCCGAGCCTCGCACGCGTTTTCTGGCCTTGGACGACCTGCTGGCACCCGCCCGTATCAAGGGGGCCGCGGCCTTGCTGGAGCATAGCATCGGCCCGCATCTGCGACTGATGGAACAGCCGATTCCACCGGAAAGCATTTGGGAGATGCAGGAGGATTATGCCGAGCTGCTGCCAAAGACCATGCGCCAGCGCACCCTGTATCTGGATGCAGGCCGCAGCCGGGGCCGGCAGGCGGCGGAAGAGATCGGCCTGCTGGCGATGTTGCGGTCGGAAAGCTACCAGGCTTTTGCCGCCGCCTTGGCAGGGCGGCCGCTTCGGCGCAAATACGGCCTGCAGGCGATTGCTTATGGCCCTGGCGATTATGCCGGCCCGCATAACGATCACCATCCCGAAGAACCGCTGGCGCGGCATGGCTATCTGGATATGCATATCGGCTTCGTGACGCCGAATGCCCAAAGCCAGTTATTGGTTTATGCCAAGGCCGGGCATTTCACCGAATGGGTAGAAACCGCGCGTAACGGTCTGCTCACGGCCTACCGGTTGCCATTCTGGCATTATACGACGCCGCTGATCGCCAAGCCGAAAAAGCCCGATGGCGCGCGGCGCTGGATTTTGCTGGGCACTTTCCTGTTTAAGGATCAGTCGACGAAAGCTTAAGGCGCGAGATAGCCGCCTTTGGGCTCCGGCCCCAAAGTGCCGCCGGCTTCCTTCACTGCGCGCTTATAGGCGGCTTCGGACTTGTAGGCGCCCTGCGGTTTGAAATCGCCCGGCTTGGCCGGCAGCATTTCGTGGGTATAGGGCATAACCTTGAACAGCCCGCCATCGCGGCCCAGCAGAGGCAGCGGTCGCTTGGCGCGGGAATAAACCCGCCGGGCGGTGGCGCTGTAATCCTTCATGTTGTCGTATTCTTCCGGATCGAAGGCAAAGATGCGTTCGAAGGCGGCTACCATCTCGCGGATGAAGGGCAGCTCGGTCAGATCCATGCGATGGATCATCCAGCAGCGGTCCTCGAAGGTCCAGTAAACCGTAAGGCCGATGAACTCTCCCTTGCGGTTGAGATAGGGAAAGAACGGAAAGGCGCGGCAGGCGATGGTGCGGTTGTCGCGCTCGCAGAATTTTACGCCCTTGCATTCTACCGCACAGGTGGATCGCGGCAATTCCGATACCACCTTGCGCGACACGGCATCATGGGCCTTGAAGCGGGTCCACAGCTCGGTGCGCGATTGCAGTAGGGCGAATTCCGCCTTGTGCACAACCGGTATGGCATGCCCTGTGGTGCAACAGACCGGTTCGCCGCCATTCAATGGGGCGCATTTGCGGCCGCAGTCGAATTTGCTGATCGGGGCTTGGAAGCGGTCGTAGACCGCACCGAAATGGCTGGGTTCGATTCGAGGCTTTGTCATGGGGCGAGACTATAGGCAGATTTCAGCCCAGCAGGAAGCCGATCAATATGATCAGTCCGGCATCGCGGTTGGCGCGGAATTTGGCAAGGCAGGCGGCGCTGTCGTCTGGCTTCAGGGTTGCCGCCTGCCAGAGGAAATGCAGGGCCATCGCCGCCAGCGCCAGCCAATAGGGCCAGTGCAGGCCAGCCAGCCAGCCCACGCCTGCCAGGCCCAGGATGGTGATGGCGTAAAAAGCGGCAATCCAGGCCCGCGCATTGCGGCCAAACAGCCGGGCGGTGGATTTCACGCCGATCAAAGCATCGTCTTCTTTGTCCTGCAGGGCGTAGATCGTGTCATAGCCCAGGGTCCAGATGATGCCGCTGGCGTAAAGCAGCCCGGCAATCCAATCCAGCCGACCGGCCACGGCGGCATAGCCCAGTACAGCGCCCCAGTTGAAGGCCAGGCCCAGGAAGAATTGCGGCCACCAAGTGACGCGTTTCATGAAGGGGTAGATCGCCACCAGGCCCAGCGAGGCAATGCCCAGCAGGATGGCTGGAATATTCATGGTGATCAGAATGGCAAAGCCGATCAGCGATTGCAGCACCAGCCAGGCCCAGGCCTGTTTCAGGCTTACCAGACCCGCCGGGATCGGGCGCAGCCGGGTGCGTGCCACGCTGCCATCGAAATCGCGGTCCACGATATCGTTGAAGGTGCAGCCGGCGCCGCGCATCACCAACGCGCCGATGCCAAAAGCGATAAACAGCCAGGCATCCGGCCAGTTGCCCAGTGAGTTGACGCCCAGTGAGTTGCCACGCGGCTGGGTCAGTTGCGTGGCCAATGCCAGTGCCCACCAGCCCGGCAGCAGCAGCAGCCAGGTGCCGATCGGGCGATCCAGTCGCGACAGCCGGGCATAGGGCCGCCATGCCGGCGGCAGCCAGCGCTCTACCCAATGATCGGGCAGGGCATCGGCCGTGGCCTGGGCTGTGGCCTGGGCCGTAGCCTGGGGCGCGGCTTGCTGCGTGACTTCCGGTTCGGGCTTTGCCATAACCCAATCCGAATAGTGCTTTGCCGGAGGCGAGACAAGCATCATGGCTGCAACCGCGCGCCTGCATGTGGAAGCCGCATTGAATGCGGGGGCGGAGATTCCGCTGCCCGAGGATCAGGCCCATTACCTGCGCCATGTGCTGCGGCAGGAGGTCGGCGCCCAGTTGCTGCTGTTCAATGGCCGCGACGGCGAATGGCAGGCAGAGATTGCCCGGTTCGGCAAGCGGGATGGCAGTTTGCGCGTGCGCGAACAAACCCGCCGGCAACAGAACGGACCGGATCTATGGCTGCTATTCGCGCCGATCCGCCAGGGCCGGCTGGAAACCATCGTGGAAAAGGCCACCGAACTGGGCGCTGCGCGCATCATCCCGGTGCTGACCCGGCGCTGCCAGGTGCGGCAGGTGAATCCCGCCCGTTTGTTGGCCAATGCCCGCGAGGCCGCCGAACAATGCGAGCGGCTGGACCTTCCGGAAATCCCGCCCTTGGCTGAATTGCAGTCTGCCTTGGGCGCTTGGCCGGAGGATCGTCCACTCTATGTATGTCTGGAGCGGGCGCAGGCCCGGCCATTGGCTGAAGCGATAACCCCCGGGCCGGCGGCTTTGTTGGTCGGGCCTGAGGGTGGCTTTGCCCCCGAGGAGGCTAACTGGCTGGCCGGGTTGCCTTTTGTGGTGCCGGTGGGTCTGGGGCCAAGGATTTTGCGGGCGGAAACCGCAGCGATTGCCGGCTTGGCTCTGCTGATGGCCGCTTCGGGCCGCTGAACCGGTGTGGCTGGTGCCGGAGCTGGTGGCTGGTCTTGCGCGGCAGGACGCGGTATTGTGTTGAGGATTGATTACGATTACACAACGGTTTCAAGGCCTTGACTGCCTTTGAAGCCTCGGGAGCCGTAAGATGAATGCGCGTAAATGGTCGCCGGATAGCTGGCGGACAAAGCCTATTTTGCAAGTGCCGGAATACCCCGATGCCGCCGCCCTGGCTGCGGTGGAGGATAAGCTGTCGAAATATCCTCCGCTGGTTTTTGCCGGCGAGGCGCGGAATCTGAAGGCGGCCCTTGGCCGGGTATCTCAGGGGCAGGGCTTTCTGCTCCAGGGCGGCGATTGCGCCGAGAGCTTTGCCGAATTCAGCGCCAACAATATCCGCGACACTTTCCGCGTACTGCTGCAGATGGCAGTCGTGCTCACCTTTGGCGCGGCTCTGCCGGTGGTGAAGGTTGGCCGCTTGGCCGGCCAGTTCGCCAAGCCGCGCTCATCGAACACCGAAAAGCGCGGCGATGTGGAACTGCCCAGCTATCGCGGCGATATCATCAACGGCATGGAATTCACGCCCGAAGCCCGTGTGCCCGATCCCACCCGGCTGCTGCAGGCCTATAGCCAGGCGGCGGCTTCGCTCAACCTGGTGCGCGCCTTCGCCCAGGGCGGCTATGCCGATCTGCACAGCGTGCATCGCTGGAATCTCGGTTTCGTGGCCAAAAGCCCGGAGGCCGAACGCTGGCAGGATGTGGCCAACCGCATCACCGAATGCCTGGATTTCATGCAGGCTTGCGGCATCACGCCGGAACGCTCCAACGAAATGCGCACGGTGGATTTCTACACCAGCCATGAGGCACTGTTGCTCGGCTACGAGCAGGCGATGACCCGTATCGACAGCACCTCGGGCGAGTGGGTGGACACGTCGGCGCATATGCTGTGGATCGGCGACCGTACCCGTCAGCCCGATGGCGCGCATGTGGAATTCCTGCGCGGCGTGTTGAACCCGCTGGGCCTGAAATGCGGCCCCACCACCGATCCGGATGAACTGATCCGGCTGATCGACTTGCTCAATCCGCATAACGAGCCGGGTCGCCTTACGCTGATCGTGCGTATGGGGCATGACAAACTGGGCAAGCATCTGCCCGCGCTGTTGCGCAAGGTGCGCAGCGAAGGCCGCAACGTGGTGTGGTCCAGCGACCCGATGCATGGCAACACGCTCACCTCGGCATCGGGCTACAAGACCCGGCCGTTCGACCGCGTATTGTCGGAAGTGCGGCAGTTCTTCGAGGCGCATCTGGCCGAAGGCACCCATGCCGGCGGCATCCATCTCGAGTTGACCGGCCAGAATGTCACCGAATGCATGGGCGGTGCCCAGGCCATCGGCGATGACGATCTGTCGAGCCGCTACCACACCCATTGCGATCCGCGCCTCAACGCCTCGCAATCGCTGGAACTGGCTTTCCTGATCGCCGAAATGCTGAAACTTGAGCGCAACAACCGGACGCTCCGCCATGCAGCCGAAGCAGACTGATATCACCCCCTTCGTTTCGCCCGCCCAGGCCGCAGAGCTGGAGCGCGATATCGCCGGGCGCACCGATGTCTATTTCAAGAAGACCAAGGCGGTGGTGCAGCAATATGGCGACAAGCAGGTCACCTACGCGCTGTTCATGCGCCGCCCGGTGATCCTGTGCCCGCGCCTGATGATCGAATGGCTGGAGCGCGTGGCCGCCGCGCGCAACACCAAGTTCGGCATCGAACTGGTGCGCGAGGAAGGCACCTGGGTGGGTGCCGGCGAACCGCTGGTCTATCTCACGGGTTCGATGGCCGAGCTGGTGGATCTGGAAACCATCTACCTGCAAAAGCTGGGTGCGGCCTGCGTTGCGGCTTACAACGCCTATTCCATGTGCTGCGATCTGCCCAAAGTGCGCTTCCTGGCGATGGATGCGCGCCATTGCGCCGGCGCTGAGATGGCCGAGTTGATGGCCTATGCCGCGTCGGTCGGCTCGCGTGCCGCGCGCCGCGATGTCGGGGCGGCCGGCTTTATCGGCAATGCCAGCGATGCCACGGCGCATTATTTCGGCAACGATCTCGGTTTCGGCACCATGCCGCATGCGCTGATCGGCTATGCCGGCTCTACCTTGCGGGCGGCTGAGCTGTATCACGAAACTTTCCCCCACGAGCCGATGACCGTGCTGGTGGATTATTACGGCCAGGAAGTGACCGACGCGCTGGCGGTTTGCGAGCGTTTCCCCAACCTGGCCCGCGAAGGCAAGCTGTCGGTGCGGCTGGATACCCATGGCAGCCGCTATGTGGAAGGCCTGGACCCGCAATCCTCCTACGCGGTACTCGACCGCCATGTGCCCAATGCGATCCGGCAATACCGCACCGAAGCGGAACTGCGCTGGATGGTCGGCACCGGGGTTTCGGCTGCAGCGATCTTCCATATGCGCTCGGTGCTGGACAAAGCCGGTTTCCTGGGCGTGAAAATCGTGGGGTCTTCGGGCTTCAATGCCGCCAAGTGCAAGGTGATGGCCAGCGTGCATGCGCCGATCGATATTGTCGGCACCGGCTCGTATCTGCCCGACAATTGGCCCGAAACCTACGCCACGGCCGATATCGTGGCTTATGATGGCCAGCCGAGCGTGAAGGTGGGCCGTGAGTTTCTGCTGCGTAAGGTTGCGCTGCCATAATCCGTCATTACATCTGCAACATAAAATTCAAAAATCCTGGGAGGAAAATCATGCATTTCCGTTTCGCGCCCTTGGCGTTTGGCCTTTCGTTGCTTGCGTCCGTCGCCTTCACCGGCGCCGCCGATGCGCAGACCCGCGTGACCCTGAAATCCGCCACCGCCTCATCTTCCTATTATGTGATGATGGTGCAGTTGGGTGAGGTGCTGCGCTCTGAGAGCAAGGGCGCCATCCAGGCCACGGTGGAGGAAAGCCAGGGCAGCGTGCAGAATGTGAAGGAAGCCGCCAAGCGCCCCGGCAATTTCGTCTTCACCACGCCGCCCAGCCTGCTGGCCCAGGCCCGTGAGGGCAAGAAGCCTTTCGAGGGCGAGACCGGCTATGATGCCGTGCGTACCCTGTTCGTGGTGCCCTATGTGACGGTGCATTTTGTGGTGCGCGCCGATGCCGGCGTGAACAGCCTGGCCGATCTGGCCGGTAAGGATTTCATTTCCGGCGGGCGTGGCACTTTCTGCGATGGCCGTACGCGCACCATCTTCGGCCTGCTCGGCCTTGAAGGCAAAGTGAACTATGTGGATACCGAACTCGCTTCGGCCGACAATGCGCTGAAGAACCGCAAGGTGGCGGGCTATGCCACCTGCTCGTCGCATCCCACGCCGCAATTGCAGGAATTGGCCACCACCCTGCCGATCAAGATTCTGCCGATCTCGGCGGCGCAGGCCGAAACCCTGGTGAAGAGCGATCCGTCCTCCAGCCCGATCACCATCGCCAAGGGCACCTATAAGGGCGTGGATGTGGATACCCCCACTGTGGGCGTGCCGGTCGGCGCCTTCACCACCAGCCGCATGGATGACGATACCGCCTATGCCATCGTGAAGGCCTTCTGGTCCAAGAAGGACGAAATGGCCAAGACCAATCCCTGGTGGGCCGCCGTGTCGCCCAGCCTGGTGGCGGCGCTGAACGGCACCAAGCTGCATCCGGGCGCGGCCCGCTATTACAAGGAAGCCGGCGTGAAGCTGCCGGATTCGATGCAGTAAGCGGAGTGAAACAGTAAGCATCGATGCACGATAGCGTAGCGCCGGCACGGCCGGGTAATCTTCTGCTCGTCTGTGCCGCCGCTACGGTGGGCGTGCATATCTGGATGATCTTCAGCGGCCTGGTGCCCAATCTGGTCAGCCGGCCGCTGCATTTCGCCTCGGCCTTGCCATGGGTCTTCCTGTTCGCGGCGGCGCGTGGGCGGGTCGAGCGCTGGTTCGGTATCTTCTGCTGTCTGCTGGGGCTGGCCGGGGCGTTCTATATCATCGCCGACCGCAAGGCGTTGCTGGATCAATATGGCTCGCTGGATGGCAGCGCCTTCCAGTTCGCTTTAGCGATTGCCCTGATCCTGGTGACATTGGAAATGGCGCGCCGTGCCGTGCAGCCGGTGCTGCCCGGCGTGGCGTTGATCTGCCTGTTGTATGGTTTGTTTGGCGAGCATCTGCCCGGCATGTTCGGCCATCCCGGCGTGCCGCTGGATTATTTCTTCGGTGCCATGGTGCTTGCGGAAGGCGGCCTCTGGGGGCAACTCACCGGTACATCCATCGATTTGATCGTGCCCTTCATGATCCTGGGCGCCGCTGTATCGGCGGGCGAGGCCGGGCGCGGCTTCATGGCCATCGCCACCCAGTTGGCCGGCGGCTATCGCGCGGGCGCCGCCAAGGTGAGCGTGCTGGCCTCGGCGCTGTATGGCACGATTTCCGGTTCCGCCTCGGCCAATGTGGCTTCCGTGGGGGCTGTCACCATCCCCGGCATGATCCGCATGGGCTATCCGCGCCCGGTGGCCGCCGCCACTGAAGCCGTGGCTTCCACCGGCGGGCAGATCATGCCGCCGGTGATGGGGGCCGCCGCCTTCGTGATGGCGGAATTGCTGCGCAAGCCCTATGCCGAAATCGCCGTGGCTTCGATCCTGCCGGCCATCCTGTTTTTCTTCGTGGCCTGGGTAGGCGTGCATTGCTTTGCGCTGCGCTACAATCTGAAGGCCCTGCCGGCCAGCGAATTGCCGGGCTGGCGCGTGGCGTCGGTGGCGGCGCCGTTCTTCGCGCTGCCGCTGGCGGTGCTGATCCTGTTCCTGCTGGTGCTCAGCTATTCGCCGGCCTATTCGGCGATGGTGGCCACCTTGGTCACGGTTGCCATGCTGGTTTGGGATGGCAGCGGCAAGCGCTTCGATATCGCCTTGTTCGGCAATCGCCTGGCCGTCGGATTGGTGGAGGCGGCACGGCAGATCGCGTTGATTGCCGCCATCATTATCTGCGCCGGCTTGATCGTGGGCGTGTTCCACACCACCGGCCTGGGCGTGAAGATCACCGGCTTCATCCTGGATATGAGCGGTGGCAGGCTTTGGGTGGCCCTGCTGCTCACCGCACTGGCCTGCACCATCCTGGGCATGGAATTGCCCACCACGGCAGCGTATCTGATCTGCGTGGCGGTGGCCGGCCCGGCCCTGGTGAAACTGGGTCTGCCGGAATTGCACGCGCATATGTTCGTGTTCTGGTATGCGCTGCTCTGCACCATCACGCCGCCGGTCTGCGGCACGGTTTTCGTGGCCGCCTCGATTGCCGGCACGCCTTGGCTGCCGGTGGCGGGCATGGCGATGCGGATCGGCCTGGGGTTGTTCATCATTCCGCTGGGCTTCGTGGCCAATCCCGATCTGCTCTATCTGGCCGAGGCGCCCGTGGCGGCCATCTTTGCCATGGCGAAGATCGGTGCCGGGCTGGTAGGCCTCAGCTATGCGCTGATCGGCGGCGTGGGCAGTCTGTGGCTACGGCTGCTGTTCGGCCTGGTCGGCATCGCGGTGATTTTCGTCTAGCTGCTGTTGCGGGCCTGCTCGCGCACCCAGTCGCGGAAGGCGCAGATGGCCGGTTCACGCTCGCGGCCCAGCCGATGTACCAGCCAATAGCCTTCGCGGCGTTTCTGGCGATGATCCGACAGCGGTTCGGCCAGGCGGCCATGGCGCAGCTCCTCGCGCACCATGAAATCCGGCACCAAGGCCAGGCCCAGGCCGTTGATCGCGGCGTCGATCGACATGAAGAAATGCTCGAATGACGGGCCGAATTTCGGCTTATCGTTCAGCTTGATTCCAGTAGCAGCCAGCCAGTCGCGCCAGGCCTGCGGTCGGGTGGAATGCACCAGCAGGCTATGCCGGCGCAGGTCGGCCGGGCGTCGCAACGGTTTTTCCGCCAGCAGGGCAGGGGCTGCGACCAGGATCGCGGTTTCCTCCAGCAGCTTTTCCGACCACAGGCCGGGCCAGGGGCCGCGCCCCACGCGGATCTGCATGTCGATGGGTTCGGCGCTTAGATCCACCAGCCGGTCGGCCACCGTCACTTCCACCGCAATGCCGGGATAGCGATGCTGAAAATCCGGCATACGCGGCATGAACCAGCGCATGGCGAAGGTGGGCAGCATGCTCAGGCTCAGCCGGTCGCCGCGCGGGCGGGCGCTGATCTGGCGGGTGGCGGCGCGCAGGCGCTCCAGCGCATCGGTAACCGGCGGCAGATAGGCTGCCCCGGTTTCCGTGAGTTCCAATCGACGATGCAGGCGGCGGAACAGCGGCGCGCCAAGGGTGCGCTCAAGCTCCGCCACCAGGCGGCTTACTGCGCCCGGGGTTACATTCAGCTCTTGCGCTGCGCGGCTGAAACTCAAATGCCGGCCAGCGGCTTCAAAGCTGCGGATGGCGTTCAGCGACGGTTCGGCCATGATGCTTTAGCTTGAGAAAAACTCATAATAGGCGCAGTTTATATCGGTTGAGCCTCCGCTGCCAGCGGTTAATATCCGGGCAGAGATAACTGCCCCACCGGAGCCAGCCATGAATGCCCTGAACCCCACCCCCAAGATTGCCGAGCCGGTCGCCAAGTCCACGCTGCGGCCGTTTCACCTTGCCTTTCCGGTGCGCGACATCGCTGAAGCGCGGAAATTCTATGGCGAAGTGCTGGGATGCAGCGAAGGCCGCTCGGCCGAGCATTGGGTGGATTTCGATTTTTATGGCCATCAGTTGGTTGCCCATCTGGCGCCCGAGGAATGCGGCGTGAAGGCTTATAGCTCGGTGGACGACCATAAGGTGCCCGCCAAGCATTTCGGCGTGATCCTGTCGATTCCGGATTGGGAGAAGCTGGCCGCTCGGTTGATTGCCGCCGGCACCAAATTCGTGATCGAGCCTTATGTGCGTTTCAAGGGCGAAGTGGGCCAGCAGCACACCATGTTCTTCATGGATCCCTCGGGCAATGCGCTGGAATTCAAGGCGTTTGCCAACGACGAGATGATCTTCGCCAAGTGATGGGCATCATCAGCCCAGGCGTTCCAACGCCTGGGCGATGAACAGATCGCTCCATTCCTGCACGAAATGTCCGCCCTCGGGCAGTTCGATCGGTTCCGGGCAATTGCGGATCACTTTCCGCAAGCCATGCATCACCGGCGCGCCCAGAACCGGATCGGCCATGCCGATCACCATCACGCTCTTGCCTTGCCAGTCGTTTTGCCAGAATTCCTTGGCTCGGCGCGATAACTCGGCGCCCGGTGCATCCGGGCTGTCGGGCACCAGATTGGGAAAGCGCCGAACGCCACCCTTGTAATGCAGGTCCGGATAGGGTGCCTCGTAGGCGGCGGCTTCGGCTGGGCTGAGCTGCGGGCAACTGCGCTGCATCAGCTTGGCGATTGCCATGTCCGGATTCTTGTTGTTCCAGGCACGCCAGTCGAGAAAGCCTTGCGTCAGCGGCCTGTCGCCGGTTCCCAGGGCGGTGTTCATCACCAGCAGGCCATCGAAGCGCTCGGGCATTTTCTTGGGGATGGTCAGGCCCAGCAGGCCACCCCAATCCTGGCAGACCAGGGTGATCTGCTGCAGGTTCAGCGCGCGGATCAGCGCGATCAGGCTGTCGCGGTGGAAATCGAAGGTATAGACCGCATCCTCGCGCGGCTTGTCGGATTTGCCGAAGCCGAATAGGTCCGGCGCCACCACGCGATGACCAGCGGCCACAATTGCCGGGATCATGCGGCGGTAGAGGTAGCTCCAGGTCGGTTGGCCGTGCAGGCAGAGGAATGTGCGGCCGCCGATCTTGCCTTCATCCAGGTAATGCATGCGCAGGCCATTGGCATGCTCCAGGTAATGCGGGCGAAAATTATAGCCCGGCAGATTCTCGAAACGCTCTTCCGGCGTACGCAATGCCTCGATCATGCGGCTTCCTCCCTTTTATGGAGGAAGCCTCTCACGCCGGCCGGGGCTTTGCAATATCGGCTTAAGCTGCCTTGCGTTTCTTGGCGGCTTTCGGTTTGCCGGCCGCCTTTTTCTTCGAGCCGTGGGCAGTCATCGCCTTGGCCCCGAATACCCGGCGGAAGATGGTGTCTACATGCTTGAAGTGGTAGCCCAGGTCGAACAGGGCTTCCAACTGCTTCGGTTTCAGCTTGGCAGTCACTTCCGGTTCCTGCTTCAGCAGGGCCAGGAAGTCGCCACCATTGCGCCAGATCGTCATGGCATGCTTCTGCACCAGGCGGTAGCTGTCCTCGCGCGAGAGGCCGGCCTGGGTCAGCGCCAGCAAAATGCGCTGCGAATGCACCAGGCCGCCGAAGCGGTCCAGGTTCTTCATCATGTTTTCCGGGTAGACCACCAGCTTTTCGATCACGCCGGCCAGGCGATGCAGCGCGAAATCCAGATGGATGGTGGCATCCGGGCCGATCCCGCGTTCCACCGAGGAATGGCTGATATCGCGCTCATGCCACAAAGCCACGTTTTCCAGCGCCGGAATCACGGCGGAGCGCACCAGGCGCGCCAGGCCGGTGAGATTCTCGGTCAGCACCGGGTTGCGCTTGTGCGGCATGGCCGACGAGCCCTTCTGGCCGGGCGAGAAATATTCCTCGGCTTCCATCACTTCCGAGCGTTGCAGATGGCGAATCTCGGTGGCCAGCCGTTCGATGGAAGCGGCCACGACCGCCAGATGGGCGAAATAGGCGGCATGGCGGTCGCGCGGGATCACCTGGGTGCTTACCGGCTCGGGCTTCAGGCCCAGTTTTTTGGCTACATGCTCTTCCACGCGCGGATCGATATTGGCAAATGTGCCCACGGCGCCGGAGATGGCGCAGGTGGCCACTTCCTCGCGCGCCAGTTCCAGGCGGCGGCGGGCGCGCTGGAATTCGGCATGATAG